>NZ_JAODNM010000015.1 GCF_025464955.1 Amycolatopsis sp. | reverse complement strand
AAGGCCAAGGTCGCCGAGCGGCTCGCGCACCGCGGATGCAACACCCGCAAGGGCGCGGTCAAGGTGGTCATCGCCTGGCCGGACCGCCTGTACGTGGTCGAACCCGCGCCGCTGATCACCGTTGCCGCCAGGCTGGAACGCAAGGGGGGCCGCGAGATGGTGGCCCGCTGCCCGACCAAGCAGGACGCCCAAGAGGCCGCGGATTGGCTGGTGGACCGGTTCTCCCGACTCCTACCAGGGCTGCCGGTGACCGCCACCATCGAAGCGGGCGGCGGCCAGTTCCTCGTCACCCTGACCACCGGCCGCCGCTGACCGGGGATCACCAAGCGCACACTCGCGTCGAGCTGAACTGTCGCCCCACATCGACCTCATCGCACCGCTCACCACCGCGTCGGACACGTGGTTGACTGAGCCCCGACCATGAGGACTACCTGCGAACCCGGATCCCGCACCGATGAGTCCCCTCGTCGCGCCGTTCTGTACACCGGGAACCGACTCACGGAAGGCCGGCGCCATGCGGAAGCTGATCTACGGCATGAACGTGACCCTGGACGGCTACATCGCCGCGGCCGGCGACGACATCGGCTGGGGCAGGCCGAGCGACGAGCTGTTCCAGTGCTGGCATGACGGGATGCGGGCAAGCAGCCTGTCGCTGTACGGGCGCAAGCTGTGGGAGACGATGAGCTCCCACTGGCCGACCGGCGACCAGCAGCCCGACGCTACCCCGGCGGAGATCGAGTTCGCGCGCCTCTGGCGGGGCATGCCGAAGGTCGTGTTCTCCTCGACGATCGACAAGGTCGACTGGAACACCCGCCTGGTCACCGGCGACGCGGTCACCGAGATCACCCGGCTCAAGGCCGAGGACGACGGCCCGATGGACATCGGCGGCGCAACACTCGCCGGGGCGGCCATGCGAGCCGGGCTGATCGACGAGTACACGCTGGTCACCGTGCCGGTCCTGGTGGGCGGCGGCACGCCGTTCTTCACCGCGCTGGACAGCTGGGTGAACCTGAACCTGGTGGAGACGCGGACGTTTCCCGGCGGCGCGCTCCTGACCAGGTACGAAACGAGGCGCTGAACGCTCGTCCGGTTTAGGGTCTGGCCAGCTGCCGGCTCCCCGCCCAGCGCGAGAGCGAGCTAGCCGGATGGGAGGTTGCGGAGCTCGGCTTTCGCCTTGTCCGTGGCACGGAGGGAGAGCGCGGCCTTCATGACGATGAGCAGCACGGTGCCGGCGGCGAGCACCGGCAGCGGCACCGCCTACAGCAACCGGCCGAAGGGCTGCAGCCCACCCCGGACCAGCAGAATGATCCCCGTCGCGAGCGTCACGTAGCGCGACCCGACCTTGGTGACGCGCAGCAAGCCGATGTTGTCCGGATAGGCCAGTGTGGACATTCCACGATGTCGTAGGTGGCTGTGCCGGGTCACCGAGTGATCGGCTCCGGTCCGCCGCGCCAGCTGTATCCGTCCCTTCGGCGCAGCATCTCGTGCTCGATGATCGCGAGTAGGAGCGTGCTGATCGCCCCGCCGAAGGTCAGCGCCAGCCACAGGTTCGTCGGCACTCCCCCGGTGTTGAGGGTGATGACCGCGTCGATGGTGAAGTAGACGGCCAAGATCGCGGACAGCGCGGGCGCGAGCAGCGGGTGGAACAGTCCGACCCAGCAGCTGGTGCGGCTCGCCCAGAACGCGACACAGCAGATGTAGAACACGAGCCAGCCGATGGCGGCGAAAAGTACCGCCAGCGCGAGGACAGGCGCAAGCACGACACCCAACACGTAGCCGAAACAGCCGGCGCGCCGCCAGATGAGGAAGGCGATCCCGGCGAGCCACGCCACGCCCAGCTCCACGTAGATGGCCGTGGTCTGGACCGGCTCGGCGGCCGTCACGGTCAGGATGATGGGCGTCATCGGGCCGAGCGTCGTGGCAACCATCAGCAGGATCCGGCCGATGGTCGGAAACGGTGTAAAGCCCCGGCGGCGACCACTCGAGGTCAGCACCCACGTCCCGATCATGAATATCGGCACGGCGCACATCGCGAAGACCACGTTCTTCGACGACTTCTCCCAGCCCTCTTCGACCAGCACCTGTCCCGGTCCCCGGGTGCCGGTGTAGAGGCCGACGGCGACCAGCGTCGCGAGACCCAGCACCGCGCGGCCCGTGGTCACCCGCGAGCGAAGATCGCCACCGTCACCGGAATCATGCTCCGGGTTTCCCCACCTCGACGCCACCGACCACGGCCGCGGCGCTGAAACGTCATTCCTGAGTTGGCCCGCCCTCACGACTGGATCATCTCAGCCCGCTGCCCGTCGGGCGACCGCCATTGGTGAAGTTCTGATCCCTTCCAAGGTTGCTTGACAAAGGGATCAGCGGCTGCCGATCATGGATTTCACATTCACGCTGACAACGATGTCAGATGAGGCATGGGAGCGACGTGACCCAGTTGAACCGCAGGCGTTTCCTGTCAAGCGGGATCGCCATCGCCGGTGGCGCCACTCTCGGCGCACTCGGGCTCTCAGGCACCGCCGACGCCGCGCCGGGCGAAACCGCAGGCGCCCATCCTCTCCACACCGACGGCCACGAGATCACCAACGGCTGGACCTACACGGCGGCTGACGGGACGGCCTACGGGAACACACTGTCCGGGAACGGGTTGGCCAGCCCACAACCCATGCCCGGTGGGAAGCCCGCCGTCGTGCCGGGCACGCCGCTCACGAGCATGATCGCCGACGGCGAATACCCCGATCCGCTGTACGGCCACATCGTGACCGACACGATCCCGGACACCCTGAAGGACACCGGCTACTGGTACCGGGTCGCATTCCCCGTGCCTCGGCTGATCCCGGGCCAGCGGTTCTGGCTGGAGTTCGGCGGCATCAACTACCTCGCGACCATCTGGCTCAACGGCACCGAGGTGGGCACCATCGAGGGCGCGTTCAAACGCGGCGTTTTCGATGTCACGGACATCGCCGCCAAGGCGGGCGGCACGGCTTACCTCGCGGTGCTGATCGGCAAGCTGGACTACGCCGAAGGCCCGCTGAAGCCGAGCTACACCAGCGGCGTCACGCGCGGCGGCCGCAACGGTGGGCCGACCGGGATCACCCTGAAGAATGGGCCGACGTTCTTCTGCACGGCCGGCTGGGACTGGCTGCCCACCATTCCCGATCGGGATCTCGGCATCTGGCAGCCGGTCACCTGGTCCACGACCGGCCCGGTCCGGCTCGCCGACGTGCGCGTCGATCCGACGCTGTCGGCTGACCTGCGCACGGCCGAGGTCACGACCGTCCTCACCCTCGACAGCGCGTTCGAGACGGCCAGAACCGTTGTGGTGAAAGGATCTCTCGACGGCCACGTGTTCGAAAAATCCGTTACCGTGCCGGCCGGAACGTCCTCCATCACGCTGACTCCGCAGGACACCGCCTGCCTGCGGCTGGACCGGCCAAAGCTGTGGTGGCCCAACGGGTACGGCGACCCCTACCGCTATCGGCTCACGATCGGCGTCGAGGCCGGCGGGCAGGTCTGCGACGAGCGGGCGGTGGACTTCGGCGTCCGGCGGATCGAGTACACGAAGCCGTTCGAGTCACCGTCCGGCGCCTCGGTCAACTGCCTGTCGATCACCGTCAACAACCAGCCCATCCTGGTGATGGGCGGCAACTGGGGCTTGGACGAGGCGCTCAAGCGCAGTCCGCGGCAACGGCTCCGCGAGCAGGTGCGGATGCATCGAGACGCCAACCTCAACCTGATCCGGAACTGGAACGGCCAAAGCAGCACCGAGGACTTCTTCGAGGCCTGCGACGAGAACGGCATTCTCGTCTGGCAGGACTTCTTCTCCTCGACCGAAGGCCCCGGGCCAGCGAACGTCGTCCGCGATCTGGACAACATCCGCGACTGCATCGTGCGGTTCCGCAACCACCCGTCGATCCTGCTCTGGTGCGGCGGCAACGAAGGCCCGCCACCCCAGCCGATCATCGACGGCCTGGACGCGCTGGTCGCCGAGCTGGACCCCCAACGCGCCGTGCTGACCAGCTCGGCCGGTGACACCGGCAAGGACCCCATCAACGGGTACACCTCGGGCGGGCCCTACCACTGGGTCACCCCCGGCACCCATTTCGCCACCAACGACGGCACGCACTGGCCCCCGTTCCACAACGAGGTCGGCTCGTACTCGATCCCGACGCTGGAGTTCATCAAGAAGATGCTCCCCGAGACGTCGTGGGAGCATCCGGACGACTTCTGGGCCGACCGGGACGTCAACGGCAACGGGGGCAACGGCGGCGGCGCGGGCTACCTCGAGCTCACCTCGAACCGGTACGGCGAAGTGCTGAACCTCGCGGACTTCGCCCGCAAGTCCCAGCTGATGAACTATGAGTGCATCAAGTCGATCTTCGAGTCGCACGCCGCGAGCATGGCCGGCGTCGCACCGGGCAGGCCCTACCCCCGCACCGGCGTCATCATGTGGATGACCAATCCCGCGCAGCCGAGTTTCGTCTGGCAGATGTACAGCCACGATCTCGAGGCGCATTCGGCGTTCTACGCGGTTCAGCACGCGTGCCGGCGGGTCAACGTGATCCTCAACAGCGACACCCTTGACGTAGTGGTGGCCAACCACACCCGGGCTGCGGTGCAAGGCACCGTGACCGTCACGCTGTACGACCTGAACGGGACGGTATTCGCCGGTACCTCCTGGCCCGTCCGCGGGGCGGAAGCGTCCAACCACACCGTGATCGGCAACCTCGCCCCAGAGCTGAATACTGCGCCTGCCGACGTCGCCTTCGCCCGCCTCTCACTCACGGACTCGCACGGGGCCGAACTCGTCCGCAGCTTCTACTGGGTCGAGAACCCTTCCAGGGCCAAGGGATTCGCGAGCCTGGACGACGCAGCTCCGGCCGCTGTCTCCGTCGATGCCACCGCGCAGCGCGGGCGTGACGACCTTGAACTGACGGTGGAGGTCGAGAACGTCGGCGACACCATGGCGCTGATGCTGCATTTGCAGGTATATGACACCCACACCGGCGACCGCATCCTGCCCGCGACGTTCAGCGACAACTACCTGAACCTGGCCCCCGGCGAGTCGAGCACCGCCCGGGTACGGCTGAGCGACGGCCAAACCGTTCGCGCCAAGGACATCGGCGTGCGGATCGACGGCTGGAAGATCGACCAACGCGCCTCCCGGCTGCGTGGACACGGAGTCGCCGTCACCTTCAACCAGGCAGCGTTGTCCACTCAACCACCGACGAAGACCTTCGCCGGCTAGGCCTCGAATCGTCCGGCACAGTTCAAGGCCGCGCGGTCAGGCGGGCGACCGCCGCCGCACGGTTGGTCACGTCGAGTTTGTGGTAGGTGTGTTCGAGGTGTTTGGCGATGGTCCGCGGGCTGACCCCGAGGGCGTGCCCGATGGCCTGGTTGGTGCGGCCTGCCGCCACGAGTTCGAGGACGTCGGTCTCGCGGTCGGTGAGACTGGCCAGGCCGTCGTCGTGATCGGGGATGGACAGTGCGAGCTGGGCAAGCCGGCGGGCTCGGCAGTGCAGCAGGCAGCTGAGTAGTGGCTCGCGCAGCACGGCGACCAATTCGCGATCCGACTCGGTGAAATCCGTTGTCCAGCGGTTGAACGCGAACCCGGCAACGACGGTCCGCGCGTCGGACAAGGTCATCGCCAGCTGGTATTCGATCGGGATCCTGCCGAAGAACTTCGGGTAGCGGCCGGGATCGTGGAAATACCGCTGATCTACCGGTCGGAACACCTTCACCGGCACCGCGTCTTGCTCCCGCGCGAACACCTCACCGGCGGCGGGATCCAGCGTTCCGGACGGGAATCCGCAGCGCAACACCGACCACGTCGAATTGCTGATCTCTTTGTAGGTCACCACATCGCAGCCCACCAGCCCAGCGAGCCCGGGTAGTGCCACGACCGGGAACAGCGCCGGGTCGTCGAGATCGCCGAGTTGACTGACGAGCCGGACCGCTTGCGCGAAACGCTGCACAGTAACGATGGCGACACCTCCTGTGACCTGCTCAGATGCGTGAAATGCGTATTTACGGTCACCCCATTCGGGAAGAGAGTCAACCCCACAGCCGAGAGACAGGAGCCATCGTCATGCGCAAAGTGATCGACTGCCGCGACCAGCCCAGCGAGTCCAACTGCACGTTGACCATCGCGGGCGAGGAGGACGAAGTGGTACGGGCCGCCGCTGAACACGTGGCGTCAGTGCACGGGCACGCCAACGATGCGGAACTGCGCACCATGCTGCGGTCCGCACTCAAGGACGAGGCACCCGCCCACGCCTGAGGTCCTCCGCAGGTCAGGCACGGATGCCGGTGCCGCGTGGCGGATACGCGGCATCCGGATCGACCTGCCGAAGAATCCGTCCCGCGATCGTGGCGAGCTGCCGCACCTGGCTCTCCGTGAGGGCGTCCAGCACGAAGCTGCGGGCGAGCTCCAGATGGGTCGGTGCCGTCTCCACGACCAGCGCGTACCCGGCATCGGTGAGCGTCACATTGGTGACGCGCCGATTGCCGGGACACGAGGCGCGGGTGACCCAGCCCCGTTGCTCCAGCTTGGCGATGACGTGGGACAGCCGGGACAGGGAGGCGTTGGACAGCACAGCCAGCTCGCTCATCGGCAGCGTCCTGGCCGCGGCCTCGGACAGCGCGCTCATCGCGAGGTACTCGAAGTGCGCCAGGCCGGTCCGGCGCCGTAGTTCGCTGTCCAACGCGGCCGGCACCTTGATGAGCACGCCTACCAACGCGACCCACGCCTGCGTTTCCTCCGCGTCCAGCCACCGGGGTTCGCTGTTCATCGGCCCATTCTACGAAACGCCTTGAAGCTTCAAGTCAAAGCGGTTACGCTCGTCTTCCATAGTTGAAGCTTCAAGTTTGGGAGACGAAGATGCGGCGATTCGCTCGGCGAAGCGTATTGGGCGGCATGGGCGCGATCGCGGCCACGACACTGACCGCGCCCCTGGCGGCCGCGGCGGCCGCCAAAACGAGCGTGCCGAACCCGGCGCTGGACGACAGCCACGCGACGCCCCGGGTCACGCGGCTGGTCACGAGCTTGTTTCGTGACAAGACGAGCAGGTCCGTCGACGGCACGATGGCGCACTTCTCGCGGAACCCGATGTTCTACACCGACGCCACGCTGGGCTGGTACATGCCGACATGGGAGGCACTGCGCGCCGTCTTCGCCCAGTACATGCCGACCTGGCCGGTCACGGCGCGGTCCTATCCCACCAAGATTATCGGCGACGAGCGCAGCGCGATCGTGGTCTTCACCGACTCACCGGAACTGTTCGGCCACGAGATCCGCCTCATCGCCGCGGTCGACTTCCGCGACGGCCGAGTCGCCCGCCAGGTCGATTACTGGGACGGCCGCCACTTCGGCATCGAGGCGACCAATCAGCTCCGGGTGACGCAAACTCAGTTTCCCCTGACGTACGGGGAGGAAGTTGTCGGCGAGCAATCCTCCCCCGTGCTGCGCCAGGTGGCCGCCAGCCTCCATGCGGCACTCGGCGCCGGTGACACCGCGGGCCTGTTCACCCCCGACGCCACGTTCGAGGATCTCGCACTGCGCACCCGGTTGGCCGGCGCGCAGGCGATCGGCGCCTACGTCACGCGAGCGTTCCGTACCTTGCCGTATGGCGCGGGCTCTGCGATCCGTCACACGGTCGGGAGCCATCAGGGCGGTGGTTACGAGTGGATCAACGAGGGCAACGGGGTCAATCACGGGATCGTCGCCTTCGAACTGGACGAACACCAGAAGATCAGCCGGCTCATCACCACGTGGGACGGGTCCCGGCTGGACGACACCACAATGACCGCGCACCTAGCGGACACCTTGGAGCGGTGATCTTCCCGGCTGAGGTGAAATGAGATGCCCGCGATGCCCCGAACAAGAACGATCGGGCCCTGCCTCACCCCGCTCGTCCGGTTGCGGGCGTTTCGACCGCAGTGTGTCATTACCTGTTGCCGAAGCGTGACTGTTCCGATGTCCCGTGCCATTCGCAGCGGCCATCGGACTTGTCGTATCCTGAAATCCCGGCAGAGCCGGTGCCACTTGGTGGTTGGAGGCCAGGATGAGCCTGCGAAGCGTCTTTCTTGACGGAGAAGTTATTCTGACCGTGGACGGCGTGCTCGACGGCGGCGTTGCCCCGGCTTACCACCGCTTGATCGAGGTCGCGTTCGAGCAGGACGCACGCCGCGTGGTCGTCGACCTGACGATGACCACGGCGGTGGACGGCGGCGGGTCGGCGGTCCTGGCCGCGACGGCCGCGATGTGCGTCGCGCGGGACACTCACCTCATCATCGCGCTGCCCAACGGCGTCGAGACTGAGATCACCGACCCCGCCCAGGTGCGCGTGCTGCTACGCAGCTTCGACCCCTGGCGGGACGTGGGCTAGGCCGTGTCCCGCAGATCTATGGTCGCGGTATCCGCGGGACACGGCCTAACGCACCCGCACGGCCAACCGGAACCGGCGTGCCACGCTGTCGGTGGCCCACGGCCGCACCAACTTCGCCTCGACGGTCGTGTCCCCTGACCGTTCGGCGTGCAGCCGGAACCAGTGTTCACCGGTGGCTCCGGCCTGTCCCAGTGCCGGCTTCACCGCCTCCTCGACGACGCGCAACGGCGGGTCGAGCAGGTCCAGGTGCCACACGTAGCCGGTGCCGGCGTTCTCGGGCAGACGGACTTCGAACTCGTCACCCAGCGTCAGTGCCAGGGTGCCGTTGTCGTCTTCGATCGTGACCACCTGCATCCGGGTCTCCCGCTCGGTAGATAGGTCGGCGCGCTCGCGGCCCGGTGGAGCCACGAGCGCGTTCACGGCGTGGTCACACCGCCGGACTTACCAGAGATAGATCTCGTGGATGAGGCCGTCGCCGGCCTCCGGGTAGGTGACCGAGCCCGCCAGCCGGCCTGAGGTGGCGAGCATCAGCAGCGCTTCGTGCACGCTGTCACTGTTGGTCGCCAGCCGTTTCCAGCCGATCGCTTCGACGAAGGCGAAGCTGTTGCGGTCGGAGTTGTTGGTCCAGAGCGCGAGGACCTTCTTGTTCGACTGCCACGCGGCGGCGGCAGCGCTGCCGGCGGACACAGCCTGCGGCGTGCCGGGAGGGCTGAGCACCGGCTCCGCGGCCGACGGGGCCGTGATGGTGGCGCTCGTCGAGGTCAGCTGGTCCGGGGTGAGCGGTTGCGGTGCGGTGTCGGGGCTGGCACCGGCGGACGGCGCCGCCGGGGCCGGCACGCCGGTCGGAGTGGTCGATATGGCCATCGTGGCGCTCCTAGAAGACGTAGGTTTCGATGATCGTGCCGTTGTTGTTGAACGCGTTGACCGGACGGCCGCCCTGCTTCGCGGCGACCAACTCGATGAGCATCGCCTTGTTGATCGCCTCGTCGTCGGCAGCCAGGTGCAGCCAGCCGAGGTTCTGCAGGTACGCCCAGGTATTGCGGTCGGAGTCGTTGCTCCACAGGCCGAGCACCGGCGTCGAGCCGGTCCACGAGCGCAGGTTGACAGCGCCGACTTGCTCGACCTGCCAGGTCTCGATGGCGCACTCGCCGTACGCGATCCGGAAGAATCCACTGTCTCCCCAACCGGTACTCCAGCTGTTCTTCGCGATCCAGCACCCCTGGTTGTCGTCGTAGCCGACGAGGGTGACGCAGTGGCCGCCGGCGAGCTCGCCGGTCACGTGGCGGTAGACGCCGCTGTGGTAGGAGAAGAAGTCCTGGTAGACGAGGAGACAGGCGACGATCGCGCCGCGTGCGCTGATCTGCTCCTTCATTGCGGCCGGGTTGCCGGTCAGCGAGCCGTAGGACGGGATGGTCGCCAGGCGGTTGGGCCAATCGGCGCTGAGAACAGCACCGGCACGATTCCGCGGGCTATACGGGAAATAATTCTCATACGTGATGCCGACGTCATGGCACGCTTTCAGCGCACGGTCGGGCATCCAGCCAGTGTCGCAAGTGGCATTGTCGTTCGCGCCGTGAGTGTAGAACAAATGCGCTTCGGAAAGATCGAGCTGAAGGCCCGGCTGTCCGCGAGTGTAAGCGGCGACGGTCTCCATCGCGCCCACAGTTCCGAAAGCGACACACGAACCGCAGTCACCCTGATCCTTGACTGGTGTGACGTAATTCGCGCCACCGACGTCGCGCCCGTCGAACTGCGCGCCCACGCCGGTCCCGGCTACCGCGGTGGTCCGCGCGGCCTGGCTCGCGGCGATCGTCTTCGCGTGCGATTCCAGTTGCCGGCGCTCATTTTCCGGCGGAAGCGGGACACCGAGTCGAATTCCGCGCTGAGTTTCGTCGAGAATGGTCATGGTGGTCTCACCCATGATCCACGGATGACCCGTGGAGGCGAGTTCAGTGCGGACCCGATCGAGGTCCACCGGAGTGCGGTTCGTGCTGGGATCGGCCATGATGACTCCAAATCTTGGGTTGTCACATTGCAGCCGCGCATCAACCGTTCTACCCCGTCCACCGAAAACCCACCAGGACCCTTCATCCCTTTGCCGAAGAGCACTTTTGTGGCGCACTTTTGATCATTTACCGTCAAAAATTCTCGACTGTTCCCCTGTCGTGAAAAATGTTCTCGGGCGCGTCACACGCCGACCATCCCCGTCGGATCCAGGCCGCGGGCCACTGCCTCACCGGCTTGCACTGCCTCACCGGCCTGCGCTGCTTCACCTGTCGCCCAGTCACCCTGCCGAGCCGCCCGCGGGCGGGCGGGCGGCACGGCCGGCAGGGAACAGGCGATTCCTATTGGACGTGCAAGGTGACCGCATCGCTGGTCGTCGAGCCGGCCAGGTTCACGAACACCGCGCGGTACCGGGTGCCGTCGGCGGAGGTCGGTGGTTTCGTCACGGTCAGCGTGGTCGACGTCGCCGCCGGGATATCCGTCCACTCCCCGCCGGGAGACATGCTCTGCCAGTGCACCTGTGGCGACGGGTCGCCGACCGCGTAGGCGATGAAGGTGGCATCCGAGGCAGGCGACACGCTCACATCCGCGGGCTGTTGCGTCACCGTGGGAACAGTCGGCTGCCCCGCGACGAGGTGAATCGGCACGACACCGCTGCCGCTGACGGTGAAGGCGATCCGGCCGATCGCCTGGCCGCCGGTGCCGATGTTCAGTCTCAGGTCGGAGTGGTTGTTTTCCCGGTTGGCGAACGAGGCGTCCGGCAGCGGGATCTCCGCGGTCTTCCAGGTGTCGGTGCCGGTGTTGGTGACCTGCGCCGAACCGCGGTAGGCGTTGTTCGGCACATCCGCGAACGAGTCGTACTGGATGTTCCAGCTACTCGTGCCGTGGTCGAAGTAGCTGACGTCCGCGGTGGCCTGGTAGGTGCCACCGGGAACCACGCCGTCGTCGAGATCGACGTACACGAACGGCGAACTGGCACCCGTCGTGGTGCGCGCGGGCAGTCCGCCGGCGGTGGTGGCGATGGTCCGCCCGTCGCCGCCATCCTGCACCCTCGCCCCGTGTGGGGCGTCCGGGTTGCCGAAGTCGACGCCGACGATCGCGGAGGCATCGGTCCCCTGTCCGATACCCGCGGCGAACACGTGCATCGCCGGGTTGCCCGTTGCCTGGTTCTGCGCGGCGTCGGGCAGGATCACGTACCGCACCGTCTTGGCCGGATCCAGTGCCGCCCAGGCGAGGTACACGTGCGCGGGCTGGTCCTGCCGCGCACTGGTCGCCCCGGTATTGACGTACGGCGTGGTGACCGCGACGGACGTACCGGGTGACGCGCTGCCCGACCACCAGTCAGCAAAGGACAGTGTGTAGCCCTGCGTAGTGCCGTCCGTGTACACGATGGTGCCCGGACCCGAGGCATTGCCGAAGGCGCTGGAGCCGAGGAAGCCGAGCACCCGGCCCGAACCGCTCACCGGCAGTACCTGCCCGCCCGCGATGATGTTGTCTCCGACATTCGGCTGTGGCCAGGAGAAGTCGATCCCGCCCGCGGTGGCCGCCTTCCCCGGCGCGAACCCGGCCGCGGCGAGCGCCTGCGCGGAGTAGTTCAGTCCCTTGCCGTCGAACGCCCCGGCCGGCGGCGCGTTGTCGTTACTGATGCCCGTGTTGTCGTACGCCGCCGCCACTGAACCGTAAGGCACCTTGACTGCCGCGGACGAGGTGAACGTCCCGGCGCTGGACGTCGCCGTGAAGCCGATTCCAGCGGTGCCGGGACCGACGCCCGGCCCTGCCTCGAGCGTCCACTTCACCGTGATCGACGAACCCGGTGGCACGCGGTTGCAATTGGTCGGCGTCGTCGGCGTGGCCGTCCAGCCGCCGGGCACTGCGATCTTCACGGCGAGCCCGCGCACCTCGCGCGCATCGCCGTTGGTGAACGTAGTGGTGGCCGTGCCCTTGCCGCCCGACGCCAAGATCAACGGCGCGGTGCTCGTGAGCGTCCCCTGGACGACTATCGGGGCCGAACCGGAGACCCCGTTCACGGTGGCGGTGATCGTCGCGACGCCGTCCTTGATCGCGTGGACCACACCCTTGTTGTCCACACTCACGACAGCCGGATTGCTGCTGCGGTACGTGACGTGCGCGTTCTTGAGGTCTACAAACGACTGATCGGCGTTGACCGCCTCGACCACCTTGTCCGCCTTGATGCTCAGGTCGCGGTCGGGCTGCTCGGCCGGGTTGGTGTCGTCGGCCAGCCAGTGGTTCGCGCCGGTCAGGTCGATGCTCTGTCCGGGGTGGTACACGACGCTCTCGGGCTGGACCGTCACGTACCGCACGCGCGGGGCCGGTGTACCGCTCACCTGCACGTCCTGGTGGGCGACGATCGCCGCGGCGTCGGTGCCCACACGGAACTGGTAGGTGCCGGCGGTGACCGTCTCGCGCGAATGCGCCGTGTCCCACAGCGCGAGGTCGCTGATTTTCACCGGTAGTACGACGTGCTGCGACTCCCCCGGGTTCAGCTCCCGGGTCTTCTGGAACCCGGCAAGCTGCTGTTGGGGCACGTCACCGGTGCCCGCACCCGGATCGGCCACGTACAGCTGCGGGACGGTGGTTCCCTTACGCTGCCCCGTGTTTTTCACATCGAGGCTCACCTTCACCGTGCCGTCCGCCGACACCGACCGGCGATCGACCGCCACGTTCGAAACGCTGAACGCGCTGTAGCTCAGTCCGTATCCGAACGGATAGCTGGGAGCGCCGGTGAAGTACTGGTACGTACGCCCGATTCCCCCCGTGCTGGCCGCGTTCAGCCCGTAGTTCTGCATCGGCGGCAGCTGCGCGTCGTTCTGGTACCAGGTGAAGTCCAGGTGCCCATCCGGATTCTGCTTGCCGAAGAGCACGTCGGCGAGCGCGGTGCCCTGGCTCTGCCCGTTGTAGCCGCTGAACACGATGGCCGGGACCTTCGACTGCACCGCGCCGAGTTCGACCGGGCCGAGCGTCTGCAACGCAAGCGCCGTGCGCGGGTTGCCGAGTGCGCTGACCTGGTCGATCAGCGAACCGTAATTGCCGGGCAGGGCGAGCGTCGAACGGTCAGTGCCTTCGTGCGCCGTCGAGTGGTCCGTGCCGGCGAAGACCAGGACCAGATCGGCGGAGGAGATGGCCGCCTTCGTGACGTCGCTCAGTACCGCCGGCCCGGTAGCCGTAGTCGACGTGCCCGCCGCATCGAACACCACCGACGCACCAGGCAGCGCGGCTTTGATGCCCTCGACGGTGTTCACCGTGTGCGTCGGCTCGCCGCTGTAGCCGCCGAGCGTCACCGTGTTCGCCAGGTCGCCGAGGACGACGACCTTCGAGGTCTTCGCCGGGTCGAGCGGCAGGAGCGGCGTGGTGCCGCCCGCCACGGGAGCGTTCTTCAGCAGCACCATGGAGTTGTCCGCGACCTTCGTCGCGAGTGCCTGGTGGGCCGGGCTTTCGATGACGGACTTGTCGATCTTCGTGTAGCCGACCTGGCCCGCCGGGTCGAATTCACCCGTGGCCATCCGCATGGTGAACAGCTTGACGAGGTCGGTGTCGAGCACACCTTCGGACAGGATGCCCGCGTCGATGGCGGCCTGGATGTTGGTGAGCGTCGCCTGGTCACCCGTGCAGTTCAGCTGGGTCCCGGCACGCAGCCCGTACGCCTCCGCACCGGCGGCCGCCGGGACTTTCGCGCCGGTCGTGGTGTTCGTCCAGACGACCTGCGCGTTGACAACGGATGCCTGCCAGCCCGGCGCCGCCCACAGGTGCCCGCCCGGCGGCGGCTTCCACGCCGTCTCGATCGCGTCGCAGTCCGACGTCGTGTAGCCGCTGAACCCGAACGTACGCTGCGCCAACTGGTTCACGGTGTAGGTGTTGACCGCGCCGGGAGTTCCGTCGATCGCGTTGTAGGAGGTCATCAGCCCGCTGGCGTGATCGTCCTCGATCAACGACTGGAACTGCTTGAGGTAGTACTGGTGCAGGTCGGCCTCGGTCGTTGCCGAGTCGCCCGACAGCCGGTTGTTCTCGACGTTGTTCAGGGCGTAGTGCTTGATCGTGGCGGCGACCTTCAGGTACGGAGTCGACGGCGTACCGTCCATCTTGTTGCCCTGGTAGCCGTTTACGAACGCGCCGGCCATCTGCGAGACCAGGTACGGGTCCTCGCCGAACGCCTCGTCGGTGCGGCCCCAGCGCGGATCGCGGTCGAGGTTGACCGTCGGCGCCCAGTAGGTCAGGTCACCGTATTCGTTCACGTCCGGGCCGATGTTGTTCTGCCCGGTACCGAACAGTGACTTGTCCAGGAACCCGCGTGCCTCGTCGGAAACGGCCGTCGTCTCGGCGTAGGTCAGGCTCGGGTCCCACGACATCGACGCGGCGAAGTTCACCGGGAAGCTCGTCGCGTGCACGTTGTCGACGTCGCCCTGGCCACCTCCACCGGCGTCGCCTCCGAGCCGATTCAGCCCGTGCTGGCCCTCGCTCCAGTAGGTGTACTGCTGCACTCCCAGGCGCGAAATGGCCGGCGCGTTGTTGGTGTGCAGCTGCTCCACCTTCTCCGGCAACGTCATGCGCGACACCAGATCCGCCGAGCGTTCGGCGAAGCTGTAGTGCGTGTCGCGGTAGATCGGCGTGCCGGGCGCCGCGGCCGCGGTAGCCGGCGGACCGGCCGCCACCACGAACGAGAGCCCACTGAGCGCGGCAACAACCAGAGCGGTGCGACGACGGCGAGCCGAATGCGCGTGGGCCATGAGGAACCTCCGTCGGGGACCCAGGGTGAGCCTGGGCCGCCACATCGCGAACCCGGGAGACCTCAGACTCAGAGCAAAGCACGTTGATCACAGAGTTCCGTCGAGTTAGGGCAGAAGTCAAGGGTTGTCGTGAAACCTGTCCCGGTATTAGGCCTAAAGTCAGCACAACAGTCACTGGGCGCACTTACGTCAGGGATCCGATGAATGGGTCCACCCAGTTGACCGGCGCCTGGGTCGCCGAAGAGTTGCCGAACGGAAACAAGCCAGCAGTCGCACGAGAGAGACGACGGGGATCGCCACCTACTATCGCCGTCGGCGCGGAGGCGGTCAGCGACCCGGTTCCGATGACGGTCGGCGCCGGCGAAACCTGTTGGCCAGCGTCTACCTGCCAGACGCGACCAGCTCTGCGAACTTTCACTCGCAGGCCTTCGACACCAGCTACGTCTCCGTGGCCGGCAACTACTCACGTGACGACGGCAACGCGCACTACCCCACCACAACTTCCTGGTACTACCTGTCCGGCATGGACCTCGTGCCGACCGCGGCACGTGGCACCGTAGTCGCGTTCGGCGACTCCATCACCGACGGCTTCAACACTCCGATCGGCGCCGACCAGCGCTGGCCGGACGATCTGGCCCGACGGCTGTCCGCCGCAGGCACACCGATGGGTGTCGTCGACGCCGGCATCGGCGGCAACCGGGCGCTCACCGACGTGCCCAACATCTGGCAGGGCGTCAGCGCCCTCAAGCGGTTCACGCACGACGCGCTCGGCCAACCCGGCGTGCGGACCGTGCTCCTGCTCGAAGGCGTCAACGACCTGCACGCCAAGGTCAACACCGCCGGCGGCACGCTGACCGCCCAGGACCTGATCACCGGCTACCAGCAGCTGATCACGCAGGCGCACCGGGCCGGGGTCCGGCTCATCGGCGGAACCATCATGCCCGACCGCGAGAACACCACCAGTGAGGCCATTCGCCAAGCCGTGAACACCTGGATCCGCACCGGTGGTGCCTTCGACGGCGTCGTCGACTTCGACCAGGCCATGGCCGACCTGGCCAATCCACACGCCCTGACCGCCGCCTACGACTCGGGTGATCTCCTCCACCCGAACGCGATCGGCATGCAGGCCATGGCGAACGCGGTGAACCTTCGGCTGCTCAGCTGGAAGCCGTCCACGAGGAAGTAGTGCCGCCCATGATCAGAGAGCGCGGGCGTTCAGTACCGCGTCCAACCGTGGGTAGACGCGACGGGCGTTGGTCTCGTAGACCTTCTGCTGGTCGGCTGGGCTCAGGCCGAGCGCGTCGACGTAGCGGCGAGTGTCGTCGAAGTACTGGCCGGTCTGCGGATCGATGCCGCGGACGGCCCCGATCATCTCCGAGCCGAACAGGATGTTGTCGAGGTCGATGACGTCGAAGAGCAGGTTGATGCCGGGCTGGTGGTAGACGCAGGTGTCGAAGAAGACGTTGCACAGCAACGCTTCGCTCAGCGGTGGGCGGTCGAGCATGTCGGCGAGTCCGCGGAACCGGCCCCAGTGGTACGGCACCGCTCCGCCGCCGTGCGGGATGACCAGCCGCAGCTCGGGGAAGTCCCGGAACAGGTCAGCCTCCAGCAGCTGCATGAACGCGGTGGTGTCGGCGTTGAGGTAGTGCGACCCGGTGGCGTGGAAGTTCGGGTTGGTGACCGCGGAGACGTGCACCATGGCGGGAACGTCGAGTTCGACCATCGCCTCGTAGAGCGGATACCAGCTCCGGTCGGTTAGCGGCGCGGACGTCCAATGCCCACCGCTCGGATCCGGGTTGAGGTTGCACCCGACGAATCCCAGTTCTTCGACACCGCGGCGCAGTTCGGCGACGGCGTTGGCGATCGGGACGCCCGGGGACTGCGGTAGCTGGCCGACACCGATGAAGTGGTCCGGGTAGAGGGACACGACGCGGGCGATGAGGTCGTTGCAGGCGCGGGCCCATGCGGCGCTGACGCTTTCGTCGCCGAAGTGATGGCCCATGGCGGATGCGCGGGGAGACAAGATGGTGAGGTCGACGCCGCGTTCCCGCATCAGTCGCAGCTGGCTGTCCTCAAGGGAATCGCGCAGCTGTTCGTCCGAAATGGAGGGATACGCCGGCGTCGGCCGTCCGGCCCCGAACGCCACCTGCTGGGATTCCCGCCAGGCGGTGTGGGCGGCGGGTGCGGTCGTGTAGTGGCCGTGGCAGTCGATGATCACGCCGGCGCCTCCTGGTCTCGCAGCTCGATGAGCAGGTCGCGGGCGGCGGCGGCGACCCGGGCCGGGACACCGAGTTCCTTCAGCTGCTCGCAAGCCGCGGCCATTTCGTCCGCGCGGCGTCGGGAGTGCCGGCGCGTACCGTCGATGAGGCGATCGATCGTGCGCTCATCGAAACCGGCCAACTCGGCGCTGATGTCGTCCCGCAACCAGGGCGCGCAACCGGCCGCCTCGGCCGCGGCGACGGCCTCGACGACCGCGGCGGCAAGTCCCTTGTAGAACACGCTGCGCAACAGCTTCCGGGAGATCGCCGCACCGGCCGGACCCGGCTGGACGGTAACGTCGGCGCCGAAGGGCACCAGGATCTCGGCGTAACGGTCGGCGCCCTCGCCCGAGACGAGCATCGGCGTGCGCAACCCGTTGCCAGGCACCGGCCTCATCAGCGCGACGTCGACCACCGGGACCGACCGGCCGGTCAGCCGCTCGACCAAGGTCGCTTTCACCGACGGCGCTGCGGTGTTGAGGTCGGCCCACAGGGTTCCGGCCGACAGCGCGGACAAAGCGTTGTCCAGCGCGGGAATGGCGTCATGGGAGCTGTTGACACTGAGCACGAGGTCGGCGTCGCGCACCGCGTCGGCGTCGTCGCGGCGGGACTCGACGCCGTGAGGTGCGGCGACGAGAGGGTCGAAGCCACGGACGTCGGCACCAGCCGCCACGAGGTCGCGGGCCAGCTCGCCACCCGCCTCGCCGAAGCCGAGCACGGCGATGCGCACAGAGGGGGACACGGCGGACTCCTTCACTCAATCGACGATCGGTGTGCCGTGGGTGTGGAAGGTCTCGATCGTCTGCAGGCCCCACGCCTGGCCCTTGGCACGTTCCTCGCGGGTCCAGCTGATCGTGTTCCAGTCCGGCGCGAGGATGAGCCGGGCCCCGGCATTGCAGATCTCGATCCGGTTGCCGCCGGGCTCCCACACGTAGAGGAAGAAGGTCTGCTGGATGGCGTGTTTGTGCGGCCCCGTCTCGATGTGCACGCCCGCGTCGAGGCAGACGTCCGCGGCGCGGAGGATCTCCTCGCGGGTGTCGGTCGCGAACGCGACGTGGTGCAGGCGGCCGCGGCGGCCTGTCCAGTCCTCGGTGTAGACGAGGTCGTAGGTCTTGTTGCCCAGCGAGTACCAGATCGCCTGTGGGCTGCCGTCGTCCTTGACGATCTGTTCGGTGCAGCGCGCGCCGAGCACGTCGCGCAGGAACGCGGCGGTGGCGGGGACGTCGGCGGCGAGGTAGTTGACGTGGTCCAGACGGCGCAGGTTCGCTCCCCTGCCGGGATAGCGAGCCGCTTGATTCTTCAGTGCCGGGCGATCGGTGTCGTCGGCCTGGTACCGGTCGACCTCCCAGTACAGACCCAGTTCGTGCCCGTCGGGGTCGGTGAAGAGGTGGACCTCGCCGAGGTTGTGCGCGTCGGTGACGACACCGCGGCCGATACCGGCTGCGTCCACTGTGGTCATGATCCGGTCGACGGCGGCCGGGCTGGCGGCACGCAGGTAGGTACGGCCGATACCGGCTTGGTCGCGCTGGATCAGCCGTATCGTCCAGGACTGGTAGTCGTCCCAGGTGTGCAGGTAGGAGGAGTCGCTGTCACGGTGCACCTCGCGCAGCCCCATCACGTCGACGAAGAAGTCGCGCGATGCGTCCAGTACCGGCGTGTACAGCTCGATCGGCCCGACGTGGGCGATGTCGCGGCGTCGGTCCGGATCGTGCGAGAGTTGACTCATCCGGCTGCCTTTCCACTGCGGGGCCACACCAGGCCGTCGGACAACTTGCGGGCAGTGCGCACGACCGTGCTGCGGCGCACGCGGGTCGCCGCGCCCTCGGGATCGAGGTCGACGGTGACGTCGAACGTGCCGGTCGGGTGTTCGATGTGGACGGTCCGGCCGACGGCGGGATCCGCGACCGTGCCCGGCGTGCGCACGGCCACCGCGACGGAAACCGCGCCCAGTACCCCGATCGCGGCGTGCACCCGATGCGGGATGAACGTCCGGGTGGTGACGGTGCCGCCATGGCGTGGCGGCGACACGATGGTGACCTTCGGGACGGTCGTCTCCCGCACATCGCCAAGGCCCATCGCCTTTCCTGCCGCAAGCCGGACACCCTCCACAGTGGACCGCAACGCCTGGTCGCCCTCCAGCGCAACGGGGTCCTCGGTGCCGTCGATGCCGAGATCGGCAGCGCGCAGCACCACCACCGGCATGCCCGCGTCGCCACAGGTTGCCCGCACGCCGTCGAACTCGTCGACGAGCCGGCCGGTCGGGAAGACCGGGTTCGAGCCACCCGGGAACGCGAGGTGGATCGGCGCCGCGGGAAACGGCGTGCCCGCCATGACGGTGTCGCCGTCATAGCGCACTCGCCCGTCAGGGGTCTGCACCTGGGCCTCGACGACGCTGACCGTGGGATTGACGATCCGGATCCGCACGGTGGTCGTGTCCCCGGTGACGGCGACCATGCCGCGTTCGATGGCGAACGGGCCGACCCCGGCAAGCAGGTTTCCACAGGTCTGGGCGTCGGTGACGAGGGCGCGGTCCGGCACGATCTGCAGGAACAGGTAGTCGACGTCGGTGCCGTCCTCGGTGGACGGCGTGATCACCGCGACCTTGCTGGTGAGCGGGTGCCCGCCGCCGATGCCGTCGATCTGGCGGTCGTCCGGCGAGCCCATGATCCGCAGCAGCAGGTCGTTGCGCTCATCCGGGTCGGCGGGCAGGTCCCCGTACCGGAAGTAGGCGCCTTTCGAACTCCCGCCGCGCAGCTGCATGCACCTGATCCCACCGGTTTCGTCGGTCACGCCTCACCGTCCTGCGGTAGCCGGTCCACGTAACGCACACCCAGGTCCGCGAGCAGCGGGCGCAGGTCGTACAGGTCGACGCCCAGGGTGCCGTCGGCCAGCTTTTCCCGCTTGGCCTGCTCGCTGTCCAGTCGCTGCGCCGCCGCGTCGACCACGGCGCGGCCGGTCGACGCAGGCAGCGCCAGCACGCCGTCGTCGTCGGCAACGACGATGTCGCCAGGCCGGACGAGCTGCCCTGCGGCGATCACCGGCACGTTCACCGAGCCGGGGCTGGCTTTCACCGTGCCCTGCGCGTGCACGGCCCGCGACCAGACCGGGAAGCCGAGCACATGCAACGCCGCGATGTCGCGGACCCCGGCGTCGATCACCAGGCCGACCACGCCGCGGGCGATGAGCGAGGTGGCCAGCAGGTCGCCGAACATGCCGTCGGTGGACGGCGACGTCGTGGTGACGACGAGCACGTCGCCGGGCAGGCACACCTCGACAGCGGCGTGGATCATGAGGTTGTCGCCGGGGTGACAGGACACGGTGATCGCCGATCCGGCAATCGCCCTCCCGTGTTGACGCGGCTGCACCGCCGGGCCGAGCAGCCCGGTGCGGCCCGCCGCCTCGTGCGTCGCGGCGACGCCCGCCGCTCGCAGTGCGGCGATGACCTCGGGGTCGGCCCGATCGACCGACCGAACCACGTAGTGCGCTGGCATGTGCGCTCCTGTCCGTCGAGGTCAATATCTACGCGCTCACAAGTTCGTCGTCAAGATTGTCTTCATAATTGTTGACAATATGTGTACCGTTCGTCTCCTCGACCTCGCGAGCGCCCCGGTGCTCCACCCACAGGAGGACCCATGCCCCGGCACACCGCAGTCCCGGTCCCCATTCGCCGCCGTTGGCTCGTTGCCGCCGTCGCCATCGCCGCGCTGGCGGCCGCCGGCTGCGGGGGTGGATCGGGCACCACTCCCGCATCGTCGGGAGGAATTACGAAGGTCAAGATCGGGGTCATCCCGATCGTCGACGTAGCGCCGATCTACCTGGGCGTCAAGAAGGGGTTCTTCCACACGGAAGGACTCGACATCACCCTGGAGACCGCCCAGGGCGGGGCGGCGATCGTGCCCGCCGTGGTCAGCGGCCAGTACCAGTTCGGGTTCAGCAACACCACGTCGCTGCTGCTGGCCAACTCACAGGGGCTGCCGTTGAAGGTGGTCTCCCCCGGCGTCGCGTCCACCGGAGTGGACGGCAGGGACTTCGGCGCCGTCATCGTGAAGGCGACCAGCCCGATCAAGACCGCGAAGGACCTGTCCGGCAAGAAGGTCGCCGTCAACACCTTGAAGAACATCAACACCACGACGATCGACAACGTGGTGCGGAAGGCCGGTGGCGACCCGGCCGGCATCAGCTACGTCGAGCTGCCGTTCCCGGACATCGCCGCGGCCGTGGCCAAGGGCGACGTGGACGCCGGGCAGGTCGTCGAGCCGTTCCTGACCATCGCCACCGGGCAGGGCGACCGGCAGGTCGTCTCCAACTTTGCGGGCACCGCCCCCGGCCTGACTGTCGGCATGTACTTCGCGTCGCAACAGTTCGCCGCCCAGAACGCCAAAGTGGTCACCGGCTTCACCGCGGCGATGAAACAGTCCCTGGAATATGCGACGGCCCACCCGGACGAGGCCCGCGCCATCCTCAGCGCCTACACCAAGATCGACCCGGCGGTGCAGAAGAACCTGGTGCTGCCGAAGTGGCCCGGCACCGTCGACCGGGGCTCCGTGCAGCTGCTGGGCGACCTGGCAGGCAAGGACGGATTGATCACCAAGCCGCTCAACCTCGACGCCCTGCTTCCGCGATGACGACCATCGGCCGTGCGCCACGGGCCGAGCGCCGACGCGGGCCCGCGCTCGGCCTGCTGGGGCTCGCGATGGTGGTCGCCGCCATGGAAGCGTTGCCCCGCTTGGACATCGTCGACCGCCGATTCCTGCCGCCCTTCAGCACGATGGCGCGCAGCCTCGGCCGACAGCTCACCACCGGCGACTTCTGGGTGGCGCTGGGCCAGACGTTGCGGGGCTGGGCGCTGGGCCTCGCCATCGCGATGGTCGCCGGCGTCGTGCTGGGGGTGCTGATCGGCGGCGTGCCCCTGCTGCGGGCGCTCACCGCTTCCACGATCGAGTTCCTGCGCCCCATTCCCTCGGTCGCACTGATCCCGCTGGTCGTGCTGATCTACGGCAGCCAACTGGAATCCGCGCTGGTGCTGGTCGTGTACGCCGCGTTCTGGCAGGTGCTGGTCCAGGTGCTCTACGGGGTCGCCGACGTCGATCCGGTCGTGCGTGACACGGCTCGGTCCTACCGCTTCTCGCGCTGGACGATCGTGCGCACGGTCATCTGGCCCACCGCATTGCCTTACGTCGTCACGGGTTTCCGACTCGCCGCGGCCGTGGCGCTGATCCTTCAGATCACCGCGGAGCTGATCATCGGCGTGCCGGGACTCGGCCGTTCGATCGGTGTCGCCCAGAGCTCGGGAGCGGTGGCCGACACCTACGCGCTGGTGATCGTCGTCGGGATCATCGGCGTCGCGGTCAACGCGTCCGCGCGGGCCGTCGAACGCCGGGTCCTGCGCTGGCACACCGCGGTGCGGAGGGACGTGTGAAACCACTCGACCTGCTGCGGCGCATCGTGTTCGCCCTCGGCTTGCCCGTCGGGCTCGTCGTGGTGTGGTGGCTGCTTTCGGCCGGCAGCACCAACTACTTCTGGCCGCCGCTGTCCACGATCGTCCAGGTTTTCCCGCAGACCTGGACCGCGGACCCGATCCTGCACGACGTGCTGCCCAGCTTGGCCCGCCTCGCGGCCGGCTACCTGATCGCCGTTGTTCTCGGGATCGCCGCGGGCACCGCAATCGGCTTGTCCCGCACCCTGCGCGCGCTGTGCGAGCCGACGCTGGAGTTCTTCCGGGCGCTGCCACCACCGGTGCTCATCCCGGTGATCGCGTTGTTCGCCGGTTACACGAACTGGACCACGAAGGTCGTCACGATCGCGCTGGGTTGCCTATGGCCGGTCTTGCTCAACACCGTCGAAGGCGTCCGCTCCGTCGACGAGGTCCTGCGCGACACCGCCCGTTCGTACCGCTTCGGCCGCCTGTCGACGCTGCGCCATGTGGTGCTGCGTGGCGCGAGCCCGCTCATCATCACCGGCGCCCGGCAGGCGCTCTCGCTCGGCGTGATCCTCATGGTCATCAGCGAGCTTTTCGGCGCCAACCGCGGCCTCGGCGCGGCGATCGTGCAGTTCCAGCGCGGCTTCGCCATCCCGCAGATGTGGACCGGCATCATCCTGCTCGGGCTGATCGGGGTCGCGCTGTCCGGGCTCTTCCGACTCGTCGAACTCAGAACCATGGCCTGGTATCGCGGGTTGCGCCAGGCAGAACGGGAAGTGTGACCATCATGGAGCAGAGCACCGTCGCCCTCGACGTCGCCGGACTGGCCAAGACCTACGCCGGGCACGGTCGCGGCGTCGAAGCCGTACGGGACCTTACTTTCCGGGTCGACCGTGGCGAGTTCGTCTGCATCGTCGGCCCGTCCGGCGCGGGCAAGACCACCTTGCTGCGATGCATTGCGGGCCTGCTCGACGTCTCGGGCGGCACGATCACCCTCGACGGCACCTCGGTGACCGGACCGCCGCCCGGCATGGCCGTGGTGTTCCAGGAGTACGGGCGCAGCCTGTTCCCGTGGCTGACCGTACGTAAGAACGTCGAACTTCCGTTGAAGGAAAAGGGACTAGGCCGAGCAGAGCGGTCCACCAAGGTCGACGCGGCGCTGGAGGCGGTCGGCCTGGCCGAAAACGCTGACGCCCATCCGTGGCAGCTCTCCGGCGGCATGCAGCAGCGGGTCGCCATCGCCCGCGCGGTGGCCTACGAGCCGACCGTGCTGCTGATGGATGAACCGTTCGCCGCCGTCGACGCCCAGACCCGGGCCGAGCTCGAGGACCTGGTCCGCGCGCTGTGGCGTGAGCTCGGCGTCACCGTCCTCTTCGTCACCCACGACATCGACGAGTCGGTCTACCTCGGCCAACGCGTCCTCGTACTGTCCAACCGGCCCACCGTCGTGCTCGAAGACATCCGGGTCGACCTACCCGACCAGCGCGACCAACTGCGGACCCGCTCGTCCCAGGAGTTCGCCGACATCAGGACCCGGGTCTACCAACTGGTCCAGCTGGCCAAGAAAGGCGACCGGCCCGAGACCGTTGGAGCCGGCTGACGAACGTGGCGGCGGCTGCCTACCATGGTGCGACCAGCGACGACACGGATGAGGAGTACCAGCCAGATGAGGGTTCGCGTACCTGCGGCGCCAAACCGGGGCAGCCGATCGGCGCACCGATGAGCGAGGTGTTCGACGAGCTGCGCGCGGCGATCCTGCGCGGCGAGTACGCGCCGCGCCAACGCCTCATCGAAACCGACCTGACCCAGCTGTACGGCACCACCAGGTTCGTGCTGCGCAACGCCCTCACCCGGCTGGCCACCGAAGGCCTGGTCGAACTTCAGCCCAACCGCGGCGCCCGGGTCCGGGAAATCTCCGCCGAAGAGGCCATCGAGATCACCGAGATCCGCCGCGCCGTCGAAGGCCTGGTCGCGGCTCGGGCGGCCCAGCGGATCACCGACGACGAGATCACCGAGCTCAAGGAGTTGGGCGACGCGATGGGCGCCGCCGTCGCGCAGATGGACATGCTCGGCTATTCCGACCTCAACGCCCAGCTGCACGGCAGCATCCGCCGCATCGCCAGCCACGAGACCGCGACGAAGATCATCGACCAGCTGCACGGGCAGCTGGTCCGCCACCAGTTCCGGCTCTCCCTGGTACCGGGCCGCCCGTCGGTGTCGCTGCCCGAACACCGGGCGATCATCGACGCGGTCTGCGCGCGTGACCCCGATCGCGCCGAACAGGCCATGCGCGTACACCTCGACAGCGTGCTGGAGATGCTGAACACCGTCGCGTCCACCCCGGCGGGCCGGCGGTAGAGCCTGCTTGGGAAGTCGATCTCGGTTTCAGAGGACCCGCTCCACGAGCAGCCCACGCGCCCCGGTCTCCGCTGCAGTAAAGCGCAACCAGCGACTCCAATCAGCCCCTCAACCGTCACCGACCCACGGATAGAGCAGGAGAACCACCAAATATCAGGAACATCCTGCGCCAGGACGAGCTGCGCGGACGGGCAACGGGCTCAGGCGCCGGCCGCGGTGACAACGGCGTCGGTCACGAAACCGAGGACGAGCCCGAGGAACAGTCCCCAGGTGGTGATGGTCTTGAAGGAGACTTTGCGGGCGACGGCGAGCAGTTCGACCACGACGTAGAGGATCGATCCGGCGGCGAGCCCAAGGAAGGCGATCGAGAGCGTGTCGTTGACGAAGCGCTGTCCCACCAGTGTGCCGACGAACGTCGGACCGCCGCCGATGAGCCCGAGCAGGGCGAGGTAGCCCCAGGACGGACGGTGCCCGGTCAGTGGCGCGACGATCCCGAACCCCTCGGTGGCGTTGTGGAGCCCGAAACCGATCACGAGCAGGACGGCGAGGCTGAGTTCGCCACCGGCGGCGGCGCTGCCGATCGCGAGCCCTTCGGCGAAGTTGTGCAGTCCGATCCCGATCGCGATCATCATCGCCAGCCGGCCAGCCGAACCCCGCACGGTCGCGACCCTGAGTTCGTCGACCGCTGCGGTGCCGGGACCGTGGGCGACCGGTTTCCGGCGGCCGTTCGCCGCCTGGTCGAAGTAGACCAGCCCGAGCAGACCGATTCCGAGGCTGACCGCGAGGACGGCGCCGTTGCCCAGGGCGCTGCCGATGTGATGCGCGCCGAGTGAGGTGTCGATGGGTGCCCAGGCGTGCGCGAGGACGTCCCAGAGCAGGAAGATCAGGATCCCGGTCGCGGTGGCGTTGAGCAGCGCTTTCACCCGGGGCATCGGTGCTTGGAGGCGGCCGAGGGGGAGCCCGAGATAGATGGTGAATCCGGCGATCGCGCCGAGCAGGGTGATCTGGGTGGCGGACATGGTGCTGGCTTCCTGACTGTCGGCGCAGTGGGCGGGGCTCGCCCCAGCGACCGTAATCGAGGTAAGGCTTGCCTCAAATAGGTAAGGCTAAGTTTTTGCCGAGCGCTTACTTTCAGCCACCGAGGTACCCCGATCGGGCCGAAATTCCGGCTTGCGACCGGGGAATCCCCCGGTGGTTCCGAGATTCGCCCCGCAACGTCGTCGCCCGAAACCCATTAAGCAAAGGGACGGTTAATTCGACGCAAGAATCGGGTTTAACCGGGGCATTTCACCGGCGTGGCGAACGCCGGTCGGTTCCCGTTCCCTGACCGTTCACCAAGCACGCCTGCCGACGTCATGTGCCGGCCCTAGGTTCCTCACGCACGTGACGAAATGAGGGCTAGCGCGCTATGGACACACCCATCGCGGTCCGGGCTCGCGGGATCACCAAGAGGTTCGGCGATGTCGTCGCGCTCGACTGCATCGACCTGGACATCGCGCAGGGGCAGATCCACGGGCTTGTCGGCCCGAACGGCGCAGGGAAGACGACACTGCTCGGTCTGCTGCTGGGACTGGCCGTCGCCGACGACGGCAGCCTGGACATCCTGGGTACGCCGATCCGGCGGGCTCTGGACGCACCCGACGGTGTCTCGGGTTTCGTGGACGGCCCCGGCCTCTACCCCTCGCTCACCGCCAGGCAGAACCTCGCAGCGCTGGCTGCCCTCCACCGGAGCGACGAGCGACCGGCGGGGATCGACGACATGCTCGACCAGGTCGGGCTCACCGACGTCGCCGACGACCGGGTCCGGGGCTTTTCCCTCGGCATGCGTCAACGGCTCGGGCTCGCCGCCGCACTGCTCACCAAGCCCCGGCTGCTGGTGCTCGACGAGCCTTCCAACGGACTCGACCCGGCCGGCAAGAAGCACGTACACCGTGTCCTCAACCGGCTCGCGACGGACGGAACCACCGTGGTGCTCTCGAGCCACCGCATGGACGACCTCGAGGCGCTGTGCTCCGAGGTCACCATCCTCGCCACCGGACGCGTCGTCTTCTCCGGTCCGCTGAGCAAGCTGTCCGCCGAGAACCGCAAACTCGACTACCGGCTACGGACCTCCGACCCGGAGGCAGCCCGGCAGCTGGCCCTCGACACGTCTGGGCTTCGCATCGTCGACAGCGCTGACGCCGGGACCCGGGCGGACACTGAGGTACTCGTGGTGCGCGCGCAGGTGCCCGTCCTCGACGAACTGGTGGTGCGGCTCGTCCACGCGGGGATCGCGGTGCGCGAGCTCGCCCCCGTGGTGTCGCCGCTCGAGGCCGCGTTCCTCGCCCTCACCGAACGGCAGGCCCTCACCGAACAGCAGGAAAGCAGCCGATGACCGCGACCATGACCGACGCGCACACCGCGGCTGCCCGCCGTGCCCCGGCGGCGCGCGCCTACCGCTTCGAGTTGGTCAAGCTGCTCGCCCAATGGCGGGTACGGGTGCTCCTCCTTGCCTGCTGGATCGCTCCGGCGCTCTTCGTCGCCGTGGTGAGCCAGCAAAGCTCGCTCCCCGTCGACACCGTCTTCGGCCGCTCGATGAACGCCACGGGGTGGGCCGGATCGCTGGTGATGCTCGGCTTCGCCGGCACCTACGCGCTCCCGCTGCTGACCTCGGTGATCGCGGGCGACGTGTTCGCTTCCGAGGACCGGCTCGGTACCTGGCGCCACCTGCTGGTCGCGGTCCGCTCGTATCGACGGATCTTCGTGACAAAGGCATTGGCCAGCTTCACCGTCATCCTGGTGCTCGTGGCGGGGCTCTCCTGTTCCAGCGCGGCCGGCGGGGTCGTGGCGGTCGGCAGCCGGCCCTTGATCGGACTCGACGGCCACCTGCTGACAGCGGCGGACACCGCCGGGACGGTCCTGCTCGCCTGGGTCTGTGTACTCGCCCCGACGCTGGCCCTCGCGGCGATCGGACTGCTCGGGTCCGTCGCATTGGGACGGTCCCCGATGGGTCTCCTCCTCCCCGCCCTTGTCGCCCTCGCGATGCAGCTTGCCCAGATGCTGCCGCTACCCGTCGCCGTACGCCTCGCCCTGCCCAGCTACGCCTTCATCGCCTGGAACGGCCTGTTCACCAGTCCGGCCCAGACCGGCCCCCTGCTGATCAGCATCGGGATCAGCCTGGTGTGGGCTGTTGTCGCGACCACGTTGGCCTACCTGCTTTTCCTGCGACGCGACTTCACCAACCTCACCCACGACAGCTCGGGGCGACGCGCGCTCATCGCCGGAGCCCTGCCGTTGGTCGGCCTTGTCGCTGTCACGACAGGGATCATCGCCGCATCGACGCCGGCCACCGGTTCCGGGATCGAGCAGGACAAGGTGCAGCAGTCGGTCGCCACGGCGTTCGCCCACCTCTACCGCGTGCAGGCCCAGGAGCTCCACCGCCCCGACGTCACCGAGGCGCAACTGGCCGCCACGACGGCGTGCACCAAGGGCGGCGGCCTGGTCGACGCCCAGGGGCCGGGCAACGACTGGCGTTGCGTCGTCTCCTGGCATCTCCCCGACGTCGAGGCCACCGGTTCGGCCATCTACCAACTCGACATCACCTCTGATGGGCGGTACGTCGCCGATGGCGACGGACCGAAGGAAGTGAACGGCTACTTCCAGGTGCGGACCCCGATCGGGGACCAACCCAACCCCCTCTGGCAGTTCGACGGGAACGTCGAACTGCTTGCCACCACCCCGAAGGGATAACCCAATGCAGGTAACGCGCAACCGCCGGCGCGTCGAGAAGGGCCGCACCCGCCTTCTCCACAGACGTATCGGCCGCCGGGTACGCCTCATCACGGCCGGCACCGCCATCGTCGCCGTCGTCGCCGGCACCGGCGTCGCATCCGCCTCGACGCGCCAGTTCGGCACCGACCAGGTCGGCCAGGTCACCGATCAGGGCCAGGTCATCGCCAGCGACCAGTACATCGACCCGATCGGTGATCGCCTCGTCGTCAACAACGGCAAGATCATGGCGTCGGCGGTCAGCCCGGACGGCACCCACCTCGCCGCGCTGACCACCGACGGCGGGATCGCGCTCACCATCGTGGATCTGAAGAGCTGGAAGGTGCAGCAGCTCATCGGGAACTCCGCGACGGCGAACCTGCGCATCCCCGGCAACGACGTGGGTCAGGAAGGACCGTCGTACTCCCCCGACGGCAAGACGCTGTGGATGGCTCAGACCGACGGCTACCGCCGGTTCACGGTCAACCCCGACGGCACCGTCGCCAACCCGACCTTCGTCTCGATCCCGGCGGACGGGCCCAAGCATGGCCTGCCCGCGCAGGCACTGTTCTCGGCCGACGGCAAGAACGTGTACGCCGCCGTCAACGGCCAGAACCGCGTGATCGCCATCAACGCGGCGACCGGGGACATCCAGCAGAGCTGGACCGTGGGCAACGCCCCGCGTGACATGGTCAGGGTCGGTACCAGGATCTACGTCAGCAACGAGGGCGGGCGCGCGCCGAGGCCCGGCGAGACCACGATCAACTCCTACAACACCCAGGTACCGGCCGACCCGGTCACCGGAGCCACGACCACCGGCACGGTGAGCGTCATCGACCTGGCGAACCCGGCCGCCGCGGTGAAGAGCATCGACGTCGGGCTGCACCCGACGGCGATGTACGCCAAGAACGGCACGGTGTTCGTCGCCAACACCAGCAGCAACAACGTGTCCGTCATCGACACGTCGAACAACAAGGTCGTCCAGACCATTGCCACCCAGCCGTGGCCCGAGGCCACCGTCGGCTACGAGCCCAACGGGATCACCGTCACCGACGACGGTCACCTGCTGGTGACGCTCGGGCGCGCCAACGCGCTCGCCGTCTACCGCTACACCAAGCCGAAGGAGCCTGCGAGCTACGTCGGCCTGCTGCCGACGGACTACTTCCCGACGGCGGTCACCACGGTCGGCAAGGACGTGCTGATCTCCAACACGCGCGGCATCGACGCCCGCCGGCCGACGACCGCCGCCGGTCACGGCACCCATGACACGACGGGAAGCGTCGAGAAGTTCCAGCTGCCGGAAGACCGGGTCATCAAGGCCGACACGGCCAAGGTCTTCAAGCAGAACGGCTGGACCCCCAACTCGGTCCAGGTGTCCAACGGCACGGGAAACATCAAGCCGGTGCCGGTCCCGCAGCGCCTCGGCGACCCGTCGACGATCAAGCACGTCTTCCTGATCGTCAAGGAGAACCGGACCTACGACCAGCTCTTCGGTGACATCCCGGCCGGCAACGGCGATCCGGCGCTGGCCCAGTTCGGCCAGAGTGTGACCCCGAACCAGCACGCGTTGACCCAGCAGTTCGGGCTCTACGACAACACCTACGACATCGGCACGAACTCCGCCGAGGGACACAACTGGCTGATGCAGGCCGACAACCCGGAGTACACCGAATCCTCGGCCGGTGAGTACCTGCGCAGCTACGACACCGAGGACGACGCTCTCGGCCACCAGAGTTCAGGCTTCATCTGGACCGGCGCCGAGGCCGCCGGAAAGACGGTGCGGAACTTCGGCGAGTTCAACCAGTTCGAGACCACGCCGCCCGGTGCGAGTTGGCAGGGCTTCTACTGCGATGCCAAGAACATGGCGGCGACCGGGGAGCCCAGCGCGCTCCCGACGACCACCTCGTCGCCGATCCCGTCGTTGAACGCCGTCACGGTGCCCGCCTTCCCGAAGTTCGACACCAGCATCCCGGACCAGTACCGGTACCAGATCTGGAAGAACGACTTCGCCAAGACCGGACCGGCCAACCTGAACATGTTCTGGCTGTCCAGCGACCACACCGGTGGCCCGCCGAGCCCGGCCGCCCAGGTCGCCGACAACGACCTCGCGGTCGGCAAGATCGTCGACACGATCACGCACAGCCCGTACTGGAAGGACTCGGCGATCTTCATCGCCGAGGACGACTCCCAGGCCGGTCTCGACCACGTCGACGGCCACCGCGCCCCGATCCAGATCATCAGCCCCTACGCCCAGCACGCCACCGTCGACAGCCACTACTACTCGCAGATCACGATGATCCGCACCATCGAGCAGATCCTCGGGATCCAGCCGATGAACCAGAAGGACAGCGCGGCCACCCCGATGGCGGCGGCGTTCACCAAGAAGCCCGACTACACGCCGTTCAACGCCGTACCGAACCAGACTTCGCTGACCGCGGGCCTCAAGACCCAGCCGGCCTGCGGTCCGGACACTGTCGCGCCACAGTTCGCCGCGTCCGCGCCGTCGACCACGGTGCCCGCGGACAAGCAGGCAGTAGCGGCCGCGTGGCAGCAGTGGAGCACTCAGCAGCACCTGACCGGACCGAACGCCACGGCCGACTATGCCAACCCCGCGCAGATGAACCACTTCACGTGGTACCAGACGCACGGGTGGACACAGCCCTACCCCGGTGAGAACAAGATCTTCTCGCCGGACCAGGTCCCGGGCGGTTACCTCCCGTCGGTGGGATCCGACGGCTGACGCCGGGTCGCCATACGACCGGAGCAGCAACTACACAAGCACCGGAAACCCCTTGAGGCCATCTTGATGGTGTCCCTCGCAGTGCGTTCGACGCACTGCGAGGGGCACCGCGGGATGGCCTTCGTCATTGGCCCCCCGGAGGGGGCCGCCGATCCGGTGCCGACGTCGCCCGCAAGTGCCACGTGAATTGCCGGAAGCGGGAACACGATGCTGGTCACCGTATTCGCCGGAATCAGCACGCGCATCGGTCTCAGCTGTTATCTCACGCCGATATTCGGTGCAGCATAACGGTTTTTCACTTCGACCGAATGGTGGAGTAACGATCTGTGTGAGCCGCTAAGCTCAGGGTCATAGCGTGTCCCGTCCCGGACCCCGTCGGCGCACTGTCCGCTGAGCCAGTTCGGGAGGACACCGTGGGTGTGCGCATTCACGTCGAGATGATGCGTGGTGGTAATCATCGGGACGTGCTGTCGAGAACAGTCAAACGGTTGGTGAACACGCGTATCCGGACGGCCCGGAGACCCCGGGAAGACTGGCGCGTCAGCGGTTCACCATGAACGAACCACCACCTGAGCACCCTCGCGGGATCCGCATCGGCGCCGGCGATATCGGCCGGCTCGAAGCCGCCACCCGGGAGTTCCGTGCCCTGGACTATCGGCACGGCGGCGGGTCCTGCCGCGACGCGGTCCAAACCCTCGTGCCCTACGCGGAGCTGATGCTGCTGGGAGTCGTGCAGGAGTCGACCGTGCCCCGGCTGTGCACCGCAGTCGCCGATCTGCTCAACCTGGCCGGCTGGACGAGTTTCGACGAGGGCAGGCCGGGTGCTGCGCTCGCGGCGTTCGGACGGGCCTTGGAGCTCGCGACCGCCGCCGGCAACGACGAGCTGGTGGCCAACGTCTGCTACCGGGTCGGCCGGCTGTATCTGCACTATGACGCCGTCGACGAAGCGGTCACCCAGTTCGAACACGGGCAGGCCGCGGCTCGCCGCACGAACTCCATGCTCGCGCGCGCAACTCTGTCGGTCAACCTCGCATGGGCGCAGGCGATGCGCGGCGACGCACCCGCGGCACTCGCGCTTCTCGAAGCCGGCCGGGACGAGTTCGCTGCCGCGCCGGTCGCCGCGCCACCGGCGTGGGCGGCCTTTTTCGGCGAGACCGACCTCGCGGCGATGATCGGGACCGTGCGCACCGAGCTGGCCCAGAACGTCGACCCCCGGTACAGCGGTGCAGGGATCGACGCGCTGGTCGTCGCCGTGAACGGTTATGGGCCGGCGATGACGCGGAGCCGGACCCTGACCCAGATTTGGCTCGCCACCGGACATGCCCTGGCGGGGAACCTCGACCAGGCCGCCCGCCTCGGCGGGGCGGCGATCAAAGTCGTCGCCGAGCTCCGGTCGGAGCGGACGAAGCAGCGATTGTCCGCGCTGGCCGCAGCCGCGGCCCGCCATCCCGACAACACCGATGCACGCGACATCCGCGAAGGGATCAATCGCCTGCGCGGCACGGGCCCTGAGCAGGTCGTCCCTCGGTGAGGTGGCAGCGGGCCGACGACGCGCGAGGTCACCCGGGTTCGGAGATCCGCTGGACGGGGGTCAGGTGGCGGGCTTCGGTGCTCGACGACGCCAGCAGGACAGCACAGACCGGCACCGCCATCGCCAGGGCCGCCAGCACGAAGACCGGGAACAGGAACGAGAACACCTCCACCCCGGACGGGTCCGGCGCCGCCATGTCCAGGTGCACCCGTACCGCCGCCATTCCGGTGTAGTGCATACCGGTGACCGCCGCGCCCATCACCAGTCCCGCCGCGAGCCGCGGCAGGAGCTTGTCCACCGCGACAGTGCACCACAGCGCGGCGGTCGCGGCGACGACCGCGATGACCACCGAGAGCGCCACCAGCGTGGGGTCGTAGCTGATGGTCCCTTTGATCTGTACCGCCCACATCCCGGTGTAGTGCATGACGTTGACCGCGAGCCCGGTGATCAGGCCGCCGAGTAACAGCCGTCCCCACGAGAACCGGTTGCGGACGCCGAACACCAGCAGGCCCACGAAGACCGCCGCGACGGAGAGGATCGCGGACAGCGTGGTGCGGAGGATGTCGTAACGAACCGGCATGCCCGGCGTCGTGAAGCCCAGCATCGCGATGAAGTGCATGACCCAGATCCCGACCCCGCCGATGGATACCGCTGCCAGCGCCAGCCAGGTCAGCCGGGCTCGAGGGGTGAGGGCGTAGCGAGCCTGGAGCGTGCAGGCGAGCCCGAGCGCGCAGCCCACGACCGAGGTGACGTAGGCGAGCACCAAAAGCCAGTGTCCCATGGCGAATTCTTCATGATCCATCTGCATTTTCGGCTCCTGTCAAGCCTTCCGTTGCCGCGGGGTGCGCAGTACGGCCAGCGCGTGCTCGGCCGCGGCGATGAGGGTCCGTTTCGTCGACTCCGGCGACCGCGCGTCGCAGGTGATCACCTGGACCGCGGCCGGGATCTTGAGTGCTTCGCGCACCTGGTCCGGAGTGTGCTGGCGGGTGCCCTGGAACTGGTTGATGACCACCAGGAACGGCAGGCCGCGCGACTCGAAGAAGTCGATGGCGGCGAAGCTGTCCATCAGGCGGCGCGTGTCTACGAGCACGATCGCCGCGACCGCGCCGCTGACCAGGTCGTCCCACATGAACCAGAAGCGATGCTGGCCCGGCGTACCGAACACGTAGAGCACCAGGTCGTCGGCGAGGGTGACGCGGCCGAAATCCATGGCGACGGTGGTCGTGACCTTCCCCGGCACGGCGTCGGCTCGATCAACTCCGACGGCCGCCGCCGTCATCATCGCTTCGGTCCGCAGCGGGAGAATTTCCGACACGGCACCGACGAAAGTCGTTTTGCCGGCACCGAACCCGCCGGCCACGACGATTTTGGCCGAGGTGATCCGTCCTTCAAAGCGCGCGTAGTCCACTGAGGACCCTTTCGAGCAGATCGTTGCGTTCGTCCCAGGACGTGTCTTCGGTGAGCGTGTCCCGCAAGGACACCTGACCGGCGCCGAGCAGATCGCCGATCAGCACCCTGGCCACCCCCAGCGGCACACCCAGGTGCGCGGCGACTTCCGCCACCGAACGCTGATGCAGGCACAGCTGCGTCACGACCGACAAGGGGTTAGTGGGGCTGTACGGCGCCGAGCGTCCCTCCGCAGTCGTCTCGACGAGTGCTTCCACCGCCAGATCGACTGTCGGCCGGGTGCGGCCCGCGGTCCACGCGTAGGGCCGGGCCAGTGAGGCCGCGTGCCGCCCGCCTTCGCGTCGCCGGGCTTCATTCACTGGCTCGTACCAGGCGAAGCCGCGGGCCGGGCCGGGGTGTCGACCATCTTCCCGACCCGGTCAACCAGCAACGTCATCTCGTAACCCACCAGCCCGATGTCGCAGCCCGGGTTGGCCAGTACCACCAGATTCGACCCGTCGCCGACGTTCATGAGCATGAGAAAGCCCTGCTCCATCTCGATGACCGACTGCACTACGCGGCCCGCGGTGAACAGTTCGGCGGTTCCGAGCGCCAGGCTCGACAGGCCGGACGCGATCGCCGACAGCTGGTCCGCCCGGTCCCGCGGCAGCGTTTCGTTCGCCGCCACGAGCAGTCCGTCCACCGAGACGAGCGCGGCGTGCGCGACGCCGGGGACGTCGTTGGTGAACGCCGACACCAGCCAGTTCCGTGACTGGTCGACCACAGCCGCTCCTTCCTGCTGAGTGTTCATCGATCCTCCGCCTTCGGTTCTGACGCCGGCTCGGCCACCACGCGGTGCCTGGCCGCGCGCATACCGCTGTAGTGCCGCGAAAGGTTGTTCCGCACCGCCGCCGGATCACGGAACGACGTGTCCGGCGGCTGCGGACGGCGCGGGGCGACCGAACCCGGGGCAAGCTGCGCGCCGGGCTGCCGGGACGGGAGCCCGGAATCGGTGAACTCCAGGTCGGCCGGCGTCCCGACAGCGGCTTCCGCCGCCTGACGGACATCGTCGGCCGGGCTCGCCCACCGGTCGTTCGGCACCGGTGCGGCAGGGCTCTCGGCGAACCAGTGCGAAAGCATCTGGTCGAAGATCGGGGTGGGCATGGGCGCGGCCTCGGCGAGTGGTGCCGGACCGGGGTCTTCGGCCGGCCACCGGGGCTCGAACTCGTGGCGGGCGTTGCCGTTGATCCTGGCCGGTTCCGCCACCGAGCCGGGCCGCGGCGGCAGGTCGACCAGCACGAGCACGCCGGGAACGTGCACACTGGCGGTGATGCCGGCGCCGGCGGTCCGGGTGGTCGTCGGGCGGAGCCGGACCGTGATGCCGTGCGGCGCGGCCAGCCTGCTCACCACGAACAAGCCCATCCGGCGGGTGGTCTCCGGGCTCACGGTGGCACCGGCGGTCAGCCGGATGTTCGCCACCTCGATGTCGTCGCGGCTCATGCCGAGCCCGGTGTCGACGACCTCGATCAGGATGCCGCCGTCGAAACCCCGGTCGGCGGTGAGTACGACCTGCCCCTCCGGTGGCGAGGAACGGATGGCGTTCTCCAGCAGCTCGGCGAGGATGTGCACGACGTCGGCCGCGGCTTCGGACTGCACCGACCCGCGTGGCGCGTTGCCGAGCGTGATCCGCTGGTAGTCCTTGACCTCCGAGGTCGCCGCCCGCAGCAGTTCGACCGCCGCGATCGGGCCGACGTCCCGCCGCACCGGGCGGCCACCGGCGAGGACCTGCAGGTTTTCGCCGTTGCGCCGCAGTCGGGTGGCGATGTGGTCGACCTGGAAGAGTTCGTCCAGCCGCTGCGGATCCTGCTCGTCGGCCTCGAGATCGTCGATGACCGACAACTGCAGCTCGACCAGCGACTGGCTCCGGCGGGACAGCGTCATGAACATCTCGCTGACCTGGATGCGCATCTCCGCCTGCTCGCCGACGGCCAGCCGGACCGCCTGCCGGTGCATGTCGTCGAAGGCACGCGCGAGCTGGCCGATCTCCTCCTCGGAGTCGACCGGAAGCGGTTCGACAGCCTGCCAGTCCACGTCCTCACCGCCACGGATCCGCTCGATCGTCTCCGGCAGGCTGCGGCGCGCGGTGTCGATCGCGGCGGCGTGCAGCCGGCGGATGGGGGTGGCCAACGACCGGGCCACGGCGAGCGCGACGGCGAGGGCACCGAGTAGTGAACCGAGGATGAGTGCGGCGTCCCGCAGCGCGCCGGCTCGTGCTGTGTTGGTCAGGCCTTCGACCAGGTCCGAGAGCGCCTTGACGTGTTCCGCCAGCACGTTTCCGAGCGCGGCGCGCCTGACCGCGGGGCCCCCGGTGCCCGGATCGGTCGCCGCGGCGAACCTCGTCGCCTCCGCACCGTCGGGCAGCGCACGGCGGATCTGGGCGGTGAGCACGGTTTCCTCGACGGCAGCGTGCTGGGCGGCCGCGGCCAGTAGGGCGTCCGGCTTTCCGGCCAGCGTTTCCTGTACGGCGAGGCTGGTCCGCAGTTGCACGACGTCCCTGGCAACCCCCGCCGAGGTGTCGAGATCGACATTGCCTGCCTGGCCGACCACCGCCGGGATCACCTCGCTCAGCGCGAAGACGAAGTCGTGGTAACCGGCGGTTTTCGCGACCGGGGAACCGTTTTCCCGCCGCAGCCCGGCCAGTTTCCCCAGCTCGGTGTCCAGCGTGCGCGCAGGCTGCGGGGCGAGCCTGCCGAATTCGGCGTCGTGGCGCACCGACGCGACCTTCGCGTCGACCGCGCTGGTCTCCGCCGGCCCGCCGTCGTGGATCATCTCGTCGTCGACGAGCGCGCCGAGCTCGGAAATCCCTTGCAGGATAGGCGTTTGGTCCCGCACCGCGCTGAGCCCGCTCGCCCTCGCGAGTTCGGCCTGCGCCTGTACACCCGCCAGTAGAAGCGCGAGCAGCGCGGGCAGCAACAGCACTACTGAGATCTTGGTGCGCAACCGCCAGTTACCAGGGTTCCAGTATCTGACGGGACGACGTCTGAGCGGTGCGTCTTCTGGCATCTGTGGCGTGGCTCGATTCGTACCCGGGGCCCGATGAACGATTTCCGGTTGCTTTCCTCATGAATTCATGACCGGAGACGTAACTCCAGTGGCCGTGGTGTTGTCAAGGAACACCGGCTGTTTCCCCCGTACGCACCAGCAACAGAGCGTGAGCCTTATACCGCAAGGATTTCTCAGTTCGCGGAGAGTGAAGGGCAACCACCAGGACCGGACGGAAATCCACCCGGAGTCCGTGAATTTCCGACCAGGGCGGATCATTTGCGACGGGAATACAGTCCACAGTGGACACCGGACCACGCGATCTCGTGCTCGCGCGGCGTGAGCGGATCCCCGGTGCGGGCCGCCGCGACGGCCTGGGCCAGGTAGGCGTCCGCGTCCGACAGCAGGCCCGGCATGTCCAGCCGGCGCGCTTCGGCCGCCGCCGAGCGGGCCAGTGATCGCGACGCTCGGTTTCACCGTCCAGGTGTCGGTTCCGGTCTTCGTCCGGATCTCGCTGCACGGCGGCGCGTCACTCGTCGGGGCCGCCTTCACCGCAGTGACCGCGGGCAGTCTGCTCGGCGCCCTCGTGGCCGCCGCCCGCGGTGAACCCGGCGCGCACGCTCTCACCCGTGCGGCCGGGCTGATGGCCGGCTCCCTGGCCATCACCGCGTTCGCTCAGACAGTCCCGATCGCCCTTGCCGGGCTCGCCGGGGTCGGCCTCGCCTGGTCGACTTTCATCGCCTTCGTACTCGCGACGCTCCAACGCGCCGACCCCGCCATGACCGGCCGCGTCATGTCCCTCTTCGCCGTTCTTCTCCTCGGCGGCACCGCCGTGGGTGCCCCCTGACCACCGTCGTGATCGCACTGGGCGGCCCCCGCGCCGCTCTCGCGCTGGGCGCGGTCGCGACCATCGCGGCGATCTCGGTCAGTCGGACGTCGCGGCCACCTCGCCGAGTGTGGGGCACCAGCAGCAGAGCGTGAGCGTGCCGCCGCAAGTCGCCGTCGAGTTGCGAAACGGACATCCCGCGCGACACACCCAACTCGCTCTACATCCCGGTGGGCCGGATGTTCTGGTTGATGTGGAACACGTTCTCCGGGTCGTAGCGCGACTTCACCTGAGCGAGCCGGTCGTAGTTGCCCCGGTAGGAGGCCTTCACCCGCTCCTGCCCTTCATCCATCATGAAGTTGACGTAGGCGCCGCCCGCGGACGTCGGGTGCAAGTCCTCCCAGTAGTCCCGGGCCCACTGGGTGATGACCTCGGAATTGGCCGGGTCGGGGTCGACGCCGACGATCACACCCGCCCAGCCGCCGTCTCGGTAGGCGAAGGCGGTCGCGTCGGCCGGCACCCGCGCGGTGGCGCCGTCGATCGGGTACAGGTGCATGGTCGAGTGTCCGGTCGGCAGCTGCGCGCCGTACTTGAGGTGGATGTCGATCGCGGTGTCCGAGATCTCGTTGAAGAAGTCCGCGCGCCAATACCACTGCAACCCGGCCGGGTAGAGCGCGTCGAAAGCGCTCTGCAGTGCGGAGAACGGCATTTCCTGCAGGCCGACCAGCAGCGGCGAGCCGAAGGTCCGGACCGATGCCAGTACCTCGTCCGCCTTGGCGTGCGCGCCGGTGTAACACCAGACGATGCCGCAGGCCTTGCGGCCCCAGAGTTCTTCGGGGAACGGGGACGCGGGCGGGATGGTGAGCAGCCCGATCCAGCCGTTCAGCTCTTCCGGCAGCGACGGCAGCAGCTCGCGGTACCAGCGCATCACTTCGGCGGTGTCCCCGAGGTCGTACAGCACCGGCCCGCCGATGATCACGCCGTGCTCGCCGATTTCGTGGCAGCGGAAGGTGAACGACGTGACGACGCCGAAGTTCCCACCGCCGCCCCGCAGCGCCCAGAACAGGTCGGCGTGCGAGGTCGCGCTCGTCTGGACGAACGAGCCGTCGGCGAGGACCACGTCGGCGGCGAGCAGGTTGTCGACGGTGAGACCGAACCTGCGGGACAGGTAGCCGATGCCACCACCGAGGGTCAGCCCGCCCACGCCGGTGGACGCGAGGAAGCCCGACGGCGTGGCCATGCCGAACGCGACGGTCGCGTGGTCGACGTCACCCCAGGTGCAGCCCGCGTCGACGCGGACCGTGTGGTTGTCGGGGTCGACAGTGGTGCTGCGGAGCAGGGAAAGGTCGATGACCAGCGCGTCGTCCCACACGCCGAGACCGCCGGCATTGTGCCCGCCGCCGCGCACCGCGATCTCCAGGCCGCGGCCACGGGCGAACCGGACACAGGACGCGACGTCCGCGGTGTCCCGGCAGCGGGCGATGGCCGCGGGCCGTTTGTCGATCATGGCGTTGTAGACGGCACGCGCCTGGTCGTACTGGGCGTCGTCCGGGGTGATCAATTCACCGCGCAAGGCTGCGGCGAGTTCTTCGTAGGGTGTGGTCGTGGCGGTCATGCTGCGGTCCTCCAGGCAGGCAAGTGCGGGCACTGAAGAACCTAGGAACGCGCCGTTCGCACAGCGTTCGCCGCTCGGCGTCGAATCAGCGCTCAGGAGCAACGAACCGAACGCCGAGTTCGGCGAGATCGTGCTCACAGCGCTGCCGCAGCGCCAGGCTCTCCTGGGTATAGGCCAGCAGAGCCGCGGAACGCAGCCGCGCGAGCCCGGCTTCCGGCTCGTCGTAGACAGCCCGCATCCGCATGACCTCGGGCAACCACCAGAGGTCGTCCCGCGTTCGCGCGGCGACGAGCGCCGCGTCGAGTATCGCGCGCGCATCGGCCGGCCGGTCGTTGCGGGCGGAGAGGTCGGCCAGCAGCGACAGCCAGTACGGCATCCGCGCGAACGAGCCCTCCGCCTTGAGGTTTTCAATCCCCCGCCGCGCCAGGTCGATGCCTGCCGCGTCCCCGCGGGACCAGCCGTCCAGCACCAGCACCCACTCGCGGTAGTAGGCGAAGTCGTACCGGCCGCACAGTTCGCGCAGCTCGCTCACCGTGTCGCGCAGTTCAGGCAGATCCCAGCGCATCTGGTGGGTGACCCCGGCGTAGGCGAGTGCCACGGCGAGGCTGTACGGATGGCCGATCGCCCTGGCCAGCTCGACGGCGCTGCGGCTGCTCGACAACGCGGTGTCATCATGGCCGAGCAGCCAGTGCGCGTGCGCGAGCCAAGCGACGCCGTGCACATCGGGCCGCGTGCCGATGGGCCACGCCCTGGCGTCGTGGGTCAGCTCCCCGGCGAGTTCGAAGTGGCGTAGGGCCTCGGCCGGGCGCCCGAGGCTCACCGCCGAGCCGGCCATCGCGAAATGCGCCGACCCGCGCTGGTCAGGCGTCGAACCGGGACCGATGAGGGACAGCGCGCGCACGGCCGCCTCGTGCGCGTGCGCGGTCTTGCCCTGGACGAAGCGCGACGACCAGAGCGCCACCAGCCAGGTGAGCGTCGAGTCCTTGTTCCCCAACATTTCCGCGAGGCCGATCGAGCGCTCCACCGCCTGTTGCAGCTCGGGGGACGCGTAGCCGTACCGGGCGTTGAGCGGACCGGCCATCGCCTCGAGAACAGCCAGCTCCTGCCGGGCGGAGTCCCGCCCCACCGGTTGGGCGCGCACGATCGCGAGGGCCTTCTTGAGCAGGCGGATCGCCTCGGCGTGGGCGAACCGGCCGGCCGCCACCTCGGCGGCCCGCCGGTAGTTCGCCACCGCCCGGTCCGGCCGCCCTCCGCGGGCGTACTGCTCGGCCAGCTGAGCCGAGACCGTGTCGGCGTCGTCGGCGTGGAGCAGCTCGAGCCCCTGGGCCAGCCGCCGGTGCAGCAACCAGCGTTTGGGCGGGCTGACCTGCTGGTACGCCGTTTCCCGGAGCAGGTCGTGGGAGAAGTCGTAGCCGTCACGGAATTCGCGGATGATCCGGCACCGCCACAGTTCGTCGACGGCGCGCACCACCGTGCCGGCATCGAGATCGCTCGCCTCGGCGAGCAGGTCAAGGGTGAAGTCGCGGCCCGCCGCGGCGGCGAGACCGGCGATCTCCCGCGCGGCAGGGCCGGGCTGCTCGAGCCGGTCGCGCAGCACCGTCGTGGGGTCGCCGGCCGGCAGGGAGGTGTTGGCACGCATGGCTTCCACAATGTAGAGCGGGAAACCGCCGGTAGTGGCCTGCAGCAGGTTCCGGTCGTGCTCGGTCAGGCAGTGCCCGGAGATCGCCTCGGCCAGGCGAGCGGTTCCGTCGACATCCAGTGGGTTCAAACCGAGCTCCGAACCCCACTCGGTGGCCCGCATCCGGACGACCCATTCCGCGACGTCGGGTTCTTCCTCGTAGGTGTCGCGCAGGGTTCCGGCGACCAGAAGCGGGGCCGCGGGGTTCAGCCCAAAGCAGAAGGTGAGGAAGGCCAGCGTCTCCTGGTCGCACCAATGCAGGTTGTCCAGGACGAGCAGCGTCGGGCGGCCGCTGCCGGTCAGTGCGCGGGCGAGGCCTTCGAGGAAGCGAAGCCGCTGCCACGCGTCGACCATCACGCGGGGGCGGGCGCCGGGTTCGCCCCGGTCCTTGCCCGAGGGCACCAGCCTGTCGACTTCAGCGCGCCATACCGGGTCGAGCCCCGCGGACGCCGCTTGGACCGCCGGGTTGCGCAACCAGTCCGCGACCGGCGCGAGCGCCAGCCTGCCCGAGGTGCCGAAGCACTGGGTGCCCGCCACCACCGCGCCCTGCCGCCGCGCCAACGCGGCGATCTCAGTGACCAGCCGGGTCTTCCCGACGCCGGCGCCGCCTCTGACAACCACAAGACCCGCCTGGCCCGCGGCAGCCGTCAGCCAGCGGTTCCGCAGGATGCCGAGCTCCCGCGAGCGGCCGACGAGCTCGGCGGCAGCGAGCCCGGACCGGCCGGGGTCGACCGGCCAGCCGGACGGTGGGTGCGCCAGCAGGTGCTGCAGGACCTCCCGGGTCCGCCGATCCGGTACGACGCCGAGTTCGCGCTCCAGAGTGGACGCACACCGGTGATAGGTGCCGACCGCCCCGGCACGGTCGCCGAGGTCGGCCTGCAGCTCCATCAGAGTGCGGTAGCCGGACTCCTCCAACGGGCGAAGCTGGATCCGACGACGGGCGGCCGCCACGGCCGGCGCGAGGTCTCCCCCGCGCGCCTCGCAGATCAGGTCGCACAGCTCGACGAGATGGGTCTCGAGCTCGGACCGCGCTTCGAGCACCCAGTCGTCGTGCAGCGCCGGCAGGAGTTCGCCCCGGTAGTGGGCCAGCGCCGCGGTGGCGTGGACGACCGCTTCGCCATCGTCAGCGCCGGTTCGTAGTGCCGCCTCGCGTTCGAGGTCGAAGACCCGGACGTCGACGAGGCTCGTGGCGGTGTCTTGCCAGCACAGGTCCTTCGAGGTCACGACCAGGGCGGGCTCTTTCCCGATGGCGTGGCGGAGGTTGTGCAGCTCGCGGCGCAGGTTGGTCAAGGCCTGGGCATCGGTCGAGTCCGGCCAGAACAGCCCGGCGATGCGCTGGCGCGGCTGAGGCACACCGGCATGGGTGACCAGCAACCCGACGAGCGCGACCGAGCGCGGCGACCGGGTCAGAACTGTGCCGGTCGCGTCGTCGGTGATGGCCTGCTCGCCCAGGAGCGAGACTCGCAGCATCTCGTTCGGCCTCCTGGGCAAGCAGATTAGCCCGTATTCGAAGCAACGGGTGCGCGGCGAGGAGTTCACCGCACAGCCGCGCTGCTCGGAAACAAACGAACTGGCGCGACAAGATCCCTTATGTCACGCCAAATCGGCGCCGGAACATACGCTTCCGAAAAGCCGTGGTCCGCCCGCGTCGCTCGCGAGCGGTCCGCGCACCCCCGCCACCACGAACTGCTCGACGCCGCGGAGACCGTGTTCGTCCGGCTCGGGCTACGACCGCACGACGGTCGCCGAGATCACCGCCCAAGCCGACGTCTCCCGCGCCACCTTCTACTTCTACTTCGCGTCCGAAGAGGAGATCTTCGCCGCATTGGCCGCTCGGGTGCGCGACGCGTTCTTCGCCGTGCAGGAGGTTCCCGGCCGCCCCGATTCGCCGCAGGCCTTTCTGCACGACACGATCCGCGCGGCGAGCCAGGCCACCCGCACCCACGGCGCTCTGCTCCGGCTGATCGACCGCCAGCGCGGCGACGATCCCCGCATCGCCGCGATCTACGCCGACATGCGGGACCGACCGATCGCCCGCTTCGCCACGTTCCTGCACCGCATCACCGAAGCCGGCCAGGCACGCCCAGCCGCTCCCCTCGAGGTCACCGCCGAAGCCCTGGTCACCGCCCTGATCTACGGCTCCCTCGCCCGCCTGGACGACGCCCCGAGCACGATCGACTCCTTCGTCGACGACATGATCACGCTCTACGAAACATCGATCTGCTTCACCGGCCACGCCCCAAAGTCGCGAGAACGGCTCAGCTGAGACCGAGTTTCCCGGCTAGCCGGGCGATCCAGGCTTCGACGTCGGCGGCGTCGCGGTCCGGGAGGCCGAAGATCGCTTCCGTGACGCCGATCGACTCCAGGTGGGCGAGCTTCTCCGGATCCGGGCGGCCCGCCAGGACCGCCACTTCCGGAGAGCCGGTGCGCCCCTCGTCCTGCCAGATGTCGCGCAGCAGGGCCACCTGGGCATCGATGTCCACATCGGACGGTGTGGTCAGCCAGCCGTCGGCGGAGCGGGCGATCCAGCGGAAGTTCTTCTCCGTGCCGCCGGCACCGAGCAGGACCGGTATCCGCGGCTGCACCGGCTTCGGCCACGCCCAGCTGGGGCCGAACTGGACGAATTCGCCGTCGTACTCGGCGATCTCGTCCGTCCACAACGCACGCATCGCCTCCAGGTATTCGCGCAGAGCCGTGCGGCGGCGGGCACCGGGGATGCCATGGTCGGTCAGCTCGTCGACGTTCCAGCCGAAGCCCGCGCCCAACGTCACCCGGCCGCCGGAGAGGTGGTCGAGGCTGGCGACCGTCTTGGCGAGGGTAATAGGGTCACTCTCGACCGGCAGCGCGACCGCGGTGGACAGGCGGATCCGGCTCGTGACAGATGCCGCCGTGGCGAGCGCTACCCACGGATCGAGCGTGCGCAGGTAGCGGTCGTCCGGCAGCGACGAATCGCCCGTGCGAGGGTGGGGCGACTCGCGTTTGACCGGGATGTGCGTGTGCTCGGGCACCGAGAACGACCCGAACCCCGCCGCTTCGGCCGCGCGGGCGGCGGCGGCCGGGGCGATCCCCCGGTCGCTAGTGAACAGCACGATCCCGTATCTCACCCGGCCGAGCGTATTAGAACGTGTTCCAGTTTGCAATCAGCCGAGTCCACGCGGCCAGAGACACCGTAACCTCGAAGTCACCCTGCCGCAGCGCGGCGCTCAGGCTCTTTCCTGGCCTTTCGGTCGTACGTGCCGGTCGTTGCCACCGCAACTCGCCGTCGAGTTGCGGTGCTGAGCGGCCGCAACGATCGCAACTCGCCGTCGAGTTGCGATTGGCGGCGGGACACGCAAACGACGGAAGAGCGCGTCGTGCGTCGGGGCGAATCGGGAACAACCGCGTTACGGCACCATCAAACGCTGGTTAAGGCTGCACGCGACAGGAGAGAGGGACGGGAACCATCGGAGCACTCGTCCAGGGGCCGGCGACGGCACCCGACACGCTCTGGATCCCGCCCGACGGGACGGTCGATCCGGCGACTGACCAGTAGGTTCAGCTGATTCGTTGCGGGCAACAACAAAGTATGGATGATCTACGTCAGTCCTGACAAGACCTTCGTCGACAGGTCCAGACCATCGTCGGTAAGGCGAAGGTTAATCATTGACAAACGTCCGGGTTTCCTGTGATTCTCGGCCTCACACAGAGTTGACAACAGATCACCCGACGACGGTTCGGATTGTTTATGTTTCACATAGACCTTGTCCCCCCGGCCACGCGTAGCCCCCAGGGAACCAGCGCAGCCGACAGAAGCGCGCGAAGACCGCACCGCGCCTGACCGGTTCACCGCAGGCCGCGCTCCGGCTCCGGGAGTGAATCCTCCCGGCTTCCGGATTTCGCGTGCTTGTCCGGCCTGAACCGGGAGCATCGTTCAGCACCGCAGCTGCCGCAGTCGCTGCCGGACCGGAAATGGCGATGAGCCGCTTCGCTGTGTCCACACACGCAGATGTGCTCGTCGGTCATTCGCCGTGCCCGCCCCTTACCGCGCTGCTGCGCTCCTTCGGTCCGGCCGCCAGTGTAGCCGATCGGGCCCAGAACTCCTCCGGCGACGCGTTCGCCTGACAGCCGGTCATACCCGTACACACCAGGCGTTTTGTCGTGTTCGCCGGAGGTTTCGACCAGCACCGCCGCCCGTTTCGACCATTCCTTTGCCAGTACCGCCGTTGCCAGTACCGCCGTCGTGAACCGGCGACGCGGTTCCGACACCTGTGAAAGGTGGCCATGCGCAGCCCCGATCCCCGCATTTCCCTGGTCATACCCGTGCTCAACGAGGCGAGGAACCTCGAGGTGGTGCTGCCGAGCCTGCCGGAGGTCCACCAGGTGATCCTGGTGGACGGCAACTCGGTGGACGATTCGGTCGAAGTCGCGAAACGGTGCCTTCCGGACATCGAGGTCGTCACGCAAACCCGCGGTGGCAAGGGAAACGCGCTCGCGTGCGGGTTCGCAAGAGTGACCGGCGACGTCGTCGTCATGTTCGACGCCGACGGTTCCGCGGCACCCGAGGAGATCCCGCTCTTCGCCAAGACCCTCGTCGCCGGCGCGGACTTCGCGAAGGGCAGCCGGTTCACCTCCGGCGGCGGCAGTGATGACATCACCCTGCTCCGCAAGACCGGCAACGCGGCGCTGAACGGGTTCACGAACCTGCTGCTGCGCACCAGGTTCACCGATCTCTGCTACGGCTACAACGCGTTCTGGTCCGACATCATCCCGGCGCTGGGACTGCCGCCGACCGAGCTGGGTACCGATTCGGGCCGGCAGTGGGGTGACGGGTTCGAGGTCGAGACGCTGATCAACTGCCGCATCGCGTTGGCCGGGCTGAAGATCAGCGAAGTCCCCAGCTTCGAACGGGACCGCATGTTCGGCACGAGCAACCTCGACACCTTCCGCGACGGGATGCGCGTGCTGCGTGTCATTCTGTGGGAATACAGCCGTTCGTGGCGCATCGGGCGACGGCAGCACGAGCGTGCACTGTCCACTGCGGACCCTGTGGTGGAGTCATGACCGAGGTTTCGGTGGTGATCTGCTGCTACACCGAAGATCGGTGGAACGACCTCGTTGCCTCGGTCGCGTCGGTGGCCGCGCAGACAGTGGTCCCAGGCGAGCTGATCCTCGTGGTCGACCACAACCCCGCACTGCTGCAACGGGCCACCGAAGCGTTGACGAGAGACTCCGTCCGGGTGATCGGCAACGACCGCACGGTCGGCCTCTCGGGCGCCCGAAACACGGGTTTCCTTGCAGCAAAAGGGGACATCGTCGCGTTCCTCGACGACGACGCGGCGGCCGACCCGTGGTGGCTCGCGGAACTGCTTGCCCCGTATGACGATCCGGACGTCGGCGCGGTCGGCGGCCGGGCGGTCCCGGCGTGGCCGGACGGTTCGGCGCCGCCGTGGCTGCCGGCGGAGCTGCACTGGATCGTCGGGTGCGCCTACACCGGCCAGCCCGTCGAACTCGCCGAAGTCCGGAATATCATGGGCTGCGCGATGTCCTTCCGTCGTGACCACCTCGAGCGCCTCGGCGGGTTCGCCGAGAGCGTCGGCCGGACCGCGACGCTGCCGCTGGGCTGCGAGGAGACCGAACTCTGCATCCGGCTGCGGCAACGGGTTCCGGGCGCCAAGGTGCTCCTCCAGCCGGCCGCGACCGTCCGCCACCGCGTGTCGGAGGACCGCACTCGACGGCGCTACGTCCGGCAGCGCAGCTGGGCCGAGGGACTGTCCAAAGCGGCCGTCTCCCGACTCGTCGGCGCCCAGGACGCGCTTTCGACGGAGCGGTCGTACCTGCGTTCAGTGCTGCCGAAGGCGGTGCTGCGCGAACTACGCGCGGGCAATCCCGCGGGCGCCGGCGGCGTGTTCGTGTCGGCCGCGGCGGCCGGCGCCGGGTACCTGCGCGGCCTGGCCCGCAAGCCGGATCCGGCGGCCGACCCGGTTCCGGCGTACACAATAGACATCGCGAACGGCGAGGCGACCTGGGACGGCGACGCGGAGGTGCTCGTCCGGTCCGGCGGCGTCGTGCTCGGCGGGGCTCGCCGCGGCGAGAAGGTCGGCGAACTCGCCGGGTTGCTGCCGGCACAGGCGCGGGACCGGCCGCCTCGGCCTTCGGTGCAGCCACGCGTGAGCGTCGTGGTCGCCACCGCGGGCAAGCCCTCGGACGTACGCCGGTGCGTGGCAAGCGTGCTGGCCACCGGCTATCCCGATCTCGAAGTGCTTGTCGTGGACAACATTCCCAACGGGCCGAGGGAAGAACTCCTCGCGCTGGCCGCGTCCGACGACCGCGTGCGCTGCCTGCACGAACCGGTGCCCGGCGCCAGCCGGGCCCGCAACCTCGGCGCTCACGAGGCGACCGGCGACGTGCTCGCCTTCACCGACGATGACACGGTCGTCGACGCGGGCTGGCCGGCCGAGCTGGTCGCCGAACTCGCCCAGCCGGGCACCTCCTGCGTGACCGGCCTCGTCGCGCCGCTGTGCCTGGACACTCCGGCGCAGGTGTGGTTCGAGGCGTTCGGCGGTTTCGGCAAGGGCTACCGGCGGCAGGTCTTCACCGAGGACGCGCGGAACCTGCTCTCCCCCGGCCGCTTCGGCTCGGGGAACAACATGGCGTGGCACCGCGACGCGTTCCTGGCGCTGGGCGGGTTCGACGAACGGCTCGGCCCGGGGCGGCGCACACACTCCGGCGAGGACCTCGACCTGTACCTGCGGCTCGTGCGGTCGGGCGGGCGGATCGTCTACACCCCGCACGCCCTGGTGCGGCACGAACACCGGGCGACGGAGGCACAGCTCCTGCGCCAGCTGCGCGGCTACGGCACCGGCCTGGCCGCGATGTACCTGGTGCACGCCGGGCGGCGCGGTGGCCTCCGCGAGCTGGCGGCCGCGCTGCCGCGAGGGCTCCCGGTACTGCTCGGCCGCCGTCCGGCCGGCAACGACGACGAGGCATCCCCGGGCTTCCCCCGCCGGCTGGTCTTCGAGCAGGTACGCGGCACCCTCTCCGGCCCCCTCGCGCTGCTGCGGGAGCGAATCAGGTGACGGCCCGGATCTCCACCACCGTCACCGCCGTCCTGCTGGCCGTGACGGTGGTGACCGCGGCGCTTGCCTTGCTCGACCTGCAGGGACCACCGCGCGTCGTGGTCACGCTGCTGTTCCTCTTCTTCGCTCCCGGCTGGTCCGTGGTGGCCTTCTTCCGGCCGGGGACGTCGTCGCTCACCTGGGCGCTGGTCATCGCCGCCAGTGTCGCGATCGACCTTCTCGGCGCGCAGCTGATGCTCCTGACCGCGTGGCGGCCGGCACTCGCGTCGGTGTGTGCCCTCGGCGCGTGCGCGGTGCTGCTCGTCGTCCACCTGGTGACCCCGCGGCGCGCGACGGGAGCACCGGCATGAGCAGTTCGACGACCGAGCGCCCGGCGACCGGCGGTGACCGCCGGGCGCTCAGCGCGGGGACGGCCCTGTCGCTCAGCGCGGCGATCACCGGCGTGGCCGGGTTGGTGTGCTGGGTGGTGGCCGCGGGCACCCTCCCGCAGGCCACCGTCGGCCACGCCGCCAACTTCGTCTCCGGGTTCGTGCTCATCGCGGGCATCGCGCAGCTCAACGTGGGCCTCGGGATGCTGCGCTGGCTCCCCGGCGCGGGCGGGCGAACCGGCTGGCTGGTCGGCCGCGGTTACCTGCTCGTGGGGCTGACCGCCGCGGTGGGCGGGCTCGTGTTCGTGCTGCTGCCGGTGGGCAAACAGGCCGCACCCGGGGCGCTGGCGCTCCTTTTCGTGGTGGCGAGCGTGTGCTGGGCACTGTTCCAGCTCCAGGACTACGTACTCGCCGGGCTTGGGCGGGTCTGGTTGGTACCGCTGTTCAACGGCGCGTTCGGCCTCGCCCGGGTCGCGGTGCTGCCGATACTCGGGGCTGCGCTGGGCGCGTTGGGCGTGCTGACCTCCTGGGTGGCCCCGACCGTCGTCTGCGCGGCGATGGCCGGCTCACTCATCGCCGTCCTGACCCGCCGGAAGCAGGCTGAGCCCAGCCCGGAGACCCTGCCCGATCGGCGCACGGTCGTGTCGTTCCTGGGGCCGACCTACCTGGCTTCGCTGGGGACCACGGTGCTCTACAACGTCGTCCCGCTCGTGGTCACCGCTCGCTTCGGCGCCGCCAGCGGCGCGGTGTTCTTCGTGGTGTGGAACGGACTCACCGCGACCGACTACGCGATCAACGGGTTCGTGAACTCGATGGTCCTGCGTGGCTCGGGCGACCCGGGGGCACGGCCCGCGATCCTGCGAGCGGTCGGCAAACGCCTCGCCCTGCTCGTGGGAACGGGTGCGGTGGCCGGCATCGTGGCCGCCCCGCTGCTGCTCGGGCTGTTCGGCTCGGGCTACGAAACCGAAGGGACAGCGGCTTTGCGTATTCTCCTCGCCGGCGTCGCGGCCAGGACGGTCGTCGCGCTGGGCGTGGCGGTCCGGCTGATGGACGGCGACGGGATCCGCGCGGCACGGGTCCAGCTCTCCTGCACCGCACTGGTCGTGGCGGGCGTCCTGGTGACGCCGGCGGAACTGCACCTCCCCGGCCCGGCGTTCGGCTTCCTGCTGGCGCAGGTCCTCGTCGGCGCGACCGTGCTGCCCTCGCTCATCCGGCGTTTCCGCGGGGTGAGCCGATGAGCCTGGTGATGTCCAAGTCCGCCGAAGTGCCCACGGGCGAGCCCGTGACGAGCCATCGTGGCTGGCTGACCCCGGCGCTGTGCGTGGTGGCCGTGGTACTGGACGTGCTGTTCCTGAAGCCGATCGACCCCAGTGCGCTCGGGTCGTTCGGGCTCATCGGGGCCTTGCCACCCGCGGTCCTGGTGGCGCTGGTGGTGCTGACCGTCGCGTTCGTAGTGGAGGTGCGGTCGCCGCAGCCGCGCACCTGGCTGCTGTTCACCGCCATCGTGCTTGCCGTGCTGGGCACGTACGGCCTGCCCTCGCTGACCGAGCCCGTCGCGCGGCTTCCGGTCGCCTGGCTGCACGCCGGATGGACCGAGTACATCGGCCAGCACGGCACGGTGCTGCACAACTTCGACGCGCGATTCTCCTGGCCTGCCTTCTTCGGCGTGGCAGCGTGGCTGACCAAGCTCTCCGGGATCGGCAGCACCACCGCGCTGCTCGCCTGGGCGCCGCCGGTGCTGACCGGGCTCGCGGCTGTCGGGGTGCACGCCGTCGCCACGGCGGTGCTGGGCCGCGGCCGCGCGCCGTGGCTGGCCGTGTGGACGTTCCTCTGCGTCAACTGGGTCGAGCAGGATTACTTCTCTCCGCAAGGCCTCGTTTTCCTGCTGTACCTGGGCGCGCTGGCCGTGACGTTCCGCTGGCTGTGCGGCGACGCGGACCCGAAACGCCGCGTCGCCGCGTCGTTCGGGCTCGTGGTGCTGATCCTCGCCCTCGCACCGGCGCACCAGGTGACGCCGTTCGCGTTCGCCGCGATCCTCGCGGTGCTGACCGTGACGCGGCGGTTGAAGGTGCCGTGGCTGCTCGCCGTCGCGATCCTCGCGCCACTGACCTGGCTGGTGGTCGGCGCCAGCGACTACTGGGTCGGCCACCTGCAGGTACTGACCGGTGGGATCGGCGACCTGTCCGGCTCCGTGCAGCAGAACGTGCAGGAGCGTGTGGCGGGCGACCCGGGACGGCTGACGGTGCTCGGATTCCGGTTCGGGCTGACCGCGCTCGTCGGTGTGCTCGCCACCGCCGGTTGGTGGGGCCTACGGACGCCGCAGGGCCGCCGCCCGGTCGTGCTCGCCGTGGTGGCGGTGGTGCCCGCCGGACTCGTCGCCCTGCAGTCCTACGGCGGGGAGATGCTGCTGCGGTCGTACCTGTACTCGCTTCCACTGCTGTGCACGCTCGCCGGCGCCGCTCTCGACCGGTGGCTGCGTTCGACGCGCGGCCGCCGTGTCATCCCAGTCGCGGTGGTTGCTGTCCTCGCCGCGGCAGCCGTGCTCCTGGTCGGTGCGCGCGGCGGCAACGACGGTTACGTCGCCTTCCGGAAGTCCGACGAAACGGTCGTCGCCGAGGCCTACCGGATTGCCCGGCCCGGCCAGCGGATCGCCTCGCTGACCGCGTATGCGCCGCTGAACTGGGCTGAAGTCGGTGAAGTCAAACAAGGTTCGCTCGAGCGGACCTGCATTCCCGGCCCGGCGGCCGGCCCCTGCATCAGCCGGGTCGGCCCTGATTTCGTGGTGATCACCCGGGCTCAGGACGACTACGGCGTGACCCTGCTCGGACTGCCCGCCGGGTGGACCGAATCCGTGCGTGCCGAGCTCGTCTCGTCCGGCGCGTACCGCGAGCAGCTGCGAGCCGGCGACTCGGTCCTGCTCGTCCATCAACCCGGAGGTTCACGATGAACGATTCGCGCGCCCGCCTGGTCTACGTCGGCTGGACCGGCCACGGAAACCTCGGTGACGACGCCATCGCCGACGCGCTGCTCCCGCGGCTGCCCGCCGTCGAGCCGTGGCACGTTCCGCACGACCCGAAGCAGTTCGCCCGGCGAGTCCTCGGGGGCGGCTTCCGCGGTGCCGGCGACCGGGCGGTGCTCGTCGGCGGCGGCACGGTCGTCGGACGGCGGAACTGGCGGCTGCTGCTGGAAGCCACCGGCGTGCTGCTGGCCCGGCGCAGCCCGTGGCACCTGATCGGCATCGGGGTCGAGGATCCCGCGTTTCAGGGTAAGAACTCCTTCTCCGCCGGAGGCGAACTGGCGCGCTGGCCCGGGCTGTGTGGCCGGTTCGACCGGGTCACCGTGCGCGGCCCGCGTTCGGCTGCCCTTCTGGACTCCGTGGGCGTCCACGCGGAAGTGGTGGGCGATCCGGCGCTGCTGCACGAGCCGGCCGAGGCGACAACACCCCGGGAGAAGCTCCTCGGCGTCAACTTGGGCTTCGGCGACGACCTGTGGGGCCACGACCACGAGCGGGTGATCGACGCCGTCGCCGAGCTGGCTCGCGGTGTCGTGGCCGACGGCTGGTCCGTCCGGTTCCTGGTGATCAACCCGAAGGACCAGTGGTTCGCGGAGGAGGCGCTTCGCCGCGCTGACGTGGCCGACGAGCGGGCCGAGATCCGCCCCGCCTACACCGTGCCCGACTACTTCGCCGCGGTCGGCGACTGCACCGTGCTCGTGGCCGAACGGCTGCACGCGCTGGTGCTGGCCGCCGCCGCCGCGGTACCGATGGTCGGGCTGGAGTACCAACCGAAGTGCGCCGACTTCCTCGCCTCCGTCGGGACGGCGGAGCGGTCCGTCCGCACCGACCACGTCACGGCGGGCATCCTGCGCGAGCACGTCGACGAGCTGGCCGGGCGACGTCCGGCCGAGTCGGTGCGGCTGCTGGGCGAGGTGGACGTGCTCCGCGCCCGGTTGCGCGGGGAGCTGGCGCGGATCCGCTCCGGCGCCGAAGTCGCGGGGAGCCTCCGATGAGCGATCTGGGCAAACGGATCGTGCGCGAGCTGCGGATCGAGTTCGCGCTGCTGACCAGGCGGACGCTGCTCAACGTCATCGCCGGCAGCAACCTCGTGCCCCGCCCCCTGCGGTGGCTGATCTATCGCGCCTGCGGCATGGACGTCCGCACGCCGAACATCTTCCCCGGCCTCGAAATCGCGGGCCGGCCACGGAACCTCACGGTGGGCGCCGGAACGTTCGTGAACACCGGCTGCTTCTTCGAGATGGTCGGCGAAGTGTCGATCGGCCGCGACTGCCAGCTCGGCATGCAGGCGATGGTGGTCACCTCGCACCACGAAACCACCGCGACCGGCATTTCACGCAGCCCGGTCGGGCGGCCGGTGCGGATCGGTGACCGGGTCTGGACCGGGGCGAGGGTGACGATCCTGCCGGGCGTCACGATCGCCGACGACGTCGTCGTAGCGGCGGGCGCGGTGGTGACCGCCGACTGCACGGAACCCGGCGTCTACGCCGGTGTGCCCGCCCGGCTGGTCCGCCCGAGTGTGCGGGCGCGCGTCCGATGATCCACGAACTGGACTGGGCCGCGGCCGCAGTGTTCGGGCTGCTGCTGGTGTTGGTGCTCGCCCGCACGACGGTCGCCGAGCTGGGCACCGCCGAGCGGCCGGTGCTGCGGCGCTTCGACCTCGCGACGGGCGCGGCAGTCATCGTGCTGGTGGCGACGCTCGTGGCGAGAGTAGCGGCCCAGCTGTAGACAAGACCGATTTCGCGACGAGAACGAACGGGTGCTCATGACCAAGTGGAAGACGCGCACAAAGGCCGTGGTGGCGGTGGGGATCTGCCTGCTGCTCGGATTCCAGGTCGGCGTCGTCTCGGCGCAGGGCTCGGACGTCGTGGAGGGCATCGCGCAGGGACGGCCGCTGGTCGCGTCGGAGGAGTTCAACGGCGCGGCGCTGGACACGACCAAGTGGTCGCCCTACGACTCGAAGTCGTCGAACCGCATCTCGCACTGGAAACCCGACGAGATCAGTGTCGGCGACGGAGAGCTGCGGATCAACGGGCACGGTAAGGATCCCAGCGGCAAAGCCAACACCTCGGGCGCGCTGTGCTGGTGCCGCGGCGACGGCGACCGGACCTACGGGCTGTGGATGGTCCGGGCGAAGTTCGACCCCGGAAAGGGGTACGGCGTCGCGATGCTCCTGTGGCCGCAGTCGAACCGCTGGCCGCAGGACGGCGAGCTCGACCTCGTCGAAAGCGCCCGCCCGCAGAAGAACACCGCGCTGTCATCGATCCACTGGGGCTCCCCGCCCGGCGGCCAGCACGACAGCGGCAAGCTCACCGGCGACTACACCCAGTGGCACGTGTACGCGGTCGACTGGCAACCCGGCTACGTCAAGTACTCCATCGACGGCCAGACCGTGTACGACACGCGTTTCAGCGCCAACCACCCCGGCATCCCGAACACGCCGATGCACCTGGTCGTGCAGCAGGAGCCCGGCCCATATGGCGCGCCCGGCTGGATTCCGGCGCCGGACGCGTCCACCCCCGACAACGTCACCGTCCACGTCGACTGGGTACGCATCTTCGCCTGACGCCAGCAGATGTCCCTTGTAGACGGTCCACGCGCGAAGCGAGGGCGGCTACACCAGGATCTTCATCGGGTTCTCGAGAGTTTTCCGGAACGCCGTCAACCACTGGGCGCCCAGGACGCCGTCGAGCGCGCGGTGATCGCCGGAGAGCGTGACAGTCATCATCGTCGCGACACCGAGCGCACCGTGCTCGTCCACGACAGGGCGTCGAGTGGCGGCACCGACGGCGAGGATGCCCGAATGCGGCGGCGAGATGATGGCGGCAAATCGCTCGATCCCGTACATGCCCAGGTTCGACACGGCGAACGAACCACCTTCGAGATCGGCTTGTTTGAGCTTTCCCTCGCGGGCGCGTACCGCAAGGCTCGCGGTCGTGCGGCTGACATCGCCGAGCGAACGCCGGTCCACGTTCCGAACGACCGGCGTGACCAGTCCATTGTCGACAGCCACCGCCACCGCGATGGAGACCGAGTCGTACCTGCGCACCGCGTCGGCAGTCCAGACCACGTTCGCGTCGGGGACTTCGGTGAACGCCGCTGCCACCGCCTTGAGGACGAAGTCGTTGAGCGAGGGCGTGACCGGTATCGACTCGTCGGCCTTGATCGCCCGCCGCAGCTCCAGGAGTGCGTCGACGCGGCAGTCGGCCTCGAGGTAGAAGTGCGGGACCGTGCTCTTGCTCTCGGTGAGCCGCCGCGCGATGGCACGGCGCATTGGGGTGTGCGGGATCTCGACGTAGCCCTGCTCCCCCGGCTCGGTGGCGCCGGACGACGGCGATGCCGGCCGCGCAGCGGTAGCGACAGTCTCGTTCTCTTCCGGGCGGTGGTGTTCCAGGTCCCGGCGCACGACGCGCCCGGCAGGCCCAGTACCCGTAACCACGGCGAGGTCGATACCGCGTTCACGCGCGAGCTTTCGAACCAGCGGGGTGGCGAATCGCCGCTCCGACAACGCCGACAACGCCACCGCCGCGGCCGGCTGTGCCGCGGCTCGCTCAGCCGGGTCACCGGCCGAGCCGTTGTCCGATGCGACCGACGGCGTCGCCGGTGCCGCGAAACCGGCCATCGCCTCGTCCGCCGATTCGCCGCTCCCGGCCAGGACGAGGATGGGAGTGCCGACCGCGACCGACGCGCCGCCTTCCACCAGCAGCCCCGCGGCGACACCACCGTGATCGGCCGCGAGCTCGACGGTTGCCTTGTCGGTTTCGATCTCCGCCACGACCTGCCCCGGGGAGACTTCCTCGCCGGGTGAGACGTACCAGGAGAGCAGGACCGCCTCGGCGGCACCGGCGAGCAGTTCCGGCATGCGGATGACAGCGGGCATCAGGCACCCCCGCCCAGTTCGGCCTTGCAGGCGCGCAGCGCGGTGGCGATGTCGTCGACCCCGGCGATAGCCGCCGCCTCGAGGACGCGGGAGATGCTCGGGCTCGCGTCGGTGCCGGTGACACGACGGACCGGCATGTCGAGCCAGTCGAAGTAGCGGCGTTGGATCTCGTCCGCGAGCCAGCCGCCGTAGGACGTACCGCGTGCGCCCTGCTCGACGATGAGCACCGCGTTGGTCTTGCGGATGCTGATGCCGATCGTGTCCCAGTCGAGCGAGGCGCGGTCGAGCCAGCGCAGGTCGATCAGCTCGCCGTCCACTTCGGACCGATCGATCGCCGCCGCGCACTTGCCGACCATCGACAGGTAGCTGATGACCGTGAGCTCGGATCCGGCGCGGCGCACCGCGGCTGTTCCCGGTGGCAGCACGTAGTCGAGGTCGTCCAGCGGAACTTCCTGCCGCTCCGGGTAGAGATCCACGTGCTCGATGACCAGAACCGGGTCCTCCAGTGCCATCGCGGCGTTGAACAGTCCGATGTAGTCGGACGCCGTCGAGGGGGCGACGATGCGCCAGCCCGGGCTGGTGACGAAGATCCCGGCCGGATCCATCAGGTGCTGCGAACCGTAGCCGGTGCCCATCGCGACCTTGGTCCGCAGCACGAACGGAACGGTGTTGTGCCCGCCGAACATGTGCCGCGCCTTGCCGATCTGGTTGAACAGCTGGTCCGCGGCGACCCAGAGGAAGTCCGGGTACATGAACTCGACCACCGGGCGAAACCGGCCGTCCAGCGCCATCCCGCCGCCCAGGCCGGCGAACGCGTTCTCGCTGATCGGGGTGCCCAGCACCCGATCCGCCGCGACCTGCAGGGCGTGCTTGGTGACACCATTGGTCCCGCCACCGAGCCGGTGGACGTCTTCGCCGAGGACGACCACCCGCGGGTCGGTCTCCATCCGGCGGCCGAGCACGTTCGACGCGACGTCGACGAACCGGGCCGACGTGGTGGGGCCGCGGTACCCGGCCGGATCGAGGACGCGGGCGCTGTCGAGCTCGCCGGCGTCGCCGCGAAGCCCGTCGTCGACGGTCGCGGGGTCCGGCCACAGCTCGGGCCGGATCCGCCGTTTGCCGTCCGCGGCCGGATCAGGCTCGAGCAGCTCACCGGTGACCCGGCGCATCGCCTCGCGCGCCTGGTCGCGTACGCCGTCCGCGGCCGGCTCGTCGAGCAGGTCCAGCCGCCGCATTTCGCCCGCCACCTTGATGATGGGGTCGCGCTCGCGCCAAGCGGCTTCCTCCTCCTTCGTGCGATAGCCGAAGGCACTGCCGGGGTACGCCCCGTTCTGGTGGTAGTAGCGGTAGACCTCCACCTCGACGACGGTCGGGCCGTCACCGGCGCGCATGACCTCTTCGGCCTGCGCCATCGCCAGATGCACGGCAAGCGGATCCATCCCGTCGACCTTCCACGAGGGAAGGCCGAAACCGAGCCCGCGCCCGGACAGCCTGTCCTCGCGCGTCACCTCGGCGACCTTTGTCGAGACCGCGTAGAGGTTGTTCTCGATGAAGAAACACAGCGGCAGATCCCAGGCGGCGGCGAGGTTCATCGTCTCGAGCACGGAGCCGATGTTCACGGCGCCGTCGCCGAAGTAGGCGACGGTCACGTCGTCAGTGCCGGCGCGCCGCTGCGCCCACGCGTTCCCAGCGGCCAGCGGAACCCCGCCACCGACGATCGCGTTGCTGCCGAGCGCACCCGCTTCGAGCCACTGCAGATGGATGGAACCGCCGCGCCCCCGACTGAATCCCTGTGATAGCCCCAGAATCTCGTCCAACGTACGGCGGAGCAACGCGAGGACGTCGTCGTCGACGAGCGCGCTCAGGTCGAGTTTTCCACCGGTGAGGTGGGTGATGGCCTTGGCCAGGAACTGGTGGTGGCTCCGGTGGGAGCCGTTCATCGCGTCCGCGGTGCGCAGCCCGATGGCCGAGCCGACGGCCCCGCCTTCCTGCCCGATACTCGAATGCGCCGGCCCGTGCACCAACCCCTCGGACGCCAGTTCGAGCACGGTCTCCTCGAACGCGCGGATCAGCTGCAGTTGCCCGAGCATCGCGCCCAGCAGGGCCGGGTCGGCGTCCTGCCAGTCCGCCCTGGTCGTACTGAGCTGCACCCAGGGCCGGATCGGTTCCAAACGTCGTTGTCGTGGCATCAGCTTTCCTCGCCGCTTTCGATCCCCGGAAGACGCGTCGCGCCGCGCCGAACTTCACCAAGATACCCAGACATCGTATCCAATCGCAAGCCCGATCGCCGCTCTTCCCGTGTTGACATCGGCATTTGGGGCGGTACTGTATCCAATCGAGCTACAAGGAGGATGGATGCCAGTGCCAGGCCTGCGCGGCGCGGAACACGTCGGTTTCACCGTGCCCGATCTTGACGAAGCGGATGACTTCCTGGTCGGAGTGCTCGGCTGTGAGCGCGTGTACGAGCTCGGCCCGTTCGTGTACGAGGACGACTGGATGCACGAGCAGCTCAACGTGCATCCCCGGTCGGTCATGCGCAAACTGCGCTTCTACCGCTGCGGATTCGGCCCCAACTTCGAGGTTTTCGGGTGGGAGCCCGCCGACGAGCAGCGGCCGCAGCCGCGCAACAGCGATATCGGGGGCCACCACATCGCGTTCTACGTCGACGATCTCGATACCGCGGTCGCCTATCTGCGCACGCGCGGTGTCCAGGTCCTCGGCAAACCCGTCGAGAGCAAGAACGCCAGCGCCGGGCAGCGCTGGGTCTATTTCCTCGCCCCGTGGGGAATGCAGTTCGAACTGGTGAGCTTCCCGCGCGGCAAAGCCTACGAAACGGACGCGACACTGACCCTGTGGCATCCCGCGCATCCGGCGCGTTAGGCATGATGTCCATCATGACCGACGAGCATGAACCCGGCGCCCCAGTGTCACCCAGCAGCGAGAAAACCGGCGTCGGCAACAACAGCCGCCGCATCGCCGACGGGGTACGCGACGCCATCCTCTCGGGTGAGCTGGCACCCGGCAGCCGGATCCGGCAGGAGGAAATCGCCGCGAAATACGGCGTCAGCCGCATCCCGGTCCGAAGCGCGCTCAGCATCCTGGAAGCCGACGGCCTGGTAAAGCTCGTCGCGAACTCCGGTGCCTGGGTGTCCCAGTTCGACCTCGGCGAATGCGAGGAGTTCTACCGGATCCGCGAACAGGTCGAACCGCTGCTGCTGGCCGCGAGCATGCCCGGGCTGGCACCCGACGTCTGCGACCGGATGGACGCGCTCGCCGAGCAGATGGCGAACACGAGCAGTGCCGACGAGTTCCTGCGACTGGACCGCGAATTCCACGACCTCTCGTACTCCGGCGCGAAGACCGTCGTCCTCGACGAGATCGTGCAGCGGATGTGGAACATGACGCACCACTACCGCCTGATGTTCACCCGGGTCTTCCTGGACCAGGGCGACACCATCGTCCACGACGAACACCGCATGCTGGTCCGCGCGTTGCGCGAAGGCGATACGGACCAAGCGGAACTGGTCGCCAGGGCGCACATCCGGCGGACCCGGCTGCAACTCGCACGCCATCCCGAGCTGTTCACCGTTCACCGCTCACCCTGAATTCCCAGCAGAAAGGCCGCAGATGACGACAGCCGCCGAAGCCCCGGTCAAGCGCTCGATCGCCGTGACGAACCCGGCCACCGGAGAGGTGGTCACGCAGTTCGCCACGCAAGGTCCGGCGGCGATCGAAGCATGTGTCCAGGCGGCACACGACGCGGTACGCCTGCTTCGTGCCACGGACTTTCGCACCCGTGCGTCGTGGCTGAGGCAAGCGGCCGACCTGCTGGAAGCCGACTGCGAAGAAGTCGCCCACGCCATCGTCGTCGAGATGGGCAAGCCGATCCGGCAGGCTCGCGCCGAGGTCACCAAGAGCGCGCGCACCATGCGCTACTACGCCGACCACGCCGAAGAGTTTCTCGCCGAACAGCCGTTGCCCGCACCGGAGCAGGTCGGCGCCCGCCGGGCACTTACGAAATACCAGCCACTCGGCGTCGTGCTGGCAGTCATGCCGTGGAACTATCCGATCTGGCAAGCGATGCGGTTCGCCGCCCCCGCGCTCATGGCGGGCAACGCGGGCGTGCTCAAGCACGCCTCGAACGTGCCACAGTCCGCGCTGTACCTCGATTCGTTGTTCATCCGTGGCGGCTTCCCACCTGGTTCGTTCAGCGCGCTGCTGATCGGCTCGGACAGCGTCGGGTCGATCATCGCCGACCCCAGGACCGCGGCGGTCACCCTGACCGGATCCGACGGCGCCGGGCGCAGCGTGGGTGCGCTCGCCGGTCGCGCGATCAAGAAGACCGTGCTGGAGCTCGGCGGCTCGGATCCGTTTCTCGTCCTGCCCAGCGCCGACGTCGAACAGGCCGCGACCACGGCCGTCGCGGCCAGGATGAACAACAACGGCCAGTCCTGCATCGCAGGGAAACGCTTCATCGTCCACACCGACGTATACGACGAGTTCGCCGCGCTGTTCGCCGCGAAGATCGCCGCGCTCTCGGTCGGCGACCCGCTCGAGGAGACCACCGATATCGGTCCTATCGCAACACTCGACGGCCGCGACGAACTTGCCGCCCAGGTCGAGGACGCCATCGCCCACGGCGCGCGGGTACTCGCCACGGCCGCGACGCCCACGGGCAGCGCTGGCTGGTACTACCCACCCACCCTGCTCGACAACGTCGGCCCCGATTCGCGGCTCTTCCAAGAGGAAGCGTTCGGGCCCGTCGCCGTCCTCTACCGGGCGGCCGACGAGCAGGAGGCCGTCACGCTGGCCAACGGCACACCGTTCGGACTCAGCTCCGCGGTGTGGACGACGGACGAGGACCAGGCCCAGCGGATCGTCGATGCGCTCGACGCCGGCGCCGTGTTCATCAACGGCATGTCGGTCTCATACCCCGAACTACCGTTCGGCGGGGTCCGCAACTCGGGCTACGGACGCGAACTCGGGGCGGCGGGCATCCGCGAGTTCTGCAACCTCAAGACCGTCTGGATCGCCTGACCGCATTCGGTTGACCACACTATTTTCGAGACCACGCAGCGAAAGCCGTCAGCACCCGTTGACTCGGTGACCTGGGTGATTTTCGAGTCCACGTTGCGATTCGGCAAGCGCGGTCACCGTCGCGCTGGCGCTCCCGTCTACTGAAGCAACGACAGGGGCTGCGAGGGACTGCGGTGCGGATCCGAGCGCCGCATCCGTGACGCGATGGCTGCCGAGGCTCGCTGCGCCCGCTCCGATTCGTATCGGGGCCCCCTGGTACGGATCATTCGGACCAGGGGTCCCCCGATTCAGTACTGCTGTCGGCGTTCGCAAGTCGACGGCGAGTTGCGATCGTTGCGGAGATCAACTACCGCAACTCGACGGCGAGTTGCTGTTGTACCGGGAATGCAGCCAGGGCTCGCCAGTGTCGCGGCCGGATGATCCGGTCGCGGCACTCACGAGCCCTGGTATGGAGTCGGTATTCTGTTACACGTGCATGGTGTTACGCCTGGGTCTTCGAAGCGGATCAAGATGGGCAGGCGGGATGAAGTCGGGTCTCCCGTCACCACCCATCCGCACTTCCCAACCACCACAATGAACCAACCTATGGTGGCGTTCACAAAGAAGGGTCAAGTTGTCCAGATTTGTTGGCCCGCCGAGGATCCAATACACGATATGATGCCCGTCGCAGTGTTTGGCGTGGCTTTTACAACCGGGAAACGCGCATCCGCGGTCTCGCATGACGAGTCGTCGCCGTTGCCCGGTGGTGATGATTCTCTTGGACCGACCCAGATCCATCTGCTCGCTCTCGGTCCCGAGAACAGCGGGGATCACCTTGCAGTCACACGCCAACATCCGCGCCTCCGCGGCCGTGATCACACCGCCATAGTCGAGCATCGCCGTCCCGATCCCGGACTTCAGTGTCTCGTAGTCCACGATGACCGCCACATGGACACGGTCACCACCATGGGTGGGCATCTTGTCGACGGTCATCGCGAGGCGGACCAGGTCGACGAGGGCGTCGGCGTGGCGTTCCCATTGGCTGCGGGTGTCGCGGCCTTCCTCTTTCGTCGAGTGTGGTTTCGCCAGTGGGTCGAGGGCTGCGCGGAGTTGGGCGTAGGCCAGGTTGTCGAGCTTGCCTTTGAGGGTGGCAGTGCCGTCGCGGTGTTCCTGGAACGCCAGCTCCCGCTGCGGTCTCTCCGGCGGATCCTTCGGCTCGGGTCCGTCCGGGTCGAAGGTGTTCAGGAGCCGGTCGCCGGCTTTGCGGACTTCGAGGGGTGTCGCCTGGCGGGCGAGGTCGACGAGGATCTTCTCCGCACCCGCCCGGTCCTTATCGGACACGGTCGCGGGCATGTTGATCATCGTCGCCACGATCTCATCCACGTGCGCGGGGGTGATGTCCCCTGTGCGTGCTGCGAGACCGGCCAGTGGTGCGATCGCTGGGATTTCCGTCCCGTCCAGGTTGCGGGAGGAGTTCACGGCCTTACCCCGGATCACGATCCGCTTCGCCGCCGCCGGGCCGATCTGAGTGATGTCGTCGAGCCAGAGTGCTGTGGCGAGGTACTGGTAGACGACCTTCACACCCTCGGTCTCCACCTTCGCCGCCAACACACCAAACAGCGCGTCACACTCGTTGTAAATCCGCGCCAGTCGGCGAGCGATCACAGCAGCTTCCACCGGATTCGCACGCCGAATATCGGCAAGCGAGGGAAACCGGATCAGTGAGCTGGACACCCCTTTATCCTACCGCAGATCGAACGCCTCTTCGATACACGAAAGACTGATACGCTTTATCGCTGCACGTGATCATGGATTGGACGTGAAGGCCACCTTCACGGCAAATTACGGCGTGAAGGTGGCCTTCACGTCCAACTGCACATCGCGGGTGTCACTCACAGATACCCCAATCCCCCAAGGCTGGTTGCTTAACGTGAGCGGCGAATCGCGAACGGCATTATCCGTGCGTTCACCACAAGAAAAGTCCCTTTCGGCCACTCGTGAGCAAAAGCACCACCAACACAAAGAGACAGGCCCCCGGATCCGCCGCTACAAGAACAGTCCGCCCCGGTCCTGGGCTGTAGTAGACCGAACCGGACAGCGGAACCGACCCTGCGCCATCAGCTCACACCGGTGACGCCGACGTCGTCAAGGAGCCGCGGCAGTAAGCGCGCCTAAAGCCGAAGCCTGTGTGCGCCAGTCGACCTGGTTCGGGCTTGTCCCGGCCCAGCGTTCCCCGATGCGGTTCAGGGTGTCGCGGTCGGTCGTCCACAGCGAATCGGCCTGCCGCTGGGTGAACTGCGTGTAGGTAGCGTTCCCGGTCGCTTGCGCCAGGTCTGAGAGGTAGCGCTCGAAGACACCTTTGAACTGTTTCTGGTTGTCGTCGCAGGATTTCGTGCCCGTGTCGCACGACTCAGTCAGCACACCGCCGGTCGTGAGCACGGGAGAGGACAGCGCGGCGTCGGCGAGGCGGCGTGCCGCGTCCAGGTAGCGCGTATCCCCGGTAGCACGCCAGGCCTCGGTGAGGCCGCCGATGCCCAGGCCCTGGTTGTAGCTCCACACCGTGCCGCCGTTGTTCCGGCAGTCGCTGGTCAGCCCGTCGTTGATCAAGCCTGCGGAGTTGACCAACCCGCTGGCCAGGTACCAGTCCCCCGCGGCCTTCGCCCGCTGGCCCCACACGACGTCACCCGTGACGCGCAGATGCAGCGCGGCCGACAACCGGAGGTAGAGGCCGCTCGTGACGGCGTTCTTGTACGTCCGTTCGCGGTCCCACCAGACCCCGCCGCCGCAGGTGCTCGTGTCCCAGAAACCGCTGACGTAGTTGGCGATGATGGTTGCCTCGGCGAGGTACCGGGCGTCGTGCGTCTCGTCGTAGGCCGCGACCCAGGCGAGGCCCCACCACGCGGAGTCGTCAATCGCCCGGCTGGTGAAGTCGCCGTCGATCGGGTCGCTGCTGCGCGCGCCGGCCGGGAAGGCACCGCGGTTGACGTCGAAAGTCCGCCCGATGACCCAGTCGTAGTCGTGGGTACCGGTCCGCACTTCGAAATCCGTCAGTGCGGTGAGGGTGGCCGCCGAGTTCCACCAACTGCTCGGCCACCAGGCGTTGTTCGGGTCGTAGGACCACATCAGCGTGTCCGCCGCGGCCTTCGCCCGCGCGGGAGCGGGCCGGACCCACGGGGTGCAAGCGCCTTGCTGATGACTCGCCTCGCGCCCACACGCGCGGACAGCGCCGCCGTACAGTTTGCCGCGCGGGTCGCGGGTGGCGAACATCGCTGTCCGCGCGCCGACACCGCCGGCGGTAACGCTTGTCCGGCCGAGAGAAGAGCCGTCGGGCCAGGTAACGCCCCCGTCCCAGGAGCGGTCCAGCCAGATCTCGTCGCCCGGCCCGCCGGTGGCGATACTCGCCCACGCCATGGAGTTGGCGTCGGTGTGCAGCACGATGGTGCGACCGAAGAGCGTCACCGGCCCGACCGCCTGCATGTCGCCTGTCGCTTGGCTCGCGTCCGTGCCGTCGCAGCCGGCGTCGCACACCTTCGGATAGATCCAACCAGTGCAAGCGACACCCTGGGCATCCCCGCAGGCCCGCACCAGACCGCGCCGGTGGTTCACCGGGTCGGTCAGGTTGTACATCAGGGTGCGCGTACCGGTCCACGTCGATGGAATGAAAGCCTTGCCCAGCAACCCTTCCCAGGTAGCGCCGCCGTCCAAGGACCGGTCGAGCCACACCGAGTCCCCGGCGACTCCCCCGTCGATGCTGCCCCAGGCCATCCCGTCCGGGTCCGACGCGTGCAGGCGCACGGTCCTGCCGTTGATGACGAGGTCCGGCAACGGGAAAGTCTCCTGAGCGGCCCGAGAGGGATCGAGGGTGTCGCACGAGAGCGCGCAAACTCGGGTGGCAGCCAAAGCCACCGCTGGGGGAAACGGAAGCGCAGCCGCGACGAGCAGGACCACAACCAGAAACCGCCGCATGGCGACCTTCCCTGACCACCGAAGAAGTCAGGGCAGTGTAAAGAAAATCAGGCCACCGGCAGAAGGTTCAGGCGTGATCCTGGCTCGAATCGGACAAGAAACGGCTCAGAGTTCTTCGATCGAGTCCACACGGTCGGGGTAGAACGCGACGTGGTCCTTGATCTCGGCGACGGAGTCGTACGGCGCTTCGTAGGTCCAGACGGCGTTTTCCGCGACCTTGTCGCCGACGCGGATGCTGTAGTAGGCCGACTCGCCCTTGTACGGGCAGTACGTCGTGTGCTCGGTGCGCTCCAGGACCGAGAAATCGACGTCCTTACGCGGGATATACTGCGCGGCCGGGTAGGAAGCCTCACGCAGGGCCAACGCGTCGAGGCTGTCGGCCACGACGTGTCCGCCGAGCTTCACGACCACGCGACCCGGGTTCGCCTCGACCGTGATGGGATGGTCGGGACCGGGGATCAGCACAGGCTTTTCCGACATGGTTCTTCTCTCTCCGGCGTTTTCTCGCTTGTTCGACGATCATAGACCAATCACGCGGAGAGCGTCGGCGACAGCAACTCGCCGTCGACTTGCGAGCGCAAGTCGACGGCGCGTTGCGGAGGTCAGGTGCCGAGGACCTGGAACTCCCACAGCGAGTAGCCGTACTGCGTAGCCCGGGCCGTCCCGTTCATCCGCACGTACCGACCGGTACCGGACACGGGCAGTGTCTGCGTCCCACCGGTTCCCGTGGTCGTGGTGTAGACCGTGGTCCAGTTCGAGCCGTCCGCCGAGGTCTGAATCTGGAACGCGGTCGCGTAGGCGGCCTCCCAGTTGAGCACGACCTGGCTGATCGAGTGGCTCGCGCCCAGGTCGACCTCCAGCCACTGCGGATCGGTGAACGCGCTCGACCAGCGCGTGCCGGTGTTGCCATCGACGGCGTTCGTCGCGGTGAAGCTCGTGTTCTCCGCCGACGACGCCGTGGCCGTTTTCCCTTGCGACAGCACGGTGTTGCCGCCGTTGCCGCCCGACGACAGCGTGCCGTACACCGCCAGTTCGTAGAGCGAGTCGCCGTACTGCGACGCTCTGCTGGTCGCGTAGATGCGGACGTACCGCCCGGTGCCCGACATCGACAGATCCTGGATGTCGGCGGGACTGTTGTTGTTCGTGGTGATGGTCGTCCACGTCGTACCGTCGGTCGACCTCTGGAGCTGATACGACGACGCCGCGGCGGCCTCCCAGGTCACCGTCGCATGGGTGAGGTTGTAGTTCTGACCGAGGTCGACCTGCACCCACTGCGGGTCGCTGAACCCGCTCGACCAGCGGGTGGTCACGTTGCCGTCAGTGGCGTTCGACGCCGGGAACTGGGCGCTTTCCGCCGAGGACGCCGTGGTCGGCTTGCCTTGCGCGACGTTCGTGCCCAGACCCGCCGGCAGCTTGTTGTACACGGCCAGGTAGTCGACGTTCAGCTGCCCGCCGGACGCCGTGGCGGCGTTGGGACCGCCGCCGTACGCGGCCGGGAACGCGCCGCCGATGGCCAGGTCGAAGATGATGAAGAAGCTGTGATCGACCGCGTTGGCCCAGCTGGTCGCGTCCATCTGATTGGAGTTCAGGGTGAAGTAGCTGGCGCCGTCGAGATACCAGCGGATCTGCTCGGGCGAGGTCGACCTGTCGATCTCCACCGCGTAGGTGTGGTACCCGGTCTGGCAACCTCCGCACGCGCGCTCACCACTGCCGACGCCGGTGCTCTCGTTGCACGCGCCGCCAGGGCTGACGCCGCAGTGCAGCGTGCCGAAGACCGAGCTGCGCCCGTTGATGTCCTCCATCGCGTCCACCTCGCCGGAGCCCGGCCACGGAATGCCGACACGCAGCGGCGCGCCCAGCATCCAGAACGCCGGCCAGTACCCGGCGCCGTTGGCGGTGCTGAGGTTCGGCTGCTGGATGGACGCCTGGATCCGCACGACGCCGCCGGGCTGGGCACCGAAGCCGTCGGCCTGGGTTTCGACCCGGCCGGAGGTCCAGCCGGCGTTCGGGTCGGTTCCCGAGTGCAGGGCCTTGAGGACGAGGTGGCCGTTGCCGTCTTCGTAGACGTTCGACGTACTCGTGGTCGTCGTCTCGATCTCGCCGGTGCCGAAGCTGCTGCCCGGCCCGGCGTCGTAACGCCAGGTTCCGGTGTCCAGCGCGGAGTTGGCGGCGCCACTGAAGTCGTCGCTCCAGGTGGTGGTGAACCCGGACGGCGGCGCGGGCACGGCGGCTGGTTGTGCGGCGGCCGGTTTTACCGCGGCCGGGGTGATCGCGGGAGCGGCCGCCGGTTGTGCGGAGACGGACGGTACCCAGGCGAGCGCGGCCGCCGCGACGACACCCAGTGCTACCAGTCCGCGGGCGAGTCGCCCGTCTCTGATCGACATGCGTTCTCCTTTGCCAAGCGGCGTTTCCCGGCCGGGTCCGGCCGGGAAACGCCGCGGTTAAAGGTGAAGCGGGTGGTACCTATCTTTGGGTCACGGGTAGCTGACCAGGTCGGTCACCGTGTGCCCCGGTCCGGCCGCGGCGCCGGTGTTGTTGATCACGTGGGTGATCGTTCCCGCATTACTGCCGAGCATCACCGACACCATGTTGTGGAACTTGACGTTGGCGTTGGTCGGTACCTCGATGGCGTGTGCGTTGGAAATACTGGCGTCGTTGACGAACAGGCAGTAGACGCCCACACCCCACGCCTCATGGCTGGTCACCGAGTTCCCGACCTTGTAGGAGGCCCAGCCGTTGGTGGAACCGTTCATGTACGAGCCCTGGTTCGGCGGGTCGTACGGCATCTCGCTCTGGTAGAAGATCGTTTTGCCGCCGTTGCCGTTCCACTGGGTCTGGTACTGCTGGTAGTGCTCGGCGAACAGGCCGTACGCCGTCACGTTGTTGCCGTTGACGATCAGGCCGTTGTTCGCCGTGTTGGTACCCCAGCCGACCCCGTCACCGTGATCAGCCCGCCACAGCCAGGTGTCGTCGGTGATCACGTTGTTGCTGTTGATCACCAGCGACTGGTTGGCCTTACCGACCCCGGCACCGCCGATGCGGAAGTGGACGTCGGACAGCACGGCCGGGTCGGCCGAGTGGTCCGCCGTCGATCCGCTCGGACCGACCTGCATCAGCACCGGCGAGTTCGTCGGACCGGCGTCGATCAGCAGACCGGCGAGCTTCACGCCGCTGACATCGGCGACCGAGACCGCCGTGACGCCGTTGTCCGGGATGAAGGTCGCGAGGCCCATGCCCAGCACCACGGTGTCCGGACGCGTCACGTTGAGCGTCTGGTTCAGGTGGTAGATACCCGGGGTGACGAGCAGGTTCTTGCCGGCCGCGAGCTGCGCGTTGATGGTCGACGCGGTGTCACCGGGCTTGACGATGTAGAACTGGCTGATCGGCAGCGAAGTGCCCGCCGGGTTGCCGTTCGCCCACGACGTGCCGGAGCTGTTGGTACGCAAGGCGGGAACGAACACGTTGTACGCACCGGCACCGTCGACGTACAGGTACGGCTTCTCGGCCACCACCGGTGACTGGGCGAGCGCGGTGTACGGCGGGTTCGGGAACGAGGTCGCTGCCGGAGCACCCTGCACGCCGGAGAAGACCATGTTCCAGTTCTGGCCGGACCAGCTGCCGATCTGGTCGTTGCGGGACAGCCACTGCTGCTGCGAACCGGATTGGACCTGGCCGGTGACGCGGGAGTCGGCGAGGAAACCGCCGCTGGACCAGCCGCCGTCGTCCAGCTTCAGGTTGCCGTTGACCTGCACACGCCGCAGCGGGTCGGCCTGCGAGACCGCCCAGGTGTCGGTGCCGCCGGGCGGGTTGATGGTGAGGCCCTCGGCGTCGCGCCAGAAGTTCAGCGTGGCGTTGCCGCTCTGCCAGTCGGCTTCGACGTGCACCTGGCCGTTGATGGTGACCTGGCCCGGGGTGAGCCCGAGGCCCGCGACCTGCTCGTAGAAGCCGAGGTTGGCGTCCACGTTGTAGGTGCCCGGCTTGAACAGCAGCGCGGTGCGCGCGTTGCCGAACTGTGCGGACTGCTGGGCGTTGAAGACCGAGGTCAGCTTGCTCTGGATCGTGGAGGCCGACATCGACGGGTCGAACACCGTCACGTTCGGGCCGAAGTCCGGGGTTCCCGGCGGGGGCGGCGGGGTGGTTCCGCCGCCGCTGAGCGAGTACGACTGCGCCGCGGAACCGTTGCAGGCGTACTGCTGCAGCTGGACGCTGTCCGCGGTGGACGCGCTCGGCACGTCGAGGCACTTGCCGCTGTTGCGGTTGACGAAGTGGTACAGACCGTTGCCCTCGTCGACGGGCAGCCACTGCTGGTTGCCGCCACCGCCGTACGCCCACAGCTGGACGAGTGCCCCGTCCGCGGCCGAAACTCCCGAGACGTCCCACACCTGGGCGGACGCGCTCGAGGTGCCGACCTGGAAGTAGCCGCTGTCGGTGGCGGTGAAGACCCACTGCTGGGCGGCGCTGCCGTTGCAGGTGTACTGCTGGATGGCCGTGGCGTTCGCGGACGCGGCGCCTTTGGCGTCCACACACTTTCCGCTTCCGCTGTCGGTCACGGTGTAGGTGCCGGGCGCGACAGCGGCGCTCGCCGCCGACGCCGTGGCAAGACTGAGTCCGGACATGGCTAAGACCGCCACCGCGAACATCGCGGTTCTGGCACGGGTCACAGTGCACTCCAACGTCGCTGGGGAGGGGGGAATCAGCTGCGCGCGCCGCCGTCGTCGAATGTTATGGCGGTCACAGATAAGCGTCAATACAAGGCTTAAAATAAGTACGGAGCAATCTGCGAGTGGTCTGTACCACTCCGGGGCGACGGGCTGTCCTGGGAATCAGGAAAGCAGGGCGGCCCGGGATTTCAGGTAGCGCTGTTCGGGCACGCTGAGGGTGAGCCGGGCGGCGATCTCGTACTCGGCGCGGGCGGCCGCGTGCTCGCCGGCGGTGTCCAGCAGGTGTGCCCGCACGGCATGGACACGGTGGTGCCCGGCCAGCGCCGGGTCGGCCTGAGCCTCGTCGAGCTCCCGCAGTCCGGCTTCGGGGCCGTTGACCATGGCGGAGGCGACGATGCGGTTGAGCGTCACCATCGGCCCGGGCATCAGCGTGCCCAGCAGGCCGTACAGCCCCAGGATCTGCGGCCAGTCGGTGTCCTCGGAGCGCGCGGCTTCGTCGTGCACGGCCGCGATCGCGGCCTGCAGCTGATACGGGCCGATCGGCGCGGCGGCCAGGGTCTCGGTCAGCAGCTCGACGCCCTCGGCGATCGCGTCGGCGTCCCACTGGCTCCGGTCCTGCTCCGCGAGCGGGACCAGGGCGCCGTCCGGCCGGGTCCGCGCGGGGCGGCGCGCTTCGGTGAGCAGGATGAGCGCGAGCAGTCCGGCGACTTCGCCGTCTTCAGGCACGCGTTCGCGCAGCTGGCGAGTCAGGCGCATGGCCTCGCTGGTGAGCTCCGCGCGATGCAGAGCCGACCCCGAGCTCGCGGTGTAGCCCTCGTTGAAGATCAGGTACAGCACATGCAGAACGGCGTCCATCCGCTCCGACCGCTCCGCTTCCGGTGGCATGCGGAACTCGGCCCCGCTGGCCTTGATCTTCTGCTTCGCCCGGCTGATGCGCTGGGCGACGGTCGTCTCCGGGACCAGGAACGCCCGCGCGATCTCGCCGGTGCTGAGCCCGCCGACCGCGCGCAGGGTCAGCGCCACCTGGGACGCCGGGGTCAGCGCCGGGTGGCAGCAGAGCAGCAGCAGGGTGAGCGTGTCGTCGACAGCCGGGACGGCGTCGGGCTCGGCCGGTTCGCGCGCCGCGACAGTCTCCTCACGACGTTGCCGGGCCGAGTCCTGGCGCCACAGCTCGATCAGCCGGCGGGACGCGACGGTGATCAACCAGGCCTTCGGATTGTCCGGCCGCCCCTCGGCGGGCCACTGGACGGCCGCGGCCAGCAGCGCCTCCTGCACGGCGTCTTCGCACGTGTCGAAGCCGCCGTAGCGGCGGATGAGGGCGCTGAGCACCTCGGGCGCCAGACGCCGGAGCAGGGCTTCGTCCACCTGCACCTCCGCCCGAGTTCGAAAACCGCAACCACGTCTCGGCAGTGTATGAGAGGCTGCGCCGATGATCGAGACGGACTGGGAAGAGCGGGTCGCGCGCGTGTGGACGACCATCGACGACCTCGACGAGACCGACTTCCGCGACCGGATCGAGCAACTCGCCGCCGAGTTGCCCGAAGGCAGCGGCATCGCCGCGTTCGAACGGGCGTGTTCGTTCGACTCGACCGGCCATTCGGACGTCGCCGTGCCGCTGCACCGCCAAGCGCTCGAAGCCGGGGTCACCGGTCTACGGAGGCGCCGCTCGGTGATCCAGATGTCCAGCTCGCTGCGCAACGTCGGTCGGGCGCAGGAGAGCGTCGAGCTTCTGACCGCCGAGCTGGCAGCCACCTCCGACGACCTCGATGACGCCGTCCGCGCGACCCTCGCGCTCGCGCTCACCGACGTCGGCCGGGAGCGGGAGGCCGTCTCCATCGCCGTCGGAGCACTGGCCAAGCACCTGCCGCGCTACCAGCGCTCGATGGCCAACTACGCCCGCCTGCTCGTCGAACCCGAAGACGCCTGACCCGCGAGTCCCACGTTCAGACGGGCGAGTCCCACGTTCAGGGCGTCACCGTCACCGGGATCGAGCCGGAGACCCCGCCGCTGGTGACGGAAATCGTGGCGGTGCCGGGCCGTCTCCCGGCGATCCGTCCCGTCACGGCGTCCACCGCGGCCACGCGCGGGTCACTCGACGTCCAGACGTGGGACGCGGGATCGGCGATCGGCATGGTGACGGCGGGCAGGTTGTCACCGCCGACCTCCGCCCCGGTCGCGATCGCCGTCTGCGCGGTCCCCACCTTCACCACCGCCGACGGCAACGTCACCGTGATCGAGGTCAACACCGGCTCGACGCTGAAGTCGATACCTCCCGACGGCGTCGTGTGGATCAGCCCGAAGTGGTAGAAACCGCCCTGGTCCGAAGGCGCGTACGCGGGCATGCCGAGATCGGCGATGGTGAGCTGCGGAATCCCGCCCGCGGCCGGGGAAGCCGCCTTGCCCTCGGGATCGAGGATCTGTTCGGAGAACCCGCGAGCGTGCCCGTAGACCATGATCACGTGCTTGTCCGGGTGCGTCTGCTGGTACCGCTGGACCAGCCGGACGTACATCCGCGCCTCCCACCGGTCGCTGAACTGGCTGTCCGCCACCGGGTGTGGGTCGTACGCCGGCATGTGCGTCGCGACGACCACCGCACGCGACGCCGTGTCCGTCAGCTGCTTGACCAGCCACGGGTACTGCGCCTCGGCCGGCACCTGGAAGGCGTCCGACGACAGCAGGCTGCCGTGCGCGTTGTCCGTGACGATCACCTGCGCCGGCCCGGCGCTGTAGGCGTAGTGCGTGTCGCCGAAGGCCCGCGTGAAGTCGCCGTTCTCGGGCAGCGCGCCTTGGCTGATCTCGTGGTTGCCGACGAGGTCGCGGTACGGGACGCCCAACGCGGCCATCTTCGACTGAGCGAACGCAAGGTCCGCCTGCTGCCCGTCGTCGGCCATGTCCCCCAGCATCTGCACCTGGCTCGGCCGCGCCTGCGCGGGCAGCGTCGGGAGCCGGTCCTTGATCGTGTCGAGGACGTGGCTGCTCGCCGACCCCGGATCCGCCGCGACGAGGTGCGCGTCGTCCCCCGTCAGCAGCGTCGACCCGGTGTGCGGGAAGTCGGCCGCGTTCTCGTCGAACCTCAGCCATGAAGGGTTCGCCGGGATCGCCTGGTACGGCGGCGCGACGACCGGTCGGGGTGAGTACAGCGCCTGCAACCCGCTGACGTCGAGCGTCCCCGACGTTGTCTGGCTCGGGCTGATCGCGAGGAAGTCGACAAAACTGATCTTCAGCGGGAAATTCAAGCCGGGTGGCAGCTGCGCGATCACGAGCTGCCAGCCCTGCCAGGTCACGGTCGTCGGGTACAGGGTGGTCGTCGTCCCGCCGACCGAGATGTACGACTCGGCCAGCTCGATCCCGGTGCCGTTTCCCTTGACCCACAACCCGATTCCGGTCGGGTTCCGGCCATCGGAGTCGGCTCCGGCCTGCAGCGTCACCTTCGGTGAGAGCACCAGCTGCTTGAACCCGCCGCCGGCCGGCATGGTGTACGCCAGTTTCAGCGACGCCGCCGCTGCGGACCCCGGCGGCACAACGCCCGGATCCGCACTGAGGATCGCCGGGACGCCGGTGGTGTTGCGCAGGTTCCAGCCCGCCGGGTCGTCGATCTGGTCGATCAGCCGCGACCGGCTGCCGATCGCGACCGTCGCCGAAGCCGTTGTCCCGCCCACTTTCGCCGTCACCGTCACAAGTCCGTCGCCCGAGGCCGCGGCAGTGAACACACCCGCGTCGACCGAACCGAGGGACGGCGTGCCGACCGACCAAGACGCCGCCGAGGCCGGAATGTCCGCGGTGCTTCCGCCGGCGGTGCCGGACAGTGTGAAGGTCTGCTTGCCGCCGTTGGCAAGATCCGGCGCAGCGGGCGACACGGTCAACGTGGACAGCTTGTCGACAACGCGCAACGGCTGAGCCGTAAACGCTGCGCCGTCCCAAGCGAGGATGGTCCCGATGCCAGCCTTCGCGGCGGTGAACCGGCCGCCGGACCACGTACCCAGCCAGCTCGGCACGACCCGGACGCTCGGCGTTCCCCGCGCCGGGTTCGCCGCCGCGTCGATGCCGTACACCGGCACAGGGACGGCCGCGCCGGGCACGGTGGTGACCGGCTTGCCGTCGTTGACGACCACGCTCTTCGCCGGTCCGGCGGTGGTTTCGTTGGTGTAGAAGAAAAGTCCGTTGGCCACGGGACGCTCGACCCCGTCCGACGGGGTGTTCGCCACCGACGTCGACGTGGCTCCCGGCGTCCGGGCGACCATCTCCGTCGAGCCGCCGCCGTCGAAGAGCACCGCGGTGTACGCGCCGTGCGCGACCATGTACCCGGCCGCCTGTGCGGGACTGACACCGACGGCGACCGACTCGCCGGCGCGCCCGTCCAGCGTCGCGATGATGGCGTGGCCGCCGTCCTTGGTCAGGCCGATCACCGTCTCCGGGTTGACCCCGCCGGGCGGGTTCCCGGTCGGGTCGGCGTACGCCTGACCGTCTTTCACCAGCATGGTCGAGCCGCTGATCAGCTGTTCCAGGTCGTTGTCAGGCCCGACCTTCCCGCTGACGGACAGGGTGTCACCGACGTGCACGGAGGACGCCAGCCACTGGCCGCCTTCGCCGCCCCCGAGCAGCGCCAGCCCGTCGGCATCCAGCGTCGGAACCGACGTCACACCGGGCTGCACGGCGTCGACGAGCAGTGTGCTTCCGCTCCCCCGGTGCCCGGAGACCAGGGTCGACGCGGCCAGCCCGGTGGCACCGCCGAGATCGGGGGTGACTTCCGTGATCCCGCCGGCCACGATGTCGTTGACGACGTTGACCGAGGCGAGTGCGTGCGTGCTCGTGCCGTCGGCGATCGTGCCGGTGAAGCCCTGCGGTCCCAGCACCATCGAGCCGTCCGCGCGCACGCCGAGCTGTGCGTTGAAACCGGGCCGCGGGCTCTTCAACAGCCGGCCGTCGCTGATCACGCCACCCAGCGGCCGGCCGCTGGCGTGGATCTCGAAGAAGTCCCCGTTGACGCCGGCGACGGCGTGCGTACGGGTGGCCATGGACGTCACGGTCTCGTCGGCGGGGTTCGTGACGACGTCGCCTGCCTCGACGACCCCGAGCCGGACGTTGGGATCGGTCAGGTTCACGTCCAGCACCTGGGTGTGCTGACGTCCGCCGACGGTGTCATAGGTTTCGGAGTACTCGTCGACGCCCCGGGTCACCGTCTTCGCCGGCGTAGTTGTCTGGTCCACCACCAAACTCCAGTTCGCGGGCGTCGGCGGTAGCCAGGACTTCGGGGCCGGCGCAGCAGCCGCGCTCACGGTCGACGTTGTGGCTGTTGCGGCCGTTACCAGGACAATCGCGACCACTAGGGACATCTTTCGCATGCCGCCCACCCCCTTGAGAGACCGCCACCCAGACCGGTAACTCCACCATCGCGTGATGGCCGTCAGATGTCACCGAATCGAAGACAGAGGGGGTAATGGGAGAACTAGCAACCGGGCAAACTAGCAACCGTGGAGGTAGGCCTCGTAGATCGCGGTCCAGGTCTCGAGGTCACCGAGTCCATCGGCCAGCTCGCAGCCGGTCGTGGTCAGCGCGTAGACGCCTGACTCCGGTTCGTCCCAGCTACCGTGACCACCGATCCGGCGAATTACGCCAAATGCGGCCAAAGTACGCAATGTTCCCGCGAATGCATGCTTGCCGCAGCCCGCGCACTTCCGCAGTTCGACACCCTGGCGCGGCCCGTCGCTGAGGGCGTCGAGGACCCCGACGGCACGTCTGGACGCGGCCAGGAACAACAGCTCGGGGTCGATCCCAGCCATGGGCACCTCACTCTTCCGGCGGAACGGCACCGGAGGGTAAGCAGGACAGCCGAGCGGGTCGGGGTTTCTTGACGCGGTCGAAATGCGGAACCGCAGGATTTTTACGAGATCTCTACGCACACGCCGTTGAAGTGCGACGGGCTCACACCGGCGACCGGCTGTCTATCAGGATCGCGTAAAAATTCTCGCGCCGGTCAGCGGCCTGGGAAGACGCGCCCGCACGATGAGCCGACGGTAGTCAGGTGATCAACGACAAGAGACAACCAAGGCACTGCATCCGGTGATGCGGTGCCGCGCGCGTCCGAGCAGGTGGAGGTGGCGGGCGCAGATGGTGGCAGCAGAACCGGGTCCGGTGCGGTCGGGCGGGATCCCGGAATCGGCGCGATACGTGTTCAAGCGGGTCCTCCTAGGACGTCCGCTGATCAACGAGCAGCTCGCGAACGAACGGCTGTCCAATCCGGTGGCACTGGGGGTGCTCTCGCCGGACGCGATCTCGTCGTCGGCGTATGGCACCGAAGAGATCCTGGTTGAACTCCTGCCCTACGCCGGGCTTGCGGCGTTCAGCTTGGTGCTGCCGATCACCGGGGTCATCCTGGTGATCCTCATTCTGGTCGCCGCGTCCTACCGGCAGGTCGTCAGCGTCTACACCCGCGCGGGTGGTTCCTACGTGGTGGCCCGGGAGAACTTCGGCCCCCGAGTCGCCCAGATCGCGGCCGCGGCGCTGCTGATCGACTACGTCGTCACCGTGGCCGTCCAGGCGGCCGCGGGGACAGTGGCGGTCGTGTCGGCCATCCCCGCGCTGGGGCCGTACAGCATCGAGATCACCGTCGGCGTGGTCCTGGTGCTGGCTTACGCGAACCTCCGTGGCCTGCGTGAGGCCGGACGCCCGTTCGCGGCGCCCACGTACTTCTTCGTGCTCATGGTCGGTTCGATGATCGTGGTCGGCGTGATCCGCCACTTCGCCGGAGGTCTCCCCAAGTACGACGCCGCAAACCTGGTCGGCGCCGTGCAGGTGCACCAGTCCAGCGGGCTGATCATGGGTGCGACCGTGCTGGTCGTGCTGCGCTCGTTCGCCAACGGCGGTTCCTCGCTGACCGGCGTCGAGGCGATTTCCAACACCGTCAGCGCCTTCCGCGCTCCGCAGGGCCTCAACGCGCGCAAGGTGTTGACCGTCATGGCGGTCACGCTGGGTTTCCTCGTCGCCGGGGTCTCCTACCTCGCGTATGTCACGCACGCGACTCCATACACGGCCGGCTTCCCGTCGGTACTCTCCCAGGAAGCCCGCGCGGTGTTCGGTGGCGGACCCGTCGGCGACATCCTGTTCGGAATGGTGCAGCTGGCTTCGGCGCTGATCCTGTTCACCGGGGCGAACACCAGCTTCAACGGGTTCCCGTTCCTCGCGAACTTCGTCGCCGAAGACCGGTTCCTGCCCCGGCAGCTGACCAAGCGCGGCCACCGGCTCGTGTTCTCCAACGGCATCCTCGTCCTCACGGTTTTGTCCGTCGCGCTGCTGCTCGTGACCGGGGGTTCGGTCAACAGTCTCGTTCCGTTCTACGCGATCGGTGTGTTCACCGGGTTCGCGATGGCCGGGTACGGCATGACGAAGTACCACCTGCACCACAAGCAGTCCGGTTGGCGCCGGAAGATGGCGATCAACCTGTCCGCGGGGATCCTGGCGACCATCGTCGTCGGCATCTTCGCGGTGGCGAAGTTCACCGAGGGCGCGTGGCTGGTCGTGGTCGTGTTCCCGTTGCTGGTGTTCATGCTGATGCGACTCAACCGCGAGTACCGGGCCGAGTCGGCGATCCTCGACCATGTCACCGATAAGACCCCGTCCGCGACGAACTACGCGCGGCACAAGGTGTTCGTCTTCGTCAACAGCGCCGATCTCGCCGTCGTCGAGGCATTGCGGTACGGACGCAACCTGCGCGGGTCGGAGATGAAGGCCGTGCACTTCATGATCGACGCCGCCCACGCCGAACGCCTCCAGGAACGGTGGGAGAGGCTCGGTTTCGAGACGCCGCTGAAGGTTATCGACTGCCCCGACCGCCGGATCGCCCGCGCGGCGCAAGAGCTCGTGCTCGAGGCGTCGGCCGAACCCCGCACCGGCGTGACCGTGCTCCTGCCGCGCCGGAGCTACGCGCCGCTGCTCGGGCGACTGCTCCACGACCGCACTGCCGACCAGCTCGCGCGCGTCATCAACCGGGCCCCGAACGCGGCCGCGACGATCATCCCCTTCGACGTCCAGTCGAAGATCCGGGAAACCTTCCCGAACCTGCCCGAACAGAAGATCACCCTCGCCCTGGAACACCTCGCCGACCGCCTCACCGCCGACCCCGACGAGCCTGCCAAGCCGACCGTCCCCCACAACGTCGACTAACTACCTGACGAGCGCGCGTGGGCAGTGCTGTTGTGGACTCGCGGGGTCAGCGGCGGATGCGGGTCATGTCGGGGTCGAAGAGGGGTTCGGCGGTGACGGTGGCGGCGACGCGGCGGCCGAAGTACTCGATCTCCACGGACGTCCCGACGTCGGCAGACGCGGGAAGCCATGCGTAGGCGATGGGACGTCCGATCGTGTAGCCGTAGGCAGCGCTCGTCACGTATCCGGCCGGCTGCCCGGCGACGAACACGGGCTCCTTGCCCAGCACGACCGTCCGCCCGTCATCGATGACCAGGCACCGCAGACGTCGACTCGCCGTGTCCTCACTCCGCCCGTCAATCGCCGCGCGGCCGACGAACTCGCCCTTGGCCGGCCGCACCGCGAAGCCGATCCCGGCCTCGTACGGGTCGTGCTCGGTCGTCATGTCCGTGCCCCACAGACGGTAGCCCTTCTCCAGCCGCAGGCTGTTGAACGCCGCGCGCCCGGCCGCGATAACGCCGAGGTCGCGCCCAGCGGCCCACAGCACGTCCCACAGTCGCAGCCCGTTTTCGGCACTGGTATAGATCTCCCAGCCGAGCTCGCCCACATAGGACAGTCGCATCGCGGTCACCGGCACCCCGCCGATCCGCGCCCGCTGCGCACGGAAGTACTTCAGCCCCTGGCGCGAGAAGTCCTCCTGGCTCAGCGGCTGCACGAGGTCACGCGCCGCCGGACCCCACACCCCGAGGCAGCACGTCGCGCCGGTGATGTCGCGGACCCGCACGCTCCCGTTCTCGGGCAGGTGCTTGGTGAAATGGTCGAGGTCGATATTCCCATTCGCGCCGACCTGGAACACGTCCGTCCCGAGCCGCGCGACGGTCAGGTCGCTGCGAACGCCGCCGGCCTCGTCCAGCGCGAGGGTGTACGTCACCGCGCCGACCGACTTGTCGAGCTGGTTGCTTGTCAACCGCTGCAACAACTCGAGCGCACCAGGACCGCTGACTTCCAGTCGCTTCAACGGGGTCATGTCGTACAGTGCGACCGCGCTCCTGGTCTGCCAGGCCTCCGCCGCCGCGATCGGCGAGTGGAACTGCGCCGACCATGGATCGCGGGCGGGCGGCAACCAGTCGTGCGGCAGCTTCTTGACCAGTTGCGCGTTGGCCTCGTACCAGTGCGGACGCTCCCAGCCCGCCGACTCCAGGAAGAACGCGCCGAGTTCACGCTGCCGCTCGTGGAACGGAGTAACCCGCAAGTCACGCGGCGAAAGCTTGGGCTGCAAGGGATGCAGCACGTCGTAGATCTCGACGAAGTTCTGCTTCGACGTCTCCTCGACGTACTCCCGCGCGAGCTGAACCTCCTCGAAGCGGCTGATGTCGACCTCGTGCAGGTCGGTCTTCGAACGCCCGTCCACCAGCTGCTCGGCGACGGCTTTCGCGATCCCGGCCGAATGCGTGACCCATACGGCCTCCGCGACCCAGAAGCCGCGCACTTCCGCCGACTCCCCCACCAGCGAGTGCCCATCGGGAGTGAAGGAGAAGACGCCGTTGAAGCCCTCCTCGACCTTCGTCTGCCGCAACGCCGGCAGCAGCAGCTTGCTCGCCTCCCACGACGGCGCGAAATCCTCATCGGTGAACGGCAGCATCGACGGCATCGCGTCGTCGCTGACCTTGGTTACGGCGGTGTCTTCGTCCAGCTCGGACAACGCGACCGGCATCGGCCGGTGCGCGTACGACCCGATCCCGAGCCGGTCGTTGTGCTCGCGGTAGTAGAGGTCCTGGTCCTGGTGCCGCAGGATCGGCAGGCTCGCCTCGGACATCTCCGTGTTGCGGCCGACCAGCTCCGCGACCTGGCCGGTCTTGGCGTACTGGTGCGCCAGCGGTAGCAGCGGGACGTCCATGCCGACCATCGCGCCGATCCGCACGCCCCAGAACCCCGCGCACGACACGACGATGTCGGCCGGCGCCACCCCCCAGCGCGTCTCGACCCCGGTCACGCGGCCGCCGGACTGCTGGATCCCGGTCACCCGCGTCGACCCGACGAACCGCGCCCCGCGCGACTCCGCCCGCCGCATCAGCGCGACGACGGCGCGCGACGCCTTCGCCAACCCGTCGGTCGGGACGTACCACCCGCCGAGCACCTGGTCGATGTCGAGCAGCGGGTACCGGCGCAGGCACTCCTCAGCGTCGATGAGGCTGCCGTCGATACCCCACGACGTCGCCCAGCCCTGCTTGCGCTTGAGGTCCTCCCAGCGTCCGGGCGTGGTCGCGACCTCCAGCCCGCCGACCTGGTTGAAGCACGAAAGCCCGTCGACCTCGAGCTCGGAGAACTTCTCGACGGTGTACCGCGCGAACTCGGCCATCGTCTTCGAGGCGTTGGTCTGGAAGACCAGTCCAGGAGCGTGCGAGGTCGAACCGCCGGTGAGCGGCAGCGGGCCCTGGTCGAGGACGGTCACATCCGCCCACCCCCGGACCGTCAGCTCGTCCGCGAGGTTCGCTCCCACGATGCCGGCGCCGATGATCACGACACGGGGCGAAGCGGCCATGAGTTTCCTCCAGGATCGTTGCGGGGTAAGGGGTCAGGGGTTCAGCGGAAGACGACGGTGCTGTTGCCGTTGAGCAGGACACGGCGTTCGCAGTGCCAGCGCACCGCGCGGGACAGCGCCAGCGCCTCCGCGTCGCGACCGACGGTCACCAGGCCGCGGGGTCCGTAGGTGTGGTCGACCCGCAGCACCTCCTGCTCGATGATCGGGCCTTCGTCGAGGTCCGGGGTGACGTAGTGGGCGGTGGCGCCGACGTACTTGACCCCGCGGTCGTAGGCCTGGTGGTACGGCTTGGCGCCCTTGAACCCGGGCAGGAACGAGTGGTGGATGTTGATCGCGCGGCCCTCGAGCTTGACGCACAGGGCGTTGGACAGCACCTGCATGTACCGCGCCAGCACGACGAGGTCGATGTGGTGCTCGTCGACGAGTTCCAGCAGCCGCTGCTCCGCGTCCTGCTTGGTTTCGGCGGTCACCGGCACGTGGACGAACGGCAGCCCGGCGGCCTCGGCCATCGGACGCAGGTCCTCGTGGTTGGACACGACCAGCGCGATGTCCGCGCCGAGGCTGCCCGCGCGCCAGCGGAACAGCAGGTCGTTGAGGCAGTGCCCGAACTTCGACACCATCACCAGCAGCCGGTCCGGGCGGCCGTCGGAGAACTGGAACTCCATCCCGAAGTCCCGCGCCACCGCGGCGAACTCCCTCGACAGGTCGTCGGCGGTCGTCTCGCCCCGTTCGCCGACGTCACCGCCATCGCAGGAGAACGACGTCCGCAGGAACAGTGAGCCGCGGACGGCGTCGTCGAACTGCTGGTGCTCGACGATGTCGCAGCCGCGGCCGACCAGGAACGACGTCACCGCGTGGACGATGCCGGACCGTTCGGGGCAGTTGAGCGTCAGGGTGAAGGGCAGCACCACGGGAGTTCTCCTCGGCTGTGACGGCCGGAAATCTGGTCGATGATTGATATACCAGTTGCACTATAGGCATCTGCCGAGCGCCGGGTCAACGGTCGACGAACGGGAGATCCGGCCGGGTCCCAGCCGTGGAGGTGCCACCGGGGCCGCTCGTCGCGAGAAGACTTCCGTTCGGCGATCACCCGGATGCCCGTGTGATGAGGCACACAGCGTGAGAGTTACTCTTTCCTCTCCTCGCCGACCACCCCATCGGCCGAGGAGAGGGACAAGGAGTCCACTCTTGCAGGCACTACTCATACTCAGCGCGTTCGCCATCCTCGCCGCGCTGGTCAACATCCAGATCAAGGCACGCCGGATGATCTCGGTCCACGCCCCGACCGGGCGGCGGCAAGCCGGCGAGATCGTCCAGAACTACTTCGAGCCCGGCTGGCGGGCCGTCAGCGGCCCCGGGACGTACAACTACCGGCCCACCCGGATGGCCCATCCCCCGACCATTTCGATCACGGTGAACGGCACCGACGCGTCGAGCCAGGTGAGAATCTGGACGTCGTCCAGCGACGGGTCCTTCCATGGGACGCACCACGCCTCGCTCATCTGGGCCAAGCAGCGCGGCCTGACCAAGCGCCTCACCGGCGAGCAGGTCGAGGTACCCGGGTTCCTTTCGGTCAACTCCCACATGGTGAGCACGCTGCGGCCTTCCTAGGAAAGGCCCGCCCGCTCTGCGACGATCGGTGCCATGACTTCGGTGGCAGCGACTTCGCAGGCGGCGGATCTGACGTCGCGTCGCCACGTCGACCTCCGTCGGCAGGCGACAGCCCTGTGTCCTTCCCCCGCGTAGGGCGGGCCGGAATCCCGGCCCGCCGATCACGCCGCGCTCAGCGAGCCGGTGCCGCCCGGGAGGGAAAGACATGCACCGCACCGGTTCCCGTCCCGCGCCGCGCGAAGATCCACAAAGGATCGAAACCCGCGGCGCGCGACGCGGCGCCAGTGCGGCGGCCGTGTTGCGAGCGGTGCTCGACCACGGGCCGATAGCGCGCAGCACGATCGCCCGGCGAACCGGGCTCTCCCCCGCCTTGGTCACCGGCCACAGCGCCGAACTGACCAAGCTCGGATTCCTGCGCGAGCTCCCCGAGGTCGCGGGGCCGAAAGTGGTGGGTCGCCCACACGTCCCGGTGGACCTGGACACCGGACGCCACGTCCTCGGCAGCCTCCACATCGCGGTGCACCACGCCACTGTCGCACTGCTCGACGTCCGCGGCCACATCCTGGCCAGCCACGAAGAGCCACACCAAAGCCTTGATCCACAAAGGATTCTCTCCCGCGCGGCCGGAATCCTGCTGGAGCTGCTCGACCGGCACGCGCCGGACCGGGAGCCGCTCGGGCTCGGCATGGCGACCGGCGGCTGGGTGGACCGGGCGTCCGGGGTCGTCGTCGAGCACCCACTACTGGGCTGGCACGACGTGCCGGCACGTGAACTGCTCGCCGGACACACCGGGTTGACCGTCGCGGTGGACAGCCATTCCCGCGCGCTCGTCAATGCCGAACGACTGCTCGGCCACGCCAGGGCGAGGGCCAGCGTCGTCCAGCTGTTCACCGGCAACGTCGTCGACGCCGCGTTCGCGACCGGCGACACCGTGCACCACGGACCCCGCTCGGCCGCCGGCGCCGTCGCGCATCTGCCGATCGAAGGCGGCGACGAGCCCTGCCCCTGCGGCCGGACGGGTTGCCTCCAGGCGATGGTCTCCGAGCAGACGGTCGCCCGGCGGGCCGGGGAACAGGGCATCACCACCACCGGGTCGTTTCCCGAATTGCTGACCGAGGCCAAAACCGGAAATCCGCGCGCCATTCAGCTTTTAGTCGATCGGGTGCGACTTATCGGACAGGCCTCCGCATTGTTGCTCGACGTTCTGAATCCGGAAATCCTGGTCGTCGTCGATCAAAGCGTAAGCCAAGTTCCGGCGTGTCTTCCCGCCCTTCGGGACGAGGTTCAACTCAGGTCCAGGATCTGCGAAGATGCGCCACGAACCGTTGTGTCGACCAGCTTTCCCGGGTCCGAATTGGCCACGTCGGGCGGAGCCGTGCTCCTCGACCGCCTTTTCCAAGATCCCCTTTCGCCACTGAGTTAATTCAGGATCGCGCAATATTGACGACCCACCTCGGCGCCGATAAGAATTGTCCCAATCGGTAAATAACCAGAGCCCCATCGTCAGCCGTTCTGTTCATTCATGTCCGGAAAAGCGAAAGAGTCGAACCGTGAAAAGACCCCTGCCCCTGCTCGCCGCGGCCGCCGCCCTCCTGGCCGGGTTGGCGTTGTCCGGTTGCGGCTCGCCTGCCACCGCGGCCAGTGCGCCCGGCCAACCCGAACTACTCCAGCTGCGCTACCAGGGCTCGGCGAACGCCGTGTCCCTGCCCGAACTGGCCGAGGACCTCGGCTACCTCGGCCCGATCAAGCTCGACTGGGTCGGCAACACCATCAGCGGGCCACAGGACATCCAATCCGTGGCGACCAACCAGACCGACTTCGGCGGGGCCTTCACCGGTGCGGTGGTCAAACTCGTCGAAGCGGGCGCGCCGGTCAAAGCCGTGATCAACTACTACGGCTCCGACGACAAGACGTTCCTCGGGTTCTACGTCAAGGCGGACAGTCCTATCCGGACAGCCCGCGATCTGATCGGCAAGAAGGTCGGCGTCAACACCGCGGGCGCGAACTACGAAGCCGTCCTCGACACCTGGCTCGCCGAGAACGGCCTGTCCGCCGACGAGATCAAGCAGGTCCAGCTCGTCGTCGTCCCACCGATCAACACCGAGCAGGCCATCCGCAACGGCCAGATCGACGTCGGCTCGCTGAGCGGCGTCCTGCAGGACCACGCGGTTTCCGCCGGCGGGCTGCGTCCGCTGTTCAACGACGTCGGCGCGTTCGGCCCGTACAACGGCGGCCCGTACGTACTGCGCACCGACTTCATCAAGAAGTACCCGGAAACCACGCGGGTGTTCGTGACCGCGGTGGCCAAGGCGATCGAATGGGAGCGCGACACCCCGCGAGAGGAGGTCATCGCCCGGTTCACCAAGATCATCCAGAACCGGCAGCGCAACGAGAACACCGACACGCTGAAGTACTGGAAGAGCGTCGGCATCACCAAGGGCGGGTTGATCAGCGACCGGGACTACACTCTGTGGGCGGGCTGGCTGAAGCAGACCGGCGTGCTCACCAGCGACACGATCGACTCCGCCAAGATCTACACCAACGAGTTCAACCCCTACCGCGACGGCGCCGCCGCGCCGGCCACTCCCGCCACGAAGGCCGGGTGAGCCGCGATGACCGCCAAAATCAGCCTCAGCCATGTCACCAAGACCTTCGGTGCCCTGACCGCGTTGGACGATGTCTCGCTCGACATCGCCGACGGCACGTTCCTCTCGCTGGTCGGGCCGAGCGGCTCCGGCAAGTCCACCCTGCTCGACCTGCTGGCCGGACTCGGCAAGCCCACGTCCGGCCAGGTGCTGATCGACGGCAAGCCGATCACCGGTCCCGGGCTGGATCGCGGGATCGTGTTCCAGCAGTACGCCTTGTTCCCGTGGCGCACCGCGCGTGCCAACGTCGAGTTCGGTCTCGAAGGCGGTTCACTACGCAAAAAGCAGCGTGCGGATCGCGCTCGTGAGTTCCTCGATCTGGTGGGGCTCGACGGATTCGAAGACCGTTACCCGCACGAGCTTTCCGGCGGGATGAAACAACGGGTCGCCATCGCCAGAAGCCTGGCCTATGACCCGGACGTCCTCCTGATGGACGAGCCGTTCGCCGCGCTGGACGCGCAGACACGGGAACAATTGCAGGACGAGCTGCTGCGAATCTGGCAGCGCACCAAGAAGACCATTGTCTTCATTACGCACGGCATCGACGAGGCTGTGTACCTCGGACAGCGGGTCGCCATCCTGACCTCGCGGCCAGGCAGGCTCAAAGACGTCGTGGACATCGACCTCGGGAACCGGGTCGGTGACGCCGACCTGCGGTCCGATCCCGCGTTCGTCCGGCACCGCCACCAGCTCTGGGACCTGATGCACGACGAGGTCCGCAAGGCCGCCGACACCGAACGGAAGGCGGCTTGATGACCACCACGCTGGAAGCTCCCGCTGTCCACGCGGTACCGACGGAGGCACCGAAACCAGGGCGCGTCAGGAAAGTCTGGCGCTCGCTGGGCCGAGGCGCTCGCGGCTCGGCGGCCATCGTCGTCTTCCTCGCGCTCTGGGAAATCGTTCCCCGCTATGCCCTCGACGAAAGCACACGGGTCTTCCTGCCCCCGTTCCACGAGGACGTCCAGGCGCTGTGGGCCCTGACGTTGGACGGCCAGCTCGCGGCTCATCTCGAAGCGAGTATCACCCGGTCCGCGGCCGGGTTCGCGATCGCGGTGGTCATCGCCGTCCCGCTGGGCCTGCTCATCGGGTGGTACCGCCCGCTCGCCGCGTTCCTCAACCCGCTGCTGGAACTGGTCCGCAACACCGCCGCGCTCGCGTTGCTGCCGGTGTTCACGCTCATCCTCGGCATCGGCGAACTGTCCAAGATCACCCTGGTCGTCTACGCCTGCATCTGGCCGGTGCTGCTCAACACGATCGCCGGGGTGAACACGGTCGATCCGCTGCTGATCAAGTCGGCCCGCTCACTGGGGCTGTCGAGCGGACGGCTGTTCCGGAAGGTGATCCTGCCGTCGGCGGTCCCGACGATCTTCACCGGGCTCCGGATGGCTGCGTCGTACTCGATCCTCGTACTCATCGCCGCGGAGATGGTCGGCGCGAAAGCCGGGCTCGGGTACCTCATCAACAACGCCCAGGTCAATTTCCAAATCCCCCAGATGTACGCCGGGATCATCGCGGTCTCGGTGCTCGGACTGGTCGTCAACCAGGTCTTCGTCGCCATCGAACGGCGTTTCTCGACCTGGCGTCCCAAGGAGAGGTCTTGAGTAGGAAACAGTTGCACCTCAACGCGTTCCTGATGCAGAACGGACACCACGAGGCTGCCTGGCGCCACCCCGGGACCGATCCCCGGCGCGCGGGCACGCTGCAGCACTACGTCGATCTCGCGCGGACGGCGGAACGCGGCAAGCTCGATTCACTGTTCCTCGCCGACGGAGTCGCGCTGCAGAAGAACGTCCGCTACAACTCGCACAACCTGTTCGAGCCGCTGACACTGCTGTCCGCGCTGGCCGGCGCGACCGAGCACATCGGACTGATCGCGACCGCGTCGACGACGTACAACGAGCCGTACCACCTGGCGCGGAAGTTCGCCTCGCTCGACCACCTCAGCGGCGGTCGCGCGGGCTGGAACATCGTGACGTCCGCCGGTCAGGAGGAAGCCCGGAACTTCAACCTCGACAAGCGGCCCGACCACGAACGCCGTTACGAGCGCGCGACGGAGTTCATCGAGGTCGCCAAAGGCCTGTGGGACAGCTGGGAAGACGACGCCCCGGTGATCGACAAGGCCGGCGGGGTGTACGCGGACACCGAGCTGATCCACCCGATCGACCATGTGGGCCGCCATTTCCAGGTCCGCGGGCCGCTGAACATCCCCCGGCCCGTCCAGGGGTATCCGCTGCTCGTGCAGGCGGGGTCATCCGAAACGGGCAAGGAGTACGCCGCTCGGTACGCCGAGGCGGTCTTCACCGCTCAGCAGACTTTCAAGGAGGGCAAAACCTTCTACGACGACGTCAAGGGGCGGCTCGCGAAGTACAGCCGGTCACCGGACGAGATCAAGATCCTACCGGGCATCAGCCCGATCCTCGGCCGGACCGAGGCCGAAGCGCGCGACCGCGAAGCCGAGCTCAACGCGTTGATCACCCCGGAATACGGCGTCCGGCAGCTCTCCACCCTGCTTGACCACGATCTCTCGACGTATCCGCTCGACGGTCCGCTACCGGACGTCGGCACGTACACCGAGGGCGCGCAGAGCCGGTTCGACCTGGTGACCGGGCTCGCCAAACGCGAGAACCTGACCATCCGGCAGCTCATCGAACGGCTGGCGGGCGGGCGCGGGCATCGTGTGTTCGCCGGCACCGCGGTCCAGGTCGCCGACCAGCTCGAGCACTGGTTCACCGAGGGCGCGGCGGACGGGTTCAACATCATGCCGCCGACGCTGCCGGCCGGGCTCACCGACTTCGTCGATCTCGTCGTCCCCGAGCTGCAGCGCCGCGGCCTGTTCCGCCGCGAGTACACCAGCACGACCCTGCGCGGGCACTACGGCCTCGCGCGCCCCGCCAACCGCAACCGAGTGAAGGAGCCAGCAGCATGACCGCGATCAGCACCCAGGTCGACCTCCGCAAGATCAGCGCGAGGATAGGCGCCGAGATCGTCGGACTCGACGTGAGTGGCGAACTGGACGAGGCGACGGTCTCGTTCCTGACCGACGCGTTGCACGAGCACAAGGCGCTGGTGTTCCGCGGCGTCGATCTCGACGACGCCGGCCAGCAGCGGTTCGCGAGCCACTTCGGCGCGTTGACCAGGGCGCATCCGACCGTCCCCGCCGTCGAAGGCGCGCCGACCGTGCTGCCCGTCGACAGCGAGCAGGGCCGCGCCAACCACTGGCACACCGACGTCACGTTTGTGCTCAACCCGCCAAAGGCCAGCACGCTGCGCAGCCTCGTCGTCCCGCCCTACGGCGGCGAGACGTTGATCGCCAACACGGCCGCGGCGTACCGCGCCCTGCCCGAGCCGCTGCGCGCGTTCGCGGACACCCTGCGCGCGGTGCACACCAACGACTACGACTACGTCCAGCCGCCGGAGTCGCTGAACGACAAGGAGAAGGCACGGCGCGCGCAGTTCGTGTCGCAGAAGTTCCGTACCGAGCACCCGGTCGTCCGCGTACACCCGGCCACCGGCGAGCGCGGGCTGTTCCTTGGCGGGTTCGCGCAGCGGATCGCAGGCCTCTCGACAACCGAGTCACGGGACCTTCTGCGGCTGTTCGCGTCCTATGTGGAACGTCCGGAGAACATCGTGCGCGTCGGCTGGGAGCCCCGTCAGCTGGTCCTGTTCGACAACCGGATCACCCAGCACTACGCGATCGACAACTACGACGACCTCCCCCGCCGCCTCAACCGCGTCACCGTCGCCGGTGACATCCCGGCCGGCATCGACGGCACGCCCAGCACTTCCCTCCAAGGCGACGCCTCGCACTACACCCCCGTCGCCTAACCCCACCCACAGCAACTCGCCGTCGAGTTGCGGTACTTGCGGACGCTAACTACCGCAACTCGACGGCGAGTTGCGGTAGTTGGTATTCGAGGGCTGCGTCGGTGAGCCAGGCGGCGAAGTAGGCGGCGAAGGAAGACCGGACGAGCACGGTGAACTCGCCCCGCCCGGCGTCGCGGACGAGCAGGACGATCCCGGTGCGGGCGAGCAGCGTCTGTACGCAGGTACCGGTCCGGGCCGACGTCGGGTGCAGGTCGATCGAGCAGCCGTGCGCGAGCACGTCCCGCACGTGCGGACCGGACAGCTCGACCGTCGTCCGCTGCGCCGACACATCGACGACAGCGCCCGCATACTGACGCACCAACGCTTCCAGCTCGACCTGGACGTCGGCAGGTGCCAGCACGAGCAGCTCGTCGGGCCCCATCCACGCCACCTGGACCGGCCCGAACGGACTCGCGCCGCTGGTGAACGTGCACGCCGCGGACGGCAGCTCGACACCCAGTGCCGCGCCGAGCCCAGCGTCGGCGCCACGCACAGTGAGGTGCGTCAGGAACGGCCGTTCGACTACCAGCAAAGCCGGTGCCAACGCCGTGAAGTCGTTGTCACCCAAAGGACTGCGTCGGATCGCCTCAACCGTCACGGCGGGTTCCCTCCTTGTCGAACAGCACGGACTCGGTCACGGTAACGGCGACGAGCTGGTCCCCCACCGGGGCGTACAGCGTCTCGCCGATCCGCTCGTGCCCAGAACGGACGAGCGCCAGCGCGAAGGTGCGTTCCAGCGCGGCGCTGGTGTAGCTCGACGTCACGTGCCCGAGCATCCGCACCGGCGGCTCCGGCACCTGATCGGACTCGATGAGCTGCGACCCTTCCGGCAGCAGCACCGAGGGATCCACCGGCAGCAGCCCGACCAGCTGCTTGCGGTCCGGCCGGTTGTTCTCGGCCCTGGCGAACGACCGCTTGCCGAGGAAGTCGGCCTTCTTCTTCGACACCGCCCACGACATCCCGAGGTCCTGCGGGGTGACCGTCGCATCGGTTTCCTGACCGATGATCGGGTACCCCTTCTCGGCACGCAGCACGTGCATGGTTTCGGTGCCGTACGGAGTGATGCCGTAAGGCTCGCCGGCCGCGATCAGCGCTTCCCAGAGCGCGATCCCATAACACGCGTTGACGTTGATCTCGTACGCCAGCTCACCGGAAAAGCTGATCCGGCAAACCCGCGCGGGAATGCCCGCGACTTCGGCGTCGAACCAGGTCATGAAGCCGAACGCCTCGTTGCTCACGTCCAGCCCGGGCGCCAGCGCGCCGAGCACGTCGCGCGAACGCGGGCCGACAAGCGGGACAGTGACCCAGTGTTCGGTGACGGACGTGGCGAAAACCTTGAGGTGCGGCCATTCCGTCTGCAGCCACTCCTCCATCCACTCGAGGATCTTCGCCGCGTTGCCGGTGGTCGTGGTCAGCAGGAACCGGTCCTCGGCGACGCGGATGACCGTGCCGTCGTCGATGACCATGCCGTCGACCCCGCACATGACGCCGTACCGGATCCGGCCGACCTTGAGGTTGCTCATCATGTTCGTGTAAAGCATGTCGAGGAATTCCCCGGAATCCGGGCCCTGGACGTCGATCTTGCCGAGCGTCGAACCGTCCATCAGGCCGACACCCTCGCGTGCGGCTCGGCATTCGCGTAGCACCGCGGAGTGCATGTCCTCACCTGCCTGCGGATAGAACAACGGGCGCTTCCACTGGCCGACATCCTCGAACTTCGCTCCGTGCTCGACGTGCCAGGGATGGATCGCGGTCACGCGGACCGGATCGTGGAGGTCACCGCGGTCACGCCCGGCGAGCGCCGCGAACGACACCGACGTGTAAGGCGGTCGGAACGTCGTCGGCTTCTGCTCGCCGATGTCCACACCGAGCGCGTCGGCCACGATCCCGGCCGCGATCATGCCGGACGTCTTACCCTGGTCGTGCGCGGTCCCGATCGTGGTGTACCGCTTGACATGCTCCAGCGACCGCAGGCCCGAACCCGTGGCTCGCAGGATGTCGGACACGGTCGCGTCCCGCTGCAGATCGACGAACCGGGTGTCCTCAGTAGACAATTCTGGGGACCCTGTAGGAGCCGCCGTCGGCACCGTCCACAAAGTGGCTGCCGGGACCTCCTGCGGACGGGCGTCGGACAGCGGCAGCACACATCCGGACGTCGGGGTGAACCCGACCGCTGCTGCCGCAGCATGGCCTGCGTCGCGTCCTTGCCGCACGCAGTCGGAAAAATCAAGCTCGCCAGCGGCGGAACCGGCGACCCGCAACGTCGGCAGCGCCTCCGCCGGAACGAACGCTCCGAGCTCCGAGGAGTACCGCAGTTTGCCGCGGGCTTGGCTGAACAGGTGCACCACCGGGTTCCAGCCACCCGACACCAGCAGCACGTCGCACTCGATCGTGTCCGTTGTGGACTCCCCGACCGGGGCGACGTGGACGGCGGACACCCGCGCCTCGCCGTCGGTCCCGCTGACCACGTGCCCGGGCCGGATCTCGATGCCGCGCGCGGCACACTCGGCCGCGCGATCGTGAGGCACCCGCGGCCGGGCGTCGATGATCGCGGCGACGTCGACCCCAGCGTCGGCCAGGTCGATCGCGGCGACGTACGCGCTGTCGTTGGTGGTGAACACAACCGCCCGGCGACCGGGCAGCACGCCGTAGCGGTGCAGGTAAGTCCGCGCGCTGCCGGCAAGCATGATGCCCGGCCGGTCGTTGTCGGCGAACACCACCGGACGTTCGTGCGCACCGGTAGCGACGACGGTCTGCTTCGCCCGGATCCGCCAGACTCGTTGCCGCGCAAGCCCTTCCTGGGCCATCGCGCCGAGATGGTCGGTGCGGCGTTCCAGTGCGAGCACGAACCCGTCGTCGTAGGCACCAAACGCGGTGGTGCGGTGGAGCACGAGCACGTCCGGCAGTTCCCGCAGCTCACGGACGACGTCGCGGGCCAGGTCGAGCGAAGGCCCGAGGTCCAGGTACTCGTTCGACCCCAGCAGCGAACCGCCAGCCTCTGGCTGGTCGTCGACGAGGACGACGCGGGCACCGCTCCGGGCGGCGGCGAGCGCGGCGGTGAGCCCCGCCGGTCCCGCGCCGACGACCAGCACGTCGCAGTGGACGTGCTTCGCGTCGTAACGCGCGGTGTCCGGCCGGTCGGCGAGCCGCCCCTGCCCGGGCAGGCCACGCGCGACCAAGTCGTCGTAAAGTTCGACGGTCGTCGCGCTCATCATCGGCTCTGGGAACGGTTCCTCGATCTGGACCAGCGCGTTCGCGTCCTCGACGCCCGCCGCCATGATGCCGCGCGGACGGCCGAACTTGATGCTGGTAGCGACTTGGTGCACGCCGTTGGCCAGCAACGCGGACGCGAGCGTGTCACCGGCGAACCCGGTCAGCTCACGCCCGTCGAAGGTGAATCGCAGCGGAGTATCCCGATCAAGACGGCCGCCCTGGGCCAGTCGGAAAGGCGCGTTCACGAGATCACCGGCTTTGGCTCGTCGACGCGGTAGACCGCGAGGAGGTCATGGGTACTGGTGTCGCGCACGGCGTTGAACCAGCGGCGGCATCCCGCCGAGTGGGTCCAGCGCTCAGCGAACGGCCCGCTCGGGTTGTCGCGGAAGAAGACGAACTTCGCCCACGCCGCGTCGGACATCGCGGCCGGGTCGTCCGGATAGGCGACGTGCGCCTGGCCGCCGTAGTGGAACTCGGCTTCTTCGCGGGGCCCGCACCACGGGCAGGGAATCAGTTGCATCGGGAACTCCTAGGCAGGCTTGGGCATCGGACTCGTGAGCGTTCCGGCCGGTTAGACCGGCCGGAACGCTCACGAGCTCCTAGTGCGCGACGGCGGCGGCGCCGTGCTCGTCGACGAGGGCGCCGGTGGTGAAGCGTTCCAGCGTGAACGGCTCGGTGAACGGGTGCGGCTTGTTCTTCGCGACGGTGTGCGCGAAGCAGTCTCCGACGCCTGGGGTCGCCTTAAACCCGCCGGTGCCCCATCCGCAGTTGAGGTACAGCCCGTCAACGGGGGTGAGCCCGACGATCGGCGACGCGTCCGGGCTGACGTCGACGATGCCTGCCCACGTGCGCAGCAAATGCGCCCTGGCGAAGACGGGAAACAACTCCAGTGCGGCGGACATCTGCTGCTCGATGATGTGGAACGAACCGCGCTGGCCATAGCCGTTGTAGGCGTCGATCCCGGCGCCCATCACAAGCTCGCCCTTATGCGCCTGGGACACGTAGACGTGCACCGCGTTGGACATGACGACGGTCGGGTGGATCGGTTCGAGCAGCTCGGACACCAGCGCCTGCAAGGGATGTGACACGACCGGCAGCTCGAGGCCCACCATGGCGGCCAGCACCGAGGAATGCCCGGCCGCACACAGCGCCACCTTTCCCGCGGCGATGTGACCGCGGGTCGTCTGGACCCCGGTGACCCGGCCGTGCGCGGTCTCGATCCCGGTGACCTGGCAGTTCTGGATCAGGTCGACGCCGAGTTCGGCAGCCCGGCGCGCGTAGCCCCAGGCGACGTAGTCGTGCTTGGCGATCCCCGCGCGCGGCTGAAAGGTCGCGCCGAGCACCGGGTAGCGGACGTCCGGCGAGATGTTGACGATCGGGCAGATCTCCTTGACCTGCTCGGCGTCGACCCATTCGGCGTCGATCCCGTTGAGGCGGTTGGCGTTGACGCGGCGGACGCTGTCGCGGACGTCCTGCAGGCTGTGCGCGAGGTTCAGCACGCCACGCTGGTCGAACAGGATCGGGTAGCCGAGGTCTTCCTCAAGGCCCTCCCACAGTTTCAGGGAGTGCTCGTAGATGCCCGAGCTTTCGTCCCAGAGGTAGTTGGAGCGGATGATCGTGGTGTTGCGAGCCATGTTGCCGCCGGCCAGCCACCCCTTCTCGAGCACCGCGACGTTGGTGATGCCGTGGACTTTCGCGAGGTAGTACGCCGTGGCGAGCCCATGCCCGCCGCCGCCGACGATCACGACGTCGTAGGCGGACTTCGGGTCGGGGTTGTCCCACAGGAAGTCGGGATGCTCCGGCAGGTGGGCCCCGGGCGGGGTACTGGTCATCGGAAGGCCTGCTTTCCGCGCTGGTCGACTATTGGTATATCAGTCGTCGTTGTAGAGTAGTTTCGGTGAGCACACAGGTCAACACGCAGATGCCCGGCACCAGCCCGTCACTGGCCGAGCGCGCCTACCTCTTCATCCGCGACCGCCTGGTCATGCTGGACATCAAACCCGGCGACCCGATCAACGAGGACTGGCTCTGCGCGACGTTGGGCGCCGGCCGCACTCCGGTCCGCGAGGCGCTCAAACGGCTCGAAGCCGAACACCTGGTCGTCGCGTTCCCCCGGCGCGGCACGTTCGCCACCGACGTCAACATCTCCGACCTTGCACACATCTCCGAAGTCCGTCGCATTCTTGAGCCGATGGCCACGGCCGCAGCCGCGGAACGAGCGACCCTCGCCGACCGTGTCGCCCTCGAAGCGCTGCGCGCACAGCTCGACGCCGCCGAAGGACTCGCGGACAACGCCGAACTCCTCAAGACCGACCTCAGCGTCCACCGCGCGATCTACGACTGCGTGCACAACCCGTTCCTGGTCGACACCCTGATCCGGTACGACAACCTCGCCACCCGGATCTGGTGTGTGTTCGTGCCTCGGCTGCCAGGGATGGCGGGGCACGTGAACGAACACGTGCCCCTGCTCACCGCGATCATCGAAGGCGACGCCGAGAAAGCCGCCGAACTCACCTTGGCGCACGTGCTCGGCTTCGAACGCGCCATCCGCGCGCTTATCTGACGGCCCGCGGCGTTCCCTCGGGGCCACCCTGATGGCGTTGAACGCCACAGCCTGGAACTTGAGGGTGTCCTGACGTGAAGGCCACCTTCACGGCGTAAGGCGCACTCAACTAGGCCTTCACAACCTCACTGCCCTACCGAAACTGCCTTCCGAACTCGTCTCGTGAGTCGTTCAGCACCGTGTGCGTATCAGGTGACAGACGCTCAGCGATGGCTGAGCCCGTCGGTCAGTCGATGCCTTCGATGATGCGGAAGTCGCGCTCGACGCCGTCAGGGAGGGCCACCAGCGCCTTCTGGTAAGCCTCGCTCTCGTATGCCGAGACGGCCTGTTCGAAGCTGCCGAACTCGATCAGAACGACGCGTTGCGTGATTCCGGCTTCGTGGGCGACGACTCGGCCGCCGCCGCGGGCCAGGGTCCGCCCGCCCGCAGCTCGGACGGCCGGACCGGCCAGCTTGTTGTAGGCAGTCAGCCGCTCAGGGTCGGAAATGGCGGGGTAGACACTGACCCAGTAGCCCTTGGCCATGGAAACCTCCTGTGTTCGGCCGGACACGTCCGACTTCGAATTCACGCTCAGATCGCTCGATCCCGGCGACGGATCGCCTCCCGCGCCGAGTGCGGGGCTGGGGCGCGGTGTTCGGGGCGAGAGATACATAAAGCATTCATATAAATATTGTATGCTTCACCTATGAGCCGTCAAGACGCCACTCGTAGCACTTCCGCTGCGATCGGGTCGGCCCTCTACGGGCTGGCCACCATGGCTGTGAGACGCCTTCCGCGCGGTATGAGCATCACGTCCGCCGCCACCCTGGCCACCCTGCACAGGTCCGGCCCGCGACGCATCACCGATCTGGCCGTGATCGAGGGTGTTACCCAGCCCGCGATGACCGTCCTGGTCCGGGTGATGGAGGAGTCCGGACTGGTCGAGCGGAGGGGCGACGCGTCCGACAAGCGGGTCACGCTGGTGTGGCTGACCGAGGCCGGCGCGTCGTACGTTCAGACACGGCGCCAGGCGGGCGTCGATGCGTTCGCGCGGCTGATCGACGAACTCGCCGACGACGAGGTCGAGGCCCTGGTGGCGGCGCTTCCGGCGCTGGCGCACCTGGCAGAGCTCGAAAGCCAGGACCGAGAAGGGCCGAAGCGGTGACGGAGCACACCCTAGAGCGCTCCGAGGTGCGGCTGCTGGTCCCCGCCCTGATGTTCATCGCCCTGGTCGTCGCGGCGGTCGCCAGCCTCGCGACGCCGCGATCACCAGGGTGGCGACCACGTTCCACGTCTCGCTCGACAGCGCGCAGTGGACGCTGACGTCGCACTACTGAGCGGCGCCGTCGCCACGCCCGCACCGCGAGGGTCGCCATGTCGTGGCCTTGAGGGAACCACGCGGCCGACCACTAAAGAGTCCCTCCCGGGGTGGCGATCTTGCCCCGGACCCAGTCGTGGAACTCGCCGATGTGGTGCTCGCTGGGGACGAGTACGCCACCACGCGCGTACGCCCGCGAGTCCATCGCCAGCTGACAGCGCTCGCACGCCTCGAAATCCTGCAGGTTTACCCGGTGGAACAGCTCGATCGACCGCGTCAGGTCCTTGCCCGACTCGATCACCTCGGGCAGGTAGAGCCAGTCGCAGCGCACAATCGTGCGATCGGGCGCGAGCGGGAACATGCGGTGCACGATCACGTGGTCGGGCACCAGGTTGACGAACACCTGCGGGCGGATGGTGATCGCGTAGTAGCGGCGATCCTGGTGCTCCCCCACGCCCGGCAGCCGGTCCACCCCGGCGCTGCCGTCCACCGTGAACCCCTGGACGCCCTCGCCGAATTCGGCGCCGTGGCCGACGTAGTACTGGGCGGCGAACCCGTTGGCGAACTCCGGCAGCACCTCGGTCAGCTCGGGGTGGATGGTCGCGCAGTGGTAGCACTCCATGAAGTTCTCGATGATCTGTTTCCAGTTCGCCTTCACGTCGTACTCGATGCGCCTGCCCAGCGCCAGCTCGTCGACCCGGTAGGCGTCGATCTCGGTCGAGCCGCCGAGCCTGTTCGTCACGTCCGCGACGACGGTGTCCTCAAAGGACGGTGGCTCGTCCTCGAGGCAGACCCAGGCATAACCGAGGTACTCCTTGAGTGCCACCTTGGTCAGGCCGTACTCGACGCGGTCGATATCCGGCATCCCGGTCAGGTTCGGCGCGGCGATAAGCTTGCCATCGAGGCCGTATGTCCAGGCGTGGTAAGGACATTGGAAGGACCGCTTGACCGAGCCGCTGTCCTCGGTGCACACTCGCGCGCCGCGGTGGCGGCAGACGTTGAGGAACGCGTTGAGTGCGCCGTCGCGGCCGCGCGCGATCAGGACACTCTCCCGGCCGACCTGCACGGTCTCGAACGAACCGGGGTTCGGCAGGTCGGCGGCGCGCACCGCGCAGAACCAGCCGGCTTCGAAGATCTGCGACTGCTCGAGGGCGAAAATCGCCGGGTCGGTGTAGAAGTGGCCGGGCAGGGTGGCCATCAGGCTCGGCGGCAGGTCGGTGGCGGTCACCGGCGTTTCCCTTCTGTGGTGGGCTTTCGAGCAGTTAGAAGAGGACTACCGAGCGCAGGATGTCACCGTGGTGCATCTTCTCGAACGCGGCCTCGACGTCGCCGACACCGATCGTCTCGGTGACGAACTCGCCAAGCGGCAACCTGCCCTGCAGGTAGAGATCCACCAGCATCGGGAAGTCGCGGGTGGGCAGGCAGTCGCCGTACCACGAAGACTTGACCGCGCCCCCGCGCGAAAACACGTCGACCAGCGGCAGTTCGAGGCGCATCTCCGGGGTGGGCACGCCGACGAGCACCACTGTGCCGGCCAGGTCCCGCGCGTAGAACGCCTGCTCGAAGGTCTCCGGCCGGCCAACCGCGTCAATGACGACGTCTGCCCCGTTTCCGCCGGTGAGCGCGCGGATCGCCTCGACCGGGTCGGTCTCCCGGGCGTTGACGACATGGGTGGCCCCGAGCTCCCGCGCCTTGGCCAGCTTGGCGTCGTCGAGATCGACGGCGATGACCTCGCGCGCGCCGGCCAGTTTCGCCCCGGCCACCGCTGCGCTGCCGACTCCGCCGCAGCCGAACACCGCGACGGAGTCCCCGCGCCCTACCTGACCGGTGTTGATCGCCGCGCCGATACCGGCCATCACCCCGCAGCCGAGCAGCCCGGCCACCTCCGGCGGCACGCTCGGGTCGACCTTCGTGCACTGGCCTGCAGCAACGAGCGTCTTCTCGGCGAACGCGCCGATGCCCAAAGCGGGTGAGAGCGGGGTGCCGTCGAGCAGTGTCATCGGCCGCGTGGCGTTGTGGGCGTCGAAGCAGTACTGCGGACGGCCGCGTCGGCAGGCCCGGCACTCGCCACACACCGCACGCCAGTTGAGGATCACGAAATCACCCTCGGCCAGGCCGGTGACGCCTTCACCGACGGACTCCACCACGCCGGCGGCCTCGTGCCCGAGCAGGAACGGGAACTCGTCGTTGATCCCACCCTCGCGGTAGTGCAGGTCGGTATGGCAGACGCCGCAGGCCTGCACCCGGACCACCGCCTCGCCGGGACCGGGGTCCGGCACCACGATGTCGACGACTTCGACGGGCGCGCCCTGTTTGAGGGCGACCACACCGCGAACCTGCTGGGGCACAGGCTTGCTCCTCTCCGCGGATACGGATCTGGTGAGCTCGGTTTGTGAAGAGGGGAGTTTTGTTGCGCATTACGCGCCATGTTGCTCTATCAGGAACACAATGACTGGACGTCGAGTGCCTGTCAAGACATCGATTTTCAGTCGACACGAACGGCCGAGAACGGGCGGTGCTCAGCCCGGCGGACCCTCGATCGCCCGGCGGAACAGGGCGTCGATCTCGTGGCGTTTCGGCGGCGGGTCGGCCAGCACCACCTGCATGACCAGCCCGCAGAACAACGCGGCGAGCACCCGGCCGGTGAGCGCGTCGGTCCGCGACCCGAACAGCTGCGTCAGCGCGTTGTCCCAGGCCGCGCTGGCCGCCCGCAGCCGGGGGCGGTGCAGCGCGGCGACGTAGAGGTCGTACTCGACGATCGTGCGGGGATTCTGGTCGTCGAGGTAGCCCATCACCAGGTCGGCGAGCGCGGCGCTGAAGTCGACACCCTCGCCGAGCCCGCGTTCCCACTCGGTCAGCTGCCGGACGTTGGCCTCGGCCGCCTCGTGCAGCGCGACCTCCAGCAGGTCGTCCAGGGTCGCGAAATGGTAGGTCGTCGAGCCGAGTGGGACGTCCGCAGCGGCAGCCACCGCCCGGTGCGTCAGCCCGCCGACACCCCGCTCCGCGACCACCTCGATCGCCGCCTTCGCGATCTTCGCCCGGCGATCGGGATCGTTCGGTCCGCGCAGCCGTTTCGGCCCCGCCGTCGCGCTTTTCGAGGTCATCGTCGCCCCTCCCCGCAGTGGTGCCCGTGTTGGAGATTCACGCGTCGCTGGTGAAACTCGCAGGTCACAGTGGTGTTAACAAGCTGAACCTGGCCCAACTCCCGGTGAATCTCTTATGGACATGTGTACATGCTTCGCGTACAAATGTACGCACTTGCTGTGCCGGTTGTCACACGAATCCGGTAGTCCGGCTCCGCGATCTACTCGGGAAGGCAGCATGAAGGATCTTTATCTCGGCGGAATCTGGTCGGCGGCGTCCGATCGGGCGACCTCGGAGGTACTCAACCCGTACAACGCCGAAGTGCTGGTCGCGGTCTCCGTCGCCGGCCAGGCCGAAGTCGACGCCGCGGTGGCCGCCGCCCGCGAAGCATTCGACCACGGCCCGTGGCGGCGTACGTCCGCCGCCGACCGCGGCAGAGCATTGCACCGCATCGCCGACCTGCTCGTCCGCGACCGAGAGGACCTGGCGCGCACCGAAAGCCTCGACACCGGCAAGACGCTCGGCGAAGGACGCATCGACATCGACGACGTCACGGCCGTCTTCCGTTACTACGCCGGCATCGCCGATTCCGACGCGGGACGTCTCGTCGACGCGGGCCGGGCGGACGTCGTGAGCCGGATCGTGCACGAGCCGGTCGGGGTCTGCGCGCTGATCGCGCCGTGGAACTACCCGCTGCTCCAGATGAGCTGGAAGGTCGCTCCCGCACTGGCCGCGGGCAACACCATGCTGCTCAAGCCCAGCGAGGTCACCCCGCTGACCACCATCAAGCTGGTCGCGCTGATCGAAGAGGCCGCGATCCCGGCCGGGGTGGTCAACCTGCTGCTCGGCACCGGCCAGGTCGGCGCGGCCATGGTCGCCCACCCGGATGTCGACCTCGTTTCCTTCACCGGCGGGCTCGCGACCGGCGAGAAGATCATGGCCGCCGCCGCGCCCGGGGTGAAGCGGATCGCGCTGGAACTCGGCGGCAAGAACCCCAACGTCGTGTTCGACGACGTCGACTTCGACACCGCCGTCGACTACGCGCTCGCCGCGGCGTTCGTCCACTCCGGGCAAGTCTGCTCGGCCGGTTCGAGGCTGATCGTCCAGGACGGCATCCACGACCGGTTCGTCGCCGAGCTCGCCGCCCGCGCCGACCGCATCCGCGTCGGCAACGGGCTCGACCCCGAATCGGAGACCGGGCCGCTGGTGTCCGAGGCACACCGGGCGAAGGTCGAACGCCATATCGCCGCCGCGCTCGCCGAGGGCGCGGTGCTGCGCGCGGGCGGTTCGCGGCCCACCGATCCGGACCTGCAGGACGGGTACTTCCTGCGACCGACGGTGTTCAGCGACTGCACGCGCGAGATGTCGATCGTCCAGGAGGAGGTGTTCGGCCCGGTCGTCACCGTTGAACGGTTCACCGATGAGGCCGACGCCATCCGGCTGGCCAACGACACCGACTACGGGCTTGCCGGCGCGGTGTGGACGTCCGACGCCTCGAAGGCGCAGCGGGTCGCGGGGGCGCTGCGCCACGGGACCGTGTGGATCAACGACTACCACCCCTACCTCCCGCAGGCGGAATGGGGCGGTTACGGCAAGTCCGGGAACGGCCGCGAACTCGGTCCGTCGGGACTGGCCGAATACCGGGAGACCAAGCACATCTACCAGAACATCGACCCGGCGCCACAGCGCTGGTTCAAGGGCTGAGCTGTTCCGACAGCTGAGCGGGCCTGGTCGACTCACCCGCCGACCAGGCGCACCACGATCCCCAACCCCACCCGGACGCCCCCATCCGAGGACCAGTGATGACAGTTCAATCGGGCACGACAGACACCGCAGACAACGCAGCCGACAGTTCCGAACTCGCGAAGTTCGGCTACCACCAGGAACTCGAACGGTCACTCGGATCGTTCTCCAGCTTCGCCGCCGGCTTCAGCTACATCTCGATCCTGACCGGGGTGTTCCAGCTGTTCTTCTTCGGCTTCGGCTCCGGCGGCCCCGCCTTCATCTGGACCTGGCCGATCGTCTTCCTCGGTCAGCTCGCCGTCGCCCTGTGCTTCGCCGAACTCGCCGGGCAGTTCCCGCTGGCCGGCTCGGTTTACCAATGGGCGAAGCAAATCGCGAAACCCGCCACCTCGTGGATGGCCGGCTGGATCATGATCATCGGCGCGATCGTCACCGCGGGCGCGGTCGCGGTGGCTTACCAGATCATCCTGCCGCAGGTCTCGACCGCGTTCCAGCTCGTCGGCAGCCCATCCGACGCGGGTCTCACCTCCACTCCGGGCGGCGCGCAGAACGCGATCATCCTGGCGATCGTGCTGGTCGTGTTCGCCACGATCATCAACGTCATCGGCGTCAAGCTGATGGCCAAGATCAACAACTTCGGCGTCGCGGTGGAGCTCGGTGCGGTCGTGCTGCTCATCATCGCGCTGGCCATCCACATCAAACGCGGACCGGGGGTGGTGTTCCAGACCCACGGCACCGGCGCCGGCCACTCGATCGGCTACCTCGGCGCGTTCATGGTCGCGTCCCTGATGAGCGCGTACGTCTTCTACGGCTTCGACACCGCGGGCTCGCTCGCCGAGGAGACCACCAACCCCCGCAAGCACGCGCCGCGCGCGATCCTGCGGGCGCTGACGGTGTCGTTCCTCGTCGGCGGGGCGCTGATGCTGGTCGGCATGATGGCCGTCGGCAACATCAACGCCGACGAGCTCAGCACGTCGGGCATGCCGTACCTGATCAAGAGCACGCTGGGCAACGGACTCGGAGACGCGTTCCTGGTCTGCTCCGCGATCTCGATCACCGTGTGCTGCTTGGCCGTGCAGACCGCCGCGATCCGGATGGCGTTCTCGATGGCCCGCGACGGCAGGCTGCCGTTCACGAAGGCGATGTCCAAGGTGTCGCCGCGGTCGAAGACCCCGGTAGTGCCCGCGCTGGTCACCGGCGCGCTGACGATCGGCGTGCTGCTGGTCAACCTCGGAAACCAGCGCGCGTTCTTCGTACTGACCTCGACCGCGATCATCCTGTTCTACATCCCGTACCTGATGGTCACCGGGCCACTGCTGCTACGCCGCCTGCGCGGGCAGTGGCCGCGTCCGGAGCACGGCCAGTACTTCAAGCTCGGCCGCTGGGGCACCATCGTCAACGTGATCGCCGTGGTCTACGGCGCCGCGATGACGGTCAACCTGGCCTGGCCGCGGGCCGAGGTCTACGGCAGCGACCACTGGTACTTCCAATGGGGCGGCGTGCTCGTCACCGCGCTCATCGTCGTGGTCGGCGGGGTGATGCTGACGGTGCGCCGCCACAAGTGGGCCGCCGCGCACAGCGCGCCTGCCGGAGACATCCCGGACACCACAGACGCCCCCGAACTGGCGAGCCAGGAGGAGGTCCAGTGAATTCCCCCCAGTACGACTTCATCATCGTCGGCGGCGGTTCCGCGGGCTGTGCGCTGGCGAACCGGCTCTCGGCCGACCCCGCCAACAAGGTGCTGGTGCTCGAAGCCGGGCGCCCGGACTATCCGTGGGACGTGTTCATCCACATGCCCGCGGCGCTGACCTTCCCGATCGGCAGCAAGTTCTACGACTGGCTCTACCGCAGCGAGCCCGAGCCGTTCATGAACCGCCGCCGCGTCTACCACGCCCGCGGCAAGGTGCTGGGTGGGTCGAGCAGCATCAACGGGATGATCTTCCAGCGGGGCAACCCGATGGACTACCAGCGGTGGGGCGCCGACCCCGGGATGGCGAACTGGGACTACGCGCACTGCCTGCCCTACTTCAAGCGCATGGAGGACTGCCTCGCCGACGCCAAGGACGGGCAGTACCGCGGGCACGACGGGCCGCTCGAACTGGAACGGGGCCCGGCGACCAACCCGCTGTTCTCCGCGTTCTTCGACGCGACCGTGCAGGCCGGCTACCCGCGCACCGACGACGTCAACGGGTTCCGGCAAGAAGGGTTCGCCCCCTTCGACCGCAACGTGCGCAAGGGGCGGCGCCTCTCGGCGGCGGGCGCGTATCTGCACCCGGTGATGGACCGGCCGAACCTGACCGTCCAGACGCGCGCGTTCGTCTCCCAGGTGTTGTTCGACGGCAACCGCGCCATCGGCGTCGAGTACGCGCAAGGCCGCAAGGCGCCGGGCGAGGTGTACGGCAAGGAGATCATCCTCTGCGGCGGGGCGATCAACACTCCGCAACTGCTGCAGCTGTCCGGGGTCGGGAACGCCGGCGAGCTCAAAGCACTCGGGATCGACGTCGTCAAGGACCTGCCGGGCGTCGGCGAGAACCTGCAGGACCACCTCGAGGTCTACATCCAGTACAAGTGCCTCAAACCGGTGTCCATGGCGCCGTCGCTGAAGAAGTGGAAGCGGCCGTTCATCGGCGCGCAGTGGCTGTTCCTGCGGTCCGGGCCGGCCGCGACCAACCATTTCGAGGGCGGCGGGTTCGTCCGCAGCAACGAAGAGGTCGACTACCCCAACCTGATGTTCCACTTCCTGCCGGTCGCGATCCGCTACGACGGGTCCGCTCCCACCGCGGGCCACGGCTACCAGGTCCACATCGGACCGATGTACGCCGACACCCGGGGCAGCGTCAAGATCACCTCGACCGATCCGAAGAAGCATCCGGCACTCCGGTTCAACTACCTCTCCACCAAACAGGACAAGAAGGAGTGGGTCGAGGCGATCCGGACGGCCCGGCACATCCTCAACCAGCCCGCGCTGGCCGAGTTCAACGGCGGCGAACTTTCGCCGGGGCCCGGTATCGAGACCGACCAGGAGATCCTCGACTGGGTCGCCCGCGATGCCGAGACCGCGCTGCATCCGTCCTGCACCGCGAAGATGGGCACCGACGAGATGTCGGTCGTCGATCCGGCGACCATGCGTGTCCACGGGCTCGAGGGCCTGCGCGTCGTGGACGCCTCGGTGATGCCGTACATCACCAACGGCAACATCTACGCCCCGGTGATGATGACCGCGGAGAAGGCCGCCGACCTCATCCTCGGTAACACCCCGCTCGCCCCGATCGATCTACCTTTTTACAGGCACGAGCACCAACACAAGCACGTCGCCGAGTAACCACCCAGAGTCGGTAGTCACCTGTAGCCCTGTTCCTGATCGGGGTACAGGTGACTACTGTGCGTTTTCCCATATCCCACCACAAAATTGCGCCTGAAAAGGGCCTTGACGAGTGGGGCCATGGATATCAGACTTGTTGCGCATAGTACAGAGCGTTCCTCAATACGCAACAACCTAGTACCGCTCGGTAGCACACTCCAGACGCCTTTCCCGGAGGATGAACAATCATGTTGCGCGCGTGCACGGTGGACGAACTGCCCCCGGGAGAATCCGTCCGAATCGCCGAAGGCTCCGGCGTAGACGCCATCGCGGTCTTCAACGCCGACGGTGAGCTCTACGCGATCGACGACACGTGCAGCCACCAGGACGCCTCCCTCGCGGACGGTTTCCTCGAAGGCTGCTTCGTCGAATGCCCCCTGCACGCCGCGCTGTTCGACCTGCGCACCGGCCTGCCTTCGTGCCTGCCCGCGAAGAAGCCGGTACGCACGTACACCGTGCTCGTCGACGACGGTGTCATCTACGTCCAGACCGCCACCGAAGAGCGCAACGCCAACGAGGACGCCGCGTGAGAACCGTCGCGATCGTCGGCGCGTCACTGGGCGGTTTGCGCACCGCCCAGGAGCTGCGGTCGCAGGGCTACGACGGCCGAGTGGTGCTGGTGGGCGAGGAAGCCCACCGGCCCTACGACCGGCCGCCGCTGTCGAAAGCGTTCCTCGCCGGAACAGCCGACCGCGAAGCGCTGGACCTGCTCGAACCCGACGACGACCGCGAACTCGACGTCGACTACCGGTTGGGCGTACGCGCCGAGCACCTCGACCCGGCGAATGGCCGCGTCCTGCTCTCGGACGGCTCGGAACTGCTCGCCGACGGCGTCGTGATCGCGACGGGCGGCAGGGCCAGGCCGCTGCCGGGCACCGAAGGTGTCGCCGGGGTCCACACCCTGCGCACGGTCGACGACGCGCTCCGGCTGCGGGACGAACTCACCTCCGGGTCGCCCCGCGTCGTCATCGTCGGTGCCGGGTTCATCGGCGCGGAAGTCGCGTCGACGTGCCGAACACTCGGGCTCGACGTCACCGTGCTCGAAGCCCTCGAAACCCCGCTCGCCCCGATACTGGGCGCCGAACTCGGCGCGGCCTGCGCCCGTCTGCACGGCGACCACGGCACGCGGCTGCTCTGCGGAGCCACTGTGGACGGACTCAACACCGTCGCCGACGGCCCGCATGGAGTTCGGGTGACCGGCGTCCGGCTGGCCAACGGCGACGAGATCCCCGCGGACGTCGTGCTCATCGGCATCGGCATGATCCCGGCCACCGAGTGGCTGGCCGGGTCAGGCCTGACTGTGGGCAACGGTGTCCACACCGACAGCGGCCTGGTCGCGGGCCCGTCCACAGTGGTCGCGGTGGGCGACGTCGCCCGGTACGCGTCGGTGTCGACCGGCCGGCACGTACGTCACGAGCACTGGACGAACGCCTCGGAACAGGCCGGGGTCGCCGTCGCGAACCTGCTCGCCGGGCACACCGTCCGCCACTACGTCCCGAGTGGGTATGTCTGGTCCGATCAGTACTCGGTCACCATCCAGATCGCCGGACACCCCGCGCCGAGCGACGAGGTGGTGTTCGTCGAGGGCAGCACGGAGGCACGCACGTTCGTCGCGACGTTCCAGCGCGACGGCGAAACCGTGGCCGTGTTCGCGATGAACAACGCCAAGCTGTTCAACCGGCTCCGCCGCCAGGCGATCCGCCGCCCCGCCCCCGCAGCCTGATCCGGGCGGCGCCTGCTGGGTGTCGCGCTATACGCCGGCGTTGTCCAGCAGTGACAGGTGTTCGGCCGTGAGTTCCAGGTCGAACGCCGGTGCGATCGCTTCGTAGTGCTCCCAGGTGCGCGGCCCGATCAACGGGATCACCGGGGGTGAGCTCTGTCGCAGGAGCCAGGCGAGCGCGATCTGGTTCCCCGTGGCAGGCATCTCGGCGGCCACTTTCGCGACGGCGGCCAAGCGGGCGTCGGCGTCCGGCCCCGCATACATCCGCCAGACCGGGTGGGCGGCGCGCCGGACCGGGTCGTCGTAGATTCCCCGCAGGATCGACGAATACGCGGCCAGCGTGAGGTCTTCGTGCTCGCGCAGGAAGTTCAGCAGTTCGCCGCTCACCACCGACGCGCTGTCCGTGCCCGCGGCGGGGCGAAGGTACGAGTGCTGCAACTGGACCGCGACCGGAGACGTCCAGCCGTTGTACGCGGCCACCGCGCGGATGCGCTCGAGGCGCCAGGTGCGGACGTTGCTCCAGCCGATATGGCGAACCTTTCCGGCGCGGACGACCTCGTCCAGCGCCTGCAGCGTTTCCTCCAGCGGCGTCGAGCGGTCGTCCACGTGCACGTAGAGCAGGTCCACGTGGTCGGTGCGCAGCCGGCGGAGGCTGTCGTCGAGGCCGCGGTGGATCACCTCGGCGCCCGCTCCCTCGAAAGACCGTTCGACGGCGTCCCAGTCCATCGTGCCGTCCGGACGCTGGGCGGCCCGTGCCGCGGGCAGGTCGGTGATGGCCGCGGACACCTTCGTAGCCAGGAAGACCTTGTCCCGCTTGCCCTCGAGCAGCCGTCCCAGCAGAGTTTCTCTTCATGCCGTCGAGCCTAGAAGTGGATCGGACCGGTACTACAGTCCATTCATATGGGTAGATCACAGACCAATTTGGCCTGGGAGGTGTTGCTGGACCTCTCCGGTGCCGGTCCACGACACGAGCGGCTGGCCAGAGCGCTGCGTACGGCAATCCGGGACGGCGTGCTGAGCGACGGCGCCGCCCTGCCGCCCAGCCGCCAGCTGGCCGAGGACCTCGACTGCTCGCGCTGGGTCGTCACCCAGGCTTATGCGCAGCTGGTGGCCGAGGGATACCTGGGCGCGCGCACCGGATCGGCGACCCGGGTGCGGTGGTCGGCCGAACCCGAGTCACCCGCCGGGCCGCCCGCGTCCGCGCCGGCGCTACCGCGCTACGACCTCGCCCCGGGGTTGCCGGACCTGCGGGCGTTCCCCCGGCAGCGCTGGCTGGACGCGCTGCGCGGCGTGCTGTCCGTGGTCCCGCACAGCGATCTCGGGCTGCCCGTTCCCGGCGGTCATCCCCGGCTGCGGACCGTACTGGCCGCCTACCTCCGGCGTTGCCGGGCCGCTGCCGCCGAGGACGTGCTGATCTGCACCGGTGTCACCGACGGCGTCACCCGGGTGTGCCGCGCGCTGCGAGCAGCAGGCATCACCCGGATAGCGGTCGAGGATCCCGGCTGGCCGCGCCTGCGGCGAGCAGCCGAAAGCGCCGGCTTGACCGTTGTCGGGGTCGCCGTGGACAACGACGGGTTGTGCGTCGAACGGATTCCGGTCGGGGTCCGGGCCGTGATCGTGACGCCGGCGCATCAATTTCCTTCCGGCACGGTGCTTTCGGCGCCACGCCGCGCCGGCCTGCTCGCCTGGGCACGCGACGTCGACGGGTTGGTCCTCGAAGACGACTACGACGCCGAGTTCCGGTACGACCGGCGTCCGGTGAGCACCGTGCAGGGCATGGACCCGGCTCGGGTGGTGCTACTCGGTTCGGTGGGCAAGACCCTGAGCCCCGCGCTCGGTATCGGCTGGGCCGTGATACCTCCACAATGGACACAACGAGTGCGGGACGCCAACCCGGCCGCGTCGGCGCCGCCCGTGCTGGACCAACTCACCTTTGCCATTTTCGTCGAGGACGGCGCCTACGACCGGCACTTGCGAGCGGCCCGCCTCAGGTATCGGTCCCGGCGGGACATCCTCGTCACCACGCTCGGGCCGACCCGCGTCTCGGGTGCCGCCGCCGGTCTGCATCTGTTGCTGCACCTGGCCGACGGCACCGACGCCGCGGCCGTCGTCCGGCGCGCGGCCGCGAACGGCCTGCACGTCGCCGATCTCGATACCTACCGCTTCGCGACCGGAGAACCGGCGCTCGTCCTCGGCTACGGCAACCTGGCCGACAACACCGTGGCGGACGCCGTCCGCGTACTTCACGCAGCTGAAGACGCCGCCGGTTCAGCTCCGCCCTAACGCGACGGATCAATGAGCGATCGGCCGCCAAGCGGACTCGGCAGATCGACCAAGTACATCGAGATGCGGTGAGTCCAACCCCAGTCGTGATCACTGGTCGAAGTCGTGGCCAGGATCGCCACCGTGACTGCTACCGAGGTTTCCGTGACGCTCACACCCCAGACGGTCTCTACCCGCTGACGGGAGGGGTCGACGATCCTCTGGAGCCGCCGATGTCCCCGGACGCTCGCCGCGATGACGACATGGCGACCCTCGCGGTGCGTTCAACGCACATGCCTGGAACTTGAAGCGGATGGGTAGTGGCGTTGGTGTGATCCGGCTCCGGTCTACAGAAGCCGGGAGACAGCTGAGTCCGATGTCTCCGTCACCGGGGTGCGTGCAGGTCCCCTCAGGGCCACCTTAGTGCGTTGAACCTGGATCCTCCGATGGTGGAGATTGGTGATCTTGATGGATTCGTTGGCCTTGCTGCAGCAGGACTGCGGCAGACGGGCGTTCGCAAGTCGACGGCGAGTTGCGATTCGGGAAGCACCGTCACCGTCGTGCGTGCGCTCCCGTCGACTGAAGCAAGGACCGGGGCTGCGAGGGACTACGGTGCGGATCCGAGCGCCACTCCCGTCACGCGGTGACTGCCGAGGCTCGCTGCGCCCGGTCCCATTCGTACAGGGGTCGGCCGATTCAGTACCGCTGCGGCGTTCGCAAGTCGACGGCGAGTTGCGGCGGTTGTGCCGGGAATGCAGTCAGGGCTCGTCAGTGTCACGGCCGGATGATCCGGTCGCGGCACTCACGAGCCCTGGTACGGGATATTCTATGTGGCGTGTAGGGTGTTGCGCCTGGGTTTTCGAAGCGGATCGAGATAATCGGGCGGGATGAAGTCCGGTCTCCCGTCACCGCCCATCCGAACTTCCCAACCACCACAATGCACCAATCTATGGTGACGCCAGCACAGTAGGGTGAGATTTTCAAAATTCGTTTGGCCACCATCCGCCCAAAAAACAATATGGTGACCCTCGGTGTGTTTAGCGTGTTTATTGCAACCGGGGAAGGCGCATCCGCGGTCTCGCATGACGAGTCGGCAGCGTTGACCGGTGGTGATGATGCGCTTCGATCGACCCAAGTCCATCGGCTCACTATCCATGCCGAGAACAGCGGGAATGAGCTTGCAGTCACACGCCAACATCCGCGCTTCCGCCGCCGTGATCACGCCGCCATAGTCGAGCATCGCGGTCCCGATCCCGGACTTCAGCGTTTCGTAGTCCACGGTGACCGCCACATGGACCCGATCACCACCATGAGTCGGGATCTCGTCGACGGTCATCGCGAGGCGGACCAGGTCGACCAGCGCGTCGGCGTGGCGTTCCCATTGGCTGCGGGTGTCGCGGCCTTCCTCGGTGGAGTGCGGCTTCGCCAGCGGATCGAGGGCTGCGCGGAGTTGGGCGTAGGCCAGATTGTCCAGCTTGCCTTTGAAGCTGGCGGTGCCGTCGCGGTGCTCTTGGAACGCCAGCTCCCGCTTCGGTCTCTCCGGCGGATCCTTCGGCTCCGGCCCATCCGGATCGAACGTGTTCAACAACCGGTCACCCGCCTTGCGGACCTCGAGCGGTGTCGCCTGCCGGGCAAGGTCGACCAGGATCTTCTCCGCACCCGCCCGATCCCAATCAGACACAGTCGCGGGCATCTTGATCATGGCGTTCACGATCTCATCCACATGCGCCGGAGTGATCTCACCTACGCGTGCCGCAGCACCAGCCAGTGGCGCGATCGCGGGGATCTCCGTGCCATCCAGGTTACTGGAGGAGTTCACGGCCTTACCCCGGATCACGATCCGCTTCGCCGCCGCCGAGCCGATCTGAGTGACATCATCCAACCACAGTGCCGTGTTCAGATACTGGTAGACAACCTTCACACCCTCGGTCTCCACCTTCGCCGCCAGCACACCAAACAGCGCGTCACACTCATTGTAAATCCGCGCCAGTTGACGGGCGATCACCGCAGCTTCCACCGGATTCGCACGCCGAATCTCGGCAAGCGAGGGAAACCGGATCACCGAGCTGGACACCCCTTTATTCTACCGCTATTCGAACTACTATTCGATACCCTTTCAGGTGATCCGCATTATCGCTGTACGTGATCACGGATTGGACGTGAAGGCCACCTTCACGGCGCATTACGTCCTGAAGGTGGCCTTCACGTCCAACTGCATATCGCGGGTGTCACTCAC
>NZ_JAODNM010000164.1 GCF_025464955.1 Amycolatopsis sp. | reverse complement strand
CAGGCCGAAGTGGACGTCAGCGGGCGTGTGCAGGCCGATTCCGGTGTGTCGGTGTTCGTGGTTGTACCACTGGGTGAATTCGTCCATGAATCGTCTCGCCTCCGACAGTGATCCGAAGCGTTCGGGGGAATTCCGGACCGTACTTCAGGGTCTTGAACAGTGACTCCGAGTTATCCGGGAGTCCGGATAACAGCGATTATCCCGAGTCCGCGGTTATCCCGAGCGGGGCTGTCCCGACCGCTGTTGCCGGCGCTCAAGATAGGTGCGCCAAAATCAGTAGAGGGGCGGAGACCGACGGGATCGTTGCTGGGCCGTGCCTGCGCGACGTCCACTCCAACACGACCTGGGTGCCGCTCCGGCCGGCCGCGGCGGCACCCGGTGTCGCAGTACTAGGACACTCGGCGATTCCCTGCCCGACCCGCCTATGTCGTCGAGGCGACTGTGTCAGGGTTGGCGCCGCGAGTTATCCCGCCGAGCCAAGTCAGGGATGGCTTGGCTCGGCGTCCGAAGGTGTCCCGGTCGACGGCGACGAGACCGAAGGTCGGCGTGTAGCTGCCCCATTCGTAGTTGTCCACCAGGCTCCAGTGGAAGTAACCCCGCACCTGGACGCCCTCGTCCATCACCGCGTGAAGCGCCTGCAGGGCCCCTGCGGTGTAGTCGACGCGGAGAGTGTCGTCGTCGGTGGCGATGCCGTTTTCGGTCACGATCAGGGGAATCCCACCGGAGATCCGGTGGGCGTCGCGGACGGCGTGGCCGAGGGCGTCGGGGTAGTACTCCCAGCCGGTCAGGGTACAGCGTGCGCCGGCGGGCGGGCCGAGTTCGATGGCTTGGCCGTGGTCGTCCAAGCCGATGCGGGTCCGGGTGTAGGACTGCACGCCCAGCCAGTCGTCGTCACGGGCGGCTTCCAGGAAGACGGTCTGCCGGGGCTGGGCGTAGGCGGTGGCGGCGACTTCGGCTCCGGGTTCGGGCTGGTAGGTCAGCATGGCCACGGACCACCCGACCTTCAGCCGCGGATGTTGTTCGCGCAACTGGGCGCGGGCGGCGTGGTGTGCCCTGATCAGACCGGCCGCGACTGCCGGATCGGGTTCGGGCATGCCGTGGGGCAGGTTCGCGACGCCGGTGGATTTGAGGTGGCTGAAGACAGCGAGGATGTTGGGTTCGTTGATCGTGCATACGTATTCGACGTCGTCACTGAGGACGGGGGCGAGTGCGGCCAGATAGCGGGTGAAGTAGTCCGCGGAATCGGGCGCGGCCCAGCCACCGCGAGCGGTGAACCACAGCGGTGAGGTGAAGTGGTGCAGGGTCAGCAGGGGCCGCAGGCCGCGTTCGAGCGCTCCGTCGACCATCGCGCGGTAGAACCGGAGCATGGCCTGCGAGAAGGCGCCTTCGGCGGGTTCGACGCGGGCCCATTCGATGCTGAAGCGGTAGTCGGTGAACCCGGCGCCGGCGAGCAGATCCATGTCCTCCGGCCAGCGGTGGAGGCTGTCCACGGCGTCGCCGCTTGGTTCGGTGAGCAGGCCACTGCCATCGTGTTCCGTGTACCACCAGTCGCTGGCGGTGTTGTTGCCCTCGATCTGATGGGCTGAGGTGGACGCGCCCCACAGGAAACCTTGGGGGAACGCGGGAATGGCGCTGGAATCGGGCAACGGAAGCTCCTTTGTGGTCAGCGGTGTTCAAGGGATGAGGTGGCGGGCGGTGGCCCGCATGAGCACGATCCGGCGCTGAGCGACGATGATCAGTCCGAAGTAGAGCAACAGGGTGCTCGACCCGAGCTCCGGTGTAGCGACGGCGTCGAGCACGAGGTGCTGGCCGATGCCGACGATCCACAGCAGCGCGGTCAGCCAATTGCCCTGCTGCAGCACGACCCGTTGGCCGCCGTACCCCTCGGACCAGATGCGGATGGTGTGCGCGCGGATCACGGCCAGCACGCTGCCGACCACGAGGCTTAGCACGGTGAGGCCGAGGTCGAGGGCCTTGACCGGGGTGTGCTGGATGAAGGACAAAGTCTCCAGCAGGCCGATCACCGACAGGACGATGCCAAGGACCCTCTTCTGGTTGACCGGTTTCCGGCGTACCTGCTCGCGGATGATCCAGATCAGTACCAGCGTGCCGACGCCGTAGTTGACCAGATTGACCGGGAGGTGGGTGAGGGCGTCCTGGGGGTTCATGCCTTCGCTCCTTCCGGTACCGGCACCGCGGTGGCGATACCGAGGTAGGTGCGGTGGCCGGTCAGTTCGCGGAACGGACCGGTGATCTCGACGGTCGCGGTGCCGCGGATGTCGTCGGAGGCGGCGCCGACCATCACCTGGATCGGGCCGGGTTCGAGCACGAACCGTCCAGCCGGGTCCAGGTAGCCGAGCTGGGTCAGCGGCAGGGTGAATCGCACCTGCCTGGCCGCTCCGGGTGCGAGGCACAGGCGGTGAAACCCGGCCAGCTCCTGGGCCGGCCGCACCACCCCAGTGGCGTCGTCGTGCACGTAGAGCTGCACGACCTCGTCCCCCGCGACGTCGCCGGTATTGGTGACCTGGACCGAGATGGTGAGCGTGCCGTCCGTGTCGACGCTCTGCGGGGACACGGTCAGGTCGGTGTAGCCGAACGTGGTGTAGCTGTGGCCGTGGCCGAACGCGAACAGTGGGGTGCTCGGCATGTCCCGGTAGCCCGCGCCGCGGTAGCCGCTGTTGGCCTGCTGCGCATGGTGGATCGGTACCTGCCCGGAGTGCCGGGGAATGCTGTAGGGCAATTTCCCACCGGGATTGACCACCCCGAACAGGACGTCGGCCATCGCGGCAGCCTGCTCCTGGCCGCCGTAAGCGGCCCACACCAGAGCCGCCACGTGCTCGCCGATGCCGGTGAGGGCCATCGGGCGTCCGGTGTGGACGACGCCGACGACCGGGGTGCCGGTCGCCGCGACCGCGGTCACCAGCTCGACCTGGCAAGCCGGGAGGTCGATGTCGGCGGTGTCAATGCCTTCGCCTTCGGTCAGCGGCCCGTGGAACCAGCCACAGCGCCCACCGAGCGCGGCGATCACGACATCGGCGTCGCGGGCCGCGGCGACAGCGGCGCGGATGTCGCCGGGTTCGTCATCGAGCACGCCGGCCCCCGGCACGACGGTGACGGTCGCCGTAGGCGCGAGCGCACGGATCGCGTCCGCGAGCGAACAGGTCGGGTAGTCCGCTCGGATCCAGTCCCCGGGGGTCTGTGCCAGCACGGGGCGCAGTTCGCGACCTATGGCGGTCAGCGCCCCCGGTGACAGGAAATCGTCGGAAGAGTCCAGCCCTTGCATGGTGGCGCCCTGGCCGGCGGCCAGAGCGCGCATCATCGCCACTGATCCGGGGTAGGTGTAGGCGCCGAACGCGCCGGTGACGTCGTCGGCGTGCGGGCCGACGATCGCGATCCGGGTGATGTCCCGGGACAGCGGCAGCAGCCCGTGGTCGTTGGCGAGCAGGGTGATCGACTGGCGAGCCAGTTCCGCGGCGAGGTCCGCGCCGTCGCGGGCGGTTCGAGTGATGACGATCGGGTCCTCGCAGGGGTAGGGGCGCTCGAACAGGCCGAGGGCGAATTTATCGTGCAGCACCCGCCGGACCGCGTCATCGAGTGCGTCGGTCGCGACGCGGTCGGCGGTGACCGCGTCGGCGAACGCGCTGCCGTAGCCGACGGTGGTCGGCAGTTCGACATCCAGTCCGGCGGTCAACGCGAGGATCGCGGCTTCGGTGGTGTCGCGGGCCACGTGTTGGCGGTCGACGAGCATCGGGATCGTGCCGTAGTCGGACACAACTGTGCCCGTGAACCCGAGCCGCTCGCGGAGCAGTCCGGTCAGCACCGCCCGGGATGCTCCGGCCGGGATGCCGTCCACCTCGGCGTAGGAGTTCATGACCGAGCCGAGACCGGCCAGGTGGATGGCGGCCTCGAACGGGCGGGCGTAGACCTCGTAGAGTTCGCGGGCACCGATCCGCGTGCCGGCCAGGTTGAGACCACCTTCGCCGGCGGCGTAGCCGAGGAAGTGTTTCCCGGTCGCCAGCACCCCCTCGGTCAGGTCCTCGCCCTGCAACCCCTGGACGTAGGCGACGCTGAACGCCGAGACCAGGTAAGGGTCTTCGCCGTAGGTTTCGTGGACCCGACCCCAGCGAGCGTCACGCGCCACGTCCATGACCGGCGAGAGCGCCTGGTGCTGGCCGATCGCGCGCATCGCTCGCGCGACGACGCCGGCCAAGCGCCGTACGGCGTCGGGGTTCCAGGTGGCGGCCAGCCCGATGGCCGTCGGGAAGACGGTGCACTGCGGGGCAAGGACGCCGTTGAGGCCCTCGTTGTGGAAGATCGCGGGAATGCCCAGCCGGGTGTTTTCGACCAGGAACCGTTGGATCTGGCCGGCCAGCCGCGCGGCCACTGCCGGTGGTTTGTACCCATAGAGGGTCAGCGGCGCGACGTGCCCGATCCCCTGGGACAACCGCTGGTGCAGCGCCGGCTCGTCGAGTTCGCTGTCGTGGCCGAGCAGGGTCAGCGGGAAGCAGCAGCCGCGCTGCCGGACCTTCTCCTCGACGGTCATTCTCGCCAGCAGCGCGTCGGCTCGCTGCAGCGGCGTTCGGGTGTCGGCCTCAGACATGGGGAATCCTTTCGACATTTCTCAGCGCACCGACTTGATCCGCAGGACCGCGAACGAGCCCGCCAGGGCCAGCACGATCCCGACCGGGAACAGCGCGGCATAACCGCCCAGCTCGACGACGATCAGGCCGGCAAGTGCGGGTGCCAGCGTCTGCGGCAGGGTGGAAGCGATGTTGAGCACGCCCAAGTCCTTGGCGAAATCCGCCGACGAAGGCAGCACCTGGCTCATCAAAGCTGTGTCCACCGAGGCGTAGGCACCAACGCCCACACCCGCGGTGGCGGCGTAGGCGACCATGCCCGCCAGCGTGGGCCAGCTGAACGGGATGGCCAGTGCCACGGCCATGATCACACCGGCGACCACAGCGGGAACCCGCCGCCGTCCCCATCGATCCGAGAGCAGACCGGCGGTCAGCGAACCCACGATCAAGCCCGCTAAACCAATCCCGGCCAGCAACGGCACCACTTGGATCGCCTTGTCCCCCAGGCCGATGTAGTCCTGCAGGATGTAGAGCAGATAGGTGTGGACCAGGAAGTAGCCCAGGTACAGCAGGATGCGCCCGGCGAAGCCCCACGCGAAGTCCGGGTAGCGGCGTGGACTCACCCAAAAGGACTGCAGGAACGCCATTGGCGAGAACGGTGCCCTCGGCAGGCCCTTGGTCGAAGTGTCCGGGTTGAACACGACGAACAACACCAGCAGCACCAGCGAAATCCCGCCGAAAAGCAGGTATCCGGCGTAGGTCGCCGAGGCGAACCGGGCGCCGATGACCGCGCCCAGCGTGGCCCCCAGCGTCAGGCCCAGTCCGGTGACCGCGGAGAACTTGCCTCGCACGGCCGGCGGCACCCGGTCGGGGAACACGGCGCTGAGCGGGCCGAGAGCGAAGTTGTAGCCGACGTTGACGATCGCCCAAGCGAGCGCGAGCTGTACCACGGTGTTCGCCGAACCGACCCCGATCATCGCCAGGCCACCGACCAGCCCACCGACCACCATCCACGGTGTGCGCCGCCCGAAGCGGCTGCGCGTGCGATCGGACACCCGCCCGGCGAGCGGTCCTGCCACCATCGCCGTCAACGCCCCCGTGGTGGCGACAGCGGCGAGGTTGCCCGCTTTGTGCGCGCTGTCGATGTTCTGTGTCTGCACGGCCAGCAGCAGCGGCCCGGCGCCCCAGACCAGAAAGGTGCCGAGGTTGGCCACGAACATCGAGATCATCAGGGTCAGCAGCCGGCCGCGGAGGGGTACCGGCTCGTCGGTCAGTGCCGATGCCGCCGCGGTTCCGCCGGGCACACTCGCCATTTCGCACCTTCACTCCCTCGTCGTTGAGGACTCGTCGTGAGCGCTTCAGACCTGGGACAGGTCCTCGCTCGAGGCCTGGCGCTGGGCGGTGGTGACCGCACGGGACCGGATCGCCAGCCCGACGGTGCGGGTGAGCAGCATCGCGACGGCCATGAAGATCAGGGCGTCGGTGATCGCGGCCGGGGCGATGTGGTTGTCGATCAGCCAGCGGCCGAGCTGCTCGGGGAACCAGTGGGTGGTGCCGTAGGAGAACGCCGCGCGGGCACCGATGACCACCACCCACAGCGATGCGTAGCCCCAGCCGGCGGCCGTGACGTTCCTGCCGGTGGCCGGGTCGGGGTAGACCCGCAACAACGTCAAGGCGATCAGGCCGCCGACCGCGCCGGCCGCGGCACCGGCGATCTCCAGGGTCAGGCCGTTGCCGTGGGTGGTGACCTCTTGCAGGAACAGCGGAACGATCAGCGCGGCCAGGAGGATCGGCCGCAGCAGCCGGTATACGGTGAGCGTGCGACGGCTGCCGAGATCGGCCTGCAGCACCGCGGCCAGCACCGCCACGTTGATGAGCTCTGCCTGGGTCAGTGTGGACATTGTGCGCTCCTGGTGGACTGGTGTTTCGTCCTTTCCAGACTCACGCGCGGCTGCCCGCAGGGCATCAGACCGCCGGTACGGTTTCCCTCCGGTTTCCGGTATGACCCCGGTATGAGGGCGAGGGCGGGAATCCGTACCGGCCTCATACCGGGAGTCCACTTCCGGGTTGATGTCTCCCCGTCTGGAACGCCCTACCGTGATGGAGTGCGTGGACCAGCTGATCGCGAGAGCACCACGACCGAATCCGGCACCCGGACACCGGGTCGCGCCGCCGCCATGACCAGCGATACTGAGCACATGATGCGGCGGATCACCTGGGCTGTGCGGGCCGGGGCGCTGGTCGGCGTCGGCCTGTTCGTGTTCTCTGAGCAGGTCATACCGCCCTCGGTGATCATCGCGTTCGTCGTGGCCGGCCTGATGGTGGGTCTCTGGGCGCTCATCGAAAATCCCGCCACCGACCATCCGGGCCTCACCCGGCTGCTGGCTTACGCCCTGGCCACGGTCACCGTGGTCTGCGGCATCGCGTCCGTTGCCCCCAGCGGCGGCTCGCTGGTCGTCCTCGGTCTCATCGCCACCATCTCGGCCGGCAGCGACGCCAGCGTCACCGCCGGCTGGACCATCGCCGGCCTCGGCGTGCTCGCGGCGGAGACCACGATTCTCATCGAGGGCACCAGCTCCTGGATCACCATCGGCTACCCGCTGATCCTGCTGGTGGGCCTCCTCTTGGGCTACAACCGCCGCTCCTACCGCGTCCAGGCCGAGCAGTCCGCCGCCCTGCTGGCCAACGCCGAACAACTCCGCGTCGAGCAGGACCAGATCGCCACTCTGCACGAACGCAACCGCATCGCCCGCGAGATCCACGACGTCCTCGCGCACTCCCTCGGCGCCCTCGGCGTGCAGGTGCGGGCCGCCAGTGCCGTACTTACCGATCAACGCGACATCGACCGCGCACTCGACCTGCTCGACCAGGCCCACCGGCTGGCCAAGGACGGCCTGACCGAGACACGCCGCGCCGTACACGCACTGCGCGCCGACACCCCGGCACTGCCCGACGGCCTGGCGGAACTCAGCGCGGCACACGAGCGCCGCCACCACACTCCGGTCACAGTCCGGGTGGACGGTGAGCAGCGACCGCTCAGCGTGGACTGTGACCTCGCCTTCGTCCGCACCGCCCAGGAAGCACTGGTCAATGCCGCCAAACACGCCCCCCAACAGCCCATCGACATCCACCTCGGCTATGGCGACGTCAGCACTACCCTGACCGTGACCAACTCCCTGGGCGACTCCGCCACCAGGACGAGCCCCGATCTCGAAAGCGTCAACGGAGGCTACGGTTTGACCGGTATGCGCGAACGGCTCATGCTGCTGCGCGGCACGCTGACCGCGGGCGCCCACGATGGCTCCTGGACCGTCGGCGCCCGGGTACCCCGGTGACCGGCGCCCCCGCCCCGCTGCGGATCGTGATCGCCGACGATCAGGCCAGTGTCCGCGAAGGGCTCGTGCTGCTGCTCGGGCTGCTCCCCGACATCGACGTGGTCGGCTCCGCGGCCAACGGCCACCAAGCCCTGGATCAGGTCACCACGCACCGTCCCGATGCCATCCTGCTCGACTTGCACATGCCCGAACTCGACGGCATCGAGACCACCCGGCAACTCGTCGAGCACCACCCGGACGTCGCCATCGTCGTCCTCACCACCTACGTGGATGACACCTCCGTGCTCGCCGCGCTGCGGGCCGGCGCGCGCAGCTACCTCACCAAGGACGCCAGCCGGGAGGAGATCGCGCATGCCCTGCGCGGCGCGGTCGCTGGCTACGCCGCCCTCGACCCGGATGTCCAAGCGGTGCTGCTCAACGCCACCGGCTCCGGCGGTGGCGCCGTTCCCGCGCCACCGGAGCCGTTGCCGGACGGCCTGACCCGCCGCGAAGCGGAAATCCTGATGATGATTGCGCGAGGCAAGACCAACCCGGCCATCGCCACCGAGCTTGTCCTCAGCAGCCACACCGTCAAGAGTCATATCAACCGCATCTTCGCCAAAACAGGTTCAGCTGACCGCGCTGCCGCGAGGCGCTATGCCCGCGAACACAACCTGTCCTAGTACTGCGACTGAGCCGCTCAAGCGGCGAAGATGGTGATCGAGACGTCCCGTCCGATCGCTCAGGTCGCCCGCGAGTTCGGTATCGGGGAGCAGACCCTGGGGGACTGGGTCACGAAGTACCGGCAAGATCATGCTGATGATGAGCCGGCGC
>NZ_JAODNM010000151.1 GCF_025464955.1 Amycolatopsis sp. | reverse complement strand
CTTCTGTGCCGTCCAGGGTATGGGAGGAGTTCACGGCCTTACCCCGGATCACGATCCGCTTCGCCGCCGCCGGGCCGATCTGAGTGACATCATCCAACCACAGTGCCGTGTTCAGATACTGGTAGACGACCTTCACACCCTCGGCTTCTACCTTCGCCGCCAGCACACCGAACAGCGCGTCACACTCATTGTAAATCCGCGCCAGTTGGCGGGCGATCGCAGCAGCTTCCACCGGATTCGCACGCCGAATATCGGCAAGCGAGGGAAACCGGATCAGTGAGCTGGACACCCCTTTATCCTACCGCAGATCGAACGCCTCTTCGATACACGAACGACTGATCCGCTTTATCGCTGCACGTGATCATGGATTGGACGTGAAGGCCACCTTCACGGCAAATTACGTCGTGAAGGTGGCCTTCACGTCCAACTGCATATCGCAGGTGTCACTCACAGATGCACCAAGCCCGCAAGGCTGGTTGCTTAACGTGATTGGCGATATGCGAACGGCGTTATCCATGCGTTCACTGCAAGGAAAGTTCCTTTCAGCCACTCACGAAACGCAGCCACCAACACAACGGAACCGGCCCTCCGATCCGCACCGCACCCCAGTCTCGCCTGGGCCCTTGCTGCAGTAAACCGGAATCTGCCGCACGAGCCAGCAACCGTCACACCGCTTCAAGTGCGGGCATGAGGCCTTCGATGAACGATCGGAAGTCCGGGGCCAACGGCAGCTCGGTCTCAGCGTCGGCGTCGAACCAGGTGACCGACGGCTCTTCCCTGCTGCCGCACGCGCGGTAGTCGAGTCCAATCCAGCAGTGCCCGTCGCCCGAAAGCAAAACAACCGGCGACGGCAGGCCCCACTCTTCGACCAGGTACGGGCTGTCCAGAAGCGACAACCCGCGCCCAGGACGACCGACACCCATCAACTGCCCGAACACCGAGTGCTCGCTCCGCTTCGCCGACCATCTCGTCGGTCACGGCCGGCTGGGCGGGATCCGCTCCAGCACTCCACAACGTTGCGTTGACATCTTCGAATCGCACCATGAGCGGACAGTGTGGTGGTCGATCCTTGCGAGTTTGATTCCGGGCCGTTGGCCGGACGACCGACGCCGCCGATGGTCCCACCCCCGCCAGGCCGTATAGGTCATTATACACTGCGCGTGAGTCTGGGCCGACCGACTGCCGCGACGCGCCCGAACCCCACACTCCCCCGGCCCGGCCAAGATGTACCGGCCAGTGGCACATCAGGCCGGATCAGCGTGCGCCTCTTGACGCGTGAGGTGGCGGTGTGATCTTTATTGTTGTGTTCTGTTGAGAAGTGTGGACCAGTGGTCGATGTTGTTGCAATCGCCAGCGTTGGCGCGGACACGCTGGCGATTCCCGCTCGATTCACAGGTGTCAAGGAGGACACGTGAAGCGAAGAATCAGTGGGCTGGTCGCCGTCCTGACGTTGGGGCTGGCACTGGTGTCGAGTGCGACAACGGCGCAGGCCGAGGACACCGGGCTTGGCGCGAAGCCGGTGTTGGGCTGGAGCAGCTGGAGTTTTGTCCGCAAGGACCCGACCGCGGCGGTCATCGAGGCGCAGGCCGACGCGATGGTGTCCAGCGGGCTGAAAAAGATCGGCTACCAGTACGTCAACCTTGACGACTTCTGGTACCAGTGCCCCGGCAGCCAAGGGCCGAACGTGGACGCGTACGGCCGGTGGGTCATCGACGCCGCGAAGTTCCCCAGCAGCGGCTCGAAGACCGGGATCCAGGCGGTCGCCGATCACATCCACTCCGACGGCCTGAAGTTCGGCACCTACGTCACCCCCGGCATCTCCGCGCAGGCGGTCGCGCAGAACACGCCGATCGAGGGCACCAGCTACCACGCCAAGGACATCGCCCTACCCAACGTCAGCGAGGCCAACTACAACTGCGGTGGCATGGTCGGCATCGACTACAGCAAACCGGGCGCGCAGGCGTTCGTCGACTCCTGGGCCAAGCAGTTCGCTTCCTGGGGTGTCGACTACCTCAAGATCGACGGCGTCGGCTCCTCGGACATCGGCGACGTGAAGGCCTGGTCGAACGCGCTGCACGGGACCGGGCGGCCGATCCACCTCGAGCTGTCCAACAGCCTCAACATCGCCGACGCCGCGACCTGGGAGCAGTACTCCAACGGCTGGCGCACCGGAGGCGACGTCGAGTGCTACTGCGGCGCGAACAACGCGAGCTTCCCGCTCACCAACTACGGCAGCGTGGCCGGCCGGTTCGACCAGGTCGCCGCGTGGCAACCCTACGGCGGCCACGGCGGCTTCAACGACTACGACTCGCTCGAAGTCGGCAACGGGGCGAACGACGGGCTGACCCTCGACGAGCGCAAGACCCAGTTCAGCCTGTGGGCGCTCGCCGCGTCCCCGCTGTTCCTCGGCACCGATCTCACCCACCTGGACCCGACCGATCTCGGCCTGCTGAAGAACACCGACGTGCTCAACGTCGACCAGGACGCCATCAATGCCAAACGGTTGTCCAAAACCGGCACCGCACAGGTGTTCGCGAAGACCGAGCGCAACGGCGACGCCGTGGTCGGCCTGTTCAACACCGGTGACGCGCCGGCTGCCGTGTCGACGACGGCCAGTGCACTCGGCCTGCCCGCCGGCCGCGACTACCAGCTGGAAGATCTGTGGACGCACAAGTCCGTGGAATCCCAGGGTGGAATCGGCGCCACGGTGCCACCCCACGGCGTGCTGCTGTACCGGGTCACCCCGCATCGCTTGCCGGTGTTCGCGCCGCCCGCGACTTCGTTCGGGTTGGCCGGGTTCGAAGCTGGCGCGGTGGCGAACAAGCCCTTCACCGCAACGGAAACCTTCACCGACTACGGCTCCGCTCCGATCAGGGATGTCAAGCTGAGCCTCCAAGCGCCCGCGGGATATTCGGCGGTCGCGACCTCACCGACCCGGTTCGGCATAGTCCACGGTGGACAGACGGTCCAGGCGACGTTCACGGTCAATTCCCCGCCGGCCACGCTGTTCTCGACGGGCACGTTCACCGCGAACGAAAGCTACACCGGGCTGGGCGGCGGAGTCACCCGCTGGACTGGCAGCTATCCGCTCGGCACACACAGCCAGCTGCAGGAGCCGTACTCGACCTACAGTTCGGTCATCGGCAGCTACGCCCAGTCCGGCACGAAGCTGGGCATCGCGGGCCAGGGCGCGGACATCTGGGGCAGCACCAACGACTACAGCAGCATCTACCTGCCCAAGGCCGAACACGACGGCACGGTGGCGACGGTCGAGGTGGCCTCGCAGCAGAACACCGCGCCGTGGGCGAAGGCCGGCATCATCGTGCGCAACGATGTCACCGGCTCGGCCACGTCGCCGGGGTATGTGCTGCTCGCGGAGACTCCGCAGAACGGCTACATCCTGGACTGGGATGCCAACGGCGACGGCCAGTTCGAGTCGCAGTCCGGCGGTACCCAGACAGCGGGCTATCCGAGCTGGCTGAAGCTGGTCCGGTCCGGAACCACCTACACGGGGTACTACTCGGTCGACGGGGTGAACTGGACGGTGGTGGGCACGGCGTCGGTGCCGACGGCGGCGGCCACCCAGGATGTCGGGATCGCGATGACCTCGCACAGCACCGGCACTACCGGTGAGGTCGACTTCGACCACTTCACCGTCGGCTAAGAGTCCGGTTTGGATTCGTCCGGTTCCGTCGCTTCCGTTGCGGCGGAACCGGACGAATCGGTTAGGAGCACAGAACTTCCCGGAACCGACCAGAAAACGACCGGCGGAAGCCGGTATCGCACGCCGACCTCTGGACAATTCCCTAGTCCGCTCCGAATACGTTTTCGGGGTACGCCAGCCCGAGACAGCTGGCGCCGAGAGGTCGCTCGATGACTGATTCTCCCCCGATGACGATGTTCGTACCGGACTTCCCGTTCGCCTACGATGACTGGCTCCGGCATCCCGGCGGACTCGGCGCCCTGCCCGAAGGCCGGCTCGGCACCGAGGTCGCGGTCATCGGCGGCGGCGTGTCCGGCATGACCGTGGCCTACGAACTGATGAAGCTCGGGTTGCGGCCGGTGCTCTATGAGGGCGACCAGATCGGCGGCCGGATGCGCTCGATCCCCTTCGCCGCCGATCCCGGGTACGTGGCCGAAATGGGGGCAATGCGCTTCCCAGCCGCGGCGAGCACGCTGTTCCACTACATCGACGCGCTGGGGCTGGCTACCAAACCGTTCCCGAACCCGCTCACCCCGGCCTCGTCGAGCACGGTGGTCAATTTCGAAGGCGCCACCCACTGGGCGACGACCGACAACGACCTCCCCGAGGAATACCAGCACGTCGCCGAGGCGTGGATGAAGGCACTCAACGAACGCGCCGAACTCCAGGCCATACAAGCCGCCATTCGCGCACGGGACGTCCCGGTGCTGCGGGCGGTGTGGAGCAAGATAGTCAAGGACTTCGACGACGAGTCGCTCTACGGCTTCCTCGCCGGGACAGCGGGCTTCAACTCGTTCCGGCTGCGGGAGATCTTCGGCCAGGTCGGTTTCGGCGTCGGCAGCTGGGATACCGACTTCCCGAGTTCGGCGCTGGAAACGTTGCGGATCGTCTGCGTCGCCGCCGGCGAAAACCAGTTCAGCGTCGTCGGTGGCGCACAGCAGATCCCGCGCGGACTCTGGAACCGCGTGCCCGCCCGGATGGCTCACTGGCCTTCGGGCACCTCCGTGGCTTCTCTGCACGAAGGTACCCCCCTGTCCACGGTCGCTTCCATCGCCAGAGCCGGCGAACTCTTCGACATCACCGATGTGACCGGTCAAACCCGCACCTACCCGGCGGTCGTGTTCACCCCGCACTTGCCGACCCTGCTCACTACCATCGACAGCGACCGCGCGCTGCTGTCCCCCGCGCACTGGGCGGCGGTCGAGCGGGCGCACTACCTGGGCGCGTCCAAACTGTTCGTGCTCACCGACCGGCCGTTCTGGCTCGACGTCGACACCGAGACCGGGCACGAGACGATGGGGATGACCATCACCGACCAGCTGCCGCGCAGCGTGTATCTGTTCGACGACGGCATGCACAAGCCCGGGGTCGTCTGCCTGTCGTACACGCTGAACAACGATTCACGACGGCTCAGTACGTTGACCCCGGACGAGCGGGTGGACACCGTGCTGGAGAAACTGCGGTCGATCTACCCCGGGGTCGACATCCGCAGCCACCTCGTCGGGCCGCCGGTGGCGATCAGCTGGGAGAACGAACCACATTTCGGCGGCGCGTTCCGGACCAGCCTGCCCGGTCACTACCGCTACCAGCGCCGGCTGTTCACCCACTTCCGGCAGGACGACTTCGCCCCCGAGCGGCGGGGCTTCTTCCTTTCCGGCGACGACATCTCGTGGACCCCCGGCTTCGCCGAGGGCGCGGTGATGACCGGGTTGAACGCGGTCTGGGGGGTGCTGAATCATCTCGGCGGCCGCACCCACCCGGGCAATCCCGGCCCTGGTGACGTGTTTTCGAGCATCGCCCCGGTGGAGCTCCCGGAATAGGCCGTCTGACAATTCGCCGCGAAGGCGGCCTGCACGCCTCAACTCAGGCGGACAGGAGCTCTCCGCACTGCACAGCGAGCGCCATCTTCTCCAGCTCGTGCGTGTCAGACTTTCCGTTGGTGTTCAGCGGGAAGGAATCGACGACAACGACGCGGTTCGGCTGTTCGTAGGGCGCGAGGACCTCACAAAGCCTGTCCCGCCAGTACTTCGAGTCGCGCGCCTGATCGTCCTGCACGAAGAACACCAGGTGTGATCCCTTCCGCTCGTCCGGCAACGCGACGATCTTCGTCGCACAGCCCGCGGCGGTGGCGGTGTGCTCGATAACTTCGGGATAGAGCGTGAAACCCATCCGGCTGACGGCGAACTTGCGGCCGATGACGATGAGGTTCTCGTGCTCGTCGAGGTAGCCGAAATCGCCCGTCGGCCACCAACCCTGGGTCGCGGGCTCCATCACGCCGGAGTCGGTGAGGTAGCCGGTCATCATGTCCGGAGATTCGATCTCGACCTCGCCGATCTCGTCGGTCGTCAGGTGCGCTCCCTCGTCGTCGACGATCCGGACATTGATGCCCGGCATCACCCGGCCGCAGGCGTTCGGGTTGTCGACGGTGGCGAACGAGACGTTGCCGAGTTCCGTTGTGCCGTAGCTGTCGAGCAGCGGCCGGTCCAATTCCGCCAGGTACTCCTTGACCAGCGACTGGTCGAGCGGAGCCGCTCCGACGCAGAACATCCGCACGCAGTCGAGAGTGGGCTGCAATACCGTCCGCTTGCGCAGGATGTTGAGCATGCTGCGGTAGGTCGACGGCGTCGCGTCCATCACCGTCGCACCGGTCTCGGCGACCATCTGCAGTGCGTGGTCGATCCGGCGGTGTGGAGCCACGACCAGGGAAGCCCGCCGGAGCCAGGCGATGAGGACCATCGAAAGGCCGTACTGGTGCGGGAAAGGCAGCAGCGGCATCAGGACGTCGCTCTCGCGGTGGCCGATCTGGTCGGCGTTGCGCTCGAGGTTCTTCAGGAACCGGCCACCACACTTCACGATGCCCTTGGGGAGTCCGGTGGAGCCGGAAGTACACATGATGAGGCCGTCCGGCTGCTGCGCCCAGTCGTCGAACGAAAGCAGTGGACCCGCGGAGCGGCCGGCGGCGGCGTCGACCAGCTCGTCGACGAACACCGACGGCCCGGTGCCCGTCAGCGGGGCTTCCGCGTCCGCGATCGTGAGCTTCACCCCGGCCTGACCGCTGATGCGGTCGGCGCGCTCGGCGGTCTCCATCTGGTCGACGAGCACCACCGACGCGCCGAGGTGCATCACGGCGTAGAGAGTGGCCAGGTAGCCGACGGAGTTGCCTGCCTTCAGCATCACGCGGTCGCCCGGACGGATCCCCTGTTCACCCAGAACGCCGGCGACCCGCACCGCGTCCTGTTCGAATTCCTCAATGGTCCGGGAGAAGGAGGGAGCGAAGATTCTCGAAGACATGGTTCACCGTCGCCATTTCCAGTCCGAGGGCATGAGCATTCGCACGGTGTCGAGCGGGGGCCACGGCCAACTTGTCCAGTACTCCGTCCAGGGCCCGGGCCAGCTTCTTACCGGCGACGATACGACGATCAGGACTGTGGAAATCACTATGAACGCCCTGGCGAGGGGAAAGTTTCACCCCAATGGCGGGTCTGGTATTTGCCCTAGAGCTTCTTTCGGAGACGGTGCCTACACTGGGAAAACAGGTCCGGACGGGAAGTCCGGAACACTGAAGAGCCCGGCGCGTGACCATCCGTCCGCCCGGTGCACTCACCTCGAGCAACCCGGCGGATCGAGAGTCACCGAGACCCGCGATCCGCCGGGTACCCATTTCCGACTGGCAGAACAAAGCGGGCCCTGAACCATCTTTCGATGGCTCAGGGCCCGCTTTCCGGCAACCCGCTGGGGGACGGGTCAGTTCTGGGCCGGGGTGCTCGCGTCCAGGTCCTGCGCAAGCAGCGCGGCGATCTCTTCGAGCGCGGTCTCGGCGCCGTCGCCCTCGGCGGTCAGGACGACCTCTTCGCCACCTTTGACGCCCAGCGACATCACGGCCAGAATGCTCGTCGCGTTGACGAGCGCGTCTTCGGAGCGGCCGATCCTGATCGGGCCGGCCTGTCGCCCGGCGGCCTCGACGAGCAGCCGGGCCGGCCGTGCGTGCAGGCCGACCGGTGAACCTATCGTGACGCGCGTGCTAGGCATGTTTCCCTACCCCTTCCGGGTCTGAAGGTACTGCGGCGCAGGCATTTCCCCCGCGATGGGCCGGTGACGGCCGCTGTGACCAGGGTAACCTTCAACATGTTGGTTATCAAGGTTTACATGTTTGTTTGTTTGCGTTTATCTGCCTATATCTTCATCTGCAGCGTCAGTGCCGCGGTGGTGATCGCCGAGAACACCGTCTCCGCGGCCGGCAGCCAGCGGCGAGCTGGCGTCGGCTTGGCGACCCACCGGACGCATCGATCGACCGCCGAGCTCGGCGGCAGCGGGATTTCCCTGGGAGCGCTCAGGAACACGACCCCGGCCGGCATGTCGTGCTGCGAAAAGAACCTGTCGTTCGCGTCGGCCAGGAACACCCCGCGCTCGGGGTTGCCCATCAGCATCAGCGGCGCTTCGACCTCGGCCCGCTCGAGCACCTGCCTGACCTGCGATGTGAGCGTGCCGTGGGTCAGGAACGCCACGAGTCCCCGGCCCAGCCGCAGCCGGACGTCGTTGCCGACCACCCGGGTATCCCACGCCATGTTCGCGCGGTACCAGCGGGCGATGCCCTCGAGACCGGCAGCGCCTTGGGCAGGGCGGGTCCGGACAGGAACGGTCATGGTGTCCTCCTGGCAGCGCGAAGGCCGTGCCTGGTGGGTCCTCGACCCATGTGACCGTGCCTCCTTAAAGGAAAGCCCACCGGACACCGGAAAGACCCTAGAAAAGCTCCCGGGCGATCGTCCGCGCGGCGGCCGCGTCCGCCGCACCACGCACGTCGGCGGCGAGCTTGCGGCAGTCCTCGATCGTCCGCTGTCGCAGCGACGCGCGTACCGCCGGCACGGCGGGCGCGGACATGGACAGGCTCGTGATGCCGAACCCGGCGAAAACCGGGGCCAGCAACGGATCGCTCGCCGCCTCGCCGCAGATCCCGGCGGGTTTGCCCGCCAGGCGCGCGGCGTCGGCCACGGCCGCGACCAGGTCCAGCAGGGCCGGCTGCCAGGGATCGAGCAGTGAGCTGAGCTCGCCGAGCATCCGGTCCGCGGCGAAGGTGTACTGCGAGAGGTCGTTGGTTCCGATACTGACGAAGTCGACCTCGGCCAGGATCTGCCCGGCCCGGATCGCCGCGGCCGGGATCTCGATCATCACCCCGACCTGGGCGATCCCGAACGCCCGGGCGTGCCCGGCGAACTCCGCCGCTTCCGCCGGGGTGGCGATCATCGGCGCCATCACCCGGACGTCGGCGCCGTGGTCGGCGGCGGCGAGGCTGATCGCCTCCAGCTGGGCCCGGACCAGGTCCGGGTTGCGCCCGGCCAGCCGGTAGCCGCGGACGCCGAGCGCGGGGTTCGGCTCGTCGTCGTCGTTCGCGAACGGCACCGGCTTGTCCGCTCCGGCGTCGAGCGTCCTGACGACCACCGGGCGGGTGCCGAAGGCCGCGAAGACCTTGCCGTATGCCTCACGCTGTTCTTGGACACTCGGGGCTTCGGTGCGGTCGAGGAACAGGAACTCGGTCCGGAACAGCCCGACACCCTCGGCGTCGGCCGCGCCGGCACTCTCGATTCCCCCGGCACCGCCGACGTTGAGCAGCAGCTTGACCGGATGCCCGTCGCTGGTCGCGCCGGGGCCGGAGTGTTCGGCGAGGAGCGCGGCCAGTTCCGCGGTATCCCGCGCGATCCGGCTGACCGTCTCCTCGTCGGGGTCGACGGTGATCTCGCCCCGGTCGCCGTCGACGACGACGCGGACACCGTCGTCGAGCCCGGCGGCGCCTGCGCAGCCGACCACCGCCGGGATCCCCAGTGCCCTGGCGACGATGGCGGTGTGGCTGGTCGGCCCGCCCTTCTCGGTGACGATGGCGACCACCTTCGCCGGATCGAGCGTCACCGTGTCGGCGGGCGCCAGGTCGACGCCGACCAGGACGAACGGTTCGGCCGAATCCGGGATGCCCGGCGGAGCCTGCCCGAGGATCCCGGCGATCGCACGGTCACGCAGGTCGGCGAGGTCGGTGACGCGCTCGGCGAGGTAACCGCCGGCCGCGGCCAACGCGGTCAGGTGCGTGCTGAACGCGTCGTGCACGGCCCAGGCAGCGGGTCGGCCGTTGCCGACCGACTCCCGGATCCCGCTTTCCAGCGTCGGATCGCCGGCCATCATGATCTGCGTGTCCATGATGTCCCTGGCCTCCCCCGTCACGCTTTCCGCGCGCCGGGACAGTTCCGCCACAACAGCTGCGAGCGCGCCCGTCGCCGCGGCGATCTCCGCCTCGGCGTCCGCCGGCTCCGGCCACTGCTCGGGCAGGCTGGGCGCCGGCGTCAGCCTGGCGACGACACCGACCGCGGTACCGGGACTCGCCGGGCTTCCGCCCAGTGGGTCAGCCACCTTCTCCTCGCCTCCTTCTTTCGTTCGTCGGTGAACGGGCGTACCTCAGACGGAGACGCGGCCTGGCTCGATGGTCACCTTGATGGCCTCACCGCTGCTGACGATCTGGATCGCGTCGAGGACGCCATCGAGCGGCAGGCGGTGCGTGATGAGGTCGTCGACGGGGACCGCGCCGGTGGCGATGAGCTGGAGGGCCTGCTTGTTGTGGTCCGGGCTGGAACCGTTGGCGCCGACGATGGTCAGCTCCCGGTAGTGGACCAGGTTCGAATCGCACGCGATGATCGGATTGTCCTTCGGCAGACCGCCGAAGAAGCTGATGCGGCCACCGCGAGCGGCCATCTTGAGGCCGTCTTCCTGCGCCTTGCCCGCCGCCGCCGCCGTGATGACGACGTCGACGCCGCGGCCCTCGGTCAGCCTCAGCACCTCTTCGACCGGGTCGACCTCGGAGCCGCAGATGGCGGCGTCGGGCTTGACCAGGTTCGCTGCCATGTCGAGGCGGCTCTTGTTGAGCTCCACGAGGTACACCGCTTCGGCACCGCGGGCGCGCGCCAGCCGGACGTGCAGGCAGCCGATCGGACCGGCGCCGACCACGACCACGACGTCACCGGTGCCGACACCGGCCAGCGTCTGTCCGTTGAGGACACACGCGAACGGCTCCGCGACGGAGGCCTCGGCGTAGCTCAGGCCCTCGGGAATGCGGTTGACCCCGTCGACCTTGAGGACGTTCTGCGGGATGATCATGTACTCGGCGAAACCGCCGTCGAAGTGGTAGCCCATGGAGAGCTGGTTGGGACACACGGTCATCCGGCCGCGCTGGCACTCCGCGCACTGGCCGCAGGGAATGGCGGCGATGACCTGGACGCGGGCGCCTTCGGACCAGCCGGTAACGCCTTCACCGATCTCGACGATCTCGCCGGCGATCTCGTGGCCGATCACACGCGGCGGGTCGATGTGGTGGTGGCCGTGGCGGAAGATCTTCAGGTCGGTCCCGCAGGTCGAGGTGTTGTGCACCCGGATCTTCAGCTCACCGGCCTTCGGCGAGGGCTCCGGCGCCTCTTCGATGCGGATGTCGCCCGGTGCGTAAAAGCGCGCAACCTTCACTGATCTGACTCCTCGTTCGTCGACTGCAGAATGCGGATCACCGTCTCGGCGTCCTTGGCCTCGCGGAGCTGGGCGGCGAGCTCGGCATCCATCAGGACCCTGGCGAGCGACGAAAGGATGCCCACCTGCTCGTTGCCGTTGGCGGCGATGCCGACGCACATCCGCACGTCGTTGCCGCCCCAGTCCACGCCTTCGGGGAATTGCAGTACCACCAGCGACGTGCGCCGGACGTACTTACGGGCTTCGTCGGTGCCGTGCGGGATCGCGACGCCCTCACCGATGAAGGTCGACACCGACCGCTCGCGTTCGTGCATGGCGGGCAGGTACTCCGCGTCCACCGCGCCGACGTCGAGCAGCGTCCGGCCGACCTGGTCGACGGCGTCGGACAGGCTCGTCGCCGTCTGCGCGAGCTTGATACCGGAATCCTCCAGCAGCGAGTTCTTAGTCGGCAAGGGAGCCACCGTCCCGGATGGCCGCCTCGACCTGGTCGAACACCGGGTCGCCGAGGAAGCTCTGGAAGCCGAGGATCACCGCGTCCGAAGCGCCCTTGCGCGCCCTGGCGACCAGGCCTTCCTGGCACAGCACGAGGCCGGCGTCGTCCGGGATCTCGTTGACCGGCGTGTGCTCGACCTTGACCTTGTACGGCTTGAGCCGCTTCGCGAGCTGCGCCGCGACCATCACACTGCTGCCCATGCCGGCGTCGCAGGCGATGATGACCTTCTTGATGTCGGATCCTTGAATCGTGCTCATCGACTTCTCTCCTCGTTGAGACTTCGTTCCTACGCGGGCAGTGCCCCACCATTGGACACCTGCTTCGCCTTTTCGGCCTCTTCCTTGCCTCGGCCGAACTTCAGCAGGGCCGAGGCGACCACGAACGACACCCCGGCGGCGATCAGCACACCAAGGATGACACCGACATAGCTGCCGCTCGGGGTAAGCGCGAGGATGGCGATGATGCTGCCCGGCGACGGCGTGGCGGTCAGGCCGGCCCCGGTGATGCTGAAGACCAGGACACCGGAGGCGCCACCGGCGATCGCCGCGAGCACGAGCCGCGGCTGGGCCAGTACGTAGGGGAAGTAGATCTCGTGGATCCCGCCGAAGAACTGGATGATGATGGCACCGGGCGCGGTGGCGCGGGCGGCCCTGGTGCTGCCGAACAGCGTGATCGCCAGCAGGATGCCGAAGCCGGGGCCGGGGTTCGGCTCGATGAGGAACTCGATGGCCTTGCCGGCGTGCGCGGCCTGCGCGACCCCGATCGGGCCCAGGATGCCGTGGTTGACCGCGTTGTTGAGGAACAGGATCTTCGCCGGTTCGACGATGACCGACACCAGCGGCAGCAGATGCGCGTTGATCAGCCCCTGCACACCGTTGCCGAGGCCCTTGGTGATCCACTGGACGACCGGCCCGATGCCCAGCATGCCGAGGACGGCCATCAGCCCGCCGATGATGCCGGCGCTGAAGTTGTCCACCAGCATCTTGAAGCCCGGCGCGCTGCGGTGGCCGATGTTGTCATCGAACAGTTTGAGCAGGTAACCGGCCAGCGGGCCGATGATCATCGCGCCGAGGAACATCGGGATCGACGCGCCGACCGCGATGCCGACGGTCGCGACGGCACCGACCACGGCACCGCGCTGACCGTGGACGAGCCGGCCGCCGGTGTACCCGATCAGCACGGGCAGCAGGTAGTTGATCATCGGGTCGACGAGCTGCGCGATATGCGCGTTCGGCGCCCACCCGGTGGGGATGAACAGGGCGGTGATCAGGCCCCACGCGATGAACGCGCCGATGTTGGGCATGACCATGCTGGCGAGCTTGCCGCCGAAGCGCTGCACCGCCACTCGCGCCTGGCTCGACTTCGTTGGTGCGACATCTGTCTTCGTCATCATTGACACTTCCCAGCGTTCAGTTCGAGCGATCTAGATCGCGGCCGCAGTTCGGATTCGGCAGCGGGGTGGGGACCGGACGCGGCCGACTTGTGGTCGGCTGGTGCGCCCCGGGTGAACCGTGGAGACCCTCTGAAGATTTTCTTCGGTGGAGCCGGTGCTTCTTACTAGGGTTTTTCGTGGATCGGCCGATCCCAGTCCAGCTGCTCGTGCACCTGGACCGGATGGGATCTCACGTCGGAGGGGCAGGGCATCGTGCTGCCCGGTAGCGAAACGGCAGCGGCTCCCCAGGCAACACCGGCACTGAGCGCGCTGACGCCTTCGCCGCCCGCGGAAAGGAACCCTGCGAGCATCGCGTCCCCGGCGCCGACCGTGCTGCGGGCGTCGACCGGGGCTTCGGCGTGCCAGACCCCGCCGGCTTCGATGAGTACCGCGCCTTTGCTGCCGAGGCTCGCCAGCACCGCGCCGGCACCGAGCGCCCGGAGTTCCTGGGCAGCGTCGACCACGTCACGCAGTGTCCACAATGGGCGGCCGACCGCCTCCTCGAGCTCCTCGAGGTTCGGTTTGATGAGCGTGGGCCCGGCTTTCACCGCGGCGCGCAACGCGGGCCCACTGGTGTCGATGACAACCTTCGCGCCGCTAGGCCGGAGCAGCCGGATCAAGTCGGCGTAGAAGTCGTCGGCCATGCCCGGGGGAAGACTGCCCGCAAGCACCACCCACGAGGCGTCGGAGACGTTGTCCAGCACGGCGTCGGAGAAGGCTTTCGTCTCTTCCGCACTGAGTTCGGCACCGGCCTCGTTCACCTTGGTCACGGTCGCGTCCGGTTCGATGACGCTGATGTTGCTCCGGACCGGGCCCAGAGCCGCCACCCGGATCACGTCGATGCTGTAGTCGTCGAGCAGCGCGATGAGGTGCTCGCCCTCGACCCCGCCGGCGGGCACCACGGCCCGTGCCTTGAGGCCGTTGCGCACCAACGCCCTTGCCACATTGATGCCCTTGCCGCCGGGGTGCACGTGCACAGCGGACGCGCGATGCAGGCCACCCCGGACGAGCTCGGAGACCTCGACGGTCCGGTCGACACTCGGGTTCGCCGTCACGGTTACGAACACATCCACCACCTTCTGCCTGAGCGAGCGCCGTGAGGTCCAGCGCTCCTCGTCGTCGGCCCGGGATCGGACGCCCGGTAGGCGGCTCGACGCTGGGCCATATTGGCTTTGGGTGATTTTGCCTGTGTTCACGTTGTTTTGCAAGATGCTGTGCGATTTGCTTCCGCACATAGGTTCCACGGAGATCGTTGAAGAACAAGAGGAATCTAACGATCCGATGTAGACAGTTTGTTGCCAACGCTGCAAACGCCACATAACCTCACATCCAATACCGCTCCGCGCGGAAGGAGGCGACCCGTGTATGCCGAGGAACGGCAGCAGGTGATCCTGGAACGCGCTCGCGCCCGAGGCCGGGTCGATGTCGCGGCGCTCGCCGACGACTTCACCGTGACCAGCGAGACGATCCGGCGCGACCTGACCATCCTCGAACGCCACGGGGTCCTGCGACGCGTGCACGGTGGCGCGATCCCGGTGGAGCGGCTCGGGTTCGAACCGGCCGTCTCGACGCGGGAATCCTTGATGACCGCGGAGAAGACACGCATCGCGAAGGCCGCATTGCTGGAGCTTCCCGACGAGGGCACGATCCTGCTCGACGCCGGCACCACCACCGCACGGCTCGCCGACGAACTGCCGAGCGACCGCGAACTGACGGTCGTGACGCATTCGGTCAACATCGCCCTCATGCTCACCGCGCGGCAGAACCTCACCGTGATGCTGGTGGGCGGACGCCTGCGCAGCCGGACATTGGCCACCGTCGACGCGTGGGCGCTGCACGCACTGAGCGACACTTTCGTCGAGGTGGCCTTCATCGCGACCAACGGCGTCTCGCCGGAGCGTGGGCTCACCACCCCCGATGCGGCGGAGGCGATGATCAAGCGGGCGGCGATCGCGAGCAGCCGGCGCTGCGTCCTGCTCGCCGACCACACCAAGGTCGGCAACGACCACTTCACCCGGTTCGCCGGCCTGAAGGACATCGACACCTTCATCACCGACACCGGCCTCGACCCCACGATGGGGGCCGAAATCGCCGAAGCGGGCCCCCGCGTCGTCACCGCCTGAGGACCCAGTCCGGCACACTGCTACTTGATGTAGCCAGGCAGGACCCTCGGCGGCCATGAGCCGACCGCGAAGATCCCCATCGAGAAGGCCTTCGACACCAGGGCGGGCCGGTTCGACACCTTCAGCTTCCGCAGCAGCGTGCTGACGTGGTACTCGACACCACCGCGGCTGAGGTACAACATCGCCGCGAGCTGCACTGTCGACACACCTCCGGCGACGCCTTCCAGGATGCGGGCGTCCATCGCGGTCAGCAGCTTCTTGCGACCGGTCAGCAGCTGCGGGTCGTGCTCGGACTTCTCCGGACACACGAGCACCATGATGCTGTCGACCTGGCCGCTCGCCCGGTGCACGGCGATCCCGGTCAACTCACCGGTGAACGCCGACTCGCCTGGGCGGACGCCAACCACCTGCTCGGCGAACCGCGTGCGCCCGCCCTCGGTCAACCGCCCGAACTGCTGCTCCACTTTCTCCCGCACGCTCGGGTGCAGCAGGTCGCAGAAGCTGCGGCCGCAGACCTCCGCGGACGAGCGGCCGAACTGACGGAAGAAGTCCACGTTGGCCTCCACTACCCGCACCCGCGGGTCCAGGCTGGCGAGGCACATCCCCGACCGGTCGAAAAACGAGCGGAAGACGTCAGTGAAGCCATCGGGCCGAGGTTCCGAATCAGTACTGCTCGTGCGTTGCACCAAGCCGGTGGCGGTGTCTGTACTCATTCGACGACCATTCCTCTCTTCGACAACTGAAGACGTGCCGTGGCTTGAGAACTCACTCCATGTCGTTCTTCGCACACTATGAGCGTTGTCACCAAAGGGAGTCAACAAACGACGAAGCGCAAACCCAAAGACTGTGGTCCGAAGCCCTCATGGTTCGGGTACAGGGGGTGGGGTTCGGTGCGGTTCGGTACCCCCGAAGACTCTCGCTGCCCAGGCGCCGCCAAACCCTGGACCAGGCCTTATGCAGTTAACGGGACCGAAATATCCGAACGCCCACTGTTCACCGACCGGACAGCCTGGACCGGGGAGCACTCGTTTCCCACCACGTAGGAACCGCGGCGACAATTGCCCGCGGAGCACTTCGCAAGACATTTGATACAGATTTAACCTTCAACGCCGAAGACTACACACGGCATAAAGGCAACGGCCGGGTGGAATCCTCGGCGAAATTGGCAAACATTTACGGAAAGCGACCCGGGGATGGGCACGGATCGCATATGGCAAAAGTGACGAACCACCGGTTCGCGCTGCTCCTGAACTCGACTGCGCAGCTACTTGACCGCACTGGCACTTCGCCGGGCTGACACTCTACTACACCTGGTACTTGGTTGACTCTGGTGTAGCACCTGCCAGGCGACCGTAGTAGCTCTTGATGTCGACTCGCAACTCCTGCGCTTGTTTTGCCTTCGTTTACCCACCTGGCTGCCCGACCGTACCTTCGAGGCACCGCACGCTCGTCCGGGCTGCAAGGATCCAGTCGGCTGCCCATCGTCACGTGATCCAGCTCGACCCGATCTGCCACGGCCGTCCCACTCCACTCTGAGGAACCGGGTCAGACCATGAAGAAGTCCCACCGGCGGAACGCAGATTCCCGGACGTACCACCCGCTCACGTTCGGCGGCTGGCACGACTACCAGGCCTGGGCGGACCACGATTTCGTGCCCCGGCCCGCGGAGGACGCAGCGGCCGCACCCGTGGCGACAGCCGACCCGGACGACGTCGAGCAGGCCGCACCCGAAGAGAGCGCAGTCGACGAGGACGTCGCCGCGGCAGACAGAGAACAAGAGGACGGCACTCCCCTGGTCCCGCAGCCGATCATCGACGCCGAGGACGACTACTGGAATTCCGCCCCTGAAGACGACGGGCCGGCGACGACGATGACCAGGCCCTACGTCCGCACCGGCGGCCGCGCGAGTACCACCTACGACCTGCGGCTCGAAACCCTGCTCTCGACCACCAGGACCGGCGCGGCGCCGCTCGCGGACCCCGCGATGACCACCGATCACCAGCTGATCTGCGAACTGTGCCGGGTACCGACTTCGGTGGCGGAGATAGCGGCGCATCTGCGAGCCCCGCTCGGGGTGGCGCGGGTGTTGATCGGCGACGCCCTGACCGCGAACCTGCTGACGCCGCACGAAATCACCCGCACCGCTGACGGCAGGCCGACCGTGGAACTGATGCGGCGAGTCTACGACGGCCTCCGCCGGCTCGCGTGAGCTGTTCGGACCGGACAACGCCCGCACCCACCCCATGGTGCCAACGATTCTCGAATCCGCGGAATGTCCACTCGGCGCACCCCGCGGGACGGCCGCCGCCGACGGGATGCGTGACCGGCAGGTGGTCCGCTTTGCGGCGACGCAGGTGACCCGGCGGCCGCTTCCCCTCAGTGCCGATCTGCAACCAAGAGTGATCGACCAGTCGTGAATCTCATTCGTGTTTGGTCGTGATATTTCCCTTCCGCAAGTAAACGCAGATGAACAATACGGACAAACACGATTATATCGGCACTATGTGGGTTGCAAACCAACATTCTGCTCACTACAGTGCGGTTTGTACCGTTCATGCGAACGGGTTACGCCTCACCCGGCAACACCCTCGCCGGGAGACGCCGGGAAGGACGTGATCACGTCCACAGCACTGATCAGGTCCGGACCGTATCGATCGTCGGCGGGCCCTTGTGCGGCCCGCCTCCAGCCCCAACCCGGTAGGCGCCTCACCGCACCCCTGTTGGTTTTTCCCCCGCGCGGCGGCATCTCCCGGACAGCGGAGCCTGGGTAGGTGAGCGGCGTCCAGTCCGAGCCGACTGTTCCACTTCGGGCTCTTCGCGCACTGATACCTGCGACCGGCGCCTGCAGCAGTCCGAAAATTCCAGGACAGGAGCCAATCATGTCCGAGCCCAGGGTGTCCGATCGCCCTGCCCTGGCAATGGTGATCCCGTCAACGCGCCTCGCGGCCCCTGCCGCGCCGAACAGAGCGGACGAGGTTCCCGGCGGGCCGCTGGTCGAGCGTTCCGCCGAGGAGCAGGTCCTCCGCGACGCCCTCGCCGGCCTGGATTCGGGCGGCTCGTCGGTTCTCACGCTCACCGGAAGGCCGGGGACCGGCCGCACCAGCCTCCTGCGAAGAACCGTGGCACTGGCCAAGATGTCCGGGATCCGGACGCTCCACATGCGGTGTTCGCACGCCGAGGCGGAGGTCCCTTACGGACTGGTCGCCCAGCTCACGGCCGCGCTCGCGCCGAACCGTCCTCCGACGCCGTCGGAACACTCCGGCGGAATTCCCGCTCCCTGTGACGAATTCCTTGCCCTGGCCCGAAAACAGCCGCTACTGATCGCCGTGGACGATGCCCAGTGGGCAGACCCCGCGTCGCGCCTGTGGATCCGCTCACTCGTCCGCCGGCTGCACTGCACCCGCGCGGTGCTGGTCTGCGCCGTCCGGGGTGACGCACCCGAACTCGACGACGAACAAGCCGACGGGCCGTGGCCGGCAGGCGGCGGCCAAGTCGTTCCTGCCCGTGTACTGAAACTGGGACCGCTGAGCATCGCCGGAGTCCGCGACCTGATCACCGCCTGCTGCCCGGGCGCGGTCGACGAGGAGTTCGTCGCGCACGCGCTGACCATCACCGGAGGGCTCCCCTCGGTCCTCAAGGCGACGATGGACCGGTACGCGCGGACGGGCCTGCGGGCCGCCGCCGACCAGCTGCCCGCCTTGTCACTTCGCGCTGCCGAAGCCACCGGGCAGTACCTCGAAGACCTCACCGCGGAACTGCCTGCCGACGCGCTCGCCCTGCTGCGCGCGATGGCCGTCGGCGGCGACGGACTCGACTTCGACCTCGTGCGCAAGCTGGCCGCGTCGCAGACCACCCCGCCGGCCAGGTCGCTCGCCCTGCTGGTCAGCCATGGCCTGGCGACCACGTCCGGCGACCCGCGCCCAGCCACCGCGCAGATCGCGAGGACGGTGCTGGCGGGCATGCCGGCCACCGTCCGCCAGGACCTCTGCACCCGGGCCGCCCACCTCGGGCATCACGCGGCTATCGCCGACGTCGAGCTGGGCAGGCTCCTGCTCGACACCCCGCCGATCGGCCTGCCGTGGGTACTGGACACGCTGTGCCGGGCCGTCGAGCGCCATCGCGCCGACGGCAGCTATGTGGCGACGTCCGCGCTGCTTTACCGGGCGTTGCGCGAGCCGCTTGCCCCCAGCCGGCGTCGAGGTCTGCTGGTCGAACTGGCCGCTGCCGAGCTGCGGGATTCCCCGGAGGGAAGTGACCGGCGGCTGCAGCAGGTGTTGCTCGCCCCGGACGGCGACTCCGACGGTGCGCTCCTTGTCCATGCCGCCGACCTGCTTTTTGCCCGTGGCGACGCACCCAGCTGCGGCCGCGTGATCACCTCCGTCTGCGCGCGGCCGAATCTCGACCCGGCCGCGCTGGCCCCGCTGATCGCGCTGGGCAAGCTCGCCGAGGAAGACAGCCTCGGCGAAGGCGCCTTCCCCCCAGGCTCGTTACCCGCGCTGCCCGACCTGCCCACCGACCCCGTCCAGGCCGCGGTCGTCGCGTGGCAGCTGGCGTGCCGCGGCCGCGGCCGGGTCCGCGTCCGCGCGCTGGCCCGGATCGCGTTGAGCCGGGACGGTGGCCGGGATCGCCCGCTGATCCCGCGCATCGCCGCGAGCGTCGCGCTGATGTACGCCGACGAAGCCGACGAAGCACTGGCCGGGCTGGATGACGTACTCGCCGACGCCTACCGCCGCAACGCCAGGGCGGCGGCGGGTCAGGCGCTCATCGCCCGAGCGTCGATGGCCAGGCGGGACGGTCGGCTGAACGAGGCCGCCGAAGACACCGCCGCCGCACGAGCGCAGCTTCCACTCAGCTGCTGGTCACCCAGATCCCTGACCGCTCTGCTCGCCCTCGAAACCGTGCTGCACCTCGAACGCGGACAGCTCGACCTCGCGGCCCGCACGGCCGCCGTCGAGCTGCTCCCCGATGCCGAACACGGCATCGGCTGGGCCGGCTTGCTGTGCGCGCGCGGGGCCGTGGACCTCGCCTCCGGCAAACCGGAAGCCGCGTTGCGGGCCTTCCAGGAATCCGGCCGCGGCCTGTCGACCAGGCAGTGGACGAACCCGGCCATGGTGGGCTGGCGGACCCTCGCCGCGACAGCCCACCGCCGGACCGGCCACCTCCCCGCCGCACTCCGCCTGGTCGCCGAAGAACTCCAGCTGGCCAAGGAATGGGGTTCCCCGGGTGTGCTCGGCTCGGTGCACCTGGACGCCTGGCGGGCACTCGACGGCACGCAGGTCACGTACGACCTGGAACAAGCCGTGCAGCTCCTGCGTGATTCCCCCTTGCGGTTGCGCTTCGTCGACGCGGCAACCGAGTTGGCGGCGCTCCGCATCGACACCGGAGAACTCGACGTTGCCGCCGCGCTTCTGCGCAGCGCCGAAGCGGTGCCGACCCTGCATTGGTCGAACCACCTGCGGGGCCGGGTCGCCCACCTGTCCGGGCTGCTGGCCGCCCGCCGGACGACGCCGGTCGTGACGGCGCCGGTCACCCGGCACGCGATGCTGTCCCAGTCCGAAGAGCACCTTGCCGCACTCGCGGCCTCCGGCTGGTCCAACCCCGACATCGCGAGCTCGCTGTCGGTCACCACACGCACGGTAGAACTCCGCCTCACGAAGATCTACCGCAAGCTCGACGTCACCGGCCGCGCCGGCCTGCGCGCCTTCCTGGAGCACAAACCCTTACAGCGCTGAGGAAAACCCGGCAGCAACACAGAGCCGACACAAGGAAACACCGATCGGCGACGTCAACCATTCGCCCCGCACCGCGTGCAGACCCGAGGAAACACGGTTTCCTTCCGCGGCCGCGCACCCCGAACCGAGCAACACTAGTGTTTTGTGGGTGACCGATGCGCTTGACTGGGCTCGGCGACCGGGACGTCGATCGTCCATTCGATCGACAAGCACCACCCCCGTCCATAAACTCATGCGCCAACCGCCTTCGAATCCCGTGAGGAGTCTGGACCACGTGCTTCTCGAGCGGGAACCCGAAATCGCATCGGTAACTGCTTCCCTGCGGCAGGCGCGGGTCGGCCGCGGCCAGCTCGTCGTGATCGGCGGAGGGCTGGGAGCGGGCAAGTCCCGGCTGATCCACGCGTTACGGGAGCACGCCCTCGCCGAAGGCGTGACCGCCCTGCAGGCCAGTTGCGCACTGTCCGAACGGGATTTCGCCTGCGGCATGGTCCATCAGCTCCTCGATTCGGCGCTGCTGCTCGCCCTCTCCGAGCAGCGAGGCAGTCCGTTCACCGAAACGACAGAAAACCAGGTGCTCGAGAACCTGCACGAGCTGGTGCGGGAGTTGAGCGGGGAGAGCCCGCTGCTGATACTGGTCGACGACGCCCACTGGGCCGACACCGCTTCACTCGACTGGCTGAACCGGTTGACCGAGCGGCTCGGCGAGCTCTCGATCGTCGTCGTGGTCACGGTCCGCGAAGGCGATCCGCTGGCCGACCAGTCCGCCCTCCGCGAGATCGCGGGACGAGCGACCAGGCACCTCACGCTCGGACCGTTGTCCCCCGGTGCCACGAAAATCGCCGTAGCCGAGGAGTTCGGTGAACCCGGCGACGACAGTTTCGTCCGCTCCTGCCACGAAACCTCGGCCGGGCGCCCGCTGTTCCTGATGTCGATCCTGACCGACCTGCGCCAGCTGGGCTATCACCCGATCGCCGAACACGCCGAAGCCGTCCGGCAGCTCCTGCCCACCGCACTGCGCCAGCGCATCATGGCCTGCCTGCGGTCTCAGCCCGAGCCCGTCCGGCGGTTCGCCCACGCGCTGGCCGTCCTGGATGAGCGGGACAGCCGCGACCTGCTGTGCACGCTCGCCTGCCTGGCGCCGGCCGACTGCGCCGAGGCCGCGGATTCACTTGCCCGGCTCGGGCTGCTGAATCCCTTGCCACCGCACCACTTCTTCCACCCTTCGGTCCTCGATGCGGTCGAGCAGTCGATGCCGACACAGCAGTGGGCCGTCCTGCACTTCAGGCTCGCCGAGCTGTTGCACGGCTGCGACTCCCCCGCCGAAGACGTCGCCGCGCACCTGGTCCACGCGGACCACGACCCGGCACCCTGGGCGGTCGAAGTGCTGCGGTCGGCCGCCAGGACGACCTCTGCGCGGGGCGAGTTCGAGACCGCGACCCGGTACCTCCGGTGCGCGCTGCTCAGCTGCACTCCCGACGACGCCGGCCGGGCGCAGCTGCTCGTCGACCTCGCCACCGCGGAACGCCGCTTCGACCCGTTGCTGTCCGCCCAGCACCTCTCCGAAGCACTGCCGCTGTTCGCGTCGACCATCGACCGCTGCCGGGCGGCCGTCCGGATCGAACCGCTGACCCTCGGCCAGCATCCGGGGCAGGCGCTGGACCTGCTGGAGGGACTGCGGACCGAGCTCGGTGATCCGGCCGAGTTGTCCGGCGAGTCCCACGAGATGTCGCTCAGGCTCGAGGCCAGGGTGCGGTACGCCCGGCACCGCGATCCTGCCGACCTCGCCGACGCCGTCGACCGGCTGGCCGGGCTCGGCGAACATCCGCCGCTGGCCACGGCCGGCGAACGCGAGCTCGTCGGCTCGCTGATCTTCGCCGCGACGATGTCGGGCTCGGGCTCGGCGCGGGTGACCGAACTGGGCGAACGAATCGTCCGGCGTGAACCGGCCACGATGGAGCAGGTACACACCGCGACCCCGCTGGTCGTACGCTCGTTGATCCTCGCCGACGCGCTGGACCAGGCCGTCACCTGGCTGGATCTCATCGCCATCCAGGAACGCCGGGTCAGTGCGCCGGCGGCCCGCGTGTTCGTCACCGTGCAGCGGGCGCTGATCGCCGTGCGCCAGGGCAAGACCGCCGAAGCCGCCGGCCTCGCCGGGCTGGCGCTGGATCTGGCGAACCACACCCTCCCGTCTGCCTCCGAGGGATGTACCCACGCACTGGTGCTCGCCGCGATGGGCACCGGTGACGCCGCGACGGCCGCGCGGTTCCTGGGCCGCTGCAACGATTACGACGCCGGCGGCACATCGTGGCTGGGCAAGCTGGTGCGCGGCGGGCTCGCGGCGACGACCGGGAACCATCCCGTCGCGCTGGAGTACTTCCATGCCTGCGGCCGGGAACTCGACGCCGCCGGGTGGCGCAATCCTGAGCTGGTGCCGTGGCGGAGCTGGGCCGCGCTGCTACACCACAGGCTCGGCCAGCGAGCGGCCGCGGAGGAGCTGATCGAGGAGGAGCACGCCCGTACGGTCGAGTGGGGAACGCTACAAGGCCAGGGCCGCGCGCTCCGCGTGTGGGGCAGCATCACCGAAGGCAACGCGGGCATCGAGCTGCTCCGGCGATCCGCTGCCGTGCTCAACGGCTCCGTCAATCGGGTGGAGCAGGCGAAAACGGGACTGCTGCTGGGAAAGCGCCTCGAGCAGAGCGATCCCGCCGAGTCGCAACGCCAGCGGGAGCAGGGTCTCGCCCTCGCCGATGAGCACGAAGCGCCCTGGCTCGTGCCCACGCCCGGCGAGGCACCTCAGGCACCGGCTCCTCGCCCCGCGCTGACCTGTTCGGAACACCGGATCGCCGAGCTCGCCGCGCGCGGTCTGACCAACCAGCTGATCGCGGAGAAGGTCGACGTCACCCCGCGCACGGTGGAAAAGCACCTCACCAGCGTCTACCGCAAGCTCGGGGTGTCCGGGCGCGGCGCCCTGCCCGCCGCGATGGACCAGCTGCCGCCTTCGTCCACAACGGACTGATCAACCGGCCTGCAGGAGCCGCCCGCCGTCGACCCTGGCGCGGACGCGGACTGCCTCCGGACGGATGTCGCCGGGGCGGGGCATCGTGCTCCCCGGCAGCGACACCGCGGCCGCGCCCCAGGCAACTCCCTGGCGCAGGGCGGACACCCCGTGTGCCCCGGCCGCGAGGAAACCGGCGAGCGTCGCGTCACCCGCGCCGACCGTACTGCGGACGACAGCGGGCGATTCGGCGTGCCACATGCCGTCGGCGTCGACCAGGAGCGCGCCGTCCCCGCCGAGGCTGGCCAGCACCGTCCCCACGCCGAGATCGCGGAGTTCCCGCGCCGCCTCGCCGATGTCGGCGACCGTGGGGAGCTTCCGGCCGACGACCTCTTCCAGCTCCTCGACGTTCGGTTTGATCAGCGCGGGCCCGGCTGCGACGGCCGCACGCAAGGCGGGACCGCTCGTGTCCACCGCGACCCGGACGCCGCGGCCGGCGAGGCTCCGGATCACTTCGGCGTAGAACCCGGAGTCGATGCCGGGCGGGAGGCTGCCGGCGAGCACCACCCACGAGGCGTCAGCGACGTTGCCGAGGATCACGTCGAGCAGGTCCCCGACCTCGGTCTCACTGAGCGCCGCGCCGGGTTCGTTAAGTTTGGTGACCGTCGCGTCGGGCTCCACCACGCTGACGTTGATGCGCACGGGTCCGGCGGACGGAACCTGGCGGACGTCGATGTCGTAGTCGGTGAGCAGGGCGATGAGCTGCTGGCCCTCGACCCCGCCCGCCGGGATGATCGCGCGCGCCGGAATACCGTTGGACACCAGTGCCCTGGCGACGTTGACCCCTTTGCCGCCGGGCTGGACGTGGACGGCCGAGATGCGGTGCACCTGCCCCCTCAGCAGCCCGGCCACTTCCAGGGTCCGGTCCAGGCTGGGGTTCGCGGTCACGGTGACGATCACTTCAACCCCCGGTCGGGACGTCTTAGGTCCCTCAGCAGTCAGTCTCTCAGCGCAGCAACGGTTTGAGCTTGGGTTTCTACGGTATTGTACGTGATTTTGCATGGGTTCACGTTGCTTTTTAGGTACTTGACTCTTTTTCCCACACCTGGGCTGCGTGTTCGGGCGATTTTCAGCCGAGACGAGGTGGAAACGGTTGCCTCTGCGCGGTGTCGCCGCCCACGGCAACGTTGCGTTCAGGCAAGAAACCACATAAACTCACATCTCGCCTAACTGAAGGGGCCAGAGGTGGTGGAGATGTACGCCGAAGAACGACAGCAGATCATCCTCGAACGCGCCCGTGCCAAGGGCCGGGTCGACGTGACAGCGCTGGCGGACGAGTTCACCGTCACCACCGAAACCATCCGCCGCGACCTCACCGTCCTCGAGCGCCACGGCGTGCTCCGGCGAGTCCACGGCGGGGCGATCCCGGTGGAACGGCTCGGCTTCGAACCGGCGCTCGCCGCTCGTGAAGGCGTGATGACCGCGGAGAAGGAACGCATCGCCAAAGCCGCGGTGGCGGAACTTCCCGACGAGGGCACGATCCTGCTCGACGCCGGGACGACCACCGCGCGACTGGCCGAGATCCTGCCCGCCGACCGCGAGCTCACGGTGGTCACCCACTCCGTCAGCATCGCGCTGACGCTGACCACGCGCCCCAACCTGACCGTCATGCTCGTCGGCGGTCGGCTACGCAGCCGCACCCTGGCCTCGGTCGACGCGTGGGCCCTGCAAGCCCTTCAAGACACCTTCGTCGAGGTCGCCTTCATCGCGTCCAACGGCGTGTCCGCCGACCGCGGCCTGACCACCCCCGACTCTGCCGAAGCGATGGTCAAGCGAGCCGCGATCGCCAGCGCACGACGTACCGTGCTCCTGGCGGACCACACGAAGGTAGGCAACGACCACTTCGCCCGATTCGCGAACCTCAGCGACATCGACACGTTCATCACCGACGCCGGCATCGACTCCGCGGTCGCCGCCGAAATCGCCGCCGCCGGCCCCACCGTCATCACCGCCTGAGCGCCGAGCATCGGGCGTCCTCCCACCTACCCCGGTGACCTGGGTCCGTCTTGGGCGGAGCCGAGGGAATCGACCAGTCCGGCCCGGCCGTCGACGCCGAGTTTCCGGTACGAGTTCGTCAGGTGCTTCTCGACCGCGCGCCGGGACACACCGAGCTTCTCCGCGATCTCCGAGTTGGTCAGGCTGCGCAGCGCCATCCCCGCGACGGTGTTCTCGGCGGGGGTCAACGCCGCCCGCCCGCCGGTCGCGAAACCGGACACCGGTCCGCTCACGGGTGCCGCCACGTCCTCGATCAGCCAGGTCGCCCCGCAGGCCTTGGCCAGTTCCTGGCCCTGCCAAAGGTGTTTCGGCCCGTCCGGTTCACCGGTTTCGACGAGCCGCCGCCCCAGGGTGACCAGCGCCTTGGCTAGCTCGAGCCGGTCCGCCGACCGGCCGAGGACCTCGACCGACTCGCGGAGCAGCCCGATGCTCCGGCTGCCGCGGGTGACGATCCCCCACACCCGGAGCGCACGGCCCACCGTCGACGGCGCTCCCCACGCTTCGGCGAGGGCATGGTGTTCCTCGGCCAGCGCGGTCGCCTCCGAATTTCGGCCCAGCCGGTACTGGGTCATCGCTGCCCCGGCCCGCCAGCCGTACAGCGCGGGGTTGTTCCAGCCGATGCGCTCCAGCTGCCGCCCGCAACCGGCGAAGTGGTCCAGACTGGCTTCCAGGTCGCCGTGCGCGGTGGCCAGGAAACCCCGCAGCATCCGCAGGATCGCGCCGCCGCAGGGTTCCGTCCGGTCGTACTGCCGGGCCGCGAGCACCCGTTCCCCCAGCGCCGTGTCGCCGGTCGCGATCGCGACGGACGCCTGTGCGATCATCGACGGCCCGGAGGTCTCCCCCCAGTCGACGTCGGCCAGCTCGGCCGCCCAGTCGGCGCTCGCCTGCGCTTGGGCCGGCTGTCCGGTGGCCAGGAAGATCAGTGCCCGCTCGGCGTGGATCAGCGACTCGGCGGCCACCGCCTTCTGCCGCTGCGCCTGCGTCAGCGCGATGTCGAGCCAGCCGGCGACGTCCGCGGTCGAATCCGTCGCGACCAGGATGGGCACCAACCACGTCAGCGCCGTGTAGACGTGAGTGAAGGACGCCGGTTCCCGCTCGAGGATCCGGTGTCCCAGCCAGGACACTTCGGCGGCGGGCAGCGCTCCGGTGACCATCCCGGCGCGAAGGAGCACAACGGCGTGTTCACGCTCCGCGCCCGTCGACAGCGGCAGGTCCCGGCCGTGCCCCAGCAGCTGCCCGGTCGTGACGGACACCTCCCGTGGGCTCTCCAACCGGGCGTAGCACAGGCGCGCGGCAAGCCGCACCGCGGTTTCCCGGGTCGGGCCGCCGGCCCGCGCCGGATCGCCGAGCTCGGCCGCGACCTCGGCGACGACCCGCGCGACCGGCGGGCTGGCCCGGATCGTCGCCGGCGAGATAAGCACCGCAGCTGCCGCCCGTTCGCCGAGCGTGCCCAGCAACGGCATGGCCTGGCACAGATGCCGGACCGACGACGCCGAGTCGAAACCGCGCTCCGCGACCGCCAGCCCGACGAGCAGTCCGGCCCGCTCGGGGTCGTTGTCGGACACCGTGAGCAGCGCGCGGCGCAGGTACCGCACGGCGTCCGTCGGGCTGCCGCGCCGCAGGCTCATCGCCGCCCCCTGGCGCAGCACGTCGACCTCCCACCGGTCCAGCTCCCCCGCCATGGCCCGCACGTGTTCGGCAGCGACCTCGGCGGAGGACCCAGCAGCATGCAGCGCGCGGGCCGCCGCGCGATGCAGCCTGTCGTGCCGCTCGGTGGACAAGGAGCTCTCGACGGCCTTCCCGATCCTCGGACACACGAACCGCGGCGGCTTCCCGACCACCACCACACCCAGACTTTCCAGCGTCACCAACGTTTCCTCGACCTCGACGGGGTCGAGCCCGGTAAGCCTGCCGAGCAGCGCCGGCTCGACCTGGTCGCCGAGCACGACCATCGCCCCGGCCAGTTCGCGCGCCGCGTCTCCGGCGTCCTCGAGCCGGGCCAGGCGCGGCGCGAGCAGCAGCTCCCCGCTCAGCGGCAGGACCCGGTCGACGTTGGCCACCCTCGGCCGAACCCCCGCCGAGGCGAGGCCGCCCATCAGCATGGTCAACAGCTCGGGGTTCCCGTCGGTGGTCTGCTGGCACGCGGCCGCGAACTCGGTGTCGCACTTTTCCCGGAGCCATCTGGTCACGAACAACGCGGTGCCGGCCACCGAGAGGTTTGCCGCGCGCACGTCGTGGGTCGCGGCCGTGAGTCCGCGCCGGAGCGCCTGCCCCGAATTGTGCCCGTGGGCCCCGACGGCTCCGGCGAATACCACCCGCAGTCCGTCCAAGCGTTTGCACAGCCTGCCGAGCAGCTCCACGGATTCGACGTCGCTCCGGCACAGGTCGTCGATCAGCAGTAACGTGACGTGGTCGTTGTCGAGGGCTTCCAGCAGCGAACCCAGCTCGATGTCCTCGTCCCGGCCGGGCAGCCGTGCTCCGAAGAGCTGGCGCACGATCCCGAACGGGAAGCCGCGTTCCGACTCGGCACCCGCGGCCCGCAGCACCCGGGTTCCCGGTGAAGCCACCGCCATGCCGGCGAGTTCGTCCAGCAGCGCCGTCTTTCCGGAGCCTCGCGGCCCGTTGATCAGGACGATCGAGCCATAACCGGCCACCACCTCGTCGAACGCGCGGCTCAACACGGCCAGCTCGGATTCGCGTTCCAACATGGCCGGTCAGCCCTTCGCCGAGGCTTTGTCAGGCTCGAACAACGGAGCCAGGTCCGCTCGGTTCACCACGCCGAGTTTCCGGTACACGCTGGTCAGATGAACCTCCACGGTGCGCAGGGTGACCGACAGCGCGTCGGCGATCTCGGAGTTGCTGGCCCCGCGCGCGGCGATCCCGGCCACTTTCTGCTCGCGCCCGGTGAGCAGGTCGACCCGGTCGCCGGTGACCTGCGACATCCGGCCGCCGGCGGCGACGAGCAGGTCCCTGGCGGTCGTCGCCGACGCCCAGCCGCCGTGCCGGACCGAAAGGTCGACCGACCGGCGGAGATGTTCCCTGGCCGCCACCGCGTCATCCGCGCGGAGCAACGCCATTCCCAGCAGCGCTTCGGCCCGCGCGTGATCGGATTTCGCCGAAGTGCCGGCCAGCAGCTCGGTGGCTTCGGTCAGTACCTCGAGTGCGCCCGGACCGCGGGTGATCGTCCCCTTGGCCATCAGGACGAGCCCGGACGCCCGCGCGGTGCCCCAGCGACCCGCCATCTCTTCGCCCCGTTCGACCAGCTCGCCGGCCTCGCTCGCACGCCCCATCCTGGCCAAGAGGCTGGCCGCGTGCAACCACCACGGGGCGAACACCGGGTTGCTGATCCCGGCTTCGTCGAGGAGTTCGCCGCAGCGCAGGGCGTAGGCGAGTGCGGCTTCCAGGTCCTGCCGGAACCATGCCACCGCCGATTTCGCCAAGAGGAAGTAGTGGTCGTCCAGCGCAAGACCGAGGCGTGGGATCGCGTCGGCCTCGTCGAGCACGGTTGCCGCCCGGTCGACCTCGCCCTGGTTGAACAGCACCAGCGCGTAGGTCGACCGGTGCACCGTCGTCTGCGCTCCCCACGGCGCCTTGGCAGCGATCTCGACGGCGTCGGTGATGTCGATCGCGGCCTCGGTGATCTCCCCCGCGCTGGCCAGGATCCAGGCCTTCGTGCTCAACGCGAGCAGCTCGGTCCACGGTGCGTTGCGCTTCGCGCCGCCGATGATCGCCTTGCCGACCCCGACGATCGCCTCGTCGAACTCGTCGGCGAGGAACAGTACGGCCGACGCGGCCGAAGCCGTCCAGCCCGTCCTCGGCTGCGGGCCGCTCAACGCGCGACGCGCGAAATCGGCCGCAACGGTCGCGGAGGTCCCCCGCATCGTGGTGAGCAGGGCCTGCGCCGCCAGCGCCTGGCGCTCGGCGGGGGTGTCACCGGGCAGGTCGGGGGGGCGCTCGCGGAGGACGGCGGGCGAGCCGGGGCGCCGCAGCCGTACCAGCGCCTCCAACCGCACGCGGATCTCGAAGTCGTCCGCCGTCTCCGCTCCGTCGCCACCGCTCCCCACTGCGGCCAAGGCTTCCGAGAGAACGACCAAGGGCGGCTGGACACCCGGCACGGTCAGCGAGATCGCCCCGAGCAGCTCGGCCACCACCGCCCGGGTTTGCGGGTCCCCCACCAGCGGCAGGGATTCTTCCAGCAGTGGCGCCGCCCGCCAGGGATCGACCTCGACCAGCGCCGCCGCGAGGTCGATCCGCGCGTCCAGGTCCTCCGGGTCGTCCTCGACCAGCCGGGCCAGGCAGCGCAGCGCGACGGGCAGCCGTGTGATCAAGCCGATGCCGGCCGCCTGCGCGAGCGCCCCGCGCATCCACGGCTCGTCCAACGGCGCATCCAGTGCGAGGAGTTGGTCCGCGACGCGCCAGGGCTGCGCCCCCGCGTCGTTGAGGATGCGCGCCGCACGCAGCGTCAGGTCGGCGCGCTCGACCGCGGCGAGTTCATCGAGCACGGTCGAGAGGACGTCGAGCTGACGGTCTTCGTCACCGCCTCCGGGAACGGCATATCCCTTGAGCAGGTCGAAAGCGGCCGCGACAGCCGGGATCGGCATGACCGCCAGACTCGACACCAGATCCGCGTCGAAAGCCTTGAGTACCGCCGCCGCGCACGCGACCCGCCGCAGTGGTTCGGGCCACCGTGCCAGTCGTTCCCGTACCGCCACACGGACCAGAGCACCGCCGAGTTCGGCGACTCGGGCCGCGCCGGCCTCGTCCGATCGCACGCCTTGCTCCCGGACCGCGTCGAGCAGCCGGAGCAGAAACCGTGGATTGCCTTCGGCGGCCTTGACACAGGCCAGGGTGAAACCGGGTGCAGGTGAGCGGTGCAGCTCGCGCCTGATCAGGTCTGCGACGTCGGCCTGGCCGAGCGGACCCGGCTCGATGACGTTCGCGCGGCCCGCGGCGGCCACCGCGGCCAGCCGCCGGTCGTACGGGACGGGACCGTCCGCGCACTCGGCCAGTACCACCAGTAGCGGCAGATCAGCACCCCGGCGCAGCAGGAATTCGAACCAGCGCAAGGACTTGTCGTCGCAGGAGTCGGCGTTGTCCAGCACCAGCACGAGCGGTGCTTCGTCGATGAGGTCGAGCGCGAGGCGGTAGAGCTCCTGCAACGCCTGATAGTCGTCGTCGGGCAACACATGGGCAGGATCAAGCCCCAGCAGACTCCGAACCGTCGCATAGGCGGCTCGGTCACCGGAGGTGCGCAGAATGGTTCCCTCGTCGCCGATTCGGCCCAGCAAGGCGGTTTTCCCGATCCCCGAGGGACCGCGCACGATGATCAGCTGCGCGGAACCCGCACGCGCGGCAGCGAACGAGGCGGCGAGCACCGCCAGTTCCGCCGAGCGTCCGACCAGGCCCGGACCGGCTTCCGTGTGATCCCTCGACACGACAGCCCTCCCGTCCTCCAATGGCCATGGTCTACCAGCAAAACGCGGACACGAAAGCAAAATCGGCGCCAAGAGGCAAGGACCCTGCACTGAAGCACAGTGTATTCAGAGCCATATTGGTCTACAACCATTTAGCCTGGTTTTACCTGCTTTTGGCCGTATCTGCGTGGGTATGTTCACCGATCGCTCAGCACAAGGCCCCTCAAGGCCACTTTGAGTGCGGTGAACCGACTCACCGGTACTCCACGGGGCAGGTGCAGCTCGACCGCCCCGGTCGTGACTTCGTCTTCGTCGCCTCGCGGCCGGAGTAGGACGGCTTTCGCAAGTCTGCGGCGAGTTGCGGTCTTGGCGGGGATGCGGTCGGGGCTCTGTCGGGGCTCGTGGTGTCGAGGTCACGTCTACCGAAGCAAGGACCGGGGCGACGACGGGCACGCGGTACGGATCCGAGCGCCACTCCCGTCACGCCGTGGTACCACCGGTGCCGACGTGACCACTGAGGCTGCTGCGGCTCGCCGCGCCCGCTACCATTCGTCTCGGGGGACCCCCGATTCAGTAGTGCTGCGGCGCGTGCGCAACTCGACGGCGAGTTGCTGTTGTGCCGAACGCAGTCAGGGCTCGTCAGTGTCGCGGCCGGATGATCCGGTCGCGGCACTCACGAGCCCTGGGGTGGGTTTT
>NZ_JAODNM010000133.1 GCF_025464955.1 Amycolatopsis sp. | reverse complement strand
GTTCTGGCCATGGTGCATGGTCACCGGGTTCGGACCGGTGACCATGCAGGCTGGCCGGGCAAGTGTTCACGATGTTCTGAGACATAAACTGTTCACGATGTCCTGGGCTGGGACAGCCGGTTCTCAGTGGCCGCAACGCTCACAAGCCCGTCAACGCGACCAGGGCGGTGGTGAGGATGGTGTCCGGCGGATCGGCCGCGTCGACGACCATGCCCGGTTCGTCGGCGTCAAGGGGTTCGAGGTCCGCGAGCTGGGAGTCCAAAAGGGACGCCGGCATGAAATGGCCCTTGCGGGTGTTCATCCGGGCGGCGAGCAGGTCGTGGGCGCCATCCAGGTGCAGGAACCAGCACGGCCCGCCGCCGCGCAACACGTCCCGGTAGCGGCGTTTCAGCGCTGACGACGTCACCACGCCGCCCGTGGCCTCGTGCTCGCCGATCCACGCGGCGATCGCCCGCAGCCACGGCGCGCGGTCGGCGTCGGTCAGCGGGATCCCGGCGCCCATCTTCGCGATGTTGGCCTCCGAATGGAACGCGTCGGCTTCGGCGTACTCGACGCCGAGGCGCTCGGCCAGGGCCGTACCGACCGTGGTCTTGCCGGAACCGGACACACCCATCACGACGACGACCGTCATCGCCACCTCCTATCACTGGCCAACCGCTGACTCCCCGCAAACCTACGGTGGCCGGGCGAGTAATCTCGCCTGGCACCGCCGATGGCGGGCAAAGCGACCAGGGGGTCACAACGTGAGCGCCGGGCGCGCGATCGGGTTGTTGCTGGGTTTGGCGGCCGACGGGGTGATCGATCCCCGCAACGGCCGTCCGGTGGCGCGGTTCACCCGGGCCGCCGGCGAGCTCGAACGCAGACTCGGGACCGATCGCCCGCTCGCCGGAGTCGCGTTCGCGGGTGGACTGGCCGGCGCGGCCGTGCTGGTCGGCGTCCTGACCGAGCGTGCCGGACGCCGTAGCCCCGTCATGCAAGCGCTGGGCACCGCGGTGACGACGTGGGCCGTGCTCGGCGGCGCCGGATTGGTGTCCGACGGCACCGAGCTGGCACGCGACCTGGAAGACGGTGAACTCGCCGCCGCGCGGCGCACGCTGTCCCAACTCGATCCCCGCGTGCCGGACAGCCTCGACGCCGTCGCGCTGTCTCGGGCGTCGGTCGAGACGCTCGCCGAGAACACCACCGACGCGGTTGTCGCACCGCTGATCTGGGGCGCGGTCGCGGGCGTGCCGGGGTTGCTCGGCTCGCGCGCCATCAGCGTCCTGCGCGGCGTGACCCGTGGCAAACCCGCGCCGTACCGGTGGTTCATCGCGCGTGCCGACGACCTGGTACACCTCGTGCCGACCCGCATCGCCGCGCTGCTCACCGTCGCCGGTGCGCCCGTCGTCGGTGGTTCGGCGCAGGGTGCGTGGCGGGCATGGCGGCGGGACACGATCGCTCACCCGAGCCCGAACGCAGGCCGGGTCGAGGCCGCTTTCGCCGGGGCGCTGGAGATCAGGCTCGGCGGCCGGACGGTGTACTCGCACGGCGTCGAAGAGCTGCCGGTGATCGGAATCGGCCGCAACCCCGACGCCGGGCACGTGACGCGCGCCGTGGAGCTGTCCCGCGTTGTCGGCTGGCTCGCGGGCGTGACGTCGGTGATCCTTGCGTCGCTGGCCGGTCTTCGCCGCCGTCGCCGTAGTCGCTGAGTCAGCCTCGCCGTAGCAGGTGCTCCCGGGCGGGCTCGTCGAGCGGCCCAGCCCGTTTCGCGAGCCGCTCGCCGATCTCCGCCCGGTGCTCGGGTTCCTTGTTGCCGCCGTACTTGAACTTCGCGCGGACGGCGGTCACGGTCAGTTCGAGCCCGCGGATCCCCGGCAGCAGCCGCCGGTCGGCCGAGTCCGGGGCGGGCACCGGGGTCCGGCCGCTCGCCGGTTCGAAATGGCCGAGCTGCCGGTTGAGCACCGCGGCTTTCTCGTCGGGGTCGTCGATCACCCGGACGTCGCATTCCAGCTGCACGGACGCGTAATACGACGTCGGCACGCCGTTCGCGATGTCGTCACCGGGCGGGGTGTTCCATTCCGCCGGGACGTACGCGTAGTCACTCGTGACGGCCAGCAGCGCTCGCGGATGCTCGTCGAGGAGCGGCCAGATCGGGTTGGGGCGCGCCAGGTGGAGCCACACGGCCCGGTCGCCGTCGAAGACGAAATGCGTGGGCACTACGACCGGGAGGTCTCGCCCGGTGCCGCCGGCGATCAGCTGGCCGAAGTCGTGCGCGGCCAGCCAGCTCTTCCACTCGGCGTCGTCCTGGGCGCTGTCCCACGGGTGAATCAGCATGACTCCACCCTCCCGCAGTCCAGTGGCCCCTGAAAAGTGCCAACCCGCGGCAGTTTCGGCAGTCCACTTTTCGCTTGCGGGGTCTTTTGCGCGACCAGGATCAGCGGGAGGAGTGGACGGGGTCCGGCGCGTGGAACTGGTCGGAGTTGTCGTCCTCGGCGAGGATCTGCGCGACGGACTTGCGCTTGTGCACCGGTTCCTGGGTCAGCGCGCCACCGGGCTTGAGCTCGCGGACGGTGAAGTACAGCCAGCCGAGGATGGCCATGACGCCGAACGCGATCCACTGCAGCGCGTACGACAGGTACGGGCCGGAGTCGGTCTGGGGCAGCGGCAACGCCGTGAGCACGCCGGGCTGGTTGGTGTCGAGCTGGAAGTAGCCCGGCCGGATGTCCAGCTTGCTCGCCTGCGCGACGACCTGCGAGGACACGACGTAGCTCTGCAGCTTGTCCGCGGTGGCGGGGTCGGCGAAGGCGGTGCGGTGCTTCGGGTCTGTCTCGTCCTGGCGGGCGCGGGTGACGAGGTTCACCACGCCGGTCGGCGGGGCGGCGTATGGCGGCACGGCCGAACGTTCGTCCGGCTTGAGGAAACCGCGGTCGATCAGCATCACCACGCCGTTGGTGGTCCGGAACGGCGTGAGGACCTCGAACGCCGCTTCGCCCTGGACGGTCCGCAGCCGGGCGACGACTTCGCCCTTCGGCAGGTACGTGCCGGAGACGGTGATGACGTGCCACTCGGTCTTGCTGTCCGGCGCGGCGTTGTTCGGCAGGACCTGCGCGAGCGGCTGCGGATTGCCGGTGAAGGAGGCTTCGAGGGCGTTGTTCGACGCCGACTGCTCGCTGTTCCGGCTGAACTGCCACGGCGACAGGATGTGGAAGCAGCTGGCCGCGAACGCGAACACCAGCAGCGTCAGAGCCAGCCAGCCTGGCCGGAGCAAAAATTTCAACCGCGCCACGTCCACCACGGTAGGCCGTCACCGCAGGCCGCGGGCCTCAGGGTCCCCGTTCGCACCACGGACACGCAGCGAATACACGCACTCGTGCACGAACTACCCACGCCCGCGCGTGCGCTGCACTCGAGCGCTCAGGAAGTGCACCGACGGGCGGCGACGAGGGCGTCGCGGGCGTAACCGCCGCCGAACACGGCCGCGTGCATCAGCAGCGGGAACAGCTGGTGCAGGTCGACGCGGTCGTGCCAGCCGTCGGCCAGCGGCGAACCGGCGTCGGTGGCGGCTTCGGCGTAGCCGCCGAGCACGTGGTCGAGCAGCGGGGTGCCGAACATCCGGAGCATGGCGAGGTCGGCTTCGCGGTGTCCGCCGTGGGCAGCGGGGTCGATCAGCCACGCGTGGTCGTCACGGCCCCACAGCACATTGCCGGTCCACGCGTCGCCGTGCAGCCGCGCGGGCGGCTCGGGCTCGCCGCCGAGTTCGGGGAGACGGGCGCACACCGCGTCGAACACGGCGGCTTCGGCAATGGTGAACAGGCCTTGGTCGACGCAGGAACGGACATAGGGCTCGATCCGATGTGCCGCGTAGAACGACGCCCAGTCCGCGCACGCTTCGTTGCGCATGGGCGCCAGCCCCATCCACGCGTCAGCCGGCCCGTCCGGCGGCGGGCTGCCGTACGCGGGCGCGCCGCGCAGGTGCAACGCCGCCAGCCCGCGGCCGAGCTCCTCGGCGGCGTGCTTTCCCGGGTTGTCGGCCGGTATGTACTCCATGACCAGCCACTCGTCGTCGTAACCGAGGACCGTGGGCACCGGCACGTCGCCGTGCTCTCCCAGCCAATGCAGCCCGGCGGCCTCGGCGACCGCGGCGCCTTCGCCGGCGCCGCGCTTCGCGATGAGCGGCTTGGCCCGCGTGATCAGCAGGTACACCGATGAACCGAGCCGCCGGGCGTCGGTCACCGGCCCGGTCAGCAGCCTCGTCGCTGCGTCGATGGCAGCGGAGGCATCGGAGGCTTTGGCGGTGCTGGCGGTGTTGGCGGCGTTGTTCATCGGTGCTCGCGGATCCAGGTCACCAGGCCCGGCATCGAACGCTCGATCATGCCGAGCACGTCGTCGAAGCCGTCGTCACCGCCGTAGTACGGGTCCGGTACTTCGGCGTCGGTGTCAGCTGTCGGGTCGAAGGAGCGCAGCAGCCGGGCGCGGTCGGGGTTCGCGAGCGTGCCGCGCAGGAATCTCAAGTGCCCGAGGTCCGCGGCGAGCAGTAGGTCCGCGTCCAGGTGTTCGGCGCCGACCTCGGCCGCGACGTGCTCGGTCCCGTACCCGTGCGCCCGCAGCGTCGCCCGCGCACGTGAGTCGGCGCGCTCGCCGACGTGCCACGGGCCGGTTCCGGCGCTCGACACCTTGACGACGTCGGCCAGGCCTTCGCGCTCGAGGTGGGCACGGAAGACGAGTTCGGCCATCGGCGACCGGCAAATGTTGCCAGAACAGACGAAACAGACATGGAGACGCGCTGTCATGTTCGCAGTTTGTCAGGTGATCGCCAAGTTCGTTTGTTGGCGGCTCCACCGCAGCAGCTCGGGCATGGTGAGTTCGATCATCGCGAGGAGGTCTTCGTAGCCCTCGGGTTCGCCCGAATACGGGTCCGCGATCTCAGCTCCTTCCTCGGCCGCGGGGTCGAACGAGCGCAGCAGCCGCACCTTGGCCGGGTCGACGGCCTTCTCCAGCAGGAACTGGACGTGCTCGTCACCGGCGGCGAGCAGCAGGTCCGCCCCGAGCCGGTCTTCGTCCACTTCGGACGCGACATGGGCGGTCGGATACCCGTGCGCCGACAGCGTCGCCTGCGCCCGCATCGAGCCCCCCAGTGCAGTTCCTGATCACCCGAGGGCGGCGGACGACCGCTCGCGGGTGATCGGCGTACGGCTACGAGGCTGCGCAGACCGACGGCACGGCGTTGGTGAGCGCCTTGTGGTGCAGGGCGTCGAGGCGCCGCTGCCAGGTGACCAGCCGGACGGTCACCGCGAGCCGGACCCCGCAGGTACGGCCGGCGCGGGTGGCCCTGGTGGCGGCGAACTCGGCGAGCAGGCCGGCGTTGAGGCGGTCGAGCACCGGGCGTACTTCGGTGGCCAGGTCGGGCCGCGCGGCCGGGATCTCGTCCGGATGCGCCGCCCACCGGGCGTACAGGCCGCGCTGCACGACCTTGTTCGCCTCGATCTGGTTGCGGAAGAACGCCACGGTCTCGGCGGGGTCCAGCCCGAGCGGCCCGGACTTCGCCGCGACGTCGTCGAGGATCTGCTGGTCGCGCACCGGGTCGTCGATCGGTGACGGCGTGCCGTACTTCGCGGCGGCGACCTTGTCCGCGACCTCGACGCGCTGGGCGGCGAGATCCGTCAGCGACCAGAGCGAGCGTGTCGTGGCGGATACGCGCGTCGTGTTGAAGGCCAGCAGCGTGGCGGCGAGGACAGCGGCGATCCAAGACCGAGTTCGCATACCTACAGACGGTACGTGCGAAGATCGCCGCATGTCAGCCGTCGGCTTCGTGATCGCCCTTTTGAACACCGCGTACCCTCCCGAGCTGGCCGAATCGTGGGACGCCGTCGGCCTCGTCTGCGGTGACCCGGCCGAGCCGGTTTCGCGGGTCCTCATCTGCGTCGACGTCGTCGAGGAGACGGTCGACGAGGCCATCGAGCTGGGTGCGCAGATGATCATCGCGCACCATCCGCTGCTGCTTCGCGGAGTACACGGGGTCGGCACGGACACCGTCAAAGGCAAGCTCGTCCACCGGATGATCCGGGCCGGGATCGCGCTGTTCTGCGCCCACACGAACGCCGACTCCGCATCGCCCGGAGTGTCCGACGCCCTCGCACTCGCCCTCGGGCTCGCCAACCTGCGGCCCCTCGACGCGAAGCCCGACGGCGTGACCGGGATCGGCCGCATCGGCGAGCTGCCGGACGCCGAGCCGTTCGCCGAGTTCGTCAACCGTGTCGCCCGGGCGCTGCCCGCCACCGCACCCGGGGTGCTCGGCGCCGGCGACCCGGCCCGGCCGATCCGCACGGTGGCGGTATCCGGCGGCGCCGGTGACAGCTATCTTCAGCTGGTCAGGGCCGAAAACGTGGACGCCTACGTGACCGCGGACCTGCGCCACCACCCCGCGGGCGACCATCGAGCGGTCGCCGGGGCGCCGGCGCTGGTCGGGGTGACGCACTGGGCGAGCGAGTGGCCATGGTGCGGGCAAGCCTCGGGGGTCCTGCGTGCCGGGCTGCCCGGTAACGTCGACATACACGTCTCGACACGCTGCACCGATCCATGGACTATTTCAGTACATCAGGGCTCAGTTAAATAGGGAGAACACTGAAGTGAAGGCAGATCCAGCCGTGCAACGGCAGTTGCTCGAACTCGCCAAGGTGGACGCGGAGCTGTCCAGGACCGAGCACCGCCGCCGTACCCTGCCGGAGCTGACCGAGATCACCGACGTCGAGAAGAAACTGCAGGACCTGCGGGACTCGAAGGTCGCCGTCGAGACTTCGTCTTCGGACCTCGACCGCGAGATCACCCGCCAGGAGCGCGAGATCGAGTCCGTCCGCGCCCGTGAGGACCGCGACCGCAAGCTGCTCGAGTCCGGCTCGGTGGCGGCCAAGCAGATGGCCGACATCGAACACGAACTGCACACCCTGGAGCGCCGCCAGACCGCCCTCGAGGACGACCTGCTCGAGCTGATGGAACGTCGTGAGGCGCTGGGCTTGGACGCCAAGCGCACCGGAGCCGAGGTCGACCAGGCCGAAGGCGTGCTGGCCGCCGCGATCTCCCGTCGCGACGAGGCCTTCGCCGACCTCGACACCACCCACGCCCGCCGCGACGAGGACCGCGCCAAGCTGGTGCCGCGGTTCCCCGCGGAGCTGCTCTCGCTGTACGAGCGCATCCGCGCGCGCGGCGGTATCGGCGCGGCGCTGCTGCGGTCGCGCCGGTGCGGCGCGTGCCAGCTCGACATCGACCGCAACGCCATCGCCGAGATCAAGTCGGCCACCACGGATTCGGTCATCCAGTGCGAGAACTGCAGCGCGATCCTCGTGCGGACGCTGGAGTCCGGGCTGTGAGAGTGATCGTCGAAGCCGACGGCGGCTCGCGGGGCAACCCCGGGCCCGCCGGCTACGGCGCGCTGGTGAAGGACGCCGCGAACGGTGACGTCCTCGCCGAGCGGCAGGACTCGCTCGGCCTCACCACGAACAACGTCGCGGAGTACTCCGGGCTGATCGCCGGGCTCCGGGCGGCCGCCGAGCTCGGTGCGTCCGAAGTGGACGTTCGGATGGACTCGAAACTGGCCGTGGAACAGATGTCCGGCCGCTGGAAGATCAAGCACCCGGCGCTGCAGCCGCTCGCGCGCGAGGCCAAGGAACTCGCCGGGCGATTCGAGCGGGTCACCTACACCTGGATCCCGCGGGCCCAGAACTCCCACGCGGACAGGCTCGCGAACCAGGCGATGGACGCGCAGGCCGCGGGCAGGCCCGCCAACGAGCCGGATGTGCGCCCGCCCGGTCAGGACAAGGTGTCGCCGGCGCGGTGGACCGGCGCGAAGGGCGAGCCCACCAGGTTGTTGCTGCTTCGCCACGGCCAGACCGAGATGTCGGTCGACCGGCGCTACTCGGGCCGGGGCGACGTCCCGCTGACCGAACTCGGCAGGCAGCAGGTCGCCGCGGCCGCGAAGCGGTTCGCCGGGATGGACGGGCTCGGCGAGTCCGTGCCGATCATCGCGTCCCCGCTGACGCGCACCATGCAGACCGCGCAGGCCGTCGCCGACGCCGTCGGCAGCCGCGTCGAGACCCACCAGGGCCTGCTCGAAACCGACTTCGGCGAGTGGGAAGGCCTCACGTTCCGCGAAGCGGCGGAGCGCGATCCGGCCGCCCACAGCGCCTGGCTCGCCGACACCGCGATCGGCCCGCCCGGCGGAGAAAGCTTCGACGCCGTGCACAGCCGCGTCCGGTTGGCGCGCGATGAGCTGATCGCCGAACACGGCGGCCGCACCCTGATCGTCGTCAGCCATGTCACGCCGATCAAGACGTTGCTGCGCCTGGGTTTGGACGCCGGGCCGTCGCTGCTGTTCCGGCTGCACCTCGACCTCGCTTCGCTGTCGATCGTCGAGTTCTATCCCGACGGCAACGCGTCCGTGCGGCTGGTCAACGACACCTCGCACCTGTCCTAGGTCCGATGGATCTGCCGGAGGACCTGCCCGCGGTGCTGGAAAGCTTCCGCGGGCCCGTCCCGGTCGGGCGGCCGCCGCACGCGCGGCGCCAGGTCGCGTCGCGGATCACGCGGTTCCTCCCGGGGCAGTATCTGACCTGGGTGCCGGGTCCGCGGTTTTCCGGCCACGTCTGGTTTTCGCTGCAGGACGCGTTGCTCGCGTCGCGCGTCGCTGCCGGCGGGAAGGCCGTTGTCACTGACGCCGACCTGGTGTTGTCCGAGCGCCGGTTCGGCCGCGTGCCCGTCCGATGGCTCGAACCGGGTGCGCCGCATGTCGAGCTGAGCCCGGAGATCGCTCGCACGATGGTCGACGACCGGGTCGGCGTGGTGGTGCCGAAGGTGCCGCGAGTGACCGATCTGATGGCCGAGGCGGTGGCGTTTTTCGAGGCATCGGCCCGGTTTGACGGACGCTTGCCCGCGCCGTTGGCCGACGACGTCGCACGGAAGTCCTTCGAGGTACTGGCGACGATCTGGTCGGGCGTGACCGGGGAAGTCGAGGACACCGTGGCGCGCGGGCCGGACGGCAAGCGGATCGGGCCGACGGTCCGCCGGTTCGAGATCGGCCGCCGTCATCTCGCGACGCTCGCGTCGGTGGACGACCTCGTCGACGCCGTCGACGAACCGCAGCTGCGCATCGACACCGACCTGGCCGACGTTTTGGAGCTCGTCCGGTGGCCATCCGAGCTGGTTCGTTTGCTCGACGCGCCCTCAGGGCCAGACGAGTAGGACTCCGCAGGGCGCGTGGTCGACGACGAATCGCGTGTGGTGGCCGAGGCTCTTCGGCCCGGCGTGGTCGCGTCGGCCGTCTCTGGCGCAAATGAGCACGTCGGCGTCCGCGCAGGCGGCGACGACTTCGTGTTCGATCCGTCCCTGCCGGACATCTGTCGCGCACGGTGTCCCCAGCCGGGCCGCGGCATCCTCGACCAAGGCCTGCTCAGCGGGTCCGACCAGCGCGGAGACGTCCGGAGCGTGCCCGTGCCGCGAGAGCAGGCCGCCGTACGCGCCCTGCATGGCCTCCGCGACTTCCGCGTCGACGACGTGCACCAGCGTCACTTCGGCGTCGGCGATCAGCCTCGCGGCGTCGACGCACGCGTGCCAGGTGCATTCGGCGATCCAGACCACGACTTTCGTCATGACCGACGAGTCTAGGCCGGTTCTAGGCCAGTGCGAGCCCGAGCCAGAGCGCCACAACGGACCCCGCGAGGCACAACGGAACCGTCCACGCGCCCAGTTTGAAGAACTCGCGCACGGTTGGCGTCACGCCCTTGCCTGCCAGGACTCGACGCCACAACAGCGTCGCCAGCGAGCCCAGGTAGGTCGCGTTCGGGCCGATGTTCACCCCGAGCAGCACGGCGAGCAGCACGCCGGTGTCGGGATGCGGGCCGAGCACGGACAGCAGGATGAGCGTCGCGGGCAGGTTGTTGACCAGGTTGGCCAGCACCGCCGCGATCAGCGCGGCCAGGAGCAGTTCGCCGAGCCCGGCCGACGTCGGCAGGATCGCTCGCAGCGCGCCGCCCAGGAGGTGCTGCGAGACGGCCTCGACGACCACGGCCAGGCCGAGCACGAACAGGCACAGCAGCGGGGACGCCTCGACGACGACCGTCCACGGCTTGATCTTGCGCCGCACGAGCCCCCGGACGGCCAACACGAGCGCGGCGGCCGTCGCGACCCAGACCGGTGCGAGCCCCAGCAGCGGCCCGGTGCCGAACCCGACCAGCGTCAGGCCCAGTACGACCAGCGCGAACACGGGTGCCGGGGTGTCCGTCTCCGGTTCGCGGTCGGACACCCCGACCAGGTCGGTGGCGAAGAAGCGCAGGAACACCACGAGTTCGATGCCGATGGTGACCAGCCATGGCAGGGCCATCAACGCGGTGAACCCGGCGAAAGTCAGCCCGGAGGCGGAAAACGCGAGCAGGTTGGTCAGGTTCGACACCGGCAGCAGCGTCGACGCCGAGTTCGCCAGATGGGTGCAGGCGTAGACGTGCGGTTTGGCGCGCAGGCGGAGCCCGATGGCGGTGGCGAAGACGACCGGCGTCAGCAGGACGACCGTGGCGTCGAGGCTCAGGATCGCCGTCGTCCCGGCCGCGGCGGCGAACGTCAGCACCAGCAGCCGGCGGGGTTTGCCGTGGCACGCCCGCGCAAGCCGTCCGCCGAGCCAGTCGAACACGCCGTCGACGCCGGCGAGGTACGAAAGCAGCAGGATCGCGGCCAGGAACCCGAGTGTCGGCAGGATCGCGAGCGCCTGCCTGCCCGCGTCCGGCGGCGTCACCAGCCCCAGCGCGAGGACGATGCCTGCCGCCGGCACCGCGACCAGTGCCTCCGGCAGCCCTCGCGGCCGGATCATCGCGAATCCGAGCACGGCGATCAGCAGCACCAGGCTGATGACCGCCGCCCATAGTCCCGAGTTCACCAGCCAACTAAAACAGCTGAAAGGGACTTTCGGCGCGGTGGATGCGCGGAAAATCCCTTTCGCTGCGTTCAGTGAGACGAACGTCCCTTTCGGATCACGTGTACCAGGTCGGCTCGGGGAGTTCGCCGAGGAGGGCATAAGCCCCGACCTCGCGACGCTTGTACGCGACGGGGTCGTGCAGGGAGTGCGTCCGCAGGTTGCGCCAGAAGCGGTCCAAGCCGTACTTCGACGCGCTCGCGCGGGCGCCGGTGAGTTCGAAGATCTTCGTGCCGATCTCCAGCCCGGTCTCGACGATCCGTTGCTTCGCCGCCGCGATGAGCACCGAGACCTCGCCGCGGGCTTCGGGTGTCAGTTCCTCGCGCGGCGCGTGCAGCACCGCCGAAATCGCCGCGCCCGCCTTGTCGACGAGCGCCTCGGCCGCCCACAGTTTCGCCTGCAGGTCACCGTAGGCGTCGAGGATGTACCACTCCTCTGTCGCGTGTTCCTTGTTGTCACCGCCGTACGGCCACGCGCGCGTGTTGTCCTTCGTGTACGTCAACGCGGTTTCCAGCGCGCCCTGGGCGATGCCGAGGTAGAAGTTCGCGAAGACCAGTTGGATGGCCGGCACGTTCAGGGTGTTGTACGTCAGCGGTCGGAACCTCTTGTCCTCATAGCCCGCAGCGCTCGCCCACGGCACGCGGACGTCGGTGATCGTCACGCCGCCGGACTCGGTGAGCCGCTGGCCGATGTTGTCCCAGTCGTCGAGGAAGACGATCCCGTCCTGCTTCGACGGCACGATCGCGAAGACGTGGTCCTCGGTGCCTTCGAGGATGCCCTCCAGCACGGTCAGATCCGACACCTTCGACCCGGTCGAGAACGACTTCCGTCCGTTGTAGACGATCTCGTCGCCGTCTTCGGTGATCGTCAGGTCGGAGTCGCGGGGGTTGACCGCGCCGCCGAAGAAGAACTGGTTGGTCGTGTACAGCTCCTCGACGGCCGCGATCTGCCCGTCGGTCGCGACCAGCCGCGCCGCCCACGCCCACAGGTAGTGGTAGCCGAGCAGTTGCCCGAGCGAGCCGTCGGCCTTCGCGATCTCGCGTGTCACCTTGTACGCGGTGTCCCAGGTCTGCCCGCCGCCGCCGTGCTCGATCGGACCGAGCAGGGTGACCAGCCCGGAATCCTTGAGCAGCTGGACTTCCTCGTACGGCGTCTTGTTCTCGTGGTCGCGCTGAACCGCGTCGACGGCGAGTTTGGCGGCGACGTCCTTCGCGTCGGCCAGCCATTGCTCGGCGGACTTTGTCATGCGAGGCTCCCTATGGGCTCGGGGTTGGCGGAACTGCGGTCGATGTCTTTTTCGAGCTCGCGGATGACGGGCAGCACGTGTTCGCCGAAGTACCGCACGTCCTCGTGGTAGTGCAGGAAGCCGAGCAGCAGCAGGTTCGCGCCGCGCCGCTTGTATTCGATGGCGCGCCGCGCGATCTGTTCGGGCGTGCCGATGAGCTGGGTGCGGAAGCCGTCGTTGTACTGGACCAGGTCGGAGAACTCGGAGTCCGCCCACATGCCCTTCTGGTCCGACGTCGAGCTGCCGGCCTGCTTGACCGCGCCGCGGAACCCTTCGACGGCCTCGACGTTGGCCTTCTCGACGATCTCGCGCAGCACGGCTTTGGCCTCGGACTCGGTTTCGCGGGCGATGAGGAAGCCGTTGAGGCCGAACTTGACGGCGTGGTTGTTCGCCGCCGCGTAGTCGTTGACCTCGTCGACCTGCTCGGTGAAGCCGTTGAAGTCCTTGCCGTTGCTGAAGTACCAGTCGGATACCCGGCCCGCGAGCTTGCGCGCGGCGGTGGAGTTCCCGCCCTGGAAGATCTCAGGATACGGCCGTCCGGGCGAACTTTCGGGCTTGGGTTTGATGTCGAAGTCATGGATGCGGTAGAAATCGCCGCCGAATTCGGCGTGGTCGTCGGTCCAGAGTTCCTTGAGGACGCGGATGAACTCTTCGGACCGGCGGTACCTTTCGTCGTGTTCGAGCCACGCTTCACCCAATTTGGTGAATTCGTCCTTGAACCAGCCGCTCACCACGTTGACTGCCGCGCGGCCGCCGGAAATCACGTCCGCGCTCGCGATGAACTTGGCCAGCACACCCGGGTGCCACAGGCCAGGGTGGATCGCGGCGATCACTTTCAGGCGTTGTGTCGCCAGCAGGAGCGCGAGGCTGAAACCGACCGATTCGTGCTGGTAGGCGGCACCGTAGCTGGCCGTGTACCGGACCTGGGTCAGTGCGTACTCGAAGCCGTTGTTTTCCGCGAGCACGGCGAGTTCGCGATTGTACTCGTAACCCCAGTCAGTGCGCTGCTCGATATCGCTGGTGACCAGACCGCCGCTGACATTCGGTACCCAGTAAGCGAATTTGAGCGGTTCGTGGAGGGCGTCAGTGGATAACGACATAGTGCTCCTAGAAAATGTCAGTATGTTCAGTGTCTTTTTCGGAGGCGCTGATCAAACGCTGAATTTCCCGGTACTGCAGCCGAGTGAAGCAGCCGCTCGCCCGAAGGGGCAACGTTGTCCACGTCCTGAGAACAAAGGGGCTGCGGACGCGAGCGGTCGGCCGATACGCTCGCTTTATGACTTCGGTGGAGCAATCCGTAGACAACGTGGCAGAGGAGACGGGCTTCTCCGGCGTCGTGCGTTTCGATGGTGAAGGCAGCTTCGCCAAGGCGTATGGCCTCGCGCATCGTGGACTCGGCGCCGCGAACACCGTCGACACCCGCTTCGCCATCGCCAGCGGCACTAAGGGGCTCACCGCGTTGACGGTGATGAGCCTGATCGACAGCGGTGTCCTCCAGCGGGAGACCACCGCGCGTTCGGTGCTCGGCGACGACCTGCCGCTGATCGGTGACGGCGTCACCGTCGAGCACTTGCTCGCGATGCGGTCGGGCATCGGGGACTACTACGACGAGAACGTCGACGATGCGGCGTTCGTGCAGCCCATCGGCGTCGACGACGTCCCGTCGGCGGAGCCGTATGTCAAAGTCCTCGGCGGCTTCCCGACGTTGTCCGCGCCGGACGAGAAGTTCAAGTACAACAACGGCGGTTACGTCGTGCTCGCGCTGATCGCGGAGCGGGCGAGCGGCACGCCGTTCCCCGAGCTGGTGAAGCAGCGCGTGACCGACCCCGCGGGCATGCGCGACACGGCGTTCCTGCGCTCCGACGAGCCTGACGCGAGGATGGCGCTCGGCTACCTCGAGCAGGAGGGTCTCCGGACGAACGTCCACCAACTGCCGATCGTGGGATCGGGGGATGGTGGCAGCTACTCGACCGTCGCGGACTTCCACGCACTGTGGCCCGCGTTGTTCGCCGGCCGTGTCGTCGCTCCGGGCAGCGTCGACGAGATGGTCCGTCGGCGCAGCGAGACGCCCGCCGAGCGCGACGGCTGGACCCGGTATGGCATGGGCTTCTGGCTCCACGAGACGCGCGACGCGGTCATGCTGGAGGGGTTCGACCTCGGGGTGTCGTTCCGGAGCGTCCATGACCGGGGCGCCGGCTTCACCCACACCGTCGTCTCGAACACCTCGCACGGCACCTGGCCGGTCACCCGCCACCTCGACGCGCTGGTCCGCCAGTAGGATTAAGCGGCGGACGAGTCGGCAGGGCGGTCGCGGAGCGTTCCGGCGCTTCGAGGAAAGTCCGGACTCCACAGGGCAGGGTGGTTGTTAACGGCAACCCGGGGCGACCCGCGGGACAGTGCCACAGAAAACAGACCGCCTCCGCTTCACGGCGGGGGTAAGGGTGAAACGGTGGTGTAAGAGACCACCAGCACCCCGGGTGACCGGGGTGGCTAGGTAAACCCCACCCGGAGCAAGGCCAAGAGGGAGCTTCGGCTCCTGCGCGAGCGCTTGAGGACGGCCCGTCCGATGCTCGCGGGTAGGCCGCTGGAGCCTGCCGGCGACGGCAGGCCAAGATGGATGGCCGCTCACCGCGGTGCCGCAAGGCGCCGCGGGGACAGGATCCGGCTTACATGCCGACTCGTCCGCCCCCAGCCACCCATCGCAACTCGTCGTCGAGTTGCGATGGTGATGGAGCCTTTGGGCTGGCTGGTTCCGTTTTACTGCGGCAGGGACCGGGGCGGACGGGGCGCCCGTGGACCGGATCTGAGGGCCTGTCGTGTGTGTGGTCGGCCGTCGGTGAACGTGGGACTCATCGACCTGAGTGTGGGACTCGCCGAGTCGGAGTGTGGGACTCGCCGACGCGGCCCGCGAGTCCCACGTTCGCCGGCGGCGAGTCCCACGTTCACGGCGCCGAGTCCCACACTCGGCTACCGACAGCGCTCTTGACCGCACGCCGACACGACCGGCCCTCAGAACAGCCAGGAAGCCCCTACTCGCCCCGGTCCTTGCCGGTGTAAACGCCACCAGCACACATCAATCAGCACCCCGGCGACCCACGGATACGATACAAGGGGCACAAAAGTACAAAAGCCCCCAGGACGTTGCGAGCGCTGGTTATCGGCGTGGGCAACTACCCCGCAAAAGCGCAAAAGTGCGCCCCTTGGGCCGGTGTTCGGCGGACATACCGCGCGGTATGGTGCGGCCATGGATCACGCTGGCGCAGCCAAGGCCGCTTCCCCTCTCACCCGAGCCCTTGACCCCTTGCACTCGGCGCAGTACTTCGCCCCGGAGACCGAGCAGTACCTGACGGCGGCCGGGCTGCGGCCGGGTCGCATGTGCTACTTCGCGAGCCGCTCGGCGGCGTTCGGCGCGATCGGGCCCGGCGGGGTCGCCGCGACCTTCTTCAACTTCAACCCGGCGCTCGTGGCACGTCATATTCCGCGTGCGTGGACGCTGGCGACGGCGGAGCAGATCCTGGCCGCCAGGCTCGAGGCCGTCGACGCGACGCTGCGCAGGCTCCTCGGTGACGAGACGCTGGCTTCGCCGGAGGTCGCCGAGGCGGCCGAGCTAGCCAGGGAAGCCACCGAGGGTTGTGTGCCGGAGGGGCGTCCGCTCTACGCCGCCCACGCTGACCTCGACTGGCCCGAGCAGCCGCACATGGTCCTCTATCACGCCGCCACGCTGCTTCGCGAGTACCGCGGCGACGGGCATATCGCAGCCCTTGTCGACCACGGCCTCAGCGGGATCGGCGCGTTGATCACCCACACGGGCATGGCCAAGGCGTTCACCCCGGATGCGGCGAAACGGACTCGGGGCTGGTCCGAGGAGGAATGGGACGCCGGGGTGGCCGTATTGGTCGAACGCGGCGTCGTCGACGCGTCCGGGGTCCTGACCGAGAGCGGCACGAAGCTGCGGGCCGGCATCGAGTCCCGCACCGACGACGCCGGCGTCGGGCCGTGGTTGCGGCTCGGCGACGACAAGGTCGAGCGTCTGCACGAGCTCGGGCGCGCCCTGAGTCGAGCCGCCGTGGCCGCCGGAGCGTTCCCGAAGGCCCTCTTCGCCACCGCGAACAAGGCCTGAACCCGGCTCGACGCGCCCGAAAAGCCCGAAATCAGGCGACGGTAAAAAGATCGCTTAACCGGGTGATCGTCACTCCGTGTAGCTGATCGACACCGTTTTCTCCGACGGCCGGTAGTCGGAATTGACCCGATCGGGAAACGATGTCGTCCTTGGCTCTTTTCGGGCGGTTCACACTCCGGACTCGGCTCATGCCGCCGAACGGGGCATGCCACACTGAGCGCGACGTGACGAGCCGGAAAATCCCGCACCCAGAGTGAGCTAGCCCTTCGCGACCGGGTGAGTTCGTACCCACACTAGGAAATACGGGTGGCTGGGGTTAAACCCTGGAGCCCTGGCAACGATGATGGAGGGCGACGGGTCGGTGAAACTGGCCGTATGGTGCGTAGGGCAGACCCGTCGATATCTACAGAGAGCGCTTTGACCGCTACACTTCGTGACACCATGACGGTGACGCGGTACCTGTTGAGCACCGGAACTCGAACCCCCGAGCCCGGCGAGCCCGAGCTCTCGACCCCGGAGCTCCCGAACCCCTGTGCCCCTCGACCCCAGAGCCCAAGAATACGGCGGAGCCCGCGGTACGGCGTCCGCCAGACCACGCTCCGCGTGACCGGGAGTTAAGCGATGACCACCATGACCACCCTCGACACGCTGGCCGCCTCCGGCCAGATCGGCACGGGAAACGTCAGCAAATGGCTGATCGACAACGTCATCCCGCTGGTGCTGCTGGCCGTTGCGGTGCTGCTGCTCTGGCTGGGCGGCGGCAAGGGTGACAACGCGGGCGTGATGCGCCGGCTCGCCGGTGTCGTGATCGCGCTCGCGATCATCGGTCTCGCCGTCAGCGGCGCCGGCGTCAACGTGGGCCAGTGGATCGCCGGCCTCTTCACAGGCTGAGGCGGGCGATTCGTGCGTATCCGAACCGATGACGAGGTCTACCGCGTCGACGCCGTGTGGCTCGGGCCGCCGAAAGCGACGTTCCCGTGGCGTGCCCGGTATGTCGCGTGGGGCGTCGGTATCCCGATCTTCCTCGCCGTGCTGACCGTCGAGCGCTCGCTCGGGTTCAGCTTCGGCTTCTTCTCGACGGCGTGGGCGTTCATCATCACCATCCTGATCACCAGGTTCATCACTTCGAAGATCAGCCACGAGCGGCCGCTCGGCGCCGTGCTGACGATGTGGGCGCGCGAGCTGAACACCCCGCGCGAGCGCACGACAGGTGCCGGTGGCGCGGTCACCGCGGGCCGGGTCCGGGTCCGGACGAGCCGTCCGGTGCCCAAGAACCGCCGCCGTGGCCGCTCGAATCGGTACAACGATGGGTATGGAGGAACTCGCGGCACGGACGGTCGCTACCGCGGCCAGTACCGCAACCTCCAGGAGACGCCGACCGAAGGCCGACCCGGCCGCCGGTCGGTGCCGGGGATCGGAACGCAGGGCACACCACGAGCGCGCCGTGGCCGCAACGCGGCCGCGGCCGGGAGGTAGTCGTTGTTCGGTGGCGGCGGAAGCCGAGGTAAGCGGGATCAGGACCCGGCTGGGCGAGACCCTTCGCCCACGGCGGGTACTTGGCAACCCCCGCAGCAGGTCCGTTCGGTGCAGGGTAAGGCGGGGGCGGTGAGCCGTCGCGGCCGTCGGCTGACCGGCGAACAGGCCGTCCCGACCTACACCCCGTCGATAGCCGCGAGAAGCATCGACGGACATCTCCTGCGCACCGGTTACGAGGTCTACGCCTGGTACCGGCTGGCACCGCAGCGCTGGTCGTTCCGCTCGGACTCGCAGCGCCGCGACCTCATCGCCGCGATCGCCGGGCAGTACGCCGAGCTCCAGGGCCGCTGGCTGCACCTGCGGGTCACCAACCGGCCGTACCCGATCCGGATGTGGGCCGAGGCGCACGTCCACAACGCCGTCGGCCGCCCGCATGACACCCCGGGCGCGCTCTCCTTCGACGACTACCTCATCGGCGAGCAGCAGCAGCTGATGGGCCGCTCGATGGCGGAGAAAGAGGTCTACATCGGGGTCCAGGTGCAGACCCGCCGCGCGGTGGACCGGGCCGTCGAACGCGCCGCCCCGCTGCTGCGGAAGATCCTGCCCGAGGCCGTCGACGCCGAGCTGACCGCGCTGGACTCCGAGGTCGAGCACCTCGACCAGGTCATCGGTTCGGCCGGGCTCGAAGGCCGTCCGGTGCACGCCGAGGAGATGTCCTGGCTGATGCACCGGTCGTGCTCGCTGGGCCTGCCGGCGCCGCGCAACCTGCCCGCCGTGCCCGGCGCGGCGTGGGAGCCCGAAGACCTGGCGAGCTTCACCGACGCCGCCGACTTCCACTCCGACCCGTACGCGCCGACGGTCACCGTGCGCGGCCGCACCGGCTCCAACGCCGGCGTCTCTCGGCATCTCGCGATCCTGACCGTCGGGCAGATGCACGGCCTGCAGATCCCCGAGGTCGACGACCCGTGGATCCAGCACGCGGACCGGCTGCCCGCCGCGGTCGAGGTCTCCGCGCGGATCTACGTCCGTCGGCCCGAAGAGGTCGCCGGCGAGCTGCAGCGCCAGATGAACAAGGTGCGTTCGCAGGTCAAGCACTACACCGACGAGCACGAGCTGGAGCCACCGCAATCGCTTGCGCGCCAGGCCGGGCGGGTGCTGGAGATCGACGACGAGATGACGTCGGGCTTCACCGCGCTGGCCACCAGGGTGCGGTCGTGGTGGCGACTGGCGGTGTCCGGGCCGACCGAGCGGGAGACGCTGCGGCTCGCCCAGCAGCTCCTCGACCTCTACAAGCCGAAGATCGCGATCGAGCACCCGGAAGCGCAGTACGCGATGGCGCGGGAGTTCATCCCCGGCGAGCCGGTCGCTTCGGGCGCGTACATGCGCCGGGGGTCGGTCGTCTGGGCCGCGGCCGCGGTGCCCACCGCGACCGCGGAGGTCGGTGACCGCCGCGGCATCCTGCTCGGCGAGACGTGCACCGCGACCCGGCGCCCGGTGGCCTGGGACCCGTGGATGGCGCAGGAGATCCGGGATGGCTCCGGGCTGACGGCCATGGTCGCCGGGCTCGGTGGCGGCAAGTCGTTCCTCGGCGGCGGCATCGTCTACAAGACGCTGCGAGCCGGCGCGCACTGGACGATCCTCGACCCGTCCGGCCCGCTGTCCCGCCTGTGCGACCTGCCGGAGATCCGGCCGTACGCCCGGCCCATCAACCTGCTCAACGCCGAGCCCGGCATCCTCAACCCGTACCGCGTGGTCGCCGAGCCGCTGCTCGAGCACTTCATGGACGAGGACGACCCCGAGCGCTCCTGGCGCCGGGAGAAGGCGCTCGCCGGCGCTACCCGTCGACGGTTGGTGCTGGACGTCCTCAGCGGTGTCCTGCCGTACGAGATCGCTCGGATGGCGCAGACCAGAATCGTGCTGCTGCGGGCCGTGCGCGCCGTCGGCGGCCGGTTCGACGCCGACCCCGGCCAGGTCATCGACGCCCTGCGCCGCGACTCGAGCGAGCACCACGAGCACGCGGTCGTCGTCGCCGACTTCCTCGACGAGATGCGCGAGCGCATGTCGCTGCTGATCCCCGAGGAGAACGCGGACCCGTACGCCGAGACCCGGGACGACCGGCTCACCGTGCTCACCATGGCCGGGCTGACCCTGCCGAAGGACGGTATCGGCCGCGAGCACTGGACGGACGCCGAGTCGCTCGGCGTCGAGATGCTCAACCTCGCCGCCTGGCTGACCCAGCGGTCGGTCTACGAGAAGCCGAAGGACCAGCGCAAGGGCGTCTGGATCGACGAGGCGTTCTTCCTGTCCGAGGTGCCGACCGGGCGGGTGCTGATGAACCGGTTCGCGCGTGACTCGCGTAAGTGGAACGTCCGCGTGCTGCTGTCTTCGCAGGTCCCGGCCGACTTCCTGAAGATGCAGGGGTTCGTCACGCTGCTCGACTCGGTGTTCGTCGGCCGTCTCGACGACGACGATGCCCAGGCCGACGCGCTGCGCCTGCTGAAGGTGCCGGTCGGCGTCGGGTACGAGCAGGTCGTCGCCGCGCTCGGCAGACGGCCGGGCGCCCAGCGCGGCGGTCTCGAACGCGACCGCGAGCCGCGGCAGTTCGTCTTCGGCGACGGTGCCGGCGGGGTCGAGCGGATCCGCGTCGACTTCTCGGGGCCGCATCTCGAGCACCTGCGCGCGGTCATGGACACCACACCGGGGTCGAAGGACGCGCGCCCGCAGGACTCGCGGATCCGGGCCGAAGCCGAGGCGGCCGCGGCCGAGATGGCCGACGAGTACGTCGCGAGGCCGCCTGAGGACGAGGAGATCGAGCCCGATTTCGAGCTCGCCGCCGAGCTCGAAGTCGGCCTGACCGAGGAGCAACTGCTGGACACACCCCTGGAGTCGCGGCAGCCGCAGTCCGGCGATGTCCAGAACGGGAACGGCAACGGAAACGGCGCTGGGGAGCACGCTCGGGCCGGGAAGAACGGCACCGGCAGGGACGCCGCGTGAACACCATCCTGACGTTGGCGTCCGTCCTGGCCGTCGCGGCGGGTTGGCACGCGCTGAAGCGCCGGGTCAGGCAAGACCCGAAACCGGGCAAGACCAAGCCGAGCCGGCTGGCCACGATGATCATGGTGGTCGCGATCCTCGGGGTCCAGCTGGTGATGACGGCACCCGCGGCGTCGGCCGCGGCCTGCGGTGAGGCGCCCAACCCGGAGCGTCCCGGCGCCGGGATGGTCGGCGCGCTCGACCCGCCGGAAGGCAACGGCGAACCGGGCAGCGCGTACATCGACTACAGCTATGCCGGGATGGTGTGGGACACCTTCCAGACCGCCTGCGGGCCGCTGTCCGGGCTGGCCTCGCCGAACTCCACGATCGACACCTGGGCCGGCAACCAGCTGTTCAACGTCGCGAAGAACATCGTCGGCGCGACGAACTCCCTGCACTACACGGTGTTCCAGGGCGGGTTGCTCAATCCGTTGTACAGCGCGGTGAAATCGGGCGCGGACAAGGTCTACAACAACATCTACACGCAGTTGTTCGGGCTGGCCGCGCTGCTGCTGTCGATCATGCTGTTCCGGAACATCTGGCGCGGTGACCTGTCCGCGGTCAGCAAACGCGCGCTGTACGCGTTGGCCGCGGTCTGGCTCGCGGCGTCGTCGCTCGCGCTGCTGCGGTACTTCGACCCGATCGACAAAGCGATCGTGCAGACCACGACGAACATCCAGGCCGGGTTCATCGACGCGCCAGGGGACACGTTCCATCGGGACCTGCTGCCCACCGAACTGCATACGCAGATCGTCTACAACAACTGGCTTCGCGGGGAGTTCGGTTCCTCGACCGTCCCGCAGGCCACCCAGTTCGGCAGGCCGCTGCTCGACGCGCAGGCGTTCACCCGCAACCAGCTGGTCGCCGGTGACGATGCCAAGACGGCTGTCGTCGACGCGAAAAAGGCCGCCTACAAGAACATCTCGACCCAGCTGGGCCCGGCGACCGGGTACTTCACCGGTGAGGACGGCAGCCGCACCGGGGCCGGGTTTCTCGCGCTCGGGCAGAGCCTGGTCTACTCGCTGTTCCAGTTGCTGGCCAAGGCTTCCGTGCTGCTGGCGCAGGTGCTGATCCGGTTGTTCACCATCACCGGGCCGTTGATCGGCCTGGCCGCGCTGCTGCAACCCGACATCATGCGCCGGGTCGCGAAGGTGGCCGGCGCGGTCGCGTTCAACCTCGTGGTGATGTCCGTGCTCGCGGGGGTGCACGCCTTGCTGCTGCAGGCGATCTTCTCGCCCTCGGACACGCTGTCGCTGCTGACCCAGATGGTGATGGCCGGGCTGGTGACCGTGCTGCTGTTCATGGTCGGGCGGCCGGTCCGCCGGCTGTGGCAGACCGTGGAGATGTCGGTCGGGCTGGTCGGCGCGGCGGTGCCGTCGCCGAACAGCGGGCTCTTCTCCCGCTTCCGCAAGAACAAGGGCGGTTCGACCCCGCAGGACGAGTTCTGGCAGACCGTGCGGGACACCGACGACGTCGTCGACGGCGAAGCGCGCGGTCCGATGGGCGCGACGGCGGGCGGCGGGCGCTTCCGGCCGGAGGCCACGATTTTCGCCAGCTCGCAGCGGCTCGACAACGTGGGGAGCCGGTCCCGCCCGGCCGCGGCCTGGTCCGGGGCGCCGTGGCCCGGTGCCGTGGGCAGCTCAGGTGATCGGCTCGCGCTGCCGTCCGGCGGTGGTGCGCCGGTGATGCCCGGGTCCTCTCCGGGTGAGGGGCTCCGCAGCGACTACGTGCTCTCGACACAAGGTGGTGGCCGGGCGAGCCGCCCGGTCGACACTTCGCCGGTCTTCGACCGCAGGTGGAGCGACGAACCGGAGCCGGTCGTGGTGCCGTCGCGGATGGCCGCGAACAGCGGGCAGTCCGATGCCGCGTACCGCGTCCCCGACTACGTCGTGCCCGCGCAGGCCGGTCGGGGGGGTTCATTCCGCCCGCAGCAGCCGCGGCGGGTGGATCCCGAAGTCGTCGCCGGCAAGCCGGTTTTCGTGCTCTACCGGCCTTCCCGCGGGCTGGAAGTGTCCGAAGACGTCCGCGACACCGACCGCGTAGTGGGGCGGTGACCCGTGCCGATCCGGACCAACCGCGGCCGCGCCGCGGTCTACCGACGCCTGTGGGGCTGGCCGTTCCGCTCGCCCAAGCACCTCGCGGGCGTGCTGATCGTGCTCGCCGTCGTCGTCGTCACGGCGGGCATCGTGCTGCCGAACGTCCTCGGCAGCAACAACCCGTCGAACAACGCGCAGCCGCAGCCGAACTTCGGTACGACGCCGGTGCCCGGCAGTTCCGAGGTCAACCTCACCGCGGTGCCGTCCGCGACGACGTCGCTGCCCACTCGGCTGACGGGTCCGCAGGAGACGCCGACTTCGGCCGCGCCGTCCACGGACGGGCTGACCGTCGCGAAGGAGTGGGCCACCGCGTGGGTCAACCATCCGGGCGGCATCACCAGCCAGCAGTGGCTCGACGGGTTGCGCCCGTTCACCACGGACGAGTTCCTGCCGCGGATGTCCACAGTGGACCCGAGGAACATCGAGGCGTCCAAGGTCACCGGTAACCCGGTGGTGGTCACGTCGTACACGAGCTCGTTGAAGGTCACGATTCCCACCGACGGACCGAAACTCAGCATCACGGTCTCGCAGACGCCGAACGGCTGGCGGGTCAGCGACTACGGCCAAGCGAGCTGAGGCGCCATGCGCATCGGGATACTGGTCGGGCTGCTGATCGTGGCGGTGTTCGCCGCGGTCGTCACCACCGGCACGGTGTCCAAGGTGGTGACCGATCAGCAGCAGGCCGCGGCGGGGATCCGGAACACCAGCTGCGACGCGGCGATCGGACCCACCCAGCCCGGTCAGCGCGACCAAGGCGCCAACGACGCGAAGAGCCTCGACCAGGAAGCGCAGGGGATCGTCGCCCAGATCATCTCGATCGGCAAGCAGCGCAATCTGTCGGCGCGGGCGTGGCAGGTGGCGATCCAGGCCGGGAAGACCGAATCCGGCCTGCACAACCTCAACCACGGTGACCGCGACTCCCTCGGCATCTTCCAGATGCGGCCCTCGATGGGCTGGGGAACTGTCGCGCAGGTCACGGACGTCGGATATGAGATCAACAAGTTCTACGACGTCCTGCTCGCGGTCCCGGGCTGGGCCCAGATGCGTCCGGGCGAGGCGGCGCAGGCCGTGGAACGTTCGCAGTTCCCCGATCGGTACAACATGTGGGAGCCGATGGCCGCGACGCTGGTGCAGAACCTCGGCCAGGTCGTCGACGCCGTCGGTTGTGGTCAGGGGCTCGGTGCGGCGCTTCCGCCGAGCAAGGTGGCTGCCTCGGCCATCCAGTTCGCGCTCAGCCAGCTGGGCAAGCCGTATATCTGGGGCGCGACCGGCCCGGACTCCTACGACTGCTCCGGGCTGATGCTGCGTGCGTACGGTGCCGCCGGGATCACCCTGGACCGGGTCTCGCAGGACCAGTACAAGGATGGCGCGATGCTCCCGGTACGCACCGCACAGCCTGGTGACCTGCTGTTTCTCGCCAACGACCCGTCGAACCCGGCGACCATCCACCACGTGATGATGTACCTCGGCGGCAACAAGGTCGTCGAGGCGCAGCAGACCGGGGTCCCCGTCCACACACGGGCGTTCTCGTTCGACGAGCACGAGCTTGTCGCGCAGGCTGTCCGGCCCGGCGTCTAGCATCGAACCCGTGGCCAGGAAATTCGGTAAACGTCCCAAGCCCGGCTCCGGCGAGCCCGACGGGGACCCGAGGGAGCTGTTCGGGGCCCCGCAGCTGCCCAGGCAGTCGGCGCGCCCCGCGTCGAGCACCCCTCTGGCCGACCAGCTCAGCCGTGGTTATCCCGGTGTCGACCAGGGGTACGTCGTGCTGCCCAGGTCGATCGCCGAATCGATGTCGCTGCCATGGCAGCAGCAGATGGCCGCGCTCCTCGCTCAGTTCCACGAGCAGCACAGCAGGCTGTCCTGGCCGATTTACCGCGTTGTGCCTTCGCGGTACGAGAAGCTCGTCGACCTCGACGAGGAGCAGTTGGCGGAAGCTGGATACCTGGTCGAAATCGACAGCGACGGCGAGATGGTCTATCGCGAACGCAGCGGCCGGAAGGTGGAGGAGCCGCGGACCACGACCGTGCTGGTGTCGTGTCTCGACCCGATCCCGCGTCCGGCCCGGCGGCAGGCGGCACCACCCGCGCCTGCCCCGGGTTCGCCGGTCACGCCGCAGACCAGTCCCGTCGCCACGCCCGCTCCGATGAACATCGGGCCCGCGCCGGTGTGGCGCACGGTGAACGCCCCCGCCCCCGCGCAGTCGGCGCCGCCCGTTCCGCCCGCGCCCGCGGTGCCTTCGCCTGCCGCGCCCCCGCCCGCTCCGCCGCAGCAGCAGGCCCCGCCCGTTCCGCCGTTGCCGGTCCCGCAGGCCGCGCCGTCGGTGCCACCGGCCGCGCCGCCTGCCCCACCGCGGGTGCCCTCGGTGCCGAGGTCCGAGCCGATCGCCCCGACCCCGCCCCGCGGTGTGTCGCTGCCGCCGAAGGCCCCGTCCGCCGACCGCGGCTGGTTCGACGAGCTGGCGGCGGCCGAGGAATCACGCAAGACCGAGGACCCGGAGCGCGGCAACGAGTTCGGCCCGACCGGCGACCCCACCGAGATCCCGTACCGCTACCGGCCCTGAACAGCGGTGCGCTCCGGGCTCGGCCGTGTCAGGCTGATCCCATGGCTACCGAAGACCCGAACCCGGACCAGGGCTGGTACTACAACACGCGCACGAAGAAGGTCGAGCACCACGACCGAGGACGCTCGATCGACCTGCTCGGCCCGTACCCTGACGAGGCCACCGCCGGCCGTGCCCTCGAAATCGCCCGTGAGCGCACCCGCCAAGCGGACGCCGACGACAAATGGGGCGAGGACGAGTAGAAGAGCGATCGTTGCGGACGCTAAGTACCGCAACTCGCCGTCGAGTTGCGGTCCAGGGCAGGGCACTTTTGTGGCTCTTGTGTCGTATGTGTGGGTCCGCGACGCCTCTGTGGTGTCGGTGTGGCTGGTGAGGTTCTTGAGGTCAGCGGGTGTGGTCGGCTGGTGGTGACTGTGGGACTCGTCGGCGTGAACGTGGGACTCGCCGGGCCGGAGTGTGGGACTCGCCGATGTGCTGTGCGAGTCCCACGTTCAGCGAGGGCGAGTCCCACAGTCAGACCGGTGAGTCCCACACCCAGTTCCGGACACCGGCATTCGCCGTACACCGACACGACCCGGCCCTTGCTGCGGTAAAACGCAGCTAGTCCACAGCAACCAGCACCCACACAGACGACCGAAGAGCCACTTTTGTACAGAAGTGCCCTGCCTTAGTGCTTAGCTAGGGCACTCTTGGGCAAAAGTGCCCTAGCTGACGGCGGCGGGGTGGGGGAGGTAGGTGAAGGCGGGGTCGATCTGGGCAGCGAGGTCTTCGCCCGTGCGGCCGTTGCCCCAGGCACGGGCATTGCGGAGGTGGAACTCCACGCCCTGACGCCGGTAGCGTTCCCAGTCGCGCTCGACGGCGTCCACAGTGGACAGCATCGACGCCAGTGTGCCCAGGTTGTGGGGCTCCAGCTCGGCGATCGGCCGCGCGGTGCCGCGTTCAGCGGCGCGGACGTGGCGGGAGCTCTCCATCCAGCCGACGAGGTCCGCGCCGGCCTGCGCGCGCAGGAACTCGACGTCCTCAGCGTCGTTGACCTTGTTCCCGATGACGACGAGCCGCACCCCGAAGTCCCGCGCGTAGTCGGCGTACTGCTTGTAGACGCCGACGCTGCGCAGCGTCGGCTCGCAGACCAGGAACGTGACGTCGAACCGGGTGAACAGCCCGGACGCGAACGCGTCGGCACCGGCTGTCATGTCCATCACGACGTACTCGCCCGCGTCGTCGACCATGTGGTTGAGCAGCAGCTCGGCCGCGCCGACCTTCGAGTGGTAGCAGGCGACGCCGAGGTCGTCCTCCTCGAACTGCCCGGTAACGGCCAGCCGCACGCCGCCGACCTCGGAGAAGCACGCTTCCGTGACCGGGTTGGCCTCGAATGGCGTCACCAGCCGTGAGCCGCGGCCCGGCGGGGTGGTCTTGATCATCGACGCGGCGTCGGCGATGAGCGGGTTGTCGCCGCGCAGGTACTCCTTGATCAGCGTCATGTTCTCGCCGAGTGTCGGCAATGAGAGCGCTTCCTCATCCGTCGCCCCGAGAGCCACCGCGAGATGCTGGTTTATGTCCGCGTCGATCGCGAGCACCGGACGGCCCGCGTCGGCGAGATAGCCGGTGAACAGCGAAGCGAGCGTGGTTTTGCCACTGCCGCCTTTGCCGACGAACGCGATCTTCACAGCGATTCCCCTTCAGTCAATGAACATGGTATCGGTTTTCATCTTCGGAAAGGCTCAACGTACACCCGACTGGCCCAACCCCGAACGGGCGATCCATCGCGGTTTCCTCGGATAGGGTTGGGTGGTGCCGCCACTCGTGATCCGCACACACATCGCCGGGGGTGACTTCGGTCGCCTGCGAGCCGAATTCGAGCTGCCGGAGTCCTTCAGCCCCGAGGTGCTGGCCGAGGCGGAGGCCGCGGCGATCGATCCGGTCGAGTCCGCCGGCGAGCGCGAAGATGCCACGCACCTGCCGTTCGTCACAATCGACCCGCCCGGCGCGAAGGATCTCGACCAGGCGATGCTCGTCGAGCGCATCGAGACCGGCTTCCGCGTGCACTACGCGATCGCCGACCTGGCCGCGTTCGTCCGGCCGGACGGCCCGATGGACCGCGCGGCCCGGCGCCGTGGTCAGACGCTCTACCTGCCCGACGGCAACGTCCCCCTGCATCCGCCGGTGCTGTCCGAGGGCGCCGCGAGCCTGCTGCCGGACGAGATCAGGGCCGCGGTGCTCTGGACCATCGAGACCGACGACCTCGGCGAGCCGACGTCGACTCGGGTGCGCCGGGCACTGGTCCGGTCCACCGCTCAGTTCGACTACGACACCGTGCAAACCGCCATCGACGACGGCACCCCGCATCCGTCGGTCGCCGCGTTGCCGGAGCTGGGCAGGTTGCGGCACGAGCTCGCCATCCGGCGCGGGGCCGTCGAACTCCAGCTGCCGGAGCAGGAGATCAGCGGCGACGCCGACGGCGGCTGGGCGCTCGCCCGGCGGCCGCGTAACGACGTCGACGCGTGGAACGCCGAGATTTCGCTGCTCACCGGCATGTGCGCGGCGCAGATCATGATCGACGCCGGTGTCGGCGTGCTCCGGACGCTGCCCGATCCGGAAGCCGACGCGGTGAGCTGGTTGCGCCGTTCCGCCCACGCGTTGGGCATCGCGTGGCCTGCCAAAGCGAGCGTGTCGGAGTTCCTGTCGACGATCGACCCCGGCCAGCCCGCGTCGATGGCGCTCTACGCGGACACCACAAGGTTGCTGCGCGGAGCGGGCTACACGGCTTTCGACGGCACAGTTCCCGCTCTGACGACGCATGCCGGCATCGGCGGCCCGTACGCGCACGTCACCGCGCCGATCCGAAGGCTCGTCGACAGGTTCGCCACCGAGGTCTGCCTCGCGGTCAGCGCCGGACGGCCGGTGCCCGACTGGGTGCGCACCGCGCTCAACGACGTCCCCAGCTGGATGACCGCGTCGGACACGCTGGCCGCGAAGGTGGAGCATGCCTGCATCGACCAGGTCGAGGCGTGGGTGCTCGCCGAGCACGTCGGCGGCGAGTTCGAGGCCGTGGTGCTGCGCGCGGAGGAGACCAGGGCGGAGATCCTCGTCGAGAACCCGCCGGTGATGGCCAAGTGCGCCGGCGAGCGACTGCCCGAAGGCGAGCGGATCGTCGTCCGCCTTACCGCTGTCGACGTCGAACGCCGGAAAGTCTCGTTCGAACGCGCGTGAGTCTTCGTGAGCGTTGCGGCCGGTTAGAGCCGGCTGTCCCAGCCCAGGACATCGTGAACAGTTTATGTCTCAGAACATCGTGAACACTTGCCCGGCCAGCCTGCATGGTCACCGGTCCGAACCCGGTGACCATGCACCATGGCCAGAACA
>NZ_JAODNM010000129.1 GCF_025464955.1 Amycolatopsis sp. | reverse complement strand
CGAGGTACTCCTTCGACTCCACGAAAGGCCCGTCGCTGAACACCGCCTGCTCGCCCCGGTTGTCGATGACCGTGGCCGCGTCGGTGTCCGCGAGTCCGCCCGCGAAAACCCAGTAGCCCTCGGCGATCAGTCGTTCGTTGAACGCGCTGATGGCAGGCCGCCGGTCGGTACTGCCGGGATTGCTCTTGTCGTCGATCACGGAAACCAGATACTGCATCTGAAGATCATCTCCTGTGCGGGTCAAGACAGCGTGGTACATCGGTCAGGGACTTCAAGCCGTTGCGAAGTACTGCGGGCGCCCGGCCGGCCGGTAGAGCTGGATCGTCACGCCGTTCGAGTCGACTCGCGACTCGACCAGGTCGAGCGCAAGATCCGGGCCGGTCTCCGGGAACAACCGCGCACCCTGCCCGAGAACCACGGGAATGACGATCATCGTCATCTCGTCGACCAGCTCGTTCGCCAGCAGCCACCGGGTCAGGGTGCCACTGCCGTGCACCTGCAGCTCACCCCCTGGCTTAGCCTTCAGCTCTCGGATGGCGGTCGCGAGGTCGCCGGGCAGGACGGTGGTGCCCGGCCACGCCGGATCGGTGAGCGTGGTCGACACCACGTACTTGGGCTGGGTGTTCAACGCCCGCATGACGGGCTCCCAGCCAGGGACATCCTGTTCCGTCAAAGTCCCCCATGAGCCGGCGAACAGCTCATAGGTCCGCCGGCCGAGCAGGAACGCGTCGGCGCGCAGGTAGGTCTGGCTGATGAACGCGACGGTCTCGTTGTCGCCCTGCCCGCGGGCCCATCCCCCGCGCTCGAATCCGTTCCTGCGGTCCTCATCCGACGCGCCGCCGTTTCCCTGCACCACTCCATCGATGGTGACCTGAGTCATGGTCGTCAGCTTCATGATCGCGATTCCTTAACCTCGGCGCCGCCCCCTTGCGGGCGGCCTCACCGCTGCTACGAACACCACCACCCCGATCCGACACCGCCGCCCGGATTTCTTCGAAGAACTTTCCGGCTCTGGGACCAGATCGATCGCGAAGATCCTGACTGGTCGTCCGCACATGCCGCTGGCCGAGTCACGCCCGGACGGCTGGCCGCAGTGCACCGGTAGCGGAGGCTGTGAGAGTCATCGGCCAGCGAACATCCTCGGCCTCGTCCTGCGTTCGGCGGATCGAAACGGTGTCCAGCTGCTCGGCGGTGAGCCGGCCGCCGGTCGCGATGCAGCACCGAACAATGGACCGAACCTCGTCGTTCGCGGAGCCCGGCTGAAGGTCCCGCTCCCACAGCTTCAGCGCGTGTACGGCCGCACGTCGAGAGACGTCTGGAACGGCCGCGTACCAGTGCCCACCCATTCTGCTCCGTGGCGGATCGCCATCTGGCGGCACATGCCGGCCGAGCCGCTTCTGCCTCGCGCGGGAGTTCACGTAGCCGCTGGCCTCCACGCGCCACACCGCGCGACTGGCCTCCAACGCGTCCAACGCGTCCAACAGAGCCTGCTCGTGCCGCTGATACGGCCCGGCCAGCTCAGCGAGAAAGCTCAACGTCGCTCGGTGACCGATCGGGTGGTACAGACTTACACACGAACACAATGCCGCGACCCGTTGGCCATGCGCCAGACGCCCATCACGCACCCTGCGCGCCCGCTCGCTGAACCCCATCAGCCGACACTTCCGATCATCTGGCCGAGTATTGCACGGCGTAGATCCTCCTGAGACGCCCTTTTTGCCGGGTTGAGTGCCCGCGACCGAGGTGGTGAGATCACCACTGAGTGAGCCGGATCTGACCTGGTGGTTGTGCTCGGCGTGATCAATCACCTCGCCGGTCACGTTGCTGGCTACCGCAGGCAAATCGGCGTCCGACGGCAGCGTCGTGATCTCGGCCAAGCCGACCGCGTGAGGTACGCCATCGATGCGGAGAAAGCATCCGACGTCGCCGTACCGCTGCGCGTGCTCGTTCGCTCGGTGGCTACCGCAGACGGGCATTACTGACTCGACTCGGCGAGGACGGGTACGCCCGCCGATGGCACGCCGGTTCCTTCCCCACCGACCATCTACTCAGCCTCGAACATTGGCTCAGTAACGATGATCCTGATGCACAACCAGCCGGCTGAGCTCGCTGATCTGCACCTGCAAGGCGTTTCCGATGGCCAGTACACCGCACGTTCAGGTGTCCGCTCATGCCGATGAGCGGACACCTGACGTTGGGCTGGCGCCGAAAGCCGCAGCTTGCAGGGTGGATCGAACCAAGGTACTTTCGATACGAAACGGTAGCGTATCGGAAGTAAGGTGCGGGGTGGGTACTTCGGAGTCCAGCGGCATGACTCAGCCCTCGGCGATGGGACGGCCGCGGGATTCCAACCGTGACCTGGCCATTCTTGACGCGACACTGTCACTGCTGGCCGAGGTGGGATACGAGCAGCTCTCGATGGAGGCAGTAGCTGGGCGTTCCGGGGCAGCGAAGACAACGATCTACCGGCGCTACCGCGACAAGGCGGCGCTGGTCGCCGCAGCGGTCGAGCGCCGCGCGCCCGCGAAGCCCCCACAGCCTGAAGGAGAGAGTCTCCGGGAGGACGTGCATTCCCTGGCGGCATGGCTCGCGTCGAGCATCTCCGAACAGGACGTGGGTCTGCTCGGGGCCCTGTTCGCCGGCATGCGCAAGGACGCGCAGCTCGCCCAGGCGATGCGGCGGATCCTGCGGCGGGACGAGACCGCGATGACGGACAGACTTGTTCGCCAAGCGGCCGAGCCACTGGCGCCCGGGGCGGCAGCACTCTTTGCCGAGGTCGCACCCGCGGTGATCATGCATCGCATCGTGGTCGTGGGCGAACCGTGCGACGCCGCTTTCGTTGCGCATCTCGTCGACGACATCCTCTTGCCGCTCCTGCGCCATACCTGAGCGTCCTCACCCGCGATCCGGCCGACTCGAATCACTTGCAAACCAGGAGACACGATGCAAGCAGTACGTTACGACCGTTTTTCAGGCATCGGCGGGATCTACCTCGCGGACGTCCCCGAGCCCATGGCCGGCCCGGGCGAAGCGGTCGTGCGGGTCGAAGCCGGTGCGCTCAACCCTGGGGCGCTACCGGCGCTGCACGGCAGTTCGTACACGCCGGGCCGCGATCTCGCCGGTGAAGTCGTGGCGGTCGGTGCCGACGTGCTCGGTTTCACCGTCGGTGACGCGGTGCTGGGCTGGCTCCAGAGCTGGGACGCCCACGCCCAGTTCGTCGCCATCCCCGCAGACCAGCTAGTGAGCAAGCCTCAAGCCCTCCCCTGGGACGTGGCGGGCTCGCTCTACACCACACCGATGGCGGGCCTCGGTGCCATCCGGGCGGTTGAACCCCGGCCGGGCGAGACCATCGTGATCTCAGGCGCGTCGGGCGGCGTCGGGTTCACCGCCGCCCAGCTCGCACTCCGTGCCGGAGCGAGGGTGATCGGTCTGACCAGCAACGCACATTTCGACCTGCTCCGGCACCATGGCATCGAGCCTGTCCAGTACGGCGACGGCGAACAGGATCGGATCCTCACCATGACCGACCGAGCCGATGCCTTCATCGACGCCGTCGGTGGCGGCTACATCGACCTCGCCATCAACCTCGGCGTTCCGATAGACCGCATCGACACCGTCGTCGACTATCGCGGAGCGAAAGAGAAGGGCGTCAAATCTCTCGGAACGACCGACGCCGGCGGCTCCTCGGCACTGGCCGAACTGGCCACCCTCGCCGCTACCGGCAACCTGCACATCCCCATCGCCGCAACGTACCCACTCACCGCCGTGCGCGACGCCTATCAGGCCTTGGCCGACCGCAAGACCCACGGGCGCATCGTCCTGCACCCCCAAGATCTTGTCTGAACCACCCTCGTCGAACGTCGGGACTGTCCCATGACTGGAGGGGCGGCCCAGGTGGGCAGCCGGTGCCGGGCGTGCGGCGACATCAGTCGCGACGACGTCCTCCGATGAGCAATCGGTAGCCGATCAGGATGATCAGCGCGCCCGCGATGGCCAAGCCCCACGTCCGCAGGTCGAAAAACCTGCCGAGCTGGACGTGGAAGAGCGTCTTACCGACCCAGCCGCCCACGAAGGCTCCGCCGATGCCGAGAAGGATCGTGATGATGCATCCGCCGGGGTCCTTGCCCGGCATGAGGACCTTCGCGATCACACCGGCGATAAGGCCCAACACGATCCAACTGATGATGCCCATGGGCTACCTCTCGTCCGCTATCGCGTCTGTCATTGATTTTGGCGTAGCCCGAGTACAACTACGCGCCTCTGACGGCAAAGGATGGCAGGCAGTTGCTGTCGTGGCGCGGCGAGCGGCCCGGACGTGACCTGGATCTCACCGTGCTCGCCGATCTCGCGCGGGCAGTGCCGTCGCGACCCGCGTCGTGCCTCATGGGCGGCAGGTCAACCGTCCCGCTCTCGCTTGTCCAGCGGTCGAACGCAATCTTGCAGCGCAGGCCGGCGCAGCGGACGCAGGTCTTCTCTGAGCCCGCCGTAGCCCAGGCAAAGGGGAAAGATCGTGATTCTTCCGGCTCGCCCTCGGGGCCAGGAACTACTGTCGCGAGCATGGTCGAAGACGATGCCCTCGGTGTCACCCGCGGGGCTTACGACGCTATTGCCTCCACCTATGCAGAACTGTTCCGCGATACGCTGCGTGACAGGCCCCTGGACCGCGCGATCTTGGGTGCCTTCGCCGAGGTCGTCAGTGCGAGTGGGGACGGTCAAGTCGCGGATCTGGGGTGCGGGCCTGGCCATATCACTGCTTATCTGGACGAACTGGGGCTGGCGGCGTTTGGAGTCGATGCCTCACCTGCGATGATCAAGTTGGCTCGACAGGCCTATCCGGGCCTGCGGTTCGACGTGGGCTCCATGGCCGCGTTGAACATCGCTGACGGCGCATTGAGCGGCGCACTCTCACGGTTTTCGATCATCCATACTCCGCCGCAAGAACTCCCCGCCATCTTGGCGGAGTTCCACCGCGTGCTGGCACCTGGCGCCCACCTTCTCGTCGGCTTTTCGGCAACCGGCGATACGTCCCACCTGACGCAGGTCTTCGATCACACAGTCGCCCCGGCCTATCGGTGGTCGCCAGATCACCTCGCCGCGATGCTGCGCAAGTCCGGGTTGGCCGAGGTAGCCCGGATGATTCGCGAGCCTGAGCCCACCGACCGACGGCAGTTCCAGGAGATTCACCTGCTCGCCCGTAGAGCCTAGGCAGGGGTAGCGAACGCGAGCCTGAAGTTGACGCCCGCAGTGACCAAGGCGATCATCTGAACCATGGTGGAGGAACACCTCGCTGGCGGACACAGTGCCGAGGAAGTCGTCCGCATCGGGGACACCGTGCACCGCACACGTGGGCCGAGGTCCACCTTCACCGCTGAGATCCTGGGTGATCAAGACTGTGCAGACGCAGATCGTGGAGAACGAAACTGCGAACCTCGGCGACTTCACGCTTGCCGCTTCGCGCCGCGAACACGCCACTAGCGCCATCACCTGGGCTAGGTCCGACCGCGCGCTGATCCTCAGGCACCAGGCGCTACTGCTCTCCGCACTGCGTTAGTTGCCAGGCCCGTAACAGATCACGAGTCAACGATGCCCGTGCCGTCAGGGAGACGTCTGGGGTCGCCGGTACGGTGACCTGGACTGGCCAATCCAGGTCACCGACCACGTCGTCGTGCCCGTCACCCGGTGGGAGCGCCGGTTCAGGGGTAGACGGCCGAAAGGCGGTTGACGATGTTGGGTCGTTGCCAGGCCGCGGTGTTGCGGTTGAGCAGTCCGAATTGGTCGTCGCCGATACCGATGGAACCGTTGTCCCACACCATGACCTTCTGCCCGAACTGCTTGGCGTAGGACGCGATGTGTGAGTCGTAGTTGGCCACTTGATCGGAGTTGTCGGCGCCGTTGTACGGCTTCACGGTGGCGCCCATCTCGGTCCAGGCCACGTGGATGCCCTTACTGCTGAACAACTGGTTCGCGTGGTTGACGTCGCCGTCGGGCAGGTAGTTCATGGAGCCGTCCCACGTCAGGTAGTTCGGGGCGGTCGCCGAGCAGAAGGCCCACGGGTTGTAGGTGTGTATCGACA
>NZ_JAODNM010000035.1 GCF_025464955.1 Amycolatopsis sp. | reverse complement strand
CACGATCCGGCACCGCAACGCCAACGCCTGCGACGACTTCGCCCGGCGCGACCACCGCACCAACTGCTCCCGCTCGGCATCCGAGAGCACCAGTTCAGCCTTCGGACGCCCCATGCGTGTCATAACGACAATCCTAGCACTTAACTTAGGAATTAAAGACGTAGGACACTAGCGGGCGGGGTCATCGCAGGACTGAGGGGTGCGCGCGGGCGGCCAGACCGGCTGCTGTAACAGCTGAACATGTTATGATTGTTACGTGGGCAATGTCGAGCGCAGGGACGTGGAGTTCGTCGCGGACGACGGGGTCCGCCTGCGCGGGTGGCTCTTCGTGCCCGAGGGCAGCCAGCCGAGGCCCGCTGTCACCATGGCGCACGGCTACGCGGGCGTGAAGGAACACGGTCTGGAGCCGTTCGCTACTGCCTTCGCCGAAGCGGGCTTTGTCGTGCTGCTACATGATCACCGCACCTTCGGCGCCAGCGGCGGCGAACCCCGCCAGGAAGTCGACCCCGGGCAGCAGATCGAGGACTGGCGCCGGGCCGTCTCCTTCCTCGAAGCCCAAGCCGAGGTCGATCCGGACCGGATCGGCCTGTGGGGCACCAGTTACGCCGGTGGTCACGCCATCGTCATGGGCGCCACGGACCGCCGCTTGCGGTGCGTCGTTGCGCAGGTGCCCACGATCAGCGGATACCAGCAGGGCCTGCGCCGGGTCGCGCCCGATGCCATCGCCGGCCTGGAGCACGCCCTCGCTGATGAGGAACGGGCCCGATTTCGTGGCGAACCGTTGCGGCGGCAGGTGATTGTCAGTGCTGATCTCTCGGTGCCCGCGTCCTACCGGGCACCGGACGCCATCGAGTTCTACCTCCAGAACGTCCCGGATGGCAGCTGGGCCAACGAGGTCACCGTCCGGTCCAGTCGGCTGGCCCGTATGTACGAGCCGGGAGCCTGGATCGCCCGAGTGTCACCGACACCACTGCTGGTGATCGTCGTGCTCGCTGACACGGTCACGCTCACCGATCTGCAACTCGCGGCCTACGAACAGGCCCTCGAACCGAAGCGGCTGGTGACCATCCCCGGCGGCCACTTCGATCCGTACAGGGCCGAATTCGGCACCGCCAGCGCGGCGGCCGTCGACTGGTTCAGCGAGCACTTGGCACCGCACAACGAGGGACGGCAGTAATGGCTTGGACGGCGACGGCACGATACGACGTCGGAGTTGCCCCGGGCAGCTTCGCGCTGGTGCAGGACCTGCTTAACACCCTCTCTGCAGGCAAGCCACGCAAGGATGACCTACTCGCTGAACTGGACTCCGCGCGCAGCTGGCTCGACCTGGCACTCGCCGAGTGGTCGCAGGCGGTGGACCGTGATGCGCCGGAGATCGACCTCGACGAACCGGGCCGCGAACAGCTGCTGGCGGTTCGGGATCAGCTGCACGTCCTGATCGGCGGCGCGCAGCCGACCGCCGAACTCGACGGCAGCGTTCCGGTCTTCGACAGCGCCGACGCTCGTCTGTTTGTCGACGCAGACGGCCTGGTTCGGGTCGAGCCGAGCGGCACGGGGTGGCAGCGGCTGGTGTCGCTGATCCTGATCGAGACGCTCGACGCCCAGCGGGCCAACCAGTGGCGCCGACTCAAGGCCTGCCGGAATTCCCGCTGTGGCGTCACGTTCTTCGACCGTTCGAAGAACAACAGCGGCGCCTGGCACGACGTACGCGTCTGCGGCAACGTCGCCAACGTGCGCGCTCATCGAGCCCGGGTTCGCGCCGAGGCCCCGTGATGAGTCGTCACGGCTCCGCTTCAACACCCGCCGGGTCGCTGAAGTGCTCGGTTCCAGGCGCACCGTGCCGGGCAGCGCCTCCGTCTCGATCTGCGGGTAGTCGTCGCTCACGACGGTCGGCCGCAACCGGTGCCCCGCAACGATTCGGTGCCGCACTGGCCAGAGCGGCACGCTGAGCGGGTACTAGGCACCAGGCGTCACCGTCGCTAGCTTCTCATGCCCGTCGCGGTGGCTCGCCTTGAGCCATCCGTACGAGCCGGGTAGCCGTGCGGTCTTTGTCAACGTCCTCAAGCACGACGGTGATGTTGCCGTCCGCAGCGGTGAAGGCGACTTGAAGCTCCATCTCGATGCCATCGACGACCACGACGTCGTGGTCAAGCGGCGCGGTATCGAACGACAGCCGCCCGGTGTTCGCCTCGAACTCTGCGGTTGTCGGCGTCGCTGTTGACGTTCCGAGAACACCGTCGGTGGCCGGAATCCACGTGGCCCTGCGCTGTCGCAGTCGTACTGCGAATCCGCGTAGTGCTGTGAAGCGACCTCGGGATCTGAGACGACCTTCGCCAGCAGCTCGCCGAGCTCGTCCGCGCTCAGCTCCGGCCACGCGACTTCGGCCGCGTCGGCCGCGGGCACCTGATTCGTGCCGACCTGCTCCTCGTCGAAGTCCAGCAGCTCGTAGGCGACGTCGAAACCGAGCTCGCCCGGGTCCGCCGGCAGTTCGCCCGCGGTCAGTTCGAGCACGTCGTGTTCGGTCTGCTCGGGCTGGTGGAAGACGGTGTAGCGCCCGTTCCCGGAGAACCGGCCGATCACAGTCGTGCGCACTTGGTGGCGTTCGAGGATCTCGACGACTTCGGCGTGCCGCTCCGGTTTGACCGCGAGCAACATCCGCTCCTGCGACTCCGAAAGCAGGATCCGCCACATCGGCAGCGCCGAGGTCTTCAGCGGCACCAGTGCGGTGTTGATCCAGACGCCGCACGGGTCGCCGATCTCGCCGACCGCGCTGTTCAGGCCCGCGCCGCCGATGTCGGTTAGTGCCCGCATGCAGCCCGCGTCACGCAGGTCGATCAGCGCCTTGCGGAACTTCACCTGCTCCAGGGGCGCGCCGATCAGGACCGCGGTGACGTCCATCGTGCTGCCGGCGGAGCCGGCGGACGCGCCGTGCATGCCCTCGTTGCCGGTCAGCGCGCCGATCAGGACGACGAGGTCGCCCGGCTCGGGCACGCCCGGCTGCGCGGACTCGACTCCACCGGCATGATGCCGATGCTGCCGCCGAGCGCGAACGGGCTTCGCCCGGTACGCGGGGTGGAAGGTCATGTGCGAGGACGTCATCGGCACGCCAGAGGTGTTGCCGTACTCCTTGATCGCGGGGACGGTGTCGCGCGCGATCTGGCGCGGCGCGGGCCGGTCGGCGATCGGCGCGAGGGTGCCGGGCACGCCGAGCGCGGTGTACTCGAAGCAGCCGTTTCTTGCCCTTCCAGGCCGGATGCCCGCGCTTGCCCGTGGGCGCGGGTAGCGTGGCGTTGCTCGCCAGGCGGGTGGTGAATGTGGTGTTGCAGGCCACGGTGCGCCAGGCCGGTCCCCGGTAGGCGGCGTCGGCTACCACGTGAACGCGTCGTTCGGGGAAGGCTCGGACGAGCAGACCGGCCAGGGCGCGGGCCACATCCGGCTTGGACTCCCCGGATTTAGGGATATGCAGACGGAACAGGACTGGCAGGCAGATCGGCCTGGTCAGGAACGCCCGCGGTCACGGCCAGGCCGACGACCACGAAGCAGTTACCCGCCCGATCCCGTCACGGCTCTTCGCGGAACCGTCGTGCTGCCAGAACAACCCGTTAGTCCTGATGGGCGTAGCGGTGGAACAGCGTGTCGTCGACCACCACCGTCGACGCCGGCCCGGCCGGGACGAACCGGGCCACCACCAGCCGGGCCACGAGCAATCCGAGCGTGTCGAGATCCCAGCGAGCGTGGGAGAAGAACCGGTGCGCACGGGCGTGATGGGATCGTCCTGCCAGACCGGCCGCGCTCCACATCCCGGTCACCGTCCGAGAACCGGTGGCTCCCAGCAAGCCGGTCATCAGCGAGGTGAACGTGGCGAAGCTCGGCGCGGTGAACACGCGCCGCACACCTTCGGGCACCGACAGCAAACAGGACGGTACGGTGGAGACAGGAAGCGTTGGCGAATCTCTCGGACAACGGGCGGTTACAAGGAACGCCGATGCTTCTCCCATGTCCGGCCAAAACCGCCGCCATCGCCCCGTGTCACCAGAAGATCAACCAACCGTGTCACCAGAAAGTGCGAAACCTCAGAAGCATTGAAGCTTTGAATTGATCCCTTGCGGTAATAGCCAAACCTGCTACGATTATTACGTGCTCGCCGAGCGGTCGCCTACCTCTTCCAGCAAGGGTTGTTCGTAGACATGACTGAAACGCAACTGACCTGGCGTGTCCACGTGGCGCCTTCGGTGCCGACCGAGGCCGCCGACAAGCCACCGGGCACGGCCAAGCGCGCCTGGTCGCCGATTTCGTCGACGCTGATCTCGGGTGAGCGGGACGCGGTCCTGGTCGACCCGCCACTCACGGTCGAGCAGAACGACCAGCTCGTCACCTGGCTGCAGGACAGCGGGAAGAACCTGACCGCCGTCTACCTCACCCATGGCCACGGAGATCACTGGTTCGGCCTCGGTACCGTGCTCGACCAGTTTCCCGGGGCGCGCGGGCTGGCCACACCGACCGTGCTCAAACGAATGCGCGAGCAGGTGTCTACACCGGCACTACGGGAGTTCTGGCGCTCACGCTTTCCCCATGAACTTCCCAGCAACATCGTACTTCCAGAGGAACTTGAGGGAAGCTCGATTCTGCTTGAGGGCCACGAGTTGAACGTCATCGAACTGGGGCATACCGACACCGACGACACGACGTGCCTGCACGTGCCGTCGATCGACCTCGTCGTGGCCGGTGACTCCGTCTACAACGACGTGCACCTCTACCTCACGGAGTCCTCGGCCGAGGGCCGCGCCGCTTGGCTGCGTGCGCTCGACCGGATCGAATCGCTCGCACCCCGTGCAGTTGTCAGCGGCCACAAGCGGGCGGGCAACGATGACGACCCGCGTGACATCGAGCAGACCCGTCAGTACATCCGCGACTTCGACGAACTGGAACGTCGATATGCGACCACCCGTGAGCTTTTCGACGCAATACTCGAACGCCATAGGGACCGGATCAACTCCGGCGCGCTCTGGGGTTCCTGCCGCGCAGCCAAGGGTTGACCGACCATGACACTGGAGCCGAAATGAGCCATCTCACCTGTTCAATCGAAGCCGGTGTCGCCGAACTGGTGCTCACGAACCCGCCACAGAACCGCATCGACGAGCAGACCGCCGACGAGTTGGTGGCCGCCGTCGAGACCATCGGGCGCAGTAGTGCCCGGGCAGTCCTGGTCCGGGCCGAGGGGCGGGACTTCTGCTTCGGCGGCGACATCACCACCTGGTCCGACCTGACCAATCGCCAGTTGCGAGCACTGTTCGAGAAGTACCTGTCCGCGTTCAACCGGCTGGAACGGTTGCCGTTACTAGTGATCGCGGCGGTCCAGGGACTGTGCGCGGGCGGTGGCTTCGAACTGGCGCTGCGCGCCGATATCATCTTCGCCGGGGAATCCGCGCGGTTCGCTCACCCTGAACAATCCCTCGGCCTGGTCACCGTGCTGGGCGGCGTGCAGCGAGTCGCGGCGCGGGCAGGCCGCGCGAGGGCCGCCGAGTGGGCCTTGACCTCGGACCAGGTTCCTGCGGCGGTGATGGCCGACGCGGGTGTCGTCAACCATGTCGTCGCTGACGACCTGCTGCTGTCGACCGCGAGGTCCTTTGCCGTCAAGATCGCCGCCGGGCCCACCCGCGCGCATACCGCGCACAAGGCGTTGCTGCGTGCTTGGGAAGACGGTGGCGTCACCGCCGCGGACAACGCGCTGTTCGATATCGCCATGCCGTTGTTCGAATCCGACGACACCCGTCGGGGACTCACCTCCGCAACCAACGCACTCCGTGCGGGCGTGCCGAGGCCGTCGCTCGACTTCACTGGAAACTGAGAGGGGACACGACGTGACTGGCTCGATCCAGGTCGTCGCACACGAGGTGCGCCGACTGACAATCCCGTCCTTAGCGACGTTCGCCGACTTCCGCGAGCGTTACGAGAACGCGGTGCCGGTGTTCGACGCCGCCCGCTTCGAGGAGTTCAAACGGATCGGTGCTGACTGGGACACCGTGCTGCGCGCCACCGCCGAGAACGCACCGTACGAGTTCATCAGGTACTGGGGCACCGACGTCGGCTCGCTCATGCGGCTGGCCGGTGACTGGCTGCCGTGCGCGGAGTACCTGATGGGTAACCACACCATCGCGCAGCGCATGTACCGGCACGACCCGGCCGTGATGCTCTACGCGCCGCTGCGGACCGCGATCCACGAGGACCGTGACGGCCGCTCCTGGTTCTCCGTCGACCAGCCGAGCACCCGATTCGGCAGCTTCGACAATCCGCAGATCGCCGCGGTCGGGCTCGAACTCGACGGCGAACTCGCCCGCTTGCTGACCCACCTCGAACTGCCAGTACCGACCGAACTGACCGCTGATGGCCGTACCACCGAGAGGACAAACTCATGATGAACCAAGCAATTCGCGCCACCCTGGTTGCCGCAACGGTGCTGGGAGCGATCGTGATTCCAGTAAGCGCCGGCGGGGTTTCGACCCCATCGCATAACACGCCCACGCTAACCGATCCGGAACGCCAGGCAATCGTAAGCCGGTTCGCCACCGCGTTCACGCACGATGACCATGCCGGTATCGCGGCGAACAGCGCTGCCAACATTACCTGGACCATTCCCGGCACCAGCGCGGTGTCCGGCGAGCGGCGCGGTGTCAATGCGGTGATCCACCTCGCCGATGTCCTTGCACAGTACGAACTGCACATCTCCGTGCAGGCGTTCACCTTCGGCACCGACACGGTGGCAGTGGAACTGCGCGACTCCGGCAGCCACAACGGCAAGACCCTGGATCAGGACGTCGTCAACGTGCTGACCATCCGTGACGGCAAGATCGCCAGCGCCGACGGCAACCTCGCCAACGTCAACTCGTTCGACGCCTACTTCTCCTGATCCAGCGCGGCGTGACGAGATGGACCAGGACGACCCGATGACGAGTAGAGGATCCGGACAATGAACCCCACGCCCGATGCGAACAACGAGCTGACACCGCTGGAACAGTCTCAGCACCCCCTCGCCGTCGCCGCCGCGGCCGGCGACGGCTCGGCACAGCCCGAGTCCGACCGGCCGCAGGCCTCCTATCGGACCGAGGTAATGGGCCTCGGTCGCTTCCAGAAGGAGGGCCTGGTCACCGAGGTTGCGACTGGCCGTTCGTGGAGGATGCCGGCCGACGAGGGCAAGTACCTGCGCGGCACTGATAAGGCGCCGGCACCCGTTGATGCACTTCGCCGCAGGCCTACACAGTGACGTTTGCTCGAGGATCGTCCGGATCGCCGAGCGCCGCGGACTGATACTGAACCGGGTCGCCATCTCCTTTACCCAAGGCTTCGGGTCCCAGGGATCGTACGCCCGCGGTGAGGCGGTCGCCCTGGTCGGCGACTTGTCCTGGACGATCGAGGTGGCCTCTGCCGCCTCGGGCGACAGCGAGATCGAGGAAGTCGTGGTCCAAGCACTGTCTACCTCGCCCGCTCGCGCCGCCATGACCAGCGCGAACGAGGGTGCCTTCGCGCTTTACACGAACGGCCGCTCAACACCAGTAGTTGGCGTTCCCCAGTCCGACTCGCCAGCCGAGGAGGATCCGTTCCTCCGTCATGCGGCACCCCCGAAGCCGCTGGACCAAAGCGGCAAAACGGAGCAGATCCTGGTGAAGTCGCCCAGCGACGGGCCGCTCAACCTCAAGCTGAGCGACGCCCAGAAAGGTTCCATCCTGTGGCACATCCAGGCCTCGGGGGTGTACCGGTTTCGACACCCACACGGTGGCGACCACGGTGAAGTTCCCGAACGCGGGTGCCACGCAGTGGACGCTGATCAGCGACGACACGAGTCACACCGCCCCGAGCCCGCTCGCGTACTTCTCCATCGGGACCGCGTTCTGCTACCACACCCAGCTGTGCCGCTACGTCGACGTCCGGCGCCTTCCCGTATCCAGCCCACGGCTGGTCCAGGTCAGCAAGTTCATCACCGATGAGGCGACCGCCGACTCCGCGCCGTTCGACACGCACCTGTTCATCAACGGGACGGTAACAACTGACCAGACGAAGTCCTTGCTGACCGCCGCAGCGAACACCTGCTACGCGCACCGCGGCCTGGGTGTCGAGGTGACGTCCGATCGGAAGATCACGGCCACCGTCGCCTGACCAGGTACGGTCGGACCCACCACAATGCCGAATTCCTACCGACGGGCGCCGCGCGGCACTCCCTGACGCGGTGTCCCGTTCTAGCGCGGGCGAGTCCCTGCACGGATTCAGCTCTCAGCGACTGGCGTTCCCACGATGAGCGCCGAGCAAACCACGAGCGCGGTCTGTCTGCGTGGTGCCAAGGTGCAACTTCGCGAGCTCCGTCGATGACGTGGACGGTTCGCTCAGCGCGGTCGGCGATGACCGAGTAACTCGGTTTCCCTCGTTCGATTCCCGCGCCCGCGAACAAGCGCAGACCATGCTAACTGGCGCTATCGAACGAGCAGGCGCCCACCTGCGCGTTGAGTACTACCTTGCACCTACTCGCAATGACGATGATCAGTTCATCGGGTTCGCTCGACTCGGCCTGCCAGGCGTCAAAGCCGCAAAAAGTGGCTACGCCATTGGTGCGGAGCGTTGGGGCAACGGTTACGCCACGGATGCCGCACGAACTATGGTTACGTTCGGATTTCAACGTCTCGGTCTGCATCGCATCACAGCTGCAATCGGGCCGGACAACTCAGCATCGATCGCCGTCGTCAAACTTCTCGGTTTCATATCCGAAGGACGACTACGTGAGCACGTGTTCACCAACGGAGCGTGGCGAGACTCCGTCCTCTACTCCATCCTTCACCCTGACCGGCTCCCCGACGGCGAGCGCTGAGAACCGCCGAGCGGGACGCAACGTTATCAGCAGGAGAAGCCATACAGTCCCCCACACGCGAGGTCGGACGGGACGACGGGTTGTCGCACGCGTCTCAAAAGCGGCGTTTCAAAGGCGCTTTTCGAGTTTTGCGACGGACTAATCGGACTATATCCCCAACCCATCGACAACACTGTTTCACCAGCTCAGAGACCAGGAAACCCGTCACAGCGGTTGTAATGGGTTCATCGGCTGGTTGTGACGGGCGGTCGGTACCCGGCGACGATAGGAGTTGCGTTGACTACCGAGAGGGATGAACTCTGTTCTCGAAACCGCAGCGAGCCCGAATTGTCGGTTGGGCCGGAAAACACCGTGCCCAACCGGCGGCGTCGGGTGCTTCCTGGTGATCCTGCGACAGCTCGACACTTCTGGACGCGCGGCCGAGGCGGACGACACCGTCGCGAACATCGCGCGCCGGCTGCGCTCAGATCTCGGTATGAGCTGACCTGCATGGCAGCGCGAAGCTAAAGCTGCTGCCGCGTCCGGGCGCGCTGTCGACCCAGATGCGACCGCCATGTGCTCGCACGATTTCCCGGCTGATGGACAGTCCTAGTCCGTTGCCACCAGCCGACTTCGTGTGTGCGCCGTCGAATCGGTAGAAGCGGTCGAAGAGGTGAACCAGCTCGTCCGCCGGGATGCCGGGGCCGGTGTCGCTCACAGTGGTCACGATTTCGGTGTCATCCTGCCGCAGCCGGACATCGATGACGCCGACCTCCGTGTACTTCAGCGCGTTGTCGATCAGGTTGCTCAACACCTGGTCGATGCGTTCGCGGTCGGCGTCGACAGGCTGGCACGCACCTTCAAGATGGAGAGTGACCTGCTTGGCGATAGCCAGTTCACTGAACCGGGAGATCACAGTGGTCGCCTCTTCCCGGAGATCCATGGGGCGGCGCAGCAGCTCCAGCTCGCCGCGGTCGATTCTGGCCTGGGTGAGCAGATTGCTCACCAACCTGCTCATCCTGTCGACCTCCGCGGCGTTGCGTTCGAGCGCCAGGGCGGCCGGCCTCGGTAGATCGGGCAACGTGAGAGCGGCATCGAGTTCCGCACGCATGATGGCCAACGGGGTTCGCAGTTCATGGGAGGTGTCGGCCACCATCCGCTGGTTTTGGTCCAGACCGTCACGGAGCCGGTCGAACATCGCATTGAGCGTCGAGGACAGGAGGCCGACCTCGTCAGCCGTGCCCGGTGCCGCGAGCCGCTCGCCGAGATGGCCGACGTGGATCCGCTCGGCGTGGCGGCTGATCCGGATAATGGGCAGCAGGGCGATGCGCGACAACCACCAGCCGCTGATGCCGGCGACCAGGACGGCGATGAGTCCGATGATCACCAGCAGCGAGGTCAACTGCCCCACGACGCTGTCGTGGAGATCCAAGGAAGTGGCCAGGACCAGGATCTGCTGATGGCCGAGGGATCCCAGTGAGCGGGCGATCAGCCTGAAGCGCTGTCGTTGGGGACCCAGTTCCGTGGTCAAGACGCGGACATCGCCGCCGAGCACGGAGGCTGCGATGTCCGCGCTGACGGTGGGCGTCGTCGACACGCTGTCGCCCGCGGTCTTGACAACCTCGCCACCCGGAGTGAGCAGTTGTGCCCACGATTGGCCGCCGAGAAGGCCGGACGTGGCGGCATTCGCATTCTCAATGAACTCACGGTCACCTTCACGCAGATAATCGGCGCAAAGCTGCTCGGTACGCTGCCGCAACGACTGATCGATCTGGGTCGATATGTCGCGGGATAGCCCGAGCGGCACGAATACCGCCAGGGCGGCCAGCAGAACGGCGAGTACGACGAGATACGAGGACATGAGCCGGAGCCGGATCGGGATTCTCACGGCGTTCCGACCTGGTATCCTATTCCACGCACTGTTCGAATGACCGTTTCCCGCCCGGGCACATCGAGTTTGCGCCGCAGATATCCGACGTACACGTCGGTGACATTGGAAGTGCTGTCGTGATCGTGACCCCACACGTGGCGGGTGATCTGTGCCCGGCCGACCGCGGTGCCTCGGCGGCGCACGAGAAATTCCAGTAGTGCCCATTCCCTGGTGGACAACGGGATCAGACGTCCTTCACGGCTGACAGTACGTGTTGCCGGGTCGAGTACGAGGCCGTCGAGGACGAGCTTGGCCGGGCGCTCGGCGGGTGAACGTCGTAGGATCGCTCGCAGGCGAGCGACCAACTCGGCGAACGCGAACGGTTTGATGAGGTAGTCATCGGCGCCGGCGTCGAGACCGCGGACCCGGTCGCGGACGTCATCTCGAGCGGTGATCATCAGAATGGGCATCCACTGGGCGCGTTCGCGCAGCGTACGGCAGATGGTGAGCCCGTCGGTCCCCGGCAGCATCACGTCCAGCAGAACGGCCTCGTAGTCTTCGTCGCGGGCGCGGCGCATAACGACGTCGCCATCGGTCACGAGGTCGACCCAATGTCCGTCCTGCTGCAGTCGGTGCCGCAAGGCGAGCGCCAGCTTCACTTCATCCTCGGCGAGCAGAATGCGCACGCACTTCTCCCCAGGTGGCCGACGGTGGTATTGATGCCATCATCCTAGGTATCCGCGCGTTTGAGAATCCACCCAATGGATGATCTTGTCCTCATTCTGACAACTGAAACCAGTTGTTCACACCGACTTCACGGCCGTCGTTGTCCGGACGTGTGCCGGCCAGTGAATCATGAGAGTCCGATGAGACTACCCTCTTCGGCCCTACTGGCATCCCGGCGCGCGGGTAAGACTTGGGTGTCCGTTGGCCTTCTCTGGCAATCTAGGGAGATAGCAATGCGTGCCGGTGACAACCTCCGCTTCGATGTGAATTCAAACTCGATTACGCCACTGATCGGTGTGTTCGACATGTTCTCGGCCTCCTTGGCGGCTCAGCACTACAACGGTATGTTCATCTCGGGTTTCGGATTCGCCGCGTCGTACTACGGTCTCCCTGACATCGGTTTTATCGCTTGGCCCGACATGGTCAACTTCGTGCAGCGACTGCGGCTCGCGTTCCCGCAGCAGCACCTGCTGGTCGACATCGACGACGGCTACGTGGATCCGGAGGTCGCCTGCCACGTCGTGGAACACCTTGAGCGGATCGGCGCCTCCGGGGTGATCCTCGAGGACCAGAAGCGGCCCCGGCGCTGCGGCCACGTGGACGGCAAGCAAATCCTGCCCCTGGCGGAATACCTGGAAAAACTGGACCTGGTGCTCCAGACGCGGACCGACATGGTCGTGGTCGCTCGCACTGACGCGACCGACGAAGCCGAGATCCTCCGGCGAGCGGAGGCGCTCGCGGCCACCGACGCTGACGTGCTGCTGGTCGACGGGGTGCGCAGCGTTGACTGGATCCGCAAGGTGCGCGGCGTGATCGGAGACAAACCGCTGCTGTTCAACCAGATTGCGGGCGGGAAGTCGCCGCGGCTGTCGTTGACCGAGCTGGAGGACCTCGGCGTCAATGTCGCGATCTACAGCACGCCCTGTCTTTTCGCGGCGCAGACCGCGATCGACAACGCTCTGCTCGAACTGCGGGCCAACGATGGCAGGCTCCCCGAAGTCAAGCAGGGCGATGTCGGCGTAGCGGCCTCCATCGCGCTCCTGGAACGCAACATCAGCCGGAACCAGCGGCACAGCCCGGTGGACGCGTGATCGCGCCCGGAGCGTGAACCCGTCGCCCGGCCCGCGGTGTCTACGGCAGTGAAAGAGGTACTTCGTGTCGCGGATCCAGGTGCTGTCCCGGCTGCGTCCTGACCCCTATATCGTGGCGCTGCTCGCGACAGTCGCGCTTGCTTCGGTGCTTCCGGCGAGGGGCGCGGTCGCGGGCGGACTCGGGTACGCGACCACGATCGCCATCGGATTCTTGTTCTTTCTCTACGGTGTCAGGCTCTCGACCCGGGAGGCCCTCGACGGGTTGAAGCAGTGGCGGTTGCACATCGTGGTGTTCGCCAGCACGTTCGTCCTGTTCCCGCTGCTGGGCTTGGCCGCGAAGGTACTCGTCCCGGGCGTGCTCACGCCGGAGCTCTACACCGGCCTGATGTTCCTGTGCTGCCTTCCCTCCACGGTCCAGTCGTCGATCGCGTTCACCTCGATCGCCCGCGGCAACGTCGCCGCGGCGATCTGCAGCGCCTCGTTCTCGAATCTCATCGGTATCCTGCTGACGCCGCTGCTGGTGGCGGTGTTTCTGTTTACCGGCGGTGGCGGGGTATCGCTCGGTTCCGTTCGGGACATCATGCTGGAGCTGCTGGCGCCGTTCGTCGCCGGGCAACTGCTCCGTCGCTGGATCGGTCCGTTCGTCACCGGGCGCAAGAAGGTGCTCGGCTATGTGGACCGGGGCTCGATCCTGCTGGTGGTCTACTCGGCATTCAGTGAAGGGGTCGTCGCCGGGATCTGGGGGCGGCTGACGTTCGCGTCGCTGGCGGTGCTTCTGCTGGTGAACGCTCTCCTGCTCGCGATTGTCATGATGGCCACCATGTCCACGGCGCGCAGACTGGGTTTCGCCCGCGACGATGAGATCGTCATCGTGTTCTGCGGGTCGAAGAAGAGTCTTGCCAGCGGCGTGCCGATGGCAACTGTGCTGTTCCCCGCGGCGGCCGCTGGGGTTGTCGTCTTACCGTTGATGCTGTTCCATCAGCTCCAGCTTGTCGTCTGCGCATGGCTTGCCCGTCGTTACGCCATACACCGAGAGCTGGAACCGTCGAACACAGCCGACTCGTGAGCATTGCCGCAGCGTGCCCGATGGTCGGAAAGCTCACGAGAGGCACTTTTCGGGCGTTGTGACGGGTTACAGGGTCCTGCCGGACTGGCTGCCCTCTTCGCCCAGTTCGAACACAAGCACCACGTGCCCGGGAGGGCGGTCCCAGACGATGACGGCGAACTCGCGTGAGATGGACTGCCAGTCGCGCGGGGCTTCGACGCGATGGGCCCCGAGGAATTCCGCGCGTGCCCGGCCCGCCCAGGACTCACAGGCACTGGGTGTCAGGCTGTTACAGTCCAATGCCCATGCGTCTAACGCGCGGGTGCCGGCACGTGCACCGAGCAGGCTTTTGACCTGCCGTGCCTGGTCCACCGCTATGCCGAGGTGGCTCGTCACGCTGTCGTCACCGACGGCGAAGTTCTCGTCGTCTGCTGTCCCGAACCGCTCCCACCAGGTGCTGCTCGTCGTCCCGTAGATAACATGCGGTCGGTGCACGCCGTTAGTGGCTCCGTCCCAGTCAGCTGGCTGTTCATCGGAAGAATGGTCCGGCAGTGCAATGTCCGTTTACATGCCCCGCTCACCCGTTCCGACCGTCTCCGATGGGACACGTCGTTGCCGAGAAAGACGGATTTAACCTGGTCCCCCGCTGCTACGCCTTCCCGGCGCGGCTGAAAGTCTATACCAGATCACGAAAATCCTGGGATTTCATACCAGCGAGTCGCATTGCAGTCCAGCGCAGTCGTCGAGTGACTGCGGTCTGGCGTGAGGCGCCCGGCCCTAGGCCGCCACGTTGGGCAGGTCGACGGGCCTGTGCGCCCATTTCCGTCGACTTCGCGGAGTTACGATCCGGAATCGATACCACGTCTTCTGGAACATTCCTATCAGGATCGCGACATCTGGATGCAGACCGCCGAACCGGGACGCAGTCACTTCGTGCAGTGGATAGGAGGCCAGCGAAGGTACGGCGAGTGTCGATCAGCAACTTCCGGGGGATCAACAGTGGCACCGTTCTCCTGGAGTCACACAGCCTGCTGGTGGGTGGAAACGCCGTCGGGAAGTCCACGGTGCGCGAGGCTCTAGACCTTGCACTCGGGCTGGAAAGACTCTACCGACGGCCTGTTATCGACGAGTACGACTTCCATCGAGCCGGCTACCTTGCGACCGGGGAGCCGCCCGAACCCTCGGTGCCGGTCCAGGTGCGCATCGAGGTCGTGCTGACGGACCTTTCAGCTGAGGAGCGCCGCCGATTCCGCGGTCACCTTCAGCCCTGGTCGAACGACACCGACGACTTCGCCCTGCCGGTCGCCGACGACGCGATCGACCTGGTCGAGGGCGAGTGGCGCTTGCCCGTGATGTTCCTCGTACGCTTCAATGTCGCCGAGGATGACTTCGAGGGCGCCACCTTCTTCGCCCACCCCCGCCGCCCCGAGGGAGACTACGACGAGGACGAGCTCGGCGGAGACCTATCCCCGTTCCGGCGAGACGACAAACGCTATTGCGGATTTCTGTACCTGCGGCCTAACCGCACAGGTAATCGCGCGTTGAGCTTCGGCCGGGGGTCCTTGATCGACACCATCGTACGGCTGGAATCGGACCAAACCGAGTCGTTGTGGACCAGCGCACTCGACGCGCTGGATACGATCGATCTGGCCGAGAGTACGGCAGGATTCGCCAAAATCCGGAGTGCACTAATATCTCGAGTCCGGAATTTCTTATCGATTCCCCTAGAGGACACAGCGATCGGCGTGCGCCCCTCGGACTTGACCCGTGAGCATTTGCGTGATGTGTTGAGGATGTTCATCGCCACCCAGCCGGGTACGTATCCCGTACCGTTCAACCGGCTGTCAACCGGTGCGCTCAACGTACTCGTGTTCGCGTTGTTGACGTATATCGCCGATCTGCGCGGACCTGACTCGGTCATTTTCGCGATGGAGGAACCCGAGATCGCGTTGCCGCGGCACACACAGCGACGCCTCGTCGATTTCGTGACTACAACCATGGGATAGGCAATCGTCACGTCCCATTCACCGAGGGTTATTCAGCTGGCCGCGTAGAACACCAACCCAATTACGGTTGAGATGGTTTCTTTGAACGTCGAGAGTGGCCTGCGGTAGTCAGTGTGCATGATGCGCCAAGTCTTGAAGTTGGCGATGGTTCGCTCGATGACATAGCGGATCTTATTGATCTGCGTATTGAATTCTTTCTCCCAGTCGAGGAGGTCACGGCAGGCGGGTTTCCTGATCGGTGTGATCATCTCGTTTCCGACGTGCCCCTTGTCGCCGATCCAGTGACCAGGATCAAGCGTCAGAAGGACCTCAGATTCACGCAGACAATGCGTGTCATGCCGACTTCCCTCGATCGGGTCGGAGATCCAAGCGAGACCGCCGGCGAGGGTGCAGGCGACCTGCACGTTCATGCCAGTGGTCTTGTGCTTGCCGGAGTACAGCTCGGGGCTCGAGGCCCATGACCAGCACGGAAGCAAGGTGCCGTCCACGACGAACTGCGTCCGGCCGTCAAGCTCGTCAGCTGTCGGCACAGAGCCCTCAAGCACCTGGCAGAGCAGCGGTGTCACCCCAGTGATCGCTCGGCTGACCGCCGGCTGGGACACCCCGTACGTCTCCGCCAGCTCCGCCTGGACTCGGTTGCGGCGCAGATACGTCAGCGCCACAACGACGGACGTAAACAAGCCCAAGATAGGCGGCCACGGGCACGTTTCGTTCACGGTTTTATGGCGGATGGCCGCGCATAACTCCACGATGCGATCCCGGGAAAAGCCAGTGGCCTGATACATGTCAGGCGGTCCGTTTTTGTGAGAGTTTTGTGTGGTAACTTTATTCTCTCAACAAGCGGGCCGTCGTTTATGTCAACACACCCAACGGGTACGAGTTATCTCGCCCTGAATAAGCCTCACCCTACGTGATCGAAAGGTTCGACCCCGACCGGATCGTGGTGCTTAACCGCGACGACGACGGGATCCTGACGAGCAAGCCGATCGAACTTGGCGACGATCTGAAACCGAAAAGGTATCGGCAGCAACGACGGCAATTCGCCGAGGCCGTGCTCGCCCGCGGTGTTCTCGTCGTTGAAGGAGCCACCGAAGTAGCAACGTTCCTGGCGATCGCCGACGCGCTCGATGCCGACCCCGCCACCGCCTATCAGCACCCCGACGTGGCCGGTCTAAGCCTGTTCGACGCTGGCAGTGATAAGGACGTCCCTCAGTACGGGCCGATCTTCGCTGCCTTGGGAAAAGCGGTGTTTGGAGTGCACGACACGCCTACCACGCCGCTGACACCCGAGCAGCTTACCAAAGCGCAGTTGTTCACCATCCACACCGACATCGGTTACGCCGGGATCGAAGCTCTCCTCGTCGAGGAAATTCTGCCGTCCGTCCAGCGCAAGGTTCTCGTCGCGGTTGCAGCCCGCACCGACTACCCGGCGCAGTGCGGCCTGCTACCCGAGCCGGCGAGCGACGATCAGGTGCGCGATCTAACTCAGGAGATCTTGAAGAAGCGGAAGGGTCCGAATCGTACGCCCCCCTGCTCATTGCCGAGTGCAATCGTGCCGAACTCCCAGCGTCCCTGGTCACGTTGCTGCTCGACATCGACGAATGCCTGACGCCCCGTCCGCAAGCGGAAAGTGGACCTTCAGCCCAGGACACTCAAGACCCCGGCGACGCTTGATGGAACTCGATGACGTCCGTAAGGAGATCCTCGATGCTCCGGGCCACCTGCTGATCCAAGGTGGACCTGGTAGCGGAAAAACCACGATCGCACTGCTCAAAGCAGCGCGAACGCTGGAGACGCTCGAGCCAGAGCAGCATGTGGTCTTCCTGTCCTTCTCCCGTGCCGCCGTGCGGCAGATATCCGAGCGAGTCGGCGAGCACCTCCCTCGCGCCATCCGCTCGCTTCTGGAGGTCCGCACCTTCCACGCGTTCTTCCTCGAATTCATCAGAGCCCACGGCCTACTCCTCACCGGCACCCCCTCAGCGTTCCTGCCGCCTGACGCCGAACGCCAGCGCCAAGCCGATCACGACGGCGACTGGGACGCCGAGACCATGGCTCTGGCCAGCCGCGGCGTCTTTGTCTTCGACCAGCTCGCTGCCACCGCGGCCACACTCCTCGAGCACAGCTGCCGCCTGCGGATCCTCTACAGCGACCGATACCCCCTTGTCATCGTCGACGAGTTCCAAGACACCAACCTCGATCAGTGGCGGGTCATCCAGGCCCTCGCCGAAAGGTCCACCGTGATCTGCCTGGCGGACCCGGACCAGCGCATCTACGAAGAATTCGTCAAGGGAGTCGACGAGGAACGGCTGCACCAGGCGATCAGTGCGTTGGGCCCCAGGCTTTTCGACCTCGCCGGAGACAATCACCGGAGCGCCGGAGGCGGCATCCTCGACTACGCCAACGCTGTCCTTCGGAACCACCCCGCCAATCGACCGCCAACCGTAAACGAGGTCCACTACGGCTATCCATACACACCCGAATCCGTCGCGCACCACGTGATACTTCAACTCCAGAACATGTTGACCGATCAGCTCGGACATCAGCCCACAATCGTCGTCCTCGCGCCGTCCAGTGCTTTCGTCGCCAGAATCTCAGAAGCGATCTCCACCGAGCAGACCGTCAAGGGAAACCCATTGCCTCCCGTAGACCACGAGCTCGTCTGGGAGCCAGGTCTCTCGGCGGCAGCAGGGCACGTCGTGGCAAGCATCCTCGAATGGCCGACGCTTCCCCGAACTGAGGCGATCACAGGTACCTTCAACCGGATCGCGGATTTCTATCGAGTTAAATCCGAGGAAAAGCAAGTACAGCAAGCGCGATCCGCAATCCGTGTCACCAATAATTCAATAAAGTCTTTCTTGAGCGGAAAAAGTCCTCGCGCGAAAACTGGAACTACTGTAATTCAAGCCTACGACGACGGGATCCAGCTCACCGGAAATCCGGTCACGGACTGGCAGCTCGCGCCCTGGCCTGTGGACTTACCGACATCTGGGATGGCCAAAGGTCTTATCCCGGCGCCACGGACGTGGTGCGCCGCGTCCTTGTGGACGAACTGATCTATGGCCAATGCCACGTAGCTTAAGTTGATCTTGCTGTGTGGGTGAGGCTGTGCAGCACGATCGTGGGTGGGCTGGGGTGGCGTGTGCTTGCCGGTTCTGTGCGTTTCTTGACACGGTAAGCGTTGTGCCGTAAGCGTTTCACCGCGCGAGGGC
>NZ_JAODNM010000101.1 GCF_025464955.1 Amycolatopsis sp. | reverse complement strand
TCTCGATCCGCTTCGAAGACCCAGGCGCAACACCTGCCACCTGTAACAGAATATCCCGTACCAGGGCTCGTGAGTGCCGCGACCGGATCACCCGGCCGCGACACTGACGAGCCCTGACTGCATTCCCCGGCACAACAGCAACTCGCCGTCGACTTGCGAACGCCTACAGCGGTACTGAATCGGGGGACGGCGGGTACGCCGATACGCACGGGACCGGACGCCGCGAGCCTCGGAAGCCACCGCGTCACGGATGCGGCGCTCGGATCCGTACCGCGCGCCCGTCGTCGCCCCGGTCCTTGCTTCAGTAAACGGGAGCGCATGCACGACGGTGACGGCGCTTCCCGAATCGCAACTCACCGCCGACTTACGAACGCCCTACTGCCACAGTCCTGCTGCAGCAAGACCAACGAATCCGACCAAGATCACCAATCTCCACCGTCGGTGGATCCAGGCCTTACGCCGTGAAGGTGGCCTTCACGACAGGTCACGGTTCCAGGCATTGGCACGTGCGGGATCAGTTGCGCGTCCGGGTCGCGAGCTCGAAAGTCGGCACCAGGCTCGGGTCGTTGAACGAGGTGATGCGGGCGATCCGGGCGCCGATCAGAGTCAGCACCTGGACCGCGTACGGCTCGTACCGGCCATCCTCCGCGCGCTGGTAGGCGAGGACGGCCGGCTGGCCGTTGGCGCGGGTGGGCACCATCCGCCACTGGCCCTTGGCCCGAAGCACCCGGCGGGCCAGGAAGCCGACGACGGCCTGCCGGCCGGTGAACCAGGTCTGGTTCGGCGGCATCTCCAGCTCGACGTCGGCGCGCAACAGGTTCACCAGAGCGTCGGGGTCGGCGCGGGTGAACGCGTCGACGTAGCTGTCGAGGAGCGTTCGCCGGGCTTCCTCGTCCGGCTCGGCCAGGTCTTCCTCGACGGGTCCGGCCTCGGACAGGTGAGCCCGCGCCCGGCGGAGCGTGCTGTCCACGGCGGCGGTGGTCGTGTCCAGTATCTCGGCCACCTCGGCCGTCCGGAACGCGAGGACGTCGCGCAGGGTCAGCACCGCCCGCTGCCGGGCGGGCAGGAACTGGAGTGCGGCGATGAACGCGAGCCGCACCCCGGTCCGCCCGGCCACGATCGCCGCCGGGTCGTCGGCGCCGAACAGCGCGTCGGGCGCCGGCTGGAGCCACGCCACCGACGACTCGTGGGAAGCCATGGCCACCCGGTGATCGTCCGAAGGCGCGCCCAACCCTGAAGGCAGCGGCCGCCGGGACCGCGTCTGCAACGCCGTCAGGCAGGCCATCGTGGCGATCTTGTACAGCCACCGCCGCACCGAGGAGCGGCCCTCGAACCCGCCGAATGCCCGCCACGCCCGCAAATAGGTCTCCTGCACCAGGTCCTCGGCGTCGTGGATCGAGCCGAGGATCCGGTAGCAGTGCGCGATCAGTTCCGGCCGGAACGGCTCGGCCAGTGCGATGAACTCGGCGTCCGGCGGCATCGTGGCTTCTCCCGGTGGTGCGACGGCCTTCATGCTAGTCGGCCCAGGTAGGCGCCGGCTCAGCCGAGCGCGCGCAGTCCGGCACCGCTGACCTGGTACTCCGCCGCGCTGTCGGGATCGGTGGCGAGCTCCATGACGGCTTTGGCGACCTGGTCCGGGGTGAGGATCGGCTGCAGGCCTTCGGCGAACGTATCCGGGTCGACGCCTTGGCGTGCTGCGTAACCCGCGACGCCGGCGGTGCCGAGGCCCGTGGCCGGAGTCAACTGCGGAAGCAGCGTGACGAACCGGATGCCGAGCCCGGCCCGCACCGACTCGTCGGCCGCGTACCCGCGCATGTACCGGACAGCGGCCTTGGCGCTGGCGTAACCACCGCTGAGCGGGGATCCGACCAGGACGGCCCCGCTCGACATCATGACGACCACGCTGCCCGGTTCCAGCGGCTCCCGCAGCGCCGCCCGGGTCCAGGTGAAGGCGTGCCGGGTGTCGACGTGCCAGTTGCGGCTGAAGGTTTCCCAGGTCTGCTCGTGGATGGGCGCCATCAGCGGCGCGACACCGGCGTTGAGGACGAGCAGGCTGGGACGGTGCTCGCGGATCACGTCCTGCGCGAGGGCTTCGTCGGTGGCGTCGGCGGCGACAGGGGTGAAGCCCTCGCCGAGTTCGTCGTGGACGACGCGCAGGTCCTGCTCGCCTCGGGCGATACCGACGACGTTGGTGCCGGCGGCGACGAGGGCGGCGGCGATCGCACGGCCGAAGCCGCGGCTGGCGCCGGTGACGACGGCGGTCTGGAAGGAAACGGACATCAGGCACTCCGGGGGTGGGTTCGGGTTCGGTCCACATCAAGACCCGCCGACAACGGAAAACCCGTCGGCACGAAAGAGTGATGTGCGTCACATAAAGCACTGCGCGCCCAGGCTAGGCTGCCACAACCCAGCTGAGGCAGGAGTACGCGTGGCCGACCACCCACCCACCACCGCACTGCGGGGCCGAACCGAAGAACTGGCCAGGATCGCCGCGGTACTGCACACCGCGAAGGAGACCGCCCGCGGTGCCGTTGTCGGAGTTTCGGGAGTCGCCGGGATCGGCAAGTCCGCCCTGCTCGACGCCGCCGCGGCGCACGCGGCTCGGACCGGTTTCGCCGTAGGCGCTGGGAAAGCCGAGGACAACGGCCAGGTAGCGCCGATGGCGCCGCTGCTGGTCGCGCTGCGTTCCGGGCCGGCGCCGCTGCTGTCCGGCACGACGTTCACCGACCTGGCCCCGCTCTACGACCGGCACGTGTGGTTCGTCGACAGCCTGGCCGGCGCAGTGGCCGAGCGGGCGCGCCGCACCCCGGTGCTCGTCATCGTCGACGACCTGCAGTGGGCCGACGAGCTGAGCCTGTTCGCCCTGCGCGTCCTGCCGGGCAGGCTCGCCCACGCACCCGTGGTCTGGCTGCTCGCGACCCGGCCTGGCCCGGCGGACGCGGTCACGCGGCTCGTCGAGGCCGCGCCCCGGGATCTGCCGGTCGAGACCTTCGAGCTAGGCCCACTGCCCACCGAAGCCATCGAAGAACTCGCGGTGGACCGCCTCGGCCGCACGCCGGGCCGCGAGGTCCGGGACCTGCTGGCGGACGCGGGCGGCAGTCCGTTCCTGGCGGTCCAGCTGCTCGACGGCCTCGCCACCCAATCCCGGGACACCGCCGCGACGCCCGGCGGCCTGCCCACCGGGTTGGTCGACGGTGTCCGAGCTGCGCTGGCGCCCCTGCCCCCGACCGCACTCGGGTTCGTGCGGATCGGCGCGGTGCTGGGCCGTTCGTTCACGCTCGAGGACGCGGTCGCGCTGACCGGCGAGTCCAGCACGCTCGCGGCGCTGTCCCACCTGGAGCCGCTGATCCGCGGCGGCATCCTGACCGACGACGGCCGCGAGATCGCGTTCGTGCACGACCTCCTCCGCCAGGCGGTCTACGAGGACGTGCCACCTTCAGTGCGCAAGGCACTGCACCGCGCGGCGGCCAAGCGGCTGCTGGAGACCGGCGACCACCGACTTCTCGAAGCCGCTCCGCACGTCCTGGTCAGTGCCGAAGCCGGCGACGCCCAGGCGGTGGCCGTGCTGCGCGCGGCGGCGAACGAACTCGCCGTGGCGCTGCCGGTGATGGCCGTCCAGCTGATCACAAAGGCGTTCGAGCTGCTCAGCGAGACCGACGACGACTGGCTGCCCGTCGGCGAGCGCGCCATGGCGATCATGTCCCGCGGCCAGTACGCGGAGTCGACCATGGCCGTGGCGGACCGGCTGCTCGCGCACTGCTCCACCATCACCACGACGGTCCGCCTTCAGCTCCGGCTCACCCGTCCACTGTGGAATATGGGCCTGCTGCGCGAACTGCGCCGCCGGGCCGAATACCTCCTCACCGCACCGGAACTGTCGGACTTACAACGCGCCGTCCTGAGCGCACAGCTCGCGCTTGCACTGTCCAGAGAGGACACCGCCGGCGCCGGAAAACTTGCCGACGAGGCCCTCGCCGAGGGCCGGCGCTCGGCGGACACCGGCATCCAGCTGACCGCACGGTGGGCGCTCGGGGAAGTCGCGCGCAACGAGGGACAGTTCGCCACGGCGTTGGACCACTACGAGCAGATGCGGATGCTGAGCAGGTGGCCGTACTCGGTCAACGAGATGCTCACACTGCTACTGCTGGACCGCCCCGGCTCGAGCGCCCGGATGATTGAGGTCGCGCAGGCCGATATCCGGGAACGAGGCGGCGCGGCCGACCTGTACGCCCTGCGGTTCGCGCAACTCTGGCAGAGTTATCACCTCGGCGAACTCGCCGAAGCGGAGTCGCACGCACTGACCTTCCTCCAGCTGTGCGAAGAGCTCGAGGAATGCGCCTTCCACACCGAGGCCAGGCTGGTGCTGGGCCGGATCGCCTACCTGCGCGGTGATCTCACGGTCCTGCGCGACCAGTTGGTGCGGCTCGAAGCCCGGCCCGGCGGCGACGACCCCACCCACTCGGCGCTGCTCGACGTCCTCCGCTTCTGGCTGGCGGTGGCCGAGGACGATCCGGACCGCGCGGTCGAGACGGCCCGGGCGGCGCTGAGCGAGGTCCCGACCCAGTTGCACCGCTGCCGGTGGGAGCCCGCGTGGCTGGTGGAGGTCGTCCGGGTCGCGTTGGCCACGGACGCCATCGGACTCGCCGACGACGTCGCCGCAAGTGGCCGCCGGCTCGCGGAGCAGAACCCGGGGGTGCCCACGGCGGTCGGTGTCGCCCTCCACCTCGACGGGCTGGTCAGCGGTAATGTCGACGCCCTAGCCACGGCTGTCGAAACCCTGCGGTCGAGTCCACGTCCGCTGGTGTTGGCCGCGGCACTGACCGACTACGGGCTGGCACTGGCGGGACACCCCGACGCGGCAGCCGCTGTGGCCGAAGCGGCAAACCTGTACCAGGCGGCAGGCGCCCACGGCGCGGCCCGCCGAGTCCAAGACGTCCTGCGTCCGAGGGGTGCGCGTCCACGCCGATCCGCGGCACCGCGGAAGCCGGCCGACGGCTGGGGCGCCCTGACCACCGCCGAAAACCGGGTCGCCGAGCTCGTCGCGGGGGGCCATTCCAACCGGGCGGCCGCGACCGAGCTCTTCGTCTCGCCGAGCACGGTCGCCACCCACCTCCGTGCCGTGTTCACCAAACTCGGCGTCCACTCACGGGTGCAACTGGCGCACGCCTACCTGACGAGACCCTGACCGGCGATCGGGACGCGGTAAATCTCATCTGGACAGACGAGTGACGGCGCCGCCGGGTGCGGCAGAGACTGGGGCTCTGCTTCGACATCCGAATGCCGGACAGTCCCGTTCTGGAAGGACCCTCAGCCATGCCCATGATCGACGTATACGCCCCGGCCGGCGCGATCAGCGACAAACACAAGCTCACCCAGGAACTCGCCCAGACGATCATGCGCTGGGAAAAGGTCCCGCCGATCCCCTTCTTCACCGACAACACCGCCGCGTTCATCCACGAACTGCCCGCCGACGCGTTCTCCGACGCCGGTGGCAGCAGCCACCACGTCCGGGTGCAGGTGACGACCAACGCGGGCGCCCTCGACCGCGACCAGCAACTCGGCGTGGTCAAGGACATCACCGCGCTCGTCGCCGAAGCCGCCGGCGACCCGTCACTCGCGGAACGCACCTGGGTGTCGCTGACCGAAGCCGTCCCCGGTGGCTGGGGCATCGCCGGGCACGCCTACGCCAACGACGAGATCATCCAGCACGTGCGCAGCTTGCTCGGCAAGGCTTAAGCGAGTTGTGACCTGCTGTGAAGGCCACCTTCACGGCGTAAGGCGCACTCAACTAGGAACCGCCCCGACCACCCTCAAGTTCCAGGCATTGCCGCATCACGGCCGCCGGGCGCCAACTGGTGTAGACCACTTGACCCGTCGACGCGGTCGCCCTTATCGTTCCTGGACTTACCGGAATCACAGGCGTGTTCACCATTCAGGTATGTGAACACTTCAGGGACTGGGATCACCATGCGAACAACGACGTTCCGCTCCTCCGCCGCCCTCGCCTTCGGCCTGGCCTGTGCGCTCACCGCAGGTACCGTGACCACGGCTGACGCCCAGTCCCCTGCCGTCACCGTCGCCGCCCCGCCCGCGTCGTGTCCCACGGGGATCGGCACGACGATGGCCCGGGTCAACGACTACTGGATCGCCCACCACGCCAACCCCACCGACCGGAGCTGGATCACCGGCGCCTACTTCACCGGTGACCTGGCGGCGGCGGCCACGTTGGGAAGCCAGCAGTACTCGTCCTACGCGCAGAAGTGGGCCACTACCGCCAAATTCGCACTGGCGGGAGGCGGCTCCGACACGGGTGCCGACGACCAGGCTGCCGGACAGACCTACATCGAGCTCTACAACGCCGATGCGGCCCACCCGGCGACCGATATCGCGCAAATCAACCAGAGCGTGCTGACCATGGTGAACCGGCCCGCGACCGACGACTGGTGGTGGGTCGACGCGCTGTTCATGGCCATGCCCGACTTCGCCAAACTCGGCGTCATCAAGAACAACACCGCCTACTTCGACAAGATGTACGCGCTGTTCCACAACACCAAGCAGACCCGGGGCCTGTGGGATGCGAACAAGCACCTGTGGTGGCGTGACGGCGGCTACACCGGGAAGAACATCTACTGGTCCCGCGGCAACGGCTGGGCGCTGGCCGCGCTCGCCCGCGTACTCGACGTGCTGCCGTCGACCGATCCCCACCGCGCGGAGTATGTGCAGACCATGCAGCAGATGGCGGCCTCGCTGAAAACCGCCCAGCAACCCAGCGGCTTCTGGCCGGTCAACCTCGGCGACGCCACCCAGTACCCCGGCCCCGAGACCAGCGGCACCGCGTTCTTCACCTACGGGCTCAGCTGGGGAATCAACCACGGGGTCCTGGACGCGGCGACCTACGCCCCGGTGGTGACCAAAGCCTGGAAGGCGATGGCCACCACGTCGGTCCAGGCCAACGGTTCCCTCGGTTACGTGCAGGGTGTCGGCTCCGAACCCGGCTCGAGCCAGCCGGTCACCGCCGGTTCCACCGCCGCCTACGGGGTCGGCGGGTTCCTGCTCGCCGGCAACCAGCTGGCCAAGCTCTGCGGGGCTTGATCAAACGAGCTACTCCAGCAGATCCTCGATCGTGATCGGGATGTGCCGGATCCGCACGCCGGTGGCGTTGTGGATGGCGTTGGCGACCGCCGCCGCCATGCCCACCATGCCGATCTCGCCGATACCCTTGGCTCCGACGGGGTTGTGCAAGGTGTCCGGGTACTGCACGAAGTGGACGTCGACCTCGGAGATGTCGGCGTTCACCGGCAGGAGGTAGCCCGCCAAGTCACCGTTGGCCAGCCTGCCGTTCTCCTCGATCTCCATACCTTCGTGCAGAGCCGCGGACACACCCCAGATCATGCCGCCGATCATCTGGCTGCGTGCGGCCTTGGCGTTGATGATCCGGCCGGCGTCGAAGACTCCGAGCATGCGCGACACCCGGGCTTCGCAGGTCAGCCGGTGCACCCGCACCTCGCAGAACTGGGCGCCGAACGAGCTGAACGAGTGCTTCGTCAGCTCCTCCCCCGGCGCCGACGAGCCGATCGCGGAGAGCGACGTACGGTTCGCCGCGCGGAGCACCTCGCCGAAGGTCATGTCCAGAGCGTCGCCGTGCACCCGGCCTTCCGCGTAGGTGACCTCCATGCCCTCGAACGGCGCGCCCGGCGCCGAAGCCAGGGCCAGCAGCTCGTCGAGCACCTGAGCCGCGGCGATCATGACCGCCGAGCCCGCGCTCGCCGTCGCGGTCGAACCGCCGGACATACCGCCCGGCGGCAGGGCCGAGTCGCCGAGCAGCGGGGTGATGCGATCCGGCGAGATGTCCAGCGATTCCGCGCCCACCAAGGAAAGTACGGTCAGCAGACCGGTGCCCGGGTCGGCACCGCTTGTCCCGACCACGGCCGTCTCGTCGTCCCGCAGGGTCACTTCGACCGACGCAGGGAAGCGGAGGGCGGGGAACATGGCGGTGGCCATGCCCATCCCGACCAGCCAGTCGCCATCGGTGCGACCGCCGGGCAAGCGGTCCGCCCAGCCGAAGCGGGACGCGCCGATGCGGTAACACTCGTCGACATGCTTGCTCGACCACTGCAGGTCGTTGCCGGGCGGCGCCGTCGAGTTGTTCCGCAGGCGCAGCTCGATCGGGTCCATGTTCAGCTTGAGCGCCAGCTCGTCCATCGCGCTCTCCAGCGCGAACGACCCGGGGGCCTCGCCCGGCGCCCGCATGAACGTGGTCAGCGGGATGTTCAGCGGCACCATCTTCTGGCTGATGGACAGATTCGGGGTGCTGTACCACTCCTTGGACGTGCCGTGCGAGGTCGGCTCCACAAAGGACCGGTCGATCGGAACGCTGCACCAGGAGTCGTGGCGCAACGCTGTCAGCGAGCCGTCCTCTTTTGCGCCGAGGGTGAGCTTCTGCACTGTCGCGGCACGGCCCGCGGTCGCGGTGAAGACCTGCTCACGGCTCAGCACGATCTTGACCGGCTTATCCAGGGTCCGCGCCGCGGCGGCCGCCAGGAACGCCGGGGTCGACGTCCGGCCCTTGCCTCCGAACGCTCCGCCGACGAACGGGTTGATGGCTCGCACCGACGACATTTCGACGCCCAGCGCACTGGCCAGCTCCATCGCCTGGATGTTGGCGCCCTGGTTGCCGCTGTATACCGTCACCTGGCCCGCGTCCCACACGGCGACTGCCGAATGCGGCTCCATCGCGGCGTGGTTCTGGGTCGCGGTGCGGTAGGTGGCTTCGAACACCACCGGGCTGGCTTCCAGCGCGTCCTCGATGGACTCGACATCGGGGGCGAGAACGGAGAGCGACGAGGGCGTACCACGGGACTCGGGCGCATCCTCGGCGGAGGCGAGGCCATCCTCCAGCGAGGTCACCGCCGGACGCCGATGGTAGGAGACCTCGACGACCATCGCCGCGTCCCTGGCCTGCTCGTACGTCTCGGCCACGACGAGCCCGATCGGCTGGCCGTAGTACGCGACTTCCTTGTTCTGCAAGGGAACCCAGGTCTCACCGAAGATCGGGGTCATCGCCGGCTTCAGTTCCAGCGGGTCGAACGGCGAATACACGCCGACCACCCCGGGGGAGCTCTTGGCCCCCGTCATGTCCATGGCCTCGATCTCGCCGTTGGCGATCGTGCTGAGGACGACGTACCCGTAGACCATCCCGGGGAGGTTGTGGTCCGCCCCGTACTTGGCCCGCCCGGTGACTTTCAGTGGACCGTCCACCCGGCTGGTCATCGACGACTCCCCTCGAGCAGTGCGCGGACGACGGTCCGCTTGAGCAGGGACAGTTTGAAGCTGTTGTCGGACAACGGCTTGGCCTCGTCGGCAGCCACGGACGCGGCGGCCTCGAAACCTTCCGCGGTCGCGGGTGCGCCACGCAGGGCTTCCTCGACGCCGGTCAGGCGCCACGGCTTGGTGGCCACCCCGCCGACGGCTACCCGGGCGTCGACGACGTGCGAGTCCTGGATGTCCAGGGCGACCGCGGCCGAACAGAGCGCGAACTCGTAGGACTGCCTGTCCCGCACCTTGACGTAGGTGGAGCGCTGGGCCCAGTCCAGCCGGGGAACCACGACCTCGGTGATCAGCTCACCGGGCCGCAGGTCGTTCTCCACGTCGGGAGTGGCACCCGGCAGGCGGTAGAAGTCCGCCAGCCGGACTGTGCGGGATCCCTCGGCGTTGACCAGCCGGATCTCCGCGTCCAGCGCGACCAGGGCGACCGCCACGTCACTGGCGTGCGTCGCGACGCACGAGTCGCTCGCACCCAGGACGGCGTGCATGCGGTTGGCCCCCGAGATGGCCGAGCAGCCGCTGCCAGGTTCGCGTTTGTTGCAGGGCGTGGCGATGTCACGGAAATAGCCGCACCGGGTGCGCTGCAGCAGGTTGCCCCCGATGCTGGCCATGTTGCGCAACTGCTGGGAAGCGCTCAGCAGCAGGGCCTCGGAGATCACCGGGTACACCCCGGGGTGCCGGGCGAGGTCGCTCATCCGCTCCAGCGCGCCGATCCGCAGGCCGTCGTGGGTGTCGATGCCTCGCAGCGGCAGCGCGTTGATGTCCAGGACATGCTGCGGCGTCAGGACATTGAGCTTCATGAGGTCGACAAGGGTGGTCCCGCCGGCGAGGAAGGTGCCGGTCGAGGAGAGAGCGTCTTCGATGGTGGTGGGAGCAGTCAGTTCAAAGGGACGCATCGACCCGCCTTGCCTGTTCGACGGCCGCGATGATGTTCGGGTACGCGGCGCAGCGGCAGATGTTGCCCGACATGAACTCCCGGACCTCCCGGGGGCCTTCGACCCCCTGCTCGATCGCCGCGACGGCCGACATGACCTGGCCGGAGGTGCAGAACCCGCACTGGAGCGCGTCCTGGTCGACAAAGGCCTGCTGGACCGGGTGCAGCTGGTCGCCTGTGGACAGTCCGTCCACCGTGGTGACCGGACGGTGCACAGTCGCCGCCAAGGTCAGGCACGCCAGCACCGGCCTGCCGTCGACGTGCACCGTGCAGGCGCCGCACTGACCGCGGTCGCAGCCCTTCTTGGGGCCGGTAATGTCGAGGCGTTCCCGCAACGCGTCCAGCAGCGTCACACCGGGATCAATACTCAACTGTTCGGTCTTACCATTGACTTCGAGGGAGATGTCCACCAGATTTCTTTCCCGAGAGGGCCGAACCGGATACCTATCCGCTTAAGCCGACGATAGCCGAACCCCGTCGGCTTGGCAATGACAGGCAGGTCAGGAGCTACTCCAGGTCCGCCGCCCGCACTACCCCACGCCTGCACTACAACACGCCCGCACTACAACACCGGGAGGGACGATGACGACGGGAGCAGTCAGTCCCCGCCGCGCGGACACGCGCCGCAACCACGAGCGTATCCTCGCCGCGGCACTGGAGTCCCTGACCACCACCGGTGAGGTCTCGTTCAACACCATAGCCAGAACCGCGGAAGTCGGCGTCGGAACAGTCTACCGGCACTTCCCCACCCCGGACGCGCTCGTCCTGGCCGTCTACCGGCGCGAAGTACAGCACCTCGTCGACGTCGTGCCGAGCCTGCTCGAGGAGCACACCCCGGAACAGGCTTTCCGCGTGTGGACCGGCCACCTGGCGCGGTACATGATGACCAAGCGTGGTCTGGCCAATGCTCTCCGCACCGCCCCGACCTCACCGAAGGAACTGTTCGCCAGCGCGTCGGAAGCCATGCGGAGCGCGATTTCCACCCTGCTGGAAGCCAACGTCCAAGCCGGCTCGGTCCGCGCCGATCTGGACCCGCTGATCGTGTTGCGGGCGCTGGGCGGCCTGCTGTACCTCAGCCCCAGCGAAGACTGGCAAAGCCAAACCGAACGCCTCACCGACCTACTCTGGCGAGGCATGCGGACCTAGCGCCCACCGCAACTCGACGGCGACTTGCGATCTTGGCGGCTTCGAGCTTTGGACGCCGGTCTACTGAAGCAAAGACAGGGGCAGCGAAGGGCGCGGCACGGATCCGAGCGCCGCGTCCGTACCGCTGCGGTGCCATCGGTGCCACTGGTGCCGATGTGACCACTGAAGCTCGCTGTGCCCGATTCAGTACCGCTGTCGGCGTTAGCAACTCGACGGCGAGTTGCGAAAGCCGGGAACGCAGTCAGGGCTCGTGAGTGTCGCGGCCGGATGATCCGGTCGCGGCACTCACGAGCCCTGGCATGGGGTCGGTATTCTGTTACACGTGCATGGTATTTCGCCTGGGTCTTCGAAGCGGATCGAGATAAGCGGGCGGGATGAAGTCCGGTCTCCCGTCACCACCCATCCGCACTTCCCAACCACCACAATGAACCAACCTATGGTGACGCCAGCACAGTAGGGTGAGATTTTCAAAATTAGTTTGGCCACCATCCGCCCAAAAAACAATATGGTGACCCTCAGTGTGTTTCGCGTGTTTATTACAACCGGGGAAGGCGCAGCCGCGGTCTCGCATGACGAGACGGCAGCGTTGCCCGGGAGTGATGAATCGCTTGGACCGACCCAAGTCCATCGGCTCACTATCCATGCCGAGAACAGCGGGAATGAGCTTGCAATCACACGCCAACATGCGGGCTTCCGCGGCGCTGATGGCGCCGCCATAGTCGAGCATCGCGGTCCCGATCCCGGACTTCAGCGTTTCGTAGTCCACGGTGATCGCCACATGGACACGGTCACCACCATGGGTCGGGATCTCGTCCACCGTCATCGCGAGGCGGATCAGATCGACGAGGGCGTCGGCGTGGCGTTCCCATTGGCTGCGGGTGTCGCGGCCTTCCTCTTTCGTCGAGTGCGGCTTCGCCAACGGGTCGAGGG
>NZ_JAODNM010000075.1 GCF_025464955.1 Amycolatopsis sp. | reverse complement strand
GCCGAGCGCTGGCGGCGGCCGGACTCGGCGACATGGTCTGGGGCCACGCCTCGGTCCGCGACCCCGACGGGCGCGGAGCCTGGATGAAGGCATCCGGCTGGGGCTTCGAAGAGATCGACGACGACCGGGTGGTCCTGGTCGCCCCGGACGGGGCGGTGCTGGAGGGCACCGGCAAACGCCACCTGGAATACCCGATTCACACCGAGATCATGGCGGCTCGCCCGGATGTCGGCGCCGTCGTGCACACCCACGCCCCGGCGCTGGCCGCGTTCGCCTCGCTCGAGGTCGACCTGAAGGCACTGTCGCACGACGCGGTTCCGTTCGCCCATCCGCAGCTGCCGCGCTTCACCGACACTGGTGCCCTCATCGCCGCCCCGGAGCTCGGCAAGGCACTCGCCGAACGTCTCGGCGAGGCCAACGGAATCCTGATTCCCAACCACGGCGCGGCGACCGCCGGTCCGGACATCGAATCCGCGGTCATGTACGCGGTACTGCTCGAACGCGCCTGCCGCACCCAACTCATGGCAATGGCCGCGGGCGGACCGGTGCGGTGGTCGGACGAGGCGGAGACGCGTTTCAAACGCGAGCAGGTGTGGAATCCGGGCCAACTGCGCGCCGGCTGGGGATACCTGGTCCGCAAAGGGAACGCCCAGGACGACCTTCATTGAATCGGGCCTGCCTCCCTATGGCTCACGCTCGACACTTGTTCAACCAACTCCAGGCGCATCAAGGAGCATCGTGCGTGTTCCCGAGGTACTACAGTCGCGATATGTGATGTCTGTGGCGTGTTGGTGACGTCGTGCAGGGGTCGCTGAGCGGCTTTTTTTGCGGCGGCCTGCTTGTGGCACCCTGGCTCGGGTCGGTGACACGCTGGATCGGTGTGGAGGTGCACGGGTTCGTGCCAGGTGCGAGGCAGTTGAAGATCGGCTTGCGGGTTCGTGACCTTGACCGGTCCTGCGCTCTCTATCTGAAGCTCGGGTTCAAGCAAATTCCCCATGAGGATCAGCCGAATCTTCGGTATCTCACGTTGGGGCATACGTGGCTGATCCTGTCGGATCGGTATGGCCATGGTTATCACAATGCCGAGCGGGGAGATGCCGCGAAGAACGGGCCGCTCGGTGGCGGGTTTGTGTTGACTGTGCCGACGCAGGATGTGGATGGGGTCTATGACCTGTGGCGGCGCGAGGGGTTGCGGGTGACGCTGGCGCCCGAGGACGTGTTCTGGGCACGAATTTTCTATGGCCTCGACCCGGACGGCTACGAGTTGATGTTTGAGGAGTTCCATCCACCTAAGAATCAGAGCTGAGCGGTTGCTGGAGTCGCCGTGGGCGCGCTCGCCGACGTCGAGGGCGATGTGACCGGTCGTGCGTCGGGGGAGTACGTGGCCATTCTCGAGCGGATCGTGCCCCTGGACCTGTCTACGGGATCCGCAGGACGATGGTGGCTGAGGAACGAGAACTGGGCACGGTCGTCAAACGACACGAGGACGATCGGATCGGTGACGGCGGAATCAAGAGGGTTTCCAGCCTTACGGGGTTGGGCTGGGCGTCTTCTTTGTGGGCATCTGGCAGGGCTGAAGTCCTGGGCGAGCAGCACCGAGTGCTGCTGCCAGCCGACGCCACTGCGGCATCGGGAACCCCGCCGGGTCGCCGGTCAGCACCTGGACGGCAACGTGGTCGGCGCCGGCCGACAGGTGTTCGTCGACGCGGCGCATGATGGCGTCTTCGTCACCCCAGGCGATCACCGCGTCGACGAGCCGGTCGCTGATGGTGTCGACGTCGTCGGCGGTGAACCCCGACTGCAGCATCTTGTTGGCGTAGCTGGCGAAAGGCAGGTAATAGCTCAGGAACTGCCGGCCGATGGTGCGTGCCTCGTCGGCGTTGTCGCTGAGGACGACCGTCTGTTCCGGTAGGAGCAGCGGTCCGGTGCCGAGTGCTTCGCGGGCGTCGCGGGTGCCTTCCGGGGTGACGAGATAAGGATGCGCGCCGGCGGCCCGCTCGGCCGACAGACTCAGCATCTTCGGGCCGATCGCGGCGAGTACCCGGTGGTCGCTCGGCACCGGGACCGGTGCGGCGTCGAGGTCGTCGAGGAAGGCGCGCATCGCGGCCATCGGTTTCCGGAACCGGCCGGGTTCCGCCGCGTCGACCACCGAGGCCTGACTCACGCCGATACCGAGCAGGAACCGGTCGGCGTAGGCCGCGCGAAGCTCGGCGTAGGCCGCGGCGACGTCTACGGGGTCGTGCTTCCAGAGGTTCAGGACCCCGGTCGCGATCAGCGTGTGTTCAGTGGCTTTCAGCAGGTTTTCCACCGATTCGAACACTGGTCCGCCCTGATCGGGGATCCACAGCGCGGTGAAGCCGAGTTCATCGAGTTCCGCGGCGGCTTCAGCGGCCTTGCTTGGATCGCCGAAGCGCAATTGCCCACTCCACACGCCAACGCCGGTCGGCCTCATGAGGTGACCCCGTTACGACGGCCGTTCCTGGACAAGGGACTGATTCGCATGCCTGAGCTCCTTGGGTAGTATTTGGAGGCGGACTCCGGTTAGTATATACGGAGGTAGCCTCCGGTTGTCTACTTCGGGTTTTGAGGAGGGTGCTGTGGCTACCGGATCGAGTGAGCGTCCGTTGCGTGCCGACGCGGCACGCAACCGGCGTGCAGTGATCGCTGCCGCCCGCGACGCGTTCGGCCGGCACGGCGTCACCACGTCGCTGGAGGATGTCGCGCGCGCTGCCGGGGTCGGCCCGGGCACGCTGTACCGCCATTTTCCGAGCCGGGACGAGCTGGTCCTGGCGGTGATGGACGACGGCCTGACCGAGCTGCACCGGCTCGGCGTCGAGCTGCTCGACGAGCCGGATCTGCTGGGGGCGGCCCACCGTTGGCTGGATGCCTATATCGAGCAGAGCGGCAGGTACGAGGGACTAGCGCGGACTTTGGCAAGTCCGCCGGCGGTCGCTGACGAGCACAGCATCTGCTGGCGGGCGATCGAGGTGGGCATGGCACTGATCCGCCGGGCGGCCGAGGCCGGCGCGCTCCGCGTGGACGCCGACGCGGATGACGTGCGGCACCTGTGCGCGGCCATCGCCTGGGTGGACGGGCAGCTGCCGCCCGACCCGGATCGGCGGGCCCGGCTGGTGCAGATGGTGCTCGACGGGATCCGCCCCCGCTGACGCCAACTGGCGGGTCGTGTGGGACTCGAACCCATAACCAAGGGATTTACAACGTGAAGATTCGCTTCGCGTTCTCGTGGTACAGCTTCTCGAGATCGGGTTCGCTCAGGACTCCGCCTACCCGTTCGACCTCGGACCCGCATTTCTCCAGACCCTCGAAGGCGCTGTCGTAGGCCTTGAGCTGATCCGCTGGCGAGGACCATGGGTGCAGGATAGATTGGGGCATTCAGCTCTTCGGCTGCTTCCCAGGGCGGCCAGTACTGCGGCTCGTCCAGGTAGTGGCCCTGGTGTGCCCGTTGACCATGGCGCCGAGGAAGCCGAGTTCGGTCACGCAACGCCGGAACTCCGTGACTGAGACATCGGGATTCTGCAGCGGGAGGGCGGCAAAGTCCGAGAAGCGGTCGGGATGCTTCTCGACGCGTTCGGCGAGAATGTCGTTCATACGCCGCGCCATCTCGACTGCCCGGACCGGATCCAGGTCTAGCTGGACGCTGCCGTAGTTGAAGCAGGACAGCACCGAACGTTCGATACCCATGGTGTCCATGTCGGCGAGCCGGGCGGTGTCCAGGTCCCAGAACTTCGGCAGGACCTTGTCGGAGGACTCGCTGGAGACGCCTTCCGCGAGTGTGTGGAAGTACTCGTCGAACTCGGGCAGGAGGAAGTGTTCTCCGAAGGCGATCTTGTTCATATCTGGATCCGTTCAGTCTAGGGCCAGGGCGTGCCCGGCCAACTGGTCGACCAGTTCGCCGGTGGCGCCCGGGTCGGGGACACCGCCGAACACCTGGAAGTCGGGGCGGATCAGGACAACCGAGGTGTTCAGGCGGTCGAACCACTGCGCGTACTTGCCTTCGGCGTCGGTCAAGCCGCCGGGTCCGAAGTGGACACTGCGGCCGCGGAGTCGATGCCAGGTCGCGCGCTGGGCCGGGGAGAGCAGCTCGGCGGGGTCACTGTCGCGCCCGAGCAGGACAAAGCCCGGCGGCGGCACGACGTCGTCGAGCAGCGCGGACCCCGTCGGCGTGCTGACAGTGGCCTGCAGTCCCAGCTTGCCGCCGATCTGGTCGTCGCGGAGGGTGCCGCCGCTCAAGGTCCAGTCCGTGAGCACGTGTTGTGTCCCCTGGGCGCCGGCGCTTCTGAGCTGGGCGTCGCGCTGGGCGGTCTGCTCTGGGTCGGTCATGCAGATCAGCCCGCCGACGGCGACGGTCGCTTCGACGATCTGCGAGACCTGCGCGCGACGTTCTGTGACGTAGTCGTCCAGTAGGGACTCCTTGCCCTTTCCGTTGACCAGTAGAGCCAGCCGCCAGGCGAGATTCGCCGCGTCGCGGATGCCGGAGTTGAAACCCTGGCCCAGGAACGGCGGCATCTGATGGGCGGCGTCACCGGCCAGGACCACCCGGCCGCTGCGCCACTGGTCGGCCCAGCGGGCGCGGAAGGTGTAGAGCGCGTGCCGGACCAGCTCGGCGTTGCCGGGGTGAATCTCCCAAGGCTTGAGCAGTTGCCAGGCGTTGTCGTCGGTGTCGATGTCGTCCTGGCTGTCGGTGGGCATGATCATGAATTCCCAGCGCCGCCGACCGGGGCCGGCCGGGACGAGGGTGGTCGGCCGGGCCGGTCCCAGCCGCTGGCAGGCGTAGGGCAGCCAGGTCGGCGGGGTGTGCGGGAGGACGTCGACCACCAGCCAGTCGCGGTCGAAGCCGAGGTCGGTCATCTCCAGACCGAGCAGGGACCGGACGGTGCTGTTGGCTCCGTCGCAGCCGACGGCGAAGGCCGCCCGCACGGTACGTGGCCGTCCGTTGTGGACCAGGGCAGCGCCTGTGTGCGGAAGGACGGTGGCCGTGACGCCGGACTCGTCGGCGGACAGTTCTTCCAGTGAGAAGCCCCGGTACTGCTCGATCAGCGGCTCGGCCTGCACCCGCCCCTCGAGCAGCTGTTCCAGATCCGGCTGGGAGAAACCTGACATCAGCGGGAAACCGGAGTCGGACTCCAGCGGATAACCCGACTCCGCCAAGGTCTCACCCGAGGAGTCGGCGAAACTGAAGTGCTGCCCTTCGTGTCCCCAGGGTTCGAGCAGGGGGGTCAGTTCCTCGCCGAGGTCGAGTTGCCGCAGGACACGCAGGACGTCGTGGGCGATCGCCACCGCGCGCGGCAGTGGGTAGGGCTGCGCCCAGCGTTCCACAATGGACACATTGAGTCCCTGCTGGGCGAGCAGCAGCGCCAGTACCTGCCCGACCGGCCCAGCTCCCGCGATCATCACGTCGCAGTCGTGTCGTTCGATCGTGTTGTCAGTCATCGCCTCAGCCCAACGGTCCCATGAAGATCTGGTCGGCGTAGGTGTCCGACAGCGGCTCGAGCGTCTCGGGCCACGGGTCGGTGACCTCCCGGCGTTGGCTCTGCGGTCGGGGCTTTCCGTCCCAGCCGAGCTGTTCCATGTAGTAGTAGAGGCAGACGAGATGGCCGTCGGGGTCGACGAGGTGCGCCGCGTAGTCGATGCCGAGGTGCAGCTCCGCGGGGATGGTGTCGAGCAAGGTGTGCCCGTGTTCCACGAGGTGGGCGACCGCGGCGCGAAGCTGACTGTAGCTGCCTACTTCCATGCCCATGCTGAGGCACGAGGTGTGCTCGCTCAGCCCGAGCAGGCTGCGCAGTGCCTTGTCGGCGAGGACGAAGGTGTGGTGTTCGGTGCCGCTGCGCAGGTACACGATGCGCTTGCCCAGATGCTCGGTCTCTTCGACGACCTGGAAGCCGAGGAGTTCGGTGTAGAAGGTGAGCATGTCCTCCATCCGGTCGGTGAACATCGAGATCGGGCCGAGCTTGGTGACCTTGAACGGGCGGGGCAGCAGGACACCGCCGACATCGTGGATCTCTTTCAGGTGTGTCTCGGACGGGGTCCAGCCGGAGTCGATGTCGATCCCCTTGTCCGCCGCGTCCTGCAGTTCGGCGGCTTCCGACAGCTGGGGCAGGGGCGGTGCGGTGGCGAAGCCGCGATAGTGCATCGCGTGTGGGCGAGACTTGCGCTCCCAGCCGATCTGTTCCATGCCGTAGTAGAGCTCGACGGTGTTGTCGTCCGGGTCGAGGAAATAGACGTGCCAGTTGCCGCCGGGCATGTCACGGCCGATGCGGACTACCTGCACGTCACGTTCGCGCAGGTACTTCTCGGCGTCCACGACTTCCTGCAGGCTGCCGACCTGCCAGGTGATCTGGCTGAGTGTGTTGTCCTTGGCGACGCGGTCGTTGCCCATGAGGGTGCCGAAGCTGCGGTGCGCGAGCAGCATCGCGTGGTGGTCGGCGGAGTTGCTGGTGAAGATCATCCGCGGGTCGGTGACGACCTTCGCCACCGCGCCACGCGCTTCGGGGGGCACCTCGTCGATGATGCTCATCTCGTCGGTCACCCGGAATCCGAGCAGGTCCACATAGAAGGTGATCGCGTCGTCGAGGCGGTCCAGGTTGAAACCGAAGTGGCCGAAGCGGCGGATCTTGAACGGACGCGGCAGAAGGACTCCGCCGACGTCGAACTGCTGCGGTGCGGTGGTGGTCATGAGTTGGTTCCTTCGTCGGTGTAGCTGTGGCCTGCGATGACGGGGTTGTGCAGCTCGCCGATGCCTTTGACCCAGCTGACGAGAGTGTCGCCGGGCTTGAGGAAGACAGGCGGCTTCCGGAAGGCGCCGACGCCCGCCGGGGTGCCGGTGAAGATCACGTCGCCGGGCAGCAGCGGGCATACGGTGGAGATGTACGCGATGAGTTCGGCGACCGAGAAGATCAGGTCGGAGGTGCGGCTCTTTTGCATGACCCGGCCGTTGAGGGTGCAGCCGAGCTCGAGATCGTCAGGGTCGTCCAAGGAGTCGGGGGTGACGAGCACGGGACCCATCGGACCGAAGGCGGGGAAGGACTTCCCCATCGAGAACTGCGGCGCCGGGCCGGCCATCTGCAGGACGCGTTCGGAGATGTCCTGCCCCACGGTGAGACCCGCGACGTGGCTCCAGGCGTCCTCTTCGGACACTCGTTCGGCGGGACGGCCCATCACGACGACGAGTTCGACCTCCCAGTCGACGTCGCGGCTGGGCAGCGGGATGGCGTCGGCGGGACCGGCAAGGCTGTTGCGGAACTTCGTGAAGATCAGGGGGTCCTTAGGCAGGAACTCCTCGAGCTCCTCCATGGTGCGGCCGGAGGCCTCGGCGAGGTGGTCGCGGTAGTTGGCGCCGATACCGAAGACCTGGCGCGGTGCCGGGACGGGGTTCTGCAGCCCGGTGAGCGGCAGCTTCTCACCATCGAGCTCCGCTGTGGCGGCCCAATCGACCAGCGCCTCCCAGCGGTCGAACAGCTGCGCTGGGTCGGCCGGGAAACGGCCCTTGCTGGCCTGTTCTAGGTCGACGGCCGTCTCGCCGTCGATGAGGACCAAACGATCGGCTATCACTCCTAGGCGCATGATGACGCCCTCCTTCGGTTGATGGTCTAGTGGATGAATCCCGGCGCGGTGTCGAGGGGCACCCCGAGCGATCGGAGCGTTCCGGCGAGCAGGGTGTAGTGCCCCACCAACATGGGCAGTTCGACGAGCTGTTCGGTGGTCAGCAGTTCGGCGAGCGCGTGCCAGGTGGTTTCGGTGATGGTGTGGCCGGTATGCAGTTCGTCGGCCGCGGCGACGAGCAACGCTTCGCGTAGTGTCCAGGCCTGCGAGGCGTCGCCGGTCAGCGCGGCGAGGTCGCGATCGGTCAGCCCGGCCTCGGCGCCGAGTTTGAGGTGGTGTTCGAGTTCGTAGGCGCTCGCGCACAACGACGCGGTTCTGATGATCAGCAGCTCCCGTTCCCGGGGCGGGAACACCGAGTGCGCCAGCAGTTGCATGCAGAAGGGGAACCAGGTTCGGTACAGCGCCGGATGCCGCGCCACCGTACTGAACAGATTCGGTGCGTCCTCACCCCAGATCCCGGTGAGCAGTTCACGTTGTTCCGCCGTGCGCTCGGCGGGTTCCAGTGGGGTGAGGCGTGGTTCGGGCAAGGTTCTGCCTCCTTTGCTTATCGACGACTGTTTTTCGGCAGCTGTTATAGCCGCCTGAGCCGGTTATCCGGGCAGGTGGCAGCGACTCATGGCTTGTGCAGCCAGAAGGGTTCGCCTGACCGGGGTTGATCAGGAATGCATGAGCGCGGGCAACAGCACATCGTCGATGCATCTGGTGTGGTAATCGGAGTCGGCGAGGCCGCCCTCGAACATCTGGCGGGTCACCACCGCGCTGAGCAGCAGTTGCGGCAGGAAGTCCGCCGCAGCCGGCCGGGAAGGCAGCTCACCGCGCTTGACCGCCCGATCGACGACCTCGATCAGCTCGGCGCACCACGGGTCCAGCATCGACTTGCGCACCACGTTGCCGAGATCCTCGTCGACGAGCACGGCGTGCCCCAACGCGGCGAACAATGCCGTTGCTCTGTCCTCATAGGACCCCAGCACCCCGACCATGGTCTGCAGATCGCCGCGAAGCGTGCCGGTGTCGATCTCCTCGACCCGAAGCGGCCGCGTTTCGTAGAGCGCGGCCGCGACAAGCTGCGGCTTGCCCGGCCAGAGCCGGTAGAGCGTGGCCTTGCTGCAACGCGCCCGAGAGGCGACGACGTCCATCGACAAGGCCTCGTAGCCGACCTCGCCGAGCACATCCAGTACGACATTCAGCAGGTCCAGCCGCCGCTCCTGAGTCATCCTGGGGCGGCGGACCGTCGACCCATCGGTGTCGGCTGGCATCGAGACCTCCAAATAGTACGAAACTGTTTCGTACTATGACTATAACGTGATCTCGGGAGAAACGCAACCGTACTATCCGCCGATCGCTCGAACAGGGTGGAACGCGGACCGTCCCGGCGAAGCGCGAAAGTGCAGGTGAAGGTCAGGAGCCTTCGGTGATTCCGGCGGCGCACTTGGTGTGCCTAATCTGGGACTCACCGATCCAGTGTCCTTCCCCGGCGATCACTGCGGACGGCGCATGACCGCACCGGCCGTACACGTGCGATCCGGACCCGCAGCGAGCTCACCAGGCCGCGCCAAGGCGGCCAACGCCGGGGCCAGGTCGACCGTGTAGGTCGGCCATCAGCAACTCGACCATGTCGTCGGCCGGGAACGGGTACCCCTCCTGGATCCAGCCGACCGCAGCCTCGCTGACCGCGACGAGCCAGGCTCGCGACACAAGCCGGACAGCGGGCCGCTTCGGCGCGAGGCCGAGAATCTCGCTGACGGCGTGGATGGCCAACTGTCAACACCATCAGGCATACGTAAAGCAAACAGAGTCACGAGACACTAGTTGGGGAGCAGCACCGGCTCGCCGCCGTCGACCTGGAGCGGGGTCTGTATCCCGGTTGGAGTTCTGGCCACACCGACTTTGATCGGAACATCGCCGCTTGCCGGGCAGGGCGGCCTATCCGTGTAGCGGAGTGCGGCGTAGACAGGGTAGGAGCCCGCCCAAGGTGGCGCGGCTCCTACCCGTCGAGTCCAGCGTCGGCCGAGGGCTCACTGAGAGTGCTTTGAGATGACATCGGCCAACCCGGCCGCTGCACGCCAGCAGTCGTGGAAAGTGTTGTACAGCGGGACAGGCGCAAAGCGGATCACGTCCGGTTTTCGATCATCGGTGTAGACGCCGTGTTCGTAGCGGAGCGCGTCCCTGACCTTCTCCGCCTCGAGGCCTTTGATGCGAACCGAAATCTGTGCGCCTCGTTGTGCTGGTTCGCGGGGAGTGATGATGGTCAGCCTCGGGTCCCGGCACAGCTCGTCCAGCAAGGCCTCCAGATAGTTGGTGAGTCGGACACTCCTTCCCCGCAAGGCTTCCATGCCGATGTCATCGAAGATGCGCAGCGACGCCAGCACGGGAGCGGCCGCCATGATCGAAGTGTTCGACAGTTGCCAAGAATCCGCGCTGGCAGTGTGGTCGAAGCCGGGCCGCATCTCGAATCGGGTCTTGGGGTCAGTACCCCACCAGCCGTTGAACTTCGGCAAGGACGTGTCGTCCAGGTGCCGTTCGTGCACGAACGCGCCTGCGATCCCACCGGGCCCACCGTTGAGGTACTTGTACGAGCACCAAGCGGCGAAGTCCACGTTCCAGTCGTGCAGGCGCAGGGGCACGTTTCCGGCAGCGTGCGCAAGATCCCAGCCGACGACGGCCCCCTGAGCCTGCGCTGCCAGAGTGATGGCCGGGATGTCGAGCAGCTCGCCGGTGTAGTAGTTCACGCCGCCCAACAGGACGAGGGCGACCCTGTGGCCCTCCCGATTCAGATAGTCGATCACGTCCTCGCTGCGCAGCGTGTCCTCACCCGGTCGCGGACGTAGCCGAATCACTGCCCGGTCGGGATCGTAGCCGTGGAAAGCCGCCTGGCTCCGTACGGCGTAACTGTCGGAGTTGAAGGCGCTGTCCTCGATCAGGATTGCGTGTCGTTCCGTTGTGGGCCGGTAGAAGCTCACCATCAACAGGTGCAGATTGACGGTCAGCGAGTTCATCAGGGCGACCTCGGCGGGCAGGGCGCCGGTCAGCCGAGCGGTGGGAGCGCGAAGCAGCTCGTGGTAGGACATCCACGGGCGCGCCGGATGTTCATGTCCTGCCACGCCGAACTGCGCCCATGTCTCCAGCTCGGCGGCCAGTGCGCGGGCGGCGGACCTCGGCTGGAGGCCCAGGGAGCTTCCCGCCATGTAGGCCGCCTCGACAAAGGGCCCGCCGGACGCGGGTGGGATGTGGAATTGGTCTCTCAGCGTGGACATCGGATCGTGCTCGTCGAGCTGGCGCGCCTGGTCCTCGTCCGTTGTCGTCGTGGTCAACGTCATGCTCCTTCAACAGATTCTGTGGCAGAGGCGAGGTGATTCGGGTCCGGCTGGGCCGCTGCGGCTACCGGTGCGGGGCGGCCGGGCAGTTCGATACCCAAGACGTAGGTGAACATCGAGTACAGCCCCGCTGCCGCAACCATCGCGATCAGGACTCCGATGTTGGAGGTTCCGATGGTCGACTTCGCCGCACTGTCCGATAACAGGAACCCGGTGATTTTGGCTATGTAGGGATCGGATGACGTCACGGTCCCGAGCCCGACGAAGCACGAGACCCCAAGGGACACCAGCGCCGTCCAGCGGCCCGCTCGACCCCCCTCACCGTTCGGCCGGGCCAGATCCGTGTTCCAGCCGAGCCTCCGCTGGCGCGGGAAGTCCGTGATCTGAATGGCGGCCATGGATCCCATGACGACCGAGATGATGGCAAGGAAGGCTTGAAAAGTGGCCAGGAATGAATCGGATACGAACAGCAGGTACGAGGCGCCTGCTGTGATCGCGACCATGTTCATCACAGTGCATGCCGCCCGCGAGTACGGTACCCCGAGGGCAAGTAGCGTCAGGCCCGACGAATAGAGACCATTGACTGCGGCCGCGATCATCGAGAGCACGATCACGATGGTGAAGGGTATCAAGAACCAGAGCGGCAGCAATGACGTGAGGGCCCCGATAGGATCATTGGATGCGACCCGAGCCAGTCCCGGATCTGTCGTCGCGATCACCGCCCCCAAGACCAGGAGAACGGTGACAGGAACCGTGATGCCCACGACGGTCCAGCCGATCACCGACCGGGCCGGCGTCGTCCGGGGAAGGTAGCGGGCAAAGTCACCGCCATTGTTGAGGTATCCGAGGCCGACGATGGTCATGGCCAAGACGACACCACCGATGAAACTGCTGAAGGAGCCGACCTGGGCGTTCCCTAGCTTGCCCCAATCTATCTTCGGAATGATCAGGATGATGAAGATGACAGTCATCAGACCGGTTATCCAGGCGATCCAGTTCTCCAGGCGCAGGATCAATCGGTGGCCTACGACCGCGACTATCATGGTCACGACGAGGGCGATCACGAACCAGAGGACAATGGCCTGAACGTTACCCTTGTGGTTGTGCGCGTTATTGGGAAACGACGTCGGCCACAACCTGGTCAACAAGCTCGCACCCGAGGTCGCAGCCAACGCGAGGAGGGTGACCTTCCAGCCCAGGTTGGAGATGTAGACCCAAAAGGTCGGGAACTTGTTCCCTTGCACGCCGAAGGAAAATCTGGTGTGGGTCAGGGTCGGTAGTCCCGTACGTGGGCCGCCGACAGCCAGCACGCCGACAAGCATCGTGGAGACCGCGTAGCCGATCAGCCCGGCGAGGATGGCCTGCCACGCGTTCAGGCCGAGGCCGACGATGAAGATCCCATAGCCGATCCCGAGGATCGACACGTTCCACGAGAACCACACGACGAACAGACCTTTTGGCGTTCCCCGGCGTTCGGCGTCGACCACTGGATTGACGCCGTTGGTCTCCACGGCGATCTTGGACGAGGTATCAGTCAACACAGAACTCCTTTGTCGGTGCGGTGCGCCACCGCATGGCCGAAGCGAGTGTGTTCCCCTGATGAATCGACGGAGGTCGAAGGCCCCCGATGCCCACAGTAGATTGGCAGAACCGACGGCGATGTCGCCATCAGATATCGATGTGTTCGAGCTGGGAGAAGATCTCATTCCTGCGGCTTTCGAACTGGCTGGGAAGTTGGAATCGTCTGCCCAGTTCCTTCGGTGATTCGTCGCAGGTCCAGCCGCCCTCGTTGTGCGTGACAGCCAGCTCGAACAGTGCGCCGCCAGGCGATCGGACGTACACGGACTTGAAATACTTGCGGTCCTTGAGTTCCGAGATGTCTACGTAACCCGCACCTTCCATGCCGAACTTGAGTTCGTCCTGTTTCTCCAGCGTTTCGGCGTTCCAGGCAAAGTGATGGATCGTACCTTCGCCGTAGATCCACGTTCCCGGGTCATCGGTTCGATTGACCACGAGTTCGACGGCACCGCCGGCATCATGCTCGCCGACGGTGAGAGCGACCCGGGCTCCTTCTTCGATCGTCGCGCCCGCACCCAGGTGGTTCGTGGTGAACTCGACCATGTTGTCAGGGTTTGAAACGTGGACGCCGACGCCGTAGATCCCGTGGATGGCATAGTGCTCGGGCACACCGCTCCCAGTGAATCCGCGCCTGCTGTCGGCCTCTGCCTCAACGAGGGCGTACTCGATCCCGCACGGATGGCGGAACGTCAGCCGGCGGCGGTCGAAAACCTCAGTGGTGGAGGACTCGACGCCGTGGTCCCCGAGCCGATCGGCCCAGAAGTCCAGAGACCCGGCCGGTGCTGAGAGAAGTACCTCACGGGCCTGATTGGTGCCCCTGCGGCCCAGGATCCCGGCTTTGCGGAAGGGAAAGGTCGTGAGTACCGCACCAGGGTCCCCATCGGCATTGCTGTAGTACAGGTGGTAGATGGGGATGGACCCGTCGAAGAGAACGGTGCGCTTGATGAAGCGCATTCCGAGAGCGTTGACATGGAAGTCAACGTCGTCCTGCGCACTGCCGACGGACATTGTGATGTGATGGCTACCCGGAATGTGTGGCATCGCATCCTCCATTCAGAAAAGTGGGTTTGACGAGCTTGGTCAGGTACGCGGAAGAGCCGGGTGGTGGTGTCCTGCGGGGCCCAAAGCTGCTTCCAGCAGTGCGCCGAGGTCGAGTAGCGGCAGTTCGCGGTTCGGGCCGGCGGTCAGCTGGACTCCGACCGGCATACCGTCGAAGAGTCCGACTGGCACGGCCAGTGCCGGCAGCCCCGTCAGGCTCTGCGGCGCGGTCGAGGTGATCACTTGCTCGCGGTAGCCGGCCTCGTCCACGCCGATCTGGACCGGTCCGACCGCGGAAATCGGGGAGATGATGGCGTCGACTTCGGCCAGGGCCCCGCCGAACTCATCGCAGAGCGCACGCCTGGCCCGGCGAGCGTGTGCACGTTCCGTGGCTGTGATGGTTTCCGCCAGCTCCAGACGCGCGCGCACGTCGTCGCCATACTCCCCACGACGATCGGGCCACAGGTTCAGTTCTGTGTGGACGGTCAGCGCCTCGGTCAGCAGCGTCGTGGCGATGGTGCGGTAGATCTCCGGCAAGGGTCTGCCACCGAGCCGGACGACCGTGGCGCCCGCGCTCCGAAGCGCGGAGACTGCGACATCCCGCGCGTGCGCTGCGGCAGGTTCCAGCGGGGACTGGTCGAGATCCCGCCAGACGCCTACCACCGGTCGCCTCTGTGGCCGGCGAGGGGTACGCCCCGCACCGGCCAGCGTCGCCCACATGAGGCGAACGTCAGCAACGGTTCGGGCCATCAGCCCGACGTGGTCGAGGGAGGGGGCGAGGCTGAACGCCCCGTCGTTGGCGAGCGTTCCGAAAGTCGGCTTGAGCCCGGCCACGCCACAGAAGCCGGCTGGAATCCTGACCGAGCCCGCGGTATCCGTTCCGAGCGCGAGAGGGGCGTACCCGGCTGCGAGCGCCGCTGCCGAGCCGCCGCTCGATCCTCCTGGTATGCGCTCGGGTGCCCAGGGATTGCGGGTCGGACCGCGCCAGGCGCTGTCAGTGGTGATACCCCAGGCGAACTCGTGCGTAGCGGACTTCCCGAGCACGATCGCGCCCGCCTTTCTGATCGATGCGACCACCGCGGCATCGCGAACCGGCACATGGGTGGCGTACATCTTGGACCCGTACGTCGTGAGCAGTCCTGCGGTGTCGAACAGGTCCTTCACGACCACTGGCAACCCTTCAAGGGGCCTGGCACTCCCATTTCCCCAACGCTCGGCAGAGTCCGCGGCTGCGGCCCGTGCCCGCTGGAAATCGTTTGCCACCAAGGCATTGAGCTTGCCGTCGAGTAGTCCGATCCGGGCCGCAAGCGCATCGACAACGTCCACGGGGGACAGTTCACCGGTGGTGAATGCAGTGAGCAACGAGGCCGCTGTGCGGTATGCGATCTCTTCTGTCATGAGGTCCTTCGTCCCTCGCGCCGGGTCGGATGGCCCGACAGTCAGGGACCATACCCCTTAACTGAACTGTACGGTAGAGTTCAGTTAAGGGGTATGATTTCCCGGTGGGCGGCGCAGGCGGCTCTACGCCCGGTAGTGGGAAAGGAACATGTCAACTCCGGACTCCGTCAGCCGTGCCGACAGTGTGTCGTCGATGGTGTGACCGTAGGACCCGTAGACCTGATGAGGTGACAACACGAGACCAGACAACTGCAGCACGCCGAGGTCGACATCGGGAATCTCGAGCAGGCCTCTGTCGACCAGTTTCCGCAAGGCGTCCGCGATCATGGTGTGCAACCTCGCGGGCCCCCGCTCCCACCAAGCGTCACCGAGTTCGGGGAAACGTCGAGATTCGCCTGCCACGAGGTTTCGAAGCGCGATCATCTCGGGGCCGGCAAGACCCGCGACCCAAGCACGGCAGATCGCGAGGAGATCGGTCCGCACCTCCACGGTGATCGCGAGGTGGTACTCGACCAGTGATTCGGCGCTCTCGAGGGCCTCGTCGAGCTGACTGTCGATCACGGCGCGAAACAGGTCCTCCTTGCAGCCGAAGTGGTTGTAAACAGTGACTTTGGAGACCTCTGCGACGGCTGCGATGCGGTCTACGCTGACGTCGAAACCCTCCGCGAGGAAGACTTCCAGCGCGGACGCCATGATCGCCCGCCGCTTGCCGTCCGCACGAGGGCCGGAGGGGCTACGCCGACCAGCCGTCTGTCGCCCAGTGGCCGAAGCTGATCCTCGCATCACGTTCCCTTCGTGAACGTCCCACACATAGGTGGATCCAGCTTGAGTATCGCTCGTCGGCGGTACGGGTGCCAGCGCCACCCTTGTCAACCATATGAACTGTACCGTACAGTTCGGTTCGCGACTTACTGAAGCCCCGACCCGGGCCGGACCACGCCCCGTTGCGATGTCAAGCGAGGAGAGCGCGCATGAGCGCAGGCCGTATCGACGTGCACCACCATGTCCTTCCGTCGGTCTATCAGGACGCGAGGGCACGACTGTCGGACAGCCCGGCGATACCCGGCGTGGATGATGTGCACTGGGAGATCGACGAGGACCTTGCCGTGATGGATCGACACGGCATCCAGGCGGCGCTGGCGTCCATCACGGCGCCGGGGCTGGCCTTCGCCACCGGTGACGAAGCGGCCAAGATCGCGCGCCGGGTCAACGAGTTCCTCGCGGGCCTCGTCGCCGACCACCCCACTCGCTACGGAGCCTTCGCCTTGATCCCCCTGCCGGACGTGAGCGCGGCGATCGACGAAGTGGAGTACGCGCTGGATTCCCTGGGCCTCGACGGCATCGGCTTGTACACCCACTATCGCGGCACCTACCTCGGCGACCCCGCTTTCGATCGGCTCTTCGCGGTGCTCGACGAGCGCCAGGCGGTCTCGTTCATCCATCCCGTCGTACCGCCCGCCACCGACCAGCCAACATTCGGTTTGCCGCCATCGTTGTACGAGTTCACGTTCGACACCACCAGGGCCGCGGTCAACCTGGCCTACAGCGGAACCCTCGACCGCCACCCGGACCTGCAACTTGTGCTGTCCCATGCCGGAGGGACCGTCCCTTACCTGGCTCAGCGGCTCACGTACGCCTCGACGATCACCAAGGCCATCGGCAGTCGACAGCCTCTGGATCTTCTGACATCGCTGGGGCGGCTGTACTACGACACCGCGATGGCAGCCAATCCGCACACCCTGGCCGGCTTAACGTCGTTCGTCGAGACGGAAAACATCCTGTTCGGAACGGACTATCCATTCATGCCCGAGTCCACGACGGCGGAGAGTGTCGCCGGTGTTGTCGACTACTTCAGCCACGACACGGTTCATGCCGTCGAGCGTCTCAATGCGCTGCGCCTATTTCCAGGGCTCGCGCGACGCCTCGAGCGAATACCAGTCGAATGACCGTCACGCGTCACTATCGTCAGATTTGACCACAACCCAGTTCATAGTCAACCCAGTTCATATTATTTCTTTGGAGCAAGGACCATGGCATACCAGGTCGGATTCATCGTCGGCAGCCTCTCCCGCAACTCGATCAATCGACGCCTGGCGCGCGCGCTGCAGCGCCTGGCACCCGAGGACCTGGAGCTCGTGGAGATCCCGATCCGCGAGCTCCCGCTCTACAACCACGACTACGACTCGGACTTCCCGGCCGTGGGCAGCACATTGAAGTCGCAGATCGAATCCGTGGACGCAGTCCTGTTCGTCACGCCCGAGTACAACCGATCGGTGCCGGGATCTCTGAAGAACGCGATCGACTGGGCAACGCGTCCGTGGGGCTCCAACTCGCTCGACGCGAAACCTGTCGCCGTCATCGGAGCCTCACCGGGCGCTATCTCTACCGCAGTCGCCCAGCAGCACCTGAAAAACATCCTGACCTTCACCAATTCCCCGGTACTCGGCCAGCCTGAAGCCTACATCCAGCACTCCGAAGGGTTGTTCGGCGATCAAGGCGAGGTGTCGAACCAGGAAACAGCCACTTTCCTGTCGACCTTCCTCAACGCCTTCCACTCCCACATCAAACGCAATCTGGGCTGATCAGGCGAGGTCGTGACCGACCTTCACGGCCAGGCGGTGAAGGTCGGTCCTTCGGCGCCCGGACCTGGTCTCACCGCCACCCCTCCTTACGGAGGTCGCCGGTGTCCCGATGAGCGCTCAGCGCGTGGCTAGCACTGATTAATTTCGGCTACCTTACTGGCATCAAAATCGGAGTGAACATGAAGCCCGTAGTGACGTCGATCGCGGTGGCGCTGGCAATCGGACTTGGTCTGACCGGTGCCGGCTACGTGCCCGGCCAGGCATCAGCGGCTCTGCCCCGTGAGGAGACCAAATCCCTCGACCAGCTCTACCAGGATGCGATTGCCGAAGGCGGTCAGCTTATCGTCTATGCCGGTGGAGACACCGTTGATCAGCAGGACGCCAACGCCAATGCGTTCCGCGCGCGCTTCCCCGAGATCAAACTGACGATGTCCGTGGACTACAGCAAGTTCCAGGATGCGAGAGTCGATCTGCAGTTGGCCAGCCATACCCTCGTTCCGGATGTCGTGCAGCTACAAGAAGTGCAGGACTTCGACCGGTGGAAGTCCGAGGGAGTGCTGCAACCGTACTTCCCAGCTGGGTTCTCGAAGGTGTACAACAAGTTCAAGGACCCCGGCGGCGCATGGATTGGCATCGTTGTCAATGCGTTCAGCAATGTGTCCAACCCGGCGCTCACCGGTGAGCAAGCGCCGTCTACCGCCGAGGACTACTTGGATCCGCGGTGGAAGGCCAAGATCGTCGTGGACTACCCGAACGACGACGATGCGACCGAGTTCCTGTTCAAGAAGGAGATCGACAAGTACGGCTGGCAATGGCTGACCAAGTTCCTCGCCCAGGAACCCAAGTTCGTTCGTGGCGGGCAGGCGCCGGTCGACGAGGTCGCCGGCGGCCAGATGCCCGTCGCCTTCGGTGTCGCCGGCTCCTTGCGGTACCGGCCAGGTGACACAACCAAGTTCAGCATCCCGAAGTCCGATCCCTTCATGGCTTGGGCGCAGCGCGCACCCATGTTCAAGCAGACCAAGCATCCTGCTGCGGCCAGCCTGTATCTGAACTGGTGGCTGTCCAAGCAGCAGCAACAGAATTTGCGGCAGTGGCCGACCCGAACAGATGTGGCACCAGCCGACGAGTACAGGCCGATTTGGGAGTACCCCAACGCCTATGTGGACGAGTTCCCGCAGATGATGGCGGATCGGGGTGCGATGGAGCGGCTCCGCTCTGAGCTAACACAGTACATTGGTGAGCCTCAAGGTCCTCCCAGTGCAGGTGTTCAGGGACTATACCCTGGCAAGGATGGCGTACCGCCGCCAAAACCGTGACCATCTGGACGCCAGGTCGAAGGTAGCGCGGCCGGTAGCCACGCACGCATTCATCATTACGAAATGTGGTCATGCGGAGTCACCGGCGGATCCGACCTGTCGTTGACGGAAGATCGGCCTGTACCTGCACCCGTCGTCCGGGAGCCGGTTTGGCGCGGACCGGGGGCGGCGTCAACCTCGTGTCTGCACCACGCCGCCGCGAAGAGTCCGATATGGATCCTCGACCCGCTGGAGGCGGCACTCGAGGGTCGGCAGATCCGCGGGATCGACGCTGCACCAAAGCGGCGACGTCACTGAGGACCAGGACACCGGATGCTTGTCACGTGCCCGCTCACCAACGATTCTCGGGTCAGCGTACGGAGAGGAGCCACGACCGATTGCCGTGCGCGAGCCGTTGAAGGAGACCGCCGGTCACCTGCACAAGGGCGGACGCCCGACGGACGCGCCACAAGCGGACGCCCCCGCCGTTCCGGCGGAGCCAGCATCGCGGCGGGGGACGAAGAAGGGGCGGACGAAGACGCCGGCGGGGACGCGGTGGGTGGAGCTGCCGCCGAGTATCGCGGTGTTCTACGGGGAGCTGATGGACAGCCATCGTTACCCGTTCGTCCTCTGCACTCCGGAGGGCAAGCCGTGGCGGCGGTCGAACTTCTGGGCGCGGTCCTGGCGGCCGCGTGGGATGGCGTCGACCCGGGCAACCCGAGCTCGCGGGGGCATCTTCCGGCGATGCTGCCGACCTTCACCTTCCATGAGGGACGCCACACCCGATCGACGTGGTTGATCGAGGACGGGATCGCGGAGGTCGCTCGGCGGGCTCGGCTGGGTCAGAAGATGAAGGGTATGGCGCGGGTCTATGACCATGTGACGCCGGTCATGCTGAGCCAGATCACGGCAGCTCTGGAAGCCCGGTGGGCCGGGTCGGTCGCGGCGCTGACGGCGACGGAGCGGGCGACGCTGGGGGAGTGGTTCCCGCACCTGCGGACGACTTACGCCCCGTTGCAGCTTGTTGACGCGTCGAGACCCATCGCCTTTTCATCGCCATTGACGAAGTAAGGCCCTGTCCCTCACGAGGAGGAACAGGGCCCTGACCTGCGGTTATAGATGGTGCGCGATACTGGGATTGAACCAGTGACCTCTTCCGTGTCAGGGAAGCGCTCTCCCGCTGAGCTAATCGCGCGAGGCGGAGGCGGGAATCGAACCCGCGTACAGGGCTTTGCAGGCCCTTGCCTGAACCACTCGGCCACTCCGCCGTTGTACCGGAGAGACCGTACCGTCCAGGGTTACCCCCAGCTGGCTACGGCTCCCCCTGCGGGGGTTACGCCGCAGTCGAGCGGACGACGAGATTCGAACTCGCGACCCTCACCTTGGCAAGGTGATGCGCTACCAGCTGCGCCACGTCCGCACTCCATGACTTCGGATCTTGCAACCCGTTGTCGCGGTGTGGGAAAACCATATCGGACCCCGAGACCCCCTGTTTCACCGGGGTGTCCATTGGGTGTCGCAGGCCTGTCATCAGCTCAAATCGTTGGGGATGAGGTGCGTGAGGGCATCGTCCACGTCGACCCAGAGGTGTTCGTTGCCGGGCAGCACCACATCATAAGTGCGGTCGAGGAAGTCCGCCAGCTCCTGCGCCGACGCCTCGAACATGGCGTGGCCGGAGGGGGAGTTCAGCTCGATCAGCACGGATTCGGGGTCTTCCACCGAGGGGCGGATGCGGACATCGCCGTCGCCGGCGTCGGCCAGGAGGCCGTCCGCGAGGAGGTCCCTGGCGTAGACCCATTCCACCCAGCCGGCCCGGCCGGTGCGGAAAGCGGCGACCACCGCGTAGGGGTCACGAGTGTCGTACCGCAGTTCCACTTTCACCGGAACCGCGGGCGTCCGCGGCGCCAGCAGGTCGAAGACCGCCGTCGAGCGGAGCGTCACGTGATCGTTGCGCATCGTCCTACCTTTCTTCTCCCTTCCCGGCCCGGTCGGCCGAGTGCTGTTGGTGTGACGTTTCGGATCGCCGATTCGCTCGCGGGTTTGTCGTAGATCACCCGTACGGGGTCATCGGCCCCTCTGTCACCCCACCATCACTCTCGACGCGTGACCTTCCGCGTGCACCTCTGCCCGGTCTCCACGGGATACATACTGCTCGGTTTACTCGGTTCGCGGTAGCACCGTCGCATGACCGTCGAAGGTCATCGCGGCCGCCCCAGCCTCGCGATGGCCTTGTCTAGCTCGCGATTGTGCGCTCCGTGCAGGGAGATAAGCGGAGGGTGCTCGTGGTGAACCACCCGTTTGCCGGGCGCCGATAGTCGTCCGCTAGAGTGTGTTCCACACCCAGAGCGGGCGATTAGCTCAGGGGGAGAGCGCTTCGTTCACACCGAAGAGGTCACTGGTTCGATCCCAGTATCGCCCACATGGTATTTCTGCCGGTCAGACGGCCTGTCGATGATCTTCATCGGCAGGCCGTTTCTGATTGTGGGGAGCAAATGGGGAGCAGGGCCTGCTGACCACAATCCCCAATCCGAAGAGGTCATGCCGCTTCTTTGCGCAGGTCAAAGCTTTCCTGCCAGGTCCAGCCACCGTCCTGCTCCCACCGCCGCTGCAGAGTGTCGAGCGTCTCCTCGACCATCTGGTCGGTGACGTGCGAGTAGAGATCATCAACGTCCTTGCGCTTGTGCCCGAGCCGCACCAGTCGCATGATCCGGGGCGTATGTCCCTCGATCAGCCAGGTCTCGTGGGTGTGACGAAGGTCATGGAAGTGCATCTCCTGATTCAGCGGTGACCACCCCTTTGTCTCATCTCCGGCGAGGGCGGGCAGCCACACCCGGCGGCGGAAGTTGGACCGCCGGTGCAGCCCGCCGTTCAGCCCGCTGAACACGAACTGCGCGTCCGGGTTGCGGTCGCGGTGCGCGCGCAGCTCGTCGACGAGGAACGGCGGCAGGTGCACCGTCCGGACACTGGCCGGGGTCTTCGGCGGCCCGAGGACCAGGTGTCCCTGGACCTCGTGCAGTGCGCCGAACTTCGGGTCGATCTCGATCCGCGGATCCTCGTCGAGGTAGGTGCGGATCCACTGCAGCCCGGCCAGCTCGCCCCACCGCAGCCCGGTGTAGGCATCGGTGATCGTCATCAGCCCGTTGTCGGGGTCCATCCGTCCTGCCAGGGCGTCGACCTCGTCGGTGGTCGCGTGGGGCCGCTCGGCCCGGTCGTCGAAGTTGATCCGCAACTTCCGGCACGGGTTCGAGCCGATCAAGCCCTCGTCGACGGCTTCGCCGAGGATCATCGAGAACAGCACGAGGATGTCCAGGGCGCTCTTGTCGGCCATGTTCGGGCGGAGGGTCTTGTTCACCCATCCCTTCACTGCGATCCGCGCGATGTCTGAGCCGCTCTGAAGCTTCCGGACAGTGGATCACCTAAGATCCACTTCCGACAGTGAGGATGCAGGTGTCGTCGAAACGTAGAAGGTTCTCTCCCGAGTGCCGGGAGCAAGCCGCGAAGATGGTGATCGAGACGTCCCGTCCGATCGCTCAGGTCGCCCGCGAGTTCGGTATCGGGGAGCAGACCCTGGGGGACTGGGTCACGAAGTACCGGCAAGATCATGCTGATGATGAGCCGGCGC
>NZ_JAODNM010000040.1 GCF_025464955.1 Amycolatopsis sp. | reverse complement strand
GATCTCAGCGAACTTCGCCGCCAGCGCGGTCCTGAACTCCTCGGTCATGCTCATGTCATCAGCATGCCACCCTACTCAACATATCCACGGTTAATTTACAGGCGAGCCCTTAGGGGTGTCGGGTGGTTGGTCGGTTGAGGTGGTGGGTTCGGTTTTACTGCAGCAAGGACTGGGGGCGAGTTGGTGCACGTGCAAGGGGTCTGAGGGCCTGTCGCGTCGTGTCGTTGTGACTGTGGTGTGGCTGGTGTGGTCGCTGTGGCGTTGTGACGTGTCGTGAAGGTCACCTTCACGGCGTAAGGCGTACTCAACTAGGCCTTCACAACCTTTCTGCCTGCCGAAAGTGCCGTCAGGAGCCCCAGCAGTCACATCGCCATCACCAGCACCACTGCACGACGTGACTGGCCCTCAACTCCGCTACTAGCACCTACTCGCCCCGGTCCTTGCTGCTCTGGACAGAACCGACCACCCCCGACACCTCAAGTTCCAGGCATTGGCGTTCAACGCCCCAAGGGACGCCACAAGGGTGGCCCCGAGGGGTCCGCCGTGCCCACCGCAGTCGAACCTGCGGGTCGCGCTCGAACTGGTTTCTCCTCATGAAAGCTCTTCAGGTCGGGCAACGTAGGCTGGGCTGGTGCTTGCCGTCGTCCCGCCACCAGTCACCGTCCGGGTGCCGTCGAAGATCAACCTCCACCTGTCCGTCGGCGACCTCCGTGAAGACGGCTTCCACGAGCTCATCACGGTTTTCCACGCGCTGTCGCTGACCGACGAGGTCACCGTCGCCGCGACTGACGATCCCGGTGTCGAGGTGTACGGCGAGGGCGAGAACTCGGTGCCCACCGGCCCGAACAACCTCGCCTGGCGCGCGGTGCAGGCGCTGGCCGCGCACGTCGGCAGGCCCGCGGACGATCCCAAGGTGCGTGTGGTGCTGCGCAAAGGCATCCCGGTGGCGGGCGGGATGGCCGGTGGCAGCGCCGACGCGGCCGCCACGCTCGTCGGCCTCACTTCGCTGTGGAAGCTGGAGATCGGGCGGGACGAACTGGCCGGCATCGCCGCGACGATCGGCAGCGACGTCCCGTTCGCCCTCTATGGCGGCACGGCGCTCGGCACCGGGCGAGGCGAGCAACTCGTGCCGGTGCTGTCGCGCCACCAGTTCCACTGGGTGCTGGCGTTCGACCAGCGCGGCCTGTCCACGCCGAAGGTGTTCGCCGAACTCGACAGACTTCGCGAGGACGGCAATCCGCCGAGTGTCGGCTCGCACACGCCGGTCGTCGAGGCGCTCGCTTCCGGCGACCCGCGTCAGCTGGCGCTGTTGCTCGGCAACGACCTGCAGGCCGCTTCCGTGTCCCTGCGCCCCGGACTTCGACGCACGTTGCGTGCCGGAGTCAACGCGGGCGCGCTCGCCGGGATCGTCTCCGGCTCGGGTCCGACTTGCGCGTTCCTGTGTACCGACGCCCAGTCCGCGCTCGAAGTCGCCGCGGAGCTGTCCGGCGCGGGCGTCTGCCGGACGGTCCGGGTCGCGCATGGTCCGGTGCCGGGCGCGCGCCTCGTCGGTGGCGATGACGCACCGCGGCCGACGCCGCCGCGAGTGCACGCGTGACGTACCCCAGTTTTCCCGTCGACGACGAGACAATCGTTCTCGCGCAACGGTTCCGTGTAGTGGAAGGGCTCTGCTGACCGATGGTCAATCTGGTGAACTTGGAATCGGTGAGCAAGTCCTACGGGGTGAAGCCACTCCTTGACCGCGTATCGCTCGGTGTTGGGGAAGGCGAGCGCATCGGCGTCGTCGGCCTCAACGGTGGCGGCAAGACGACGCTGCTCGAAGTCCTGTCCGGAATCGCCGAGCCGGATTCCGGCCGCGTGAGCATGGTCGGCGGGTTGCGCATGGCCGTCGTCACGCAGCGCACGGAACTTCCCAAGGGCAGCACGGTCCGCGAGGCCGCGCTGTCGGGGTTCGACGCCGAGCACGAGTGGGCCGCCGACGCGCGCGTCCGGTCCATTGTGGAGGGTTTGGGGCTGGTCGAGCTGGGGCTGGATTCGCCCACCACCAACCTTTCCGGTGGAGAGCGACGTCGTATCGCCTTGGCCGCGGCGCTCGTCGGCGATCTGGACCTGGTCGTGCTCGACGAGCCGACCAACCATCTGGACATCGAGGGGGTGCGCTGGCTGGCCGACCACCTGCTCGCCCGCAACACCGCGCTCGTCGTCGTCACGCACGATCGCTGGTTCCTCGACACCGTGTGCGGACGCACCTGGGAGGTCGTCGGCGGTCAGGTCGAGCAGTACGAAGGCGGTTACGCGGACTGGGTCTACGCCAGGGCTGAGCGATCGCGGCTCTCCGCGACCGTCGAGGAGAAGCGGCAGAACCTGGCCCGCAAGGAACTCGCGTGGTTGCAGCGCGGCGCGAAGGCCCGGACGTCGAAGCCGCGCTACCGGATCGAGGCCGCCGAGGCGCTGATCTCGGACGTGCCGCCGCCGCGTGACTCCGTCGAGCTCATGTCGTTCGCCCGCCGCAGGCTGGGCAAGACCGTGCTGGAGCTCGAGGACATCACGCTGGTCGCGGGCGACAAGCCGCTGCTGGACGACGTCACCTGGCGGGTCGGCCCCGGTGATCGCCTCGGCCTGGTCGGGGTGAACGGCTCCGGCAAGACGACGCTGCTCAAGGCGTTGGGCGGCGAGACCTCGATGGTCTCGGGCAAGCGGATCCAGGGCCTGACGGTCCAGCTCGCGCACCTCACCCAGGAGCTTGAGGACCTGCCCGGCAAGCTTCGGGTACTGGAGGCCGTCGAGGAGATCGCCGGCCGCGTCCAGCTGGGCAAGCAGGAGCTGTCCGCGTCGCAGCTGGCCGAGAAGCTGGGCTTCCCGGCGGCCAGGCAGTGGACGCCGGTCGAGGACCTGTCCGGTGGCGAGCGCCGCCGGCTGCAGCTGGTGCGGCTGCTGATGGCCGAGCCCAACGTGCTGCTGCTCGACGAACCGACGAACGACCTGGACATCGACACTCTGCAGCAGCTCGAGGACCTCCTCGACTCGTGGCCGGGCACGATGGTGGTCGTCTCGCACGACCGGTACCTGGTCGAGCGGGTCTGCGACTCGGTGTACGCGCTGTTCGGCGACGGCAAGATCACCCACCTGCCCGGGGGGATCGAGGAGTACCTCGCCCGACGGCAGGGGCACCAGCTGGGTAACCAGCGCGGCGGCCAGGCCGCCGGCGACACGGGCACCAGCTCGGCCGCGAAGGTGAGCGCCGCGGAGCGCCGGGCGGCGAGCAAGGAGCTGTCGAAGCTGGAGCGGCGGTTGAAGGCGCTGGACGACAAGGAAAAGAAGCTCCACGACGCACTCGCGGCGGCGGCCACCGACCCGGCGAAGTTGATGACGCTCAACGCCGAGCTGAAGACCGTCGCAGCGGAGAAGGACGATGTCGAGGCGCGCTGGCTGGAGACGTCAGAACTCGCTGAGTAGGGAAAAAGGACAGCGGCGCGCGGCGTCACGGTTGAGGGCGGTGGCGGGAGACGGGCGGGCTAGTGTGACGTTATGAGTCGGTTTGTGGACACGCTTGTCGCTTCGGCGACAGGCCGGGGTCATCAGCGTGGAATGGTTACCGGGGAACCGAAGGAACCGGCTCGCCGGACCTGGTTCGAGGTGCATGAGCAGGCGAAGCGCGTCGCCGGGGGATTGGTCTCGAAAGGGCTGAAGCCGGGCAGCGCGGTCGCCGTGCTCGCGGGCGCGCCGGCGTTGATCGCGCCGACCGTGCAGGCCGTCTGGCTGTCCGGTGGCAGCGTCACCATGCTGCACCAGCCGACCCAGCGCACCGACCTCGCCGAGTGGGCCGCGGACACCCTGCGGGTGCTCCAGATGATCGGCTCCGAGCTTGTGTTGCTCGGTGAGCCGTTCGACGCGCTCGGGCCGGTGCTCGCCGAGAAGGGCATCGGATTTCACCTGATCGGTGACCTGCTCGACGCCGAGCCGCTGGCCGAGATTGTCGACTCACCCGAGGACGAGCTGGCGCTCCTGCAGCTGACCAGCGGATCCACGGCCGACCCCAAGGCCGTGAAGATCACCTACGGCAACCTGCACTCCAACATCAAGGCGATGGCCGACCGCGCCGAGTTCGACTACGACAACGACGTGATGGTGTCGTGGCTGCCGACCTTCCACGACATGGGCATGGTCGGTTTCCTGACGGTGCCGATGACGTTCGCGGTCGAGCTGGTGAAGATCACCCCGGTCGAGTTCCTCACCGGGCCGTTGATCTGGCCCGAGCTGATCAGCCGCTACCGCGGCACGGTCACGGCGGCGCCGAACTTCGCCTACGCGATCGTCGGCCGTCGCTTGGCGCGTGTCGACGATGACGACGCGTACGACCTCTCCACGCTGCGGCTCGCGCTGAACGGCGCCGAGCCTGTCGACGAGGCAGCCGTCGAGTCGTTCACCTCGGCCGGAGCCCGGTTCAAGATGCCGCCGGAGTGCGTCCTGGCCGCGTACGGGATGGCTGAGGCGACGCTGGCGGTGTCGTTCTCGCCGCTGTTCACCGGCCTGTGGCTCGACGTCGTCGAGACCGAGGCGCTGGAAGCCGGCAACAAGGCCGTTCCGGTCCCCGAGGGCGACCCGCGGCGCGGCACCGACGACGTGCGGTCGTTCGCGATCCTCGGGCCCCCGCTGGACAGGCTGGAAGCGCAGATCGTCGACGACGAGGGCACCGTGCTCGGCGAGCGCCAGGTCGGGCAGATCCGGTTGCGCGGCGATGCCGTGACGCCGGGCTACCTGACCATGGACGGCCCTGTCGACACGCAGGACGCCGAGGGCTGGCTTTCCACCGGTGACCTCGGGTACTTGGTCAACGACGGCATGATCGTCATCTGCGGCCGCGCCAAGGACGTCATCATCATGGGCGGGCGCAACATCTACCCGACCGACATCGAGCGCGCGGCGACTTCGGTCGAAGGCGTCCGGCCGGGCAACGCCGTCGCCGTCCGCATCGACGCCGGCAGCCGCCGCGAGCGGTTCGCCGTGGTGCTGGAGTCGAAGCTCGCCGGTGACGCCGACATCGAGCGGACGCTGGTCAAGGAGGTCGCCGCGCGGGTCCGCGACGCCGTCGACATGCGTCCGTACGCCGTTGTGGTCCTGCCTGCCGGGAGCCTGCCGAAGACGCCGTCCGGCAAGGTCAAGCGCGCGGCGACGGCGATCCAGTACGCGGACAAGATCGCCAACAACGCCGCCGGGAACGCTAAGGGGTAGCGCGGGCTTCCAGCGTCGCCGCGACCTTGTCCAGGAAGGCATGGACCTGGTCCGGCGCGTACCCGCGCTTGCCCGCCGCCCGGGGGAAGTCGGCGGCTCGGACCTCGGCGGCGGTCACGTCGTCGTTGCCGTCGAGGGTGGCGGCAAGCCTGTCGAGGAACTCGTCGACAGGCTGCTCGTCGTAGTCCCTGCTGCCGGCTGAACCGCGGGTGAAAGCCGCCTTGTTCACATCGGCCGAGGTCACTTCGTCCATACCCGCACGTTAATCGACCCTGGCTCCTGCCGCGCGCCACAGCAAGGGCACTTTTGTACAGTTGCGGTCTCTTAGTTTCTAAGAGACCGCAACTCGACGGCGAGTTGCGGTGGCGGTGGAGCCTGGTGGCGGCACCGGATGTGGGATTCGGCTCCATCAGCGTGGGACTCGCCGCCGGTGAGTGTGGGACTCGCGGACCAGGACGGGCACTCTTGTGCAAAAGTGCCGTTCTAGACGCGGGTGCGGCGCCAGAGGGGCTTGCGGGCGTGGGTGTGCTCCAACGCCGGCGCGAGGTAGATGCCGGTGCGGTAGTGGCTGGCCAGCGTCATCTCGATCAGGCGGAGGAACGCGTCGACCGCCGAGTGGTCGTAGCCCCGCTTCGACAGCGGAGCCTTCCCGAAGGCGACGTCGTGGACCTCTTCGGCGGTGACGTCGTCTTGGCCGTCGAGGGTGTCGGCTACGCGGGTCAGGAAGGCGTCGACGTCGGGCTCGTAGTACCCACGCGTGCCGATCGGCGCCCGATCGAACTGGATCGTGCGTACCTCCACCGACGAGACGGCCATTACCGGTCCTGGAAGTGCTCGACGGGCATCGTCAGCGGCTGCGCCCGTTCCTCGGTCGCCTGGCTCTGCTCGCGGGCGCCCGGTACCGGGTACGACCGGGTGCCGGTGCGGTTGACCAGCTCGTTTTCGACGGCATCGAGGAACTCGTCGACTTCGCGCTCGTCGTAGCCGCGCTTGCCGATCAGCGGCTTCGCGAACATGACGTGGTGGACCTCGGCGGCGGTCAAGTCGTCCTCGTCGACGAAGGTTTTCGCGATGCGGCGGACGAACTCGTCGACCTCGGCCTTGGCATAACCACGCTTGCCGATGGGCGAGGTGCCGAATTCGACATTCGCGATGTCCTCGGTGGTGAACGACATGAAACTTTCTCCAAATTCAGCTCGGACAGCGAACTCCCGCTCTCCGTCCTAACTGGTTCAGGAGCTCCCGTGAAGACCCTTGCCCGATCGTCGACTCGATCAGGACGGATATCCGACGCCTTCGGGTGAGTCCTGTAACGCAGCGCAGATGTGACCGCTTTCATAGCGGTGACCTGGTCGGCGGATTGTCAGCCGGCGTGAAAAGTGTTCTGCGCGGTGACGAGCCCGGTGCTGATCAGGGCCTCGACGGCGTCGGCGCAGCGGTCCACTTCGAGGGCCAGCTCCTTGCGCTCGACCGTCGAAAAGTCCTTCAGGACGTAGTCCGCCGGGTCCTGACGACCGGGTGGGCGGCCGACGCCGAAACGCACCCGGTAGTAGTCCTTCGTGCCCAGCGACTTGGTGATCGAGCGCAGGCCGTTATGGCCGTTGTCGCCGCCGCCGAGCTTCAGCTTCAGCGCGCCGAACGGCAGGTCCAGCTCATCGTGTACGACGACGACGCCGTCCGCGGGGACCTTGTAGAACCTCGACGCGCCGACGACCGGGCCGCCGGAGAGGTTCATGAACGACCGCGGCTTGGCGAGGATCACGCGTTGGCCGGACAGGCGGCCCTCGAGGACCTCGGCGCCGCTCTTATGGGCCTTGAACTTGCCGCCGACCCTGGCCGCGAGCTCGTCGAGCACCATGAACCCGACGTTGTGCCGGTTGCCCGAATACTCGGGTCCGGGATTGCCGAGACCGGCGAGCAGAATCTGCTCGCCGGCCCCGGGAAGGTCTTCCGCCATAGCGTTCTTACTACTCGGCAGAGGCCTCGGCGGCGGGGGCGGGGTCGTCGTCCGCCGCGGCCTCGGTCTGTGCTTCGTTGACGGCCACGACGAGCAGGTCCGGGTCGGTCACGAGGATCGCGCCTTCCGGGAGCTCGATCGCCGAAGCGGTCACCATGGTGCCCGGGCCGGCACCCGCGATGGAGACCTCGAACTGCTCGGGGATATGCAGGGCCTCGACCTCGACCTGGACGGTGTCCAGGTTGACGGTGACCAGGCTGCCCGACAGCGGCTCGCCGGTGACGACGACGGGGACGTCGACGGTGATCTTCTCGCCCTGCTTGACGACCAGGAGGTCGACATGCTCGATGTAGTTGCGCAGCGGGTGGACCACGATGGTCTTGGTCAGGGCCAGCTCGACGGAGTTGTCGATGTCGAGCGTGAGGACGGCGTTGGAGCCGTTCACGCGGACGACGCGGGCGAACTCGAGGGCAGGCAGCGACAGGTGGCGCGGGTCGGTGCCGTGACCGTAGAGGACCGCGGGGATCTTGCCGGCGCGACGGGTGCGACGCGCGGCGCCCTTGCCGAACTCGGTGCGTGGTTCGACGGACAGACGTACCTCGGACACGGTCTTGCACTCCTTGCGATTGAGAACATGCTGTGATGAACGAACATGCTGCTGCGGTGGGGATCAGTGTGCGGTTCTCGGTCCTCGGCGGCGAATTCCACAAACGTGCTCAGGCGTGTGGCTACTCAAGCCGCCGCGTCGATCACGTTGGGCATCTGTTGTGCAGATGAAACCCACCTCGCCGAGGAAACCTACAGAGTGTAGACCGAGCACTGAACGGCGTTGCGAAGCGGGTGCCGGGAGGCGAGGCGGCTGACCGGAAAAATCCGGTCGCGGCACACTGTCGCCAGCGATTAGGTGGACGTACGGGACTGGAGCGTGGGGATGCGTGCACGGATGGCCACTGCGGTGGCAGTGGTCGCGGTAACGGCGACGCTGCTCGGTGGCTGCCACGTCGCGGTCTCCGGATCAGCCGGTCTTTCCCCCGCTGACCAGCAGAAAGCCGAGGTCCGGGCCGCCCAGGCGGCAGCCGTTGACGGCGCGTTGTCGGCGATGGCGGCGCTCCCGGCGGTCGGCTATCACAGCACCGCGAAGGACGCGTCGGGCAAACCTTCGGACCTGACCCTGCGGGTCACCAAGAACGGCACCGTGCGGGGCGCGCTCCCGGTCGACGGTCAGATCGTCCAGCTGGTGGAAGTCGCCGGGCAGCTGTACCTGAACGCGCCGGCGGCGTACTGGACGGCGCACGGCGCGATCGGGGGAGCGGGCGACGAGTTCGCCACGGGCTGGGCACACGCCGACCCCTCGGACCTGACCCTGGACCCGTCCGCGGTACTCGCTCCGGCGCAGGTCAGCAGCAAGCTGCGGATGGTGTTCGACAACGCGGGCCAGCTCGGCGAGCCCGTGCGCGCCAAGCTGGCGGACGGCACCGAGGTCTTCCGGATCGGCACCGGAGCCACCGTGTTGCAGGTCACTGCCGTGATGCCGTACCGCGTTGCCAGCTTTACCCCTTCGCTGCTCGACGCGTCGACCGGCAAGATCTTCGGCGACGAACTGCGGCCCGAAGCGCTGACCGGTGACGCGCTCAAGAGCTTCCACACCGATCTCGACGGCGCGGTCGCCGCGCTGGGCCACCCGTTCGACTCTGTTGCGCAAGTCACAGTCACCCTCTCGGACAACAAGCTCGACTGCAACGGCTCGAACGGCTCCTGCACGACCAGCGTGCAGGTGGAGAACTCGCTGGTCGGCGGCGATGCGCAGGGGTCCTCGGTCCACCTGGTGATGACGTCGACGCTCAACGCGGACTCCCTCGGCTCCCAGACCTGCACGGCCGAGGCGTCCGTCGCGCCGAACACCACGACGCCGATGACCTGTACGGCGAAGTTCAAGATCCCCAACCGGACCGCCCAGTACCGCGTGACCTCCTTGCCCACCGCGGTCGGCCAGGTCCTCGTCTCGTTCGACGCGGCCGGCGTGCGGCAGAAGCTGGCGGCGGAGTTCTCGGCGCTGGGCGGCTGACCTGGTCGGTCACCGCCAGGTGCGTTCCCTACGTTGAAGTAGCCGAAGATCCGTCCCTACCCTCGGGGAAGTTCGCCAGTCGATCTTTCAGGAGTGGGCAGATGGCAAAAGTGGTTTTGTTCGGCGCGACCGGTTACGCCGGCGGAAGGATCCTGGCCGAGGCGGCGCGGCGCGGGCACGAGGTCGTCGCGGTGGCACGGAACGTCGAAGCCGTGCCCGAGCTGGACGGCGTGACCGTCCGCGCGGGCTCGTTGCACGACGAAAGCTTCCTGACCGAGGTCGTCAAGGGCGCCGACGTCGTGGTCAGCGCGATCCCCGGCCGTCCGCTCGACGGCAAGCGGCTCCTCGACGCGGTCCCCTCGATCGCGAAGGCAGCTCAGGAGAACGGCACGCGGATCGGCGTCGTCGGTGGCGCCGGCAGCCTGAACACGGCCGAGGGCGGCCCGCGATTGATCGACACTCCGGACTTCCCCGAGGCCGCGAAGCCGGAAGCAGGCAACCACGCCAGGGTTCTCGAGGCGTTCCGCGAGCTGCCGGAGAGCGTCGACTGGTTCTACGTCAGCCCGGCCGCGTCGTTCGGCTCGTGGGCGCCGGGCGAGCGCACGGGCCGGTACCGGATCGGCGGGGACATCCTGGTCACCGACGAGCACGGGAACTCGCAGATCGGCGGGGACGACTTCGCGATCGCGTTCGTCGACGAGATCGAGACGCCGACCCACCGCCGTCAGCGCTTCACCGTCGCTTACTGACGGGCGTTCAGCTGCCGTTGCGGCGTTCCCTCAAGGCCACCCTTGTGGCGTTGAACGCCACAAGGGTGGCCCCGAGGGGTCTTCAAAGCCCGCTGAGCACCTTGACGACCGGGGCGAACTTCTCCAACTCGGGTTCGAAGACCGTGATGTAGGAGAAGCCGTACCGCTCGCGCCTGGCGACGAGCTGTGCGGCGATCTCCTCGACCGTGCCCATCAGCAGCTGCGGGGCGTCGAGGAGGAGGTCGACGGAGCTGCCGTGGTCGGCGTCCTCCGTTAGCCAAGCGGCCGCCGCGGCCCGACGGTCGTCGGTGATGGTGACTCGCTGCACGAGCATGTTGAACTCGATGTCCTTCGCCCGCTCACCGGCCTCTCCGGTGAAGAACGCCACCCGTTCGTCCATCGCCGCGGCGGCGTCGGTTTCGAGACGGAAGGTGCCCGGGGGACGGCCCGGTGCCTGCCGGAGGCCGGCGAAACCGACGATGTCGGCGTGCTCGGCGGCGAGCCGGAGGACACCGTCGCTGTTGCCACCCAGCAGTAGCGGCGGCTGCGCGACTCCCTCGTCGTCGAGTCGTCGCCGCAGCTCGCCGATGCCCTTGGCGAGGTACGCGACGCGCTCGGACGCCTTCGTCCACGGCAGGCCGGCGTCGTCGAACTCGGCCTTCATGTGCCCGGCGCCGAGCCCGAGCTCCAGGCGTTCACCGGTGAGCTGGACCGTGCTGACGACATCGCGCGACAGCAGGGCCAGGTTGTAGAACGGCACGTTCGACACGAGAGTCCCGACCCGCGGCCGCTCGGTGACCGCCGCCGCGACCGCGACACACGGGAACGGCGACGGACGGGCGCCCAGATGGTCGGGCACGGAGATCACGTCGTACCCGAGCTCCTCGGCCCGGCGGCACTTCGTGATCCACTCTTCGCGGCCCTTGACGAACCGCAAGCTGACACCGAACTTGAACTTCCCCATGCGCCGAACCTGGGACGCGCCAACGCTTTCCGCTGCTGTTTTCGCGCGCAGCGAAAGCGCTGGCACCCGTCAGGCGTCGCCGTCGAAGAGGCTCGTGACGGAGCCGTCCTCGAAGACCTGCTCGATCGCGTCCGCGAGCAGCGGGGCGATGGAGAGCACGGTCAGCGTGGGGAACCGCTTCTCCGGCGGGATCGGCAGCGTGTTGGTGACGACCACTTCGCGCGCCTTGCAGTTCGACAGGCGCTCGGTCGCCGGGTTGGACAGGATGCCGTGCGTCGACGCGATCACGACGTCGGACGCGCCCTCGTTGAGCAGCGCTTCGGTGGCTTTCACGATGGTGCCGCCGGTGTCGATCATGTCGTCGATCAGCACGCACAGCCGCCCGCGGACCCGGCCGACGACGCGGTTCGCGACAGCCTGGTTGGGCTTGTCGGGGTCGCGCGTTTTGTGGATGAACGCGATCGGCTTGTCGCCGAGCTGCTGGGCCCACTTCTCCGCCAGCCGGACGCGGCCGGAGTCCGGCGAGACGACGGTGATGTCGTCGGTGGGGTAGGTCTTCTTGATGTGGTCGGCGAGCACGTTCTGCGCGAGCAGGTGGTCGACCGGGCCGTCGAAGAAGCCCATGATCTGCGCGGTGTGCAGGTCGACGGTCATGATCCGGTCCGCGCCTGCGGTCTTGAACAGGTCGGCGATCAGGCGCGCCGAGATCGGCTCGCGGCCCTTGTGCTTCTTGTCCTGGCGGCCGTACGGGTAGAACGGCATGACCACGGTGATCCGCTTGGCACTCGCGCGCTTGAGCGCGTCGACCATGATCAGCTGCTCCATCACCCACTCGTTGATCGGGTTGGTGTGGCTCTGGATCACGAAGGCGTCGGTGCCGCGCACCGACTCCTCGAACCGGACGAAGATCTCGCCGTTGGCGAAGTCGTGCGCGGTCTGCGGGGTGATCGTCACGTCCAGGTGAGCGGCCACCTGTTCGGCGAGTTCACGGTGCGCGCGGCCGGAGAAGAGCATCAGGTTCTTCTTCGGGATGCCGGACTTCGGACTCATGCTTTCGACTTCCCGTCGGTTTGCTCGGTGTTCTGCTTCTCGGCCGAAGCGGCTGCTGCTGCCGCTTCCGCCGCCGGTGTGCCAGGCCTGCGCTTGGCCACCCAGCCTTCGATGTTGCGCTGCGGCCCGGCTGACACCGCGAGCGCGCCTGGTGGCACATCCTGCCTGATCACGGTGCCAGCCCCACTGTAGGCGCCGTCTCCGACGACTACCGGGGCGATGAACATGTTGTCCGATCCGGTCCGCACGTGGGAGCCGATGGTGGTGTGGCGCTTCGTGACCCCGTCGTAGTTCACGAAGACGCTGGCGGCACCGATGTTGGATTGCTCACCGATGGTCGCGTCGCCGACGTAGGTCAGATGAGGGACCTTCGAGCCGGCGCCGATGTCGGCGTTCTTGGTCTCGACGAACGTGCCGATCTTGCCCTTGTCGCCCAGCTTGGTGCCGGGGCGGAGGTAGGCGAACGGGCCGACGCTGACACCGTCGCCGAGCACGGAGTCCGAGCCGTGCGTGCGGATGACCTTGGCGCCGGCGCCGACACGGACGTCGGTCAGCGTGGTGTCCGGGCCGAGCTGCGCGGCTTCGCCGACGACTGTCTCGCCGTGGAGCTGCACACCGGGCGAGATCACGACGTCGCGCGCCAACGTCACCCCCGCGTCGATCCAGGTGCTCGCCGGGTCGACGACGGTGACGCCGGCCCGCTGCCAGCCGCGCACGATGCGCCGGTTGAGCTCCGCACCCAGGACGGACAGCTGCACGCGGTCGTTGACACCCTCGGTCAGCCACGGGTCGTCGACGACCAGCGCGCCGACGCGCTTGCCGTCACCGCGGGCGATGCCGAGCACGTCGGTGAGATACAACTCACCTTGGGCGTTGTCGGTGGACAGCCGGGCCAGTCCGTCGATGAGGACGGCCGCGTCGAAGGCGTATACGCCGGAGTTGATCTCGCCGATCGCGGCCTGGGCCTCGGTCGCGTCCTTGTGCTCGACGATCGAGGCGACCGCGCCTGCCTCGTCACGCACGATGCGGCCGTAGCCGGTGGGGTCCTCGACGACGGCGGTGAGCACGGTGACCGCGTTCTGCGCGCCGGTGTGCTCGGCGAGCAGCGCGGCGAGGGTCTCGGTGTCCAGCAACGGCACGTCGCCGTAGCTCACCAGCACGGTCCCGGTCAGGGACGACGGCAGCGTCGACAGCGCGCACGAAGCCGCGTGGCCGGTGCCGTGCTGCTCCTCCTGGACCGCGGTGGTGACCTGGCGGCCGAGGGCCTTCGCGACGGTGTCCAGGTGGTCGCGGACGGCGTCCCGGCCGTGTCCCACGACGACCACGAGGTGGTCCGGTCCGAGGCCGGCGGCGGCTCGGACCGCGTGTTCGACCAGGGGTCGGCCCGCTATCGGGTGTAACACTTTCGGGGTGGACGAACGCATGCGGGTGCCCTCACCCGCGGCGAGAATCAAGGTGCTCAGCGGGCCGGTCACGGCGCTCCCAACGAATTCACCAACGGTGCTCTACCGGGATTTGATCCTACGTGGGCGCTCCGGCGCTCCACGTCGGGTCGTCCTGAGCGGCTTCGACCGTCCGTCCGGCGGGGGTGTTTTCGGCCATCGAGTTGGCTGTGGCCACCTGGTTGCCGCCACCACGTTTCGCCTGGTACATGGCCGCATCCGCGCGCGAGAGGACCTGCTCGGCCCGCTCCTGCGGGCGTAGCGACACGAGCCCGACGGACAGCGTGACGCCGTGCGAAAGGTGCTGTGGCAGCGACGCCACCCGGTTCACCGCGCGGCCCAGCGCCTGAGCGGCCGCCGACACCGGCGCGCCGGGCAGCAGCGCGATGAACTCGTCACCGCCGTACCGGGCGACGATGTCGTCCCCGCGCAGGGCGTCACGCAGCGTGCTCGCCACGACGCGCAGCACGTCGTCGCCCTCGGCATGAGAGTGCTTGTCGTTGACGTACTTGAAGCCGTCGAGGTCCACCAGCGCGACGGCGAGGGGCTGCGCGTCCGCCGAGGACGCCAGCGTGCGCAGGCGCTCGTCCAGCGCACGGCGGTTCGGCAGGCCGGTGAGCGGGTCCTGCAGGGCCTGCTGGGTGATCGCGCCGTGCTCGGCCGAGAGCCGCTCGTGCTCACGCCGGGCGTTCAACGTGGCGATCTGCGACTCGCGCAGCGACCACATCTCGGTCTCGAGGATCGTGGCGTAGTCGACCAGTGACTGGGTGATCCCGGTTTCGACATCCGGCCGGTTGTCCAGCCGGGCGAGTTCACGGGCGAGGTTGAGCCGCATGGACGGGGCCGAAATGTCGCCGTAGAGCTGGGACCTGGTGACCTTCAACGTCTCGAGCGCGTCTTCGCGGCGGCCGGCCTTGTCCAGGCAGCGCGCCAGCGCGATCGCGACGATCTCCTGCTCGTGGGGGTACCCGTGCTGGATGTGCAGTTTCTGCAGGCGCTCGATGTGCACGCCGTCGGGAACAGCCAGTGCCAGCGCCGCGGCCAGCACCCCGACCTGGTCGACCGCCGGGACGTCGGCCAGCCTCGGGAACAGCGATTCCTTGAACGGGCCCTCGGCGGCTATCGCCATCGAGGCGGCCGTCCGGAACTTCCCCGCGGCGGCTTCGTAGTTCTCGATCCGCTCGAGCCGAAGGCCCCAGCCGAGCATCATCTTGACCCGGTTGAGCAGCTGCAGGGTGATGTCGTGCGGGCTGGCGGTGTCCTTGGTCGCCTGGTGCGCGCGGCCGATGACCTCTTCGGCGGCCTCGTACACGCCGAGCTGGTTCAGCACCACCCAGCAGTCGACCAGCGCCGCGAACTGCATCTGGTCCCAGGTCCGCCTGCCGATCTGGACGTCCGGGACGGCGGAGTCGTCGAGGATGGCCAGCGCGCGGGCGATCTCGGTGAGCGCCGCGTCCTCCTGCTCGGCCAGTACGAGTCGGCGGCCGCGCAGAGCATGGGCGTCCGCCCGCAGCAGCGCGAGGCCGTGCCGCCGGGTGTGCGCGAGCATCTCGTCCAGGCGGGGTTCGGCCTCCGCGGCCAGGCCGCGGGTGACCAGCCGCGCGAGCGAGGAGGCGCGCAACAGCTGCGCGACGAGGATCGGCTCGCCGCGACGCTGGGTCTCGTCGAGCAGGGTGTCGAGGTCTTCGACGATCTCGAGCTGCTCGCTGTGTTCGAGGCGTTGCACCGCCGCGACCAGCTCGCGGGCGCGTCCGAGCAGCCACGCGTCGGACATTTCGACCAGGGTCGGCCGCTTGCTGGTTACCGAGTCGACCTCTTCGTCTTGCAGCGGCACACACCCCCCGCGTTTCCTCGAAGCTCCGCCGCCAGGGTTCGAACCTGAACTGTCAGAATCAAAATCTGAAGTGCTGCCGATTACACTACGGCGGATCGATCCCGGTCAGGATAGCGATATCCGCACGGATCCCGCGCGGGTGGGGTGAGCAGGCATCCGCGGGGCCGCCCGGTTCGAATACCTGGTGAGCCAGGCCCCACTTTTGGGCCTCCACAACTCGGAATTCCTCCGGTACCGTAACTTACGGCATCGTAGGTAAGGCGACCCTTAGATCGGGTTCCCCGCAGGAAGAAGTGACGTGCATGACGGCAACCCTTGACCGCTCCCAGTCGCCAGGTGACCAACCCGCCGCGAAGGGGCCGAAGCCCATCATCAGCGGCAGGCGCGGCTTTCCGATCCAGCTCTCGGTGTACTTCGGGGTCATCGCCCCGCTCGCGGCCCTGCTAGCCGCCGTCCCGTTCGCCTGGGGCTGGGGCCTGACCTGGGTCGACGTCGCCATCTTCGTCGTCTTCTACGGCATCAGCGGGCTCGGCATCACCGTCGCGTACCACCGCTACTTCACGCATGGCTCGTTCAAGGCGAAGCGGTGGCTGCACGTCACCATGGCGATCGCCGGCAGCATGGCCGTGCAGGGACCGGTGATCACCTGGGTCGCCGACCACCGGCGGCACCACGCGTTCTCCGACCGCGACGGCGACCCGCACTCGCCGTGGGCGTTCGGCACGAGCCCGGCGGCGATTGTCAAGGGTTTCTGGCACGCCCACCTGGGCTGGCTGTTCGAGCGCGACCAGAGCAACGCCGAGCGGTTCGCGCCCGACTTGGTCAAGGACAGCGCGATCAAGAAGGTCGACGACCTGTTCTGGCTGTGGACGCTGCTGAGCCTGGCGCTGCCCGCGCTGGTCGGCGGCCTGGTGACCTGGTCGTTCTGGGGCGCGCTGACCGCGTTCTTCTGGGCCGGGCTGGTGCGCATCTGCGTGCTGCACCACGTCACCTGGTCGGTCAACTCGATCTGCCACATGATCGGCGAGCGCCCGTTCGCCGCCCGCGACAAGTCGGCGAACTTCTGGCCGCTGGCGATCTTCTCCTTCGGCGAGTCGTGGCACAACCTGCACCACGCGGACCCGACGTCCGCGCGGCACGGCGTCCAGCGCGGTCAGATCGACATTTCCGCGCGGCTGATCTGGATTTTCGAGAAGTTCGGCTGGGTGCACAGCGTCCGCTGGCCCACTCCGCAACGCCTGGCCCGGTTGGCCACGGACAGCAAATAGATTCCCGCTCCGGCTACTGCCCACCCGTCTCCCGCCTCCACCCTCACCGGAGACGCTTCGCGTCCGGCTACTGTCTGTATATGGCAGCAGCGAGACGGCGGGCAAAACGCGAAGTGGCCACCGGAGCGCGACCTGCCGGGTCGGTGGCCCGCGTGCGGATGACCGGAACCGAGCGACGGCAACAGCTTTTGACCGTCGCTCGGGAGCTGTTCGCCGAAAAGGGGTTCGACGGCGCGTCGATCGAGGAGATCGCGCACCGCGCCGGGGTGTCGAAGCCGGTCGTCTACGAACACTTCGGCGGCAAAGAGGGCATCTACGCCGTCGTCGTCGACCGCGAGACCCAGCAGTTGCTCGACCGCATGGTGTCCACTTTGCACGGTGGGCACCCGCGCGTGATGCTGGAGCAGGCCGCGATCGCGTTGCTGAGCTACGTCGAGGACTCGCACGACGGCTTCCGGATCCTGGTCCGCGATTCGCCGGTGGCGAGTTCGACCGGCACGTTTTCCACCGTGTTGAACGACATCGCGAGCCAGGTCGAGCACATTCTCGCGCAGCAGTTCACCGCTCGCGGCTACGACGACAAACTCGCCGCGCTCTACGCACAGGCGCTCGTCGGCATGGTCGCGTTGACCGGGCAGTGGTGGCTCGACGCCCGCAAGCCGAAGCGCGAAGAGGTCGCCGCGCATTTGGTGAACCTGGCGTGGAACGGCCTGTCGAACCTCGAACACAAACCGAAACTCCGCCTGCGCTGACGGCACTTTTGTGGCTCTCCTGTCGTATCGGTGGGTGGCACGGCCCGTCGCAACTCGCCGTCGAGTTGTGACGGTGTTGCCTCAAGGCCACCGCTCGGCGGCTGGTTGTGGTGTCGGGGTGGTGTCGGTGTGACTGGTGAGGTTCTCGAGGTTCGTGGGCGGGGTCGGCCGCCCGCGAGTCCCACGTTCAAATCGGCGAGTCCCACACTCGGTTACCGACAACGCCTTGCACCGCGTACCGACACGACACGACCGACCCTCGGATCAGCAAGGGAGTACCCACTCGCCCCGGTCCTTACCGCTGGACAACGCAACCGGCCCAGGTCAATCGACACCCGAGACCATCGCGGACCCACCGATAGAGCAGCAGAACCACGAAAGTACAAAAGTGCCCCGCTTTAGGCCGGCGTGACGCGGAGGAGTTTGTCGTTGGTGCCGTCGGAAGTCGTGACATAGAGTGCGCCGTCCGGGCCGGTGCGGACAGCGCGCAGCCTGCCGTACTTGTCGTTGAACTCCGGTGGCAGGAACACCTGGGTCACCGCCCCGGCGGTGTCGAGTTTGAACATCAGGACCTTCTGGCCCTTCAGCGCGGCGACGACCAGCGCGCCGTCGAGCACGCCCCACTGCTTGCCGGTCAGGAACGCGGCTCCACTGATCGCTTCGGTGATCTTCCCGGTCGTCCACTGCGCGCGCACGGCGTTGGGGAAGCGGTCCGTGTCGGTCATGGAGACGCTCTCGTCGTAGGTCGTCTCGGTGCCGCCCTTCGACGGATCCCAGCCGTAGTTTCCCCCGGGACGCAACAGGTTGACCTCGTCGTCGAAGGTCGGTCCGTGCTCGGCGGTGAACACCTGGCCGGTGCCGGGCCGGATCGCCACGCCTTGGACGTTGCGGTGGCCATAGGTGTAGATCCGCTGTTCGTTCGGGTCGGTCGAAGTGATGAACGGGTTGTCGGGCAACGGTTTCCCGGTGTTGAGGTCGATGCGTAGCACTTTGCCGCCGAGCTGGTGCCGGTCCTGCGAGACCGACGCCGTCGCGGTGTCGCCCGTCCCGACGAGCAGGGCTCCGTCCGCCGCGATCGTCGGCCGGCAGCCGGAGTGCCGTCCGCTGGGATTGACCGGCAGCCCGGTCAGCAGGTTGCGGACCTTGGCCGCGCTCCTGCCATCGGCGGACAGTGACCACGTCACCAGCCGGATATCGACCGCCTTGTTGTCCTCCTGGTGGGTCTGGCAGGTGGTGAACTGCCGTGACGTCGCGAAGTCGGGGTGCACGACGAGCCCCATCAGCCCGCCCTCACCCGCAACGAGGACGTCGGAGAAGTCCGCGTTCACAGCCGTCACCGCCGCATCCGGCGTACTGCTTGCTATGAGCGCGAGCCGCCCGGGCCGTTGTGTCACGAGGAGTTCGCCGTCGGGCAGGAACCCCACGTCCCAGCCGTGCTCCAGCCCGGCCGCGATCTGCTCCACTTTCAGCTTCGTGCCACCGGTCCCGACCGCCGTGGCAGGCGCCGCCGTCGGCGCGGGGCCGGTTGTCGTCCTGAGCGCGGACGACGCAGGGGTGCTCGCGGCGCCCGAGCAGGCTGTCGCCAACCCCGCGAAGGTGAGGAAAACGGCGATTCCGGCTTTTCTGACTCGCATCCGCCCAGCATGACCGGATCGACGGACTCAAGCCAGTGCTGCTGCTTTCGCGTCCGGCCCGCTGCGCAGCCCGGCGATGAGGAGCCCGACCAGCCGACGCGCGTCGTAGCTGTGCTTGCTGTTGTTGCCGGCGCAGAGACCTCCGATGCCTCGCATGAGTTCGTAGGGATCCTGGTCGGGGAGGATCTCGCCGGAACCGGCCGCGGCGTCGAGCAACCGCGTGCACACGGGCACGAGCCGTTCGACGAAGTAGGAATGCAGCGGATCGAAACAGGGGTCGTCGGACTGCAGCACGGCGGCGAGTCCTTGTTTGGTGACCAGGAAGTCGACGAAACTGTCGATCCATCGGGTCAGCGCGGCGTGCGGCGTCGCGCTGGTCTCCAGTAGGGCCGGACCGGCCTCGGCCAGGGTCTCGACCTGATGCCGGTAGACGGCGACGATCAGGTCCGCTCGCGTCGGGAAGTGCCGGTAGATCGTCGCCGTCCCGACGCCGGCCTTGGTGGCGATGTCGCGTATCGGCGCTTCGACGCCGGAGGCGACGAAGACCGCGGCGGCGGCATCGAGCAGCGCCTCCTCGTTTCGTCGTGCGTCCGCCCGCTTCGGCCGGACCGCGCGCGCTGCGTCCGGGTCGCTGTCGTTCACCGCACTCCATCCCTTCGCTGCCGATCTTGCTAACCGGGACAATGTCCCGTAACGTCAAATGGGACAATGTCCCGTTTGGCTAGTAAACCATGCAATCGCACCTCGATGCGACCACGCGGATGGAGAGCGAACCATGTCGACATACCTGTTGGTGCACGGTGCGTGGCATAGCGGACAGTCCTGGGAGCGGGTGGTTCCGCTGCTCACGTCGGCCGGGCATCGGGTAGTCACGCCGACGCTGACCGGCTACGGCGACAAGGCGCATCTGCTCAGCCCCGAGGTGGGACTGGACACGCACGTCGATGACGTCGTCGGGCTGATCCTCGAGGAAGACTTCACCGACGTGGTCCTCGTCGGCCACAGTTACGCCGGGCTGGTCATTTCGTCCGTGGCAAACCGGATCCCGGATCGGATCGCGCAGCTGGTCTACCTCGACGCGATGGTCCCGGTGGACGGCGAGACGGCGGTCGATGTGATGCCCGTGACCCAGACGATGATCGACCGCGCCGCGAAGGCCGGCACGGGCTGGCGGATCCCGCCGGGGCCCGAGCTGCCGCCGCCCTACGGCCTGTTCGGCGTCACCGACCCGGCGGATGTCGCTTGGCTGCGCACGATGCTGTCGGATCAGCCGCTGCTGTGTCTCCAGCAACCGGCCCGGCTGGACAACCCGGCCGTGAACGCGATCGAACGGACCCACATCCACTGCACTGTCAAACCGGAGGGCTTCGTCAGGCGACCCGTCCCCGCCATCCAGCCGAACGGTTCGCCGTCGCAGGTGTGGGAACTGCCGACCGGCCACGACTGCATGATCACCATGCCGGCCGAACTCTCCGAGTTGCTGCTCAAGCTCGGCTGAGGCACGCACCCGCCGAGCGATCAGTCACCTGAGTGATCAGTTACCTGAACGACCCAGACGAGCCCGTTGCCCGCCACCGATACCGAGCCGTCGGGGTGCTGGGTGACGGTGCACCGTCACCCAGGTTCGCCCAGTCGTGTGTCAGCTCGCTCATCGGCGAATCGTGCCGTCGGCCGAGCCGCGTGATTCGGTGGAGAGGCCGGGGTAGACCTCATTGAGGATCCGGCTTACGGTCTCGGTCAGCGTCGATTCCTCGGCCACCCGCCGTTCGAGGACAACAGGCAGGAGGTCGCGCGGCCGGTACCAACCGCGCATGTCCTCGGCACTGAACTCTGACGCCTTTGACCTGGTTTGGTGGCGGCGAAGGGTCTCTTCGAGCGAGACCTCGAAGTAGTAGAAGACCGACTCGCCCAGATGGTCGTCCCGCAAGGCCCCAAGCATCTCGGCATACCGTCTCGCGCTCAGAATGCCTTCCAGGATCACGTCGTAACCATGGTCCAGCGCGTAGCGGGCAGTTGTGGAGATCAGGCCGATGTTCGCGCCATCCGGGACATCCGCCTCCTTGAGTACGATACGGCGGAAGTAGTCCTGCTCGATCAGTGCCGCGGTTCTCCCCAGTCGTTTCCGCACCGCCATCGCCGCGGAACTCTTGCCGGAACCCGAATTCCCCCTGAGCACGATTAGCTTCGTCGTGCTGGATCCTGTGTGTGCCATCGGATCCAGCTTAGTGTCGCGTGTTCGTGCCTCCACCCTCGTAGCCCAGTTCTTCCAGCTTCGCCGCGACGTTCGCGCTGTTCCGGCAGGCCAGGTTCGAGCAGTACGTGACTATCCCTTCCTCGCCACGCTCGCCGCGGAACATCGCAAGGCCCTCGTGGCCGATTTCCCGGCCGAGCGGATTCGCGCAGGCGTGCGAGCCCTCGCGCACCTGGTCCTCACCGGGTCACAGCCGCCCGAGGGTGTCGGCAGTGAGGTCGTCCGCAGGAAGGAAGGTCTCGAGTTTGAGCTCGGTGATGGTCACGTCCACGGCGGTGGCGAAGGTGGTGATCGCGGTGATGAGCCGTAGCTCGCCCACCGACGACGAAAGCCGCAGCGGCACCGCGAAACCCAGGTGCTCGGTCTCCGTCGACGTCGTCAGCTCCGGGAGGTAGCCCTCGAGCTCGGAACGCAAGGAATCGAGCCGGGCGTCCGGGTTCCGGGCGGTTTCCTCGTGCAGCCGCTCGAGGATGTGCCTGGCCCAGGCGTCGAGGTTGCGGACGCGCGGCGCCATACCGTGCGGATGGAGCGCGAGCCGCAGGACGTTGACCGGCGGTTTGAGCAGCTCCGCCGCTGCGCCCTCGGTGAGGATCGCGAAGCCGTCGTTGCTCGCGACCAAGACGCCGTAGCGATCGACGACGACAGCCGGGTATGGCCGATGTCCGTCAAGCAGACGCTGCAAGCCGTCGAGGACGGGTCGAAGCCGCACGTCGTCCAACGCGGTCTCGGGGTAGCTCGCTGCATAGCCGGCAGCCAGCAGAAGCCCGTTTCGCTCGCGTAGCGGCAGACTCATCGACTCGGCGACGCGCACCACCATGCCGCGACCTGGCACGGACCGTCCGCTCTCCATGAAACTCACGTGCCGCTGTGTGGTCCCCGCGCGCAAAGCGAGTTCCAGCTGACTGAGCCGCCGCCGGGTGCGCCACGCGCGCAACGCACCGCCGAAACTGTTGTCGTCCACGCACGCATCCTGGTCGCTGCCGGCATTCCCCGCAGGGAATTGCGTGTGATCGCGGGTGCGCAGACCCTAGGCGCATGACGAAATTCGGCTTACTGCTCCCGATGTCCCGCGCGCACCTGGACGCCGGCGGCACTGCTCGCGACGTCGTCGAAACCGCCGTCGAGGCCGAGCGGCTCGGTTACGAATCGGTGTGGGTGGGCGACACGCTCATGCGGGCATCGCTCGACCCGTTGACCCTGCTCAGCGCCCTCGCGACGGCAACAGAACAGGTCATCCTCGGCACGGCTGCCCTGCTCGCGCCGTTGCGCGATCCGATCCTCGCGGCCAACACGATCTCGAGCATCGACCTGCTGTCCGGCGGACGTCTCACCCTGGCCGTCGGATCGGGGTTTCCCGGCCGAAGCGATCCTGAATTCGACCTCGTCGGCGTGCCGCTCGAGGGCCGCAATGCGCGGCTTGACGATATCGTCGCGCTCTGGCGGCACCTGTGGTCCGGTGGAAAGTCGTTTCACGGCAAGGTGCTGCACTACGACAGCCTGCCGGAGCTCCCCTACCCGCACCGTCACGGCGGCCCACCGATCTGGCTCGCCGGGTTCACCCCGAAAGTGTTGGAACGAGCGGGCAGGTCGTACGACGGCTGGCTCCCGTACCCGCCGAACCCCGAGGACTTCGCGAGCGGGCTCGCCGCCGTGCGCGCGGCCGCGCCGGATGCGGACGCCGTGACGCCGGCCCTGTTCGCGACGGTGCTCATCGCCGAAGACGCCGAACGCGGACGTCGTGGGCTGGAGCAATACTGCTTGGCCAACTACGGCGCCCCGGTCGAGTACATCGAGAAGATCCAGGTCCTGATGACGGGTTCGGCGTCGCAGGTCGCCGCGCAACTGGCCCGCTACGGCGGCGCGCGCCACGTCCTGATCCGGCCCGCGGCCCTCGCCCCGAGCGCCTTCCGCGAGCAAGTTTCCCAGGTCGCGGGCATGATCACCGATATTCGCGGCAAACTGTCGTAGTGGGGACGTACCCTTACTGGCATGAGCTCCTGCCGATTCATCCCGGGCAGGGGTCTGCCCGTTTTTGTTAGGGGAATTCTTCGGTGACCGTCGCTCCGCTGTCCGGACTCCTTGACCTCGTGCTGCCCGATCCCGCGCTCCGCGGAGTCATCGAGCGCGCGGGTGCGCCGCTGCTCGAGTTGCAGGGGCCGGTGGCGTCACGCCAACTGGTCGCGGCCGCGCTGGCCGCCGAGCAGGGCGCGAACAAACCTGTCCTGGTCGTGACGGCCACCGGCCGTGAGGCCGACGAGCTGACGGCAGCGCTCTCGGGGTTGCTCGGCGCCGACGCCGTGGCGGATTTCCCCTCCTGGGAGACGCTGCCGCACGAGCGTCTGTCCCCGCGCGCGGACACCGTCGGCCGGCGGCTGGAGGTGTTGCACCGGCTGGACGGACCGGACAACGGCGGCCTGCGGGTCGTCGTCTCGACGGTCCGGAGCCTGATCCAGCCGATGGCGCCCGGCCTCGGCTCGCTAGCCCCGATCGAGCTGAAGGTCGGCGAGGAGTCGGAGTTCGAGGGAGTCCTCGAGCGGCTCGTCGAGCTGGCGTACGCCAGGGTCGACATGGTGGAGAAGCGCGGCGAGTTCGCCGTCCGCGGCGGCATCCTGGACCTGTTCGGCCCCACCGCCCAGCATCCGGTTCGGGTCGAGTTCTGGGGCGACGAGGTCAGCGAGATCCGTGCGTTCGCGGTGTCCGACCAGCGCTCCTTGCCCGGTGAGATCCAGTCCGTGAGCGCGCCGCCGTGCCGCGAGCTGCTCCTCACGTCGCAGGTCAAGGCGAAGGCCGCCGAGCTGGCGGAAACCTACGCGGCAGACGCTCAACTCGCCGAGATGCTGACCAAGCTCGCGGACGGAATCCCTTGCGAGGGAATGGAAGCGCTCATCCCGGTGCTCTGCGAGGGTGAGCTGGATCTGCTCACCGACGCCATGCCCGAGGGCACCCATGTCCTGCTCGCCGACCCCGAGAAGGTCCGGGCCCGCGCACATGACCTGGTCCGCACCGGGCAGGAGTTCCTGGAAGCTTCCTGGACCGCCGCGGCCGGCGGCGGACAGGCGCCGATCGACCTCGGCGCGTCGGCCTACCGGGGTCTGGCGGAGGTCGCTGAGCACGCCGGCGCGACGAAGCGCCCGTGGTGGACGCTGACCCAGCTGACCAGCGAAGACCCCGATGTCTACCAGGTCGCGTTCGACGCCGCTCCCGGCTACCGCGGTGAGCTGGAACGCGCGATGACCGATCTGCGCGCGCATACGGCGTCCGGCGGCACCGGTGTGCTGATCGTGGCTGGTCACGGCACCGCGTCGCGCGCGGTCGAGCAGTTGTCCGCCGCCGATGTGCCCGCGACGCTCGCGGTGGACGGGCTGACTTCGGTTCCGGCCGCCGGTCTGGTCACCGTGACCTGCGGTGGGCTGTCCGACGGGTTCGTCGCGCCCGAACGCGCCTTGGTCGTGCTCAGCGAGTCGGACCTGACCGGCCGGGGCGCGGACGCGGGCAAGTCCACGCGCGATTTGAACGCGAAGATGCCTTCGCGGCGTCGCAACGCCGTTGATCCGCTTGCCCTGCGCAACGGCGACTACGTCGTCCATGAGCAGCACGGCATCGGCCGGTTCGTCGAGATGGTGCAGCGCACGATCGGCGGCGCGACGCGCGAGTACCTGCTGCTGGAGTACGGCTCGTCCAAGCGCGGCCACCCGGGGGACAGGCTCTTCGTCCCGACGGACCAACTCGACGAGATCTCCCGGTATGTCGGCGGCGAGTTGCCCGTGCTGAACAAACTGGGCGGCTCGGACTGGAAGAACACCAAGGCCAAGGCGAAGAAGGCGGTCAAGGAGATCGCCGCGGAGCTGGTGCAGCTCTACGCCGCGCGCCAGGCCGCGCCGGGTCATCCGTTCGGCCCGGACACGCCGTGGCAGGGCGAGCTCGAGGACGCGTTCCCGTTCGTCGAGACCAACGATCAGCTGGCCGCCATCGACGAGGTCAAGGCGGACATGGAACGCGGCGTCCCGATGGACCGCGTGATCTGCGGCGACGTCGGCTACGGCAAGACGGAAATCGCCGTCCGTGCCGCGTTCAAGGCCGTGCAGGACGGTAAGCAGGTCGCTGTCCTGGTGCCGACGACGCTGCTGGCGCAACAGCATCTGAGCACGTTCGCCGAGCGGATGCAGGCGTTCCCGGTGACCATCAAGGGGCTGTCCAGGTTCACCGCGAAGTCCGAAGTGGACGGTGTGCTGGAGGGGTTGGCCGCGGGCGAGGTCGACATCGTCATCGGCACGCATCGCCTGCTGCAGACCGGGATCCGGTACAAGGACCTCGGGCTGGTGATCGTCGACGAGGAGCAGCGGTTCGGCGTCGAGCACAAGGAGCACATCAAGGCGCTGCGGGTGCACGTCGACGTGCTGACGATGTCGGCGACACCGATTCCGCGAACGCTGGAGATGTCGCTGGCCGGGATCCGGGAAATGTCCACGATCCTGACCCCGCCGGAGGACAGGCACCCGATCCTGACCTACGTCGGCGCGTACGACGAGAAGCAGGTCGGCGCGGCGATCCGGCGTGAGCTGCTCCGTGACGGCCAGGTTTTCTATGTGCACAACCGCGTTTCGTCGATCGAGAAGGCAGCGAAGCGGCTTCGCGAGATGGTGCCCGAAGCGCGCGTCGTCACTGCGCACGGGCAGATGAACGAGGAGAAGCTCGAGAAGATCATCCAGGGTTTCTGGGAAAACGAGTACGACGTGCTGGTCTGCACGACGATCATCGAGACCGGGCTGGACATCTCCAACGCGAATACGCTGATCGTCGAGCGGGGTGACCTGCTCGGTTTGGCGCAGCTGCACCAGCTTCGCGGGCGTGTCGGACGCGGACGTGAGCGCGGGTACTCGTACTTCCTGTACCCGCCCGAGGCGCCGCTCACCGAGACCGCGCACGACAGGCTGGCCACGATCGCGCAGAACACCGAACTCGGCGCGGGGATGGCCGTCGCGATGAAGGACCTCGAGATCCGCGGCGCCGGGAACATCCTCGGCGCGGAGCAGTCCGGGCACATCGCCGGTGTCGGCTTCGACCTCTACATCCGGCTCGTCGGTGAAGCTGTCGACGTGTTCCGCAGGCACGCGGGCGCGGAGCCTGCGGAGGAAGAGGACATGGCCGACGTCCGCGTCGACCTGCCGGTGGACGCACATCTCCCGCACGACTACATCCCCGGCGAGCGGCTGCGGCTGGAGGCGTACCGCAAGATCGCGGCGGCCACCGGTCCGGAGGCGCTCGACGCCGTCCGCGACGAACTGATCGACCGCTACGGCCAGCCGCCGGCTCCGGTCACGCGTCTGCTGGCGGTGGCGACGTTCCGGCACGCGTGCCGTGCGGCGGGGGTCACGGAGGTGTCGAGCCAGGGCAACACCATCCGGTTCGCGCCGATGGACCTCGCGGACTCGCAGCTGGTCCGGCTGAAACGCTTGTATCCCAAGGCCGCCTACAAGGCCGTCACGCACACGGTGTCGCTGCCGAAGCCCACCGAAGGCCCGGCCGGTGGCCGCATGGGCGCGCCCGCCCTACGCGATGAGGAACTCCTCGACTGGTGCGCGAAGTTCCTCATCCAACTCACGAAAACCCCCGCCGCGGTCTAGGACTCGTGAGTGTTTAGGCCGTTTAGAACCGGCCTAAACACTCACGAGCGGGACTTGCGCGGCTTGTCGGGGTGGTCGGCGAGCCAGGGTCCGAGGTGCTTGACGTAGTCCTGGGGCGGGTTGAGGAAACGGACCGCGGGCGGGTGGCCGGGCACCATGATCTGAGTGAGGTCTCGCGCTTTTTTGGCGATTTCCAGATCATATCCGGGGTGGCCGAGGCGGGTGTTGCCGACGATGGAGATGGTGTGTTGGCCGTCGCGGGTCGTGCGGATGACTCCGGCGAAGGCGGGGTCACCGGCGAAGAGCAGTGTGCCCGACGGTTGTTCGGCCTTCATGACCATGCCTTGGAACTCGGCGATCTCCCGGCCGGTGCGCGGATCAGTGAGCATCAGCGGCGAATTGCGCTCATGCTCCCAAGAGCGCCAGGGTATCAGCCCGCCGAGTTCCTCGACCACCAGAACGCGATGCCAGCGGCCGTACTTGTAGCCGTACTCCTGCCACGGATAGTTGGCCAGGATGTTGACGATGCCTTCCTTGTTGTAGGCCCGATCCGGGATGTAGGAGTGCCGTAGCACGAAGTCGTATTCGGCGTTGAGGATGTGCTCCTCGACGAACCGGTAGGTCTCGGCGTCGGTCAGTGCCGCGCCGGGACGGATGGTGACATTGATCGTCATGATTAGTCCAGCACCTGCCCGATCTTTCCGTTATCGCCAGGGGAAACCGCCGGCGGTTCGAAGGACACGGAACCCGCCATCTGCACGACCATGCCACGGAAGTGTGGTCCGTGCCCTTCGAACGGTGTCGACAGCTCGATGGTGGCGAGCTTGCCGCCATCGTCCGAGGGCACGTGAGCTTCCAGCTGGAAGACCGAAGTGGTCGCGTCCTCGGGAACTTCGGGCCCGCCTGGAAAGTGCGGCGTCGGTAGCTGCCGGGTGCGTTCGACGAACAGCATCGGGCGGTCCATCACGTCGACGAGGTCCACCTGGGCGTGTTGTCCGGCTTCGGCCTTTGCCTCGACGAGGTCCTTGAGGACGAGCCGCGGGTTACGTGTTCCCTCGAACGCCTGAAAGGACACCACCAGCGACGAGGTGACCACCGAGCCGTCCACCGGGGACGTGTGCCGGCCGATCCCGCAGAACAGCCCGCCGGCCGAACCGAGCTCGGACAGCAGCGCCGACAGCGCGCCGGTAACAGCTCCGATGAGAGGCCGCTGCCCAGGTTCGGCGATATCGGTCAGCACGGCCTCGGCACGCTCGATGCTGGCTTCCGCGTCCTGCACGGGCAGCGGGAAGTAGCCGGGCGGAATGGCGACCCAGATCGGGGTGTCATCGGTGTCGGCGGGCTCGTCGAGAGCACGGGTCATGGAAGTCACGATGTCGCCTGCCCAATGTCTTTCTTGATACTCGATCCGATGCCCTTGACGTGCCAGAGCAGGTTGAGTCGGTCGACGGCCTTGATGTCGGCGACCCCGTTGCTCAGTAGCTTGTCGGCGAAGGTCGCGGCCTCACCGATCTTGCCTCCGACTCCCTTGGCCAGTCCCTTGACCAGCAGACCCGGCTGATGTGCGGCCAACTTGGCAAGTTCGGAGATGCTCGCGGCCCCGGAGGCGCCCTCCACGGCGGTCTCTGTCCCTTTAAGCGCCTTGAACCCGACACCGGCCCCGGGAATCACGCTGGCGACATCGCCCACCCCGGTCATCAACGCCCCGAGCGACTCCTTGTTGACATGCCCGGTGAGTAACTGGCCCATGCCGTGTCGGAACTGCGGATCGGCGAGATCGGTGACCAACGCCCCGGCTCCGGCGGCCACGGACACCCCCAGCGCGATGGCGTCCACCGGCGGCGGTGTCACCAGTGCGACCAGACCGGCGATCGCCGAGATCGTGGACAGCACGGCGTGAATGTCCTTGAGATGGTCTTTTACCCAGTCCCCGACGGACTTGAGAGCGCTGGTGAAGGCGTGACACATCCGGCTGAACATGCCCGGCTTGTGCGGCGCAAGGTGCGCTGTAGCGTCTTTCAACGCCTCAGCGGCCTTCTTCGCCACATCTTCATGCTGGGACTCAAGTTCCTTCGCGCGCCGGATGACGTCTTGGAGACTGTCAGCCGCACCCTCGGCTTTGCCGGCCGCCGAGCGGACCGCGGACTCGGCCGTGTCCAGTTTGGCCTGTGCCTGTTGCAACGTGGCTTGGTCCTGGAAGACTTGACCGGCCAGCTTGAAGTCGGGATTCGCCTTTGCCTGCTGTAGCGTGGCTTCCGCCTGCTGTTGCGCCTGATGGGCCGCCTCGGCCTCTCGCTCGAGCTTGCCGGCCGTGTCCTTGAAGTTCAGCAGATCGGTATGCCAGCCGGCGATCACGCCGACCGCTTTCGTCAGCGACTGGTGCGCGTGGTCGAGCTCGTCGGCGAGCTGCGAGTTGAAATGCTGCCGGAACGTATCGCCCGCATCGCCTTGCCATACCGAGTCGTTGGCATTGCGCAGCCGGCCCATCAGCGAGTTGGCTTCGCCCATGGAATCGACGGTTGAGGCCACCTTCCCGTGCAGCGACTCCACCGCGTCCGGCATGCCGGGCACCGGGTTGAATCCGAGGTTCGGGTACTCCTGGTCGGTCACGACTGTCCTCCGGAGATCGCCTGGGCAAGCTGGTCGAGCGCCTTGGCCAAGCCGTCCTCGGTTTCCTGGTACGCCTTGTGTGCCTTGTCGACACCATCAGTGGTGTCAGTGATCTTGTCTTTCAGCTGCCCCAGGCCGTATCGCCACCGATGCTGAAAATCTCCCGCAGCGTCATTGAGTCCCCGCGTACCGATCTGTCCGCTGTCGACGGACTTCATCGCGTCCAGCGCCGACTCCATGTGCTCCCCGGACTGCTGCAGCGACGTGACGAACTGCTGCAAAGCCTCCAGGTCCACCTGAAAGAAATCCGCCACGACATCCCCTTCTCGCGCGGCCGCTCCGGCCGATGGCCCTCAGATCCCCCACGCCGTCCGTCGAAGCCGCCGTGAGCTCAGCGAATGGCCTGATGGTCGCCCCCGCGGTAGTCGCGGCGACCTTATCAGTGACGCACCGCGCGTGCCTGTGGTTCCCGCGAGTTGAGCCGGAGTCAGAGGCAGAATTCGTCGCCCGCGGGCGAACCTCAACGGCAAGGCGCTGGCGCATGAGCTCGGCTGGCCGGACAGTCGGATTTCCCGGTTGTTGAACGGGAAACGTGATGTGCCGGAGGTGGACCTCGCGAGTTTTCTCGCGGTCTGCAAGGTCACTGGGGTGGAACGTAAGCGGTTGTTGGAATTGTGTCGGGCGGCGCAGACTCGGGGGTGGTTAGAGCAGTACGGTGACCGCTTGCCGAAGCAGCTCGCCACCCGGATCGACCACGAGGACAAGGGCGTCGCTATTGGCGACTTCCAACCGGTGATTTTTCCGGGGTTGCTGCAGACGGATGATTATGCGCGAGCCTTGATTGTGGAAACTGGCAATGTTCCTGAAGACGAGATCGAGGATCGTGTCGCTGCGCGCCTCGCTAGGCAGAGCCTGCTCAGCAGGAAGCCCGCTGTGCAGTTCACGTTCTTTCTCCACGAGTTTGCGCTACGCCTGCCAGTTGGCGGGCCTGTAGTGATGTCTGAGCAGTTGCATCACCTGTTGCGCATGTCTGTGCGGACCTACATCACGATTCGCGTAGTGCCTGCCGGCGTTGGCGGGCATCCAGCCATCGCCGGTCAGTTCGAGCTGATGGAGTTCGCGGAGTTCAAGCCTGTTGTGTATATGGACAGTGAGACGTCCGGCCTGTTTCTTGAGAAAGCACCAGAGATCGTGGCTTACCGAAGCATTTTGAACCGCCTAGCGGACATTGCTCTCGACGAGGGACAACCAGCAGCAGCTGGGCGGCCTTCACCGTGAGGCTGGGGCAGCTTTAGAGCTTCGCCAGGTGGCTGTGGGAGGTGAGGCTCTCGGGCGGTGGCGCTGACCGCGCGAGGCGGAGCGTCTCCTCTTCGACCGGGTCCGGCCGGGCTCCGGCGTCGGACCTCGGTTTCGGCCTGGGGCGCCTCGGCACGCGTGCGCCGGAGCCGCCGCCGCGCCCGGGGTACACGAGCAGGCCGTTCGCTCGGTCCGGTACGGCGTCGAGGGCCGCGCTGACGGCCGGGAGGTTGCGGAACCTGTCGCGCTGTTCGTCGCTGGCGAACTCAAGCTCGATCACCACGCCCCAGGAATGTTCGTGCCAGCCCCACTGCCTGGCACCATTCGTCACGGCGGCCTCGGTGAGGTCGTCGCCGTGGGCCCGTCGCCACTCGCTCGCCGGGCGTTCCCCATCGAGGACTTCGATGGACAGCCAGTAGTCCGTTCCGCGAGCGTACGCCCGAAATCACCCCGTCCACAGAGCCAACAGGGCCAACACAGCCGACCACGGCCAAGGGTGTTGCGTTCTTGTCGGTGGGTTGTGAGAGGGTACGTGCTGTGATGCGGATCATGAGGCGCCCTCGCGCGCTGGTAGCGGTTGTAGCCGGTTGTGTCCTGCTCGCCGGCTGCGGCGGGCCCAGCCAGGTCGGGGCGGCCGCCATCGTCGGCGGGAACACCGCTTCCCTCGACGACGTGCAGGCGAGGCTGAACACGCTCGTCCAAACCGACACCTACGCCAAAACCCAGGCACAGCAGCACAAACTGGACGACCTCACCCGCGCCATCGTGAGCCGGGAGGTCCTGTACCGCTTGGTCGACGACGCGGCCACGCGCGAGCAGCTCCCGTTCGACGAAAAGAACGTTTCCGCGTTCCTGCCCAGCCCCGCGCAGCAGCAGGGCACCGACGATCCGGGCGCCGCGATCGACGCCTCGGTCGACAAGGCCTTCGACCCGCAGGACGTCGCCCGCCACAACCTGCTGATCTCCGAGCTGGCGCTCAAGCGCATCGGCCGCGTCAACCTGGTGGCCGACACCGTCCAGCTGACCGACCCCAACCAGGCGCTCGCCCTCGCGAACCGCATCGCCGCCGACCCGAGCAAGTCCGGCCAGCTGATCCAGCAGTCCGGCGCCCCGGCCGGGGCGGTCTCGCTGAACGCGCAGGTCAGCAGCACCACGTCCAGCTCGATCCAGTGGTACGCGGAGCCCGGTTCGGTGATCTACCAGGTCGTCCCCGCAGCGCAAAGCCAGTCGGGCACGGCGTTGTACCTGGTCACCCTGGTCAAGCAGGTCAACCTGTCGACCGGCGCGCCCGACCCCGACCCGAGCACGCTGACCCGGCAACAGCGGCTGCTGTACGGCAGGTTCCTGCTCCGCCCGAGCGCGGACGCCCTCGGCATCAAGGTCAACCCGCGTTACGGCGAGTGGAACGCGTTCAGCATGAGCGTCGGCAGCGCGGCCGAGAACGCGACTGTTGGAAAGATCATCGCGCCGCAATCCTCAGCCTCGTGACCTCCTCGACGGTGGTGCTCCTGCCGGCGTCGAATCCCGGGTCTCTCCCTGCCGAGGCGTTGCCCGCGCTTCGCGCTGCTGACGTCGTCTACGCGGGCGTCGGTGTCGATGCCGCGGCGTTCGGTGTCGACCCGCTGCCGCACGTGGGCGGCGCCTTCGACGGCTCCGTCGTCCTGCTGACGACGTCGCGAGCCGAGCCCGTCGCTGCCGCGCTGATTGCCGCGGGCGCAGCGGTCGTCGAGGCCGAAGTCCCGGCGTTGGTCGCGGCCGCCGCGGTGATGGACACGCTGCGCTCGCCCGGCGGCTGCCCTTGGGACGCCGTCCAGACGCACGAGTCGTTGCGCCAGTACCTCGTCGAAGAGACGTACGAGCTGCTCGACGCCATCGAGGACGGCGATCGCGCGGCCCTGCGTGAGGAGCTCGGTGACGTCCTCTTGCAGGTCCTGTTCCATTCGCGGGTCGCCGCGGAGCACGCCGAGGACCCGTTCGGCATCGACGAGGTCGCGAACGACCTGGTCGCGAAGCTGGTCGGCCGGCATCCGCACGTCTTCGCCGACGCGGACAAGGTGCACACCGCCGAGCACCAAGAAGTGAAGTGGGAAGAGCTCAAGCAGGCCGAGAAGCGCCGCTTGTCGATCGTTGACGGCGTCGCGCTCGGGCAGCCCGCTGTCGCGCTGGCGGGCAAGCTCGGCCAGCGCAGCGGGCGCGCGGGCATCCCGCTCGATCTGTTTCCGGACGGCTCCGAACCGGCCGCGAAGCTGTTCCGCATCGCGGCGACAGCGCGTCGCGGCGGCGTCGACCCCGAAGGAGAGCTTCGCGCGGTGGCGAAGCAGTTCGCCCTCGACGTCCGCGCCGCCGAGGCCGCCGCGAGGGCGACCGGGATCGAGCCGACCACGCTCGAAGCCGATGGCTGGCGGAAGTTCTGGCCGACGCCGACCGACTAGCGGACCTGTCCGACAGTGATCCACATCGTGAAGGCGACCAGGAAAACGCCCTGTTCGGTCGCTCGTTGCACCGAGGGGAAGAACGCGTCCGAGAGCTCCGCGGGCACCATGCCCGGCAGCGCCGTGGCACCTTCCTCGCTGAAGATCGGGATGACCTTGCCCGCGTCTTCCGGGCAGGTGAACCGCAGTGTCACCGGCAACGTCGTCACAGCGTCGAGGCCGGCTTCGATCATCCGGGCGCGGATCGTCCGGCCGATGGCGGGGTTTTTGAACACTCCGGCCCCGATGATGAACTGCAGGATCTCCTGCCCCTTGTCGAGGCCGTCGTCGACGAGCGAGGCCCAGTCGGTGTCGATCACGCACACGCGGCCGCCCGGCCGGGTCACCCTGGCCAGCTCGCGCAGCGCCGCTGTCGGGTCGTCGACGTGCTGAAGCACCCGCTCCGCTCGCACACCGTCGAAGTGGTCATCGGGGAAGTCAAGCTTGGCGATGTCACCGGTCGTGTAGCTGACCAGGCCTTCCTTGTCCCTCGACTTCGCGACGGCCAGCGCCTCCGCGGAGTAATCGAGGGCCGTCACCGAGCCCGCCGAGCCGACGATCGTGCCCAGTTGGCGGGCGATTTCGCCCAGCCCGCAGCCAGCGTCGAGCAGCTTCTCGCCGTCAGCCGGGGCGAACAGTTCGAGGGCGTTCGCGCGCACACGCTGGATCTCGGGATGGCTCGCGGCGACGTCCAGGTACTGGACGACCTTCGCTCGGACGTCGTCCGTGCTCTCGTCGACGTGGGAAAACGCTCGTTGCGGTGCGGTCATGGTGCGATTCTGGCAGCGCCGGCCGCCCAGGATTGCAGAAGCCACAATTGTGATGCAGCACACGTCCGAGTGAGAACCGTTTGCCCGGTGCAGGCGTCTTGCCGGGTGTGGAAGCCAATCGAGCAGCGCTGACCTCGCCCGACGAGGAGCAGCTACTGCGCCGTGTCGCCAAGGGCGACAGGGCGGCCTTCGAAGAGCTCTACCGGCGGACTTCACCGTGGATGGCCGTGCGGTTGCGTCGGCGCTGCGGTGACGAGCAGGTGGTTGCCGAGGTCATGCAGGAGACGTACCTGGCGGTTTGGCGGGCGGCGAGTTCGTTCGCCGGCGCCGCGACCGGCGGAAGCGCGGTCGGCTGGTTGTGGACTATCGCCGCGCGGCGGCTCGTCGACGCGTTCCGGCGGCGGGCCCATCACGCGCAGACCCCGGTCGTCGCGCTGCACGACGGCGTCACGCCTGGCGCGGAGGACGAAGTGCTCGCGGGGACGGTCGGTGACGACGTCGGCGACGCGTTGCGGCTGCTGGCCCCGGAGTTGCGTCAGGTGCTGCAAGCCATGGTGCTCGACGGGCTGTCGGTCCGGGAAACCGCAGTGCTGCTCGGCGTTCCCGAAGGAACAGTGAAGACCCGCGCGAGGCGGGCACGAATCGCGATGCGGGAGGCCTTGTCATGAGCGGCGAGCACGCGTCCATGCAGCTGATCAGCCGGTATGCCCTCGGAGACCTGGGCATTCCGGGTGACGAACTCTTCTCGATCGAGTCGCATCTGGAGACATGCGCGGTGTGCCGCGGGCGACTCGCCGAGGTCGTCGACGAGCGTGCGCCCTCGGTCGGCTTGCTGCTCGACAGCGTCTGGTCCGAGCTCGAACCGGCGGCGAAGGCCAGTGGGCAGATGCCTGCGGAGCACCGGTTGTCGCGGTGGTTGACGACGTGGGCGTCGCCGTCTGTGGTGCCTTGGCTGGGGATGTCGGCGCTGGTCGTCGCTCTCGCCTGGGCGCTTACGTGGGCCTTCTCCAGCGGGTCGTCGGTGGTGTTGCTGCTCGCGCCGGTGTTGCCGCTGCTGGGTGTGGCCGCGTCCTGGGCACGAGGGCTGGATCCCGCCTTCGAACTGGTGGTGGCCACGCCTCGGGCAGGGCTGTATCTGGTGCTGCGGCGCACGTTGGCCGTGTTGGCGGTCGTGATCCCGCTGCTTCTGGTGATCGGCACGTTGTCACACACGTCTCCGGAGCTGTGGCTGCTTCCATGCCTTGGCTACACAGCCGGGACGTTGGCGCTCGGCGGGGTCATCGGGATCGGGCGCGCGGCCGGGGTGCTGGCCGTGCTCTGGGTGGCGTTCGTCGTCGCGCCGAGTGTCGCCGAGGAAAGGCTTTCGATCGTCATGGACCCGCGGGCGCTGCCCGTCTGGGGAGCGGTGCTGGTGGCCGCGGCCGTGGTCGTGGTGGTGCGCTCGCGCGCGTACGCCCGGCTCGGCAGCCAACTGTGAACTCACAACCAAGGGGAGTAGTCATGATTCGCGCGGTGGGCGCGGCGGAGGTCGCACCGACGACCTACGCCTGGGAAATACAGGCCAAGGGACTGAAGGTCCGGGCCGGGCGGCGGATGGCCGTCGACGGGCTGGACCTGAATCTCGGCATCGGGGTGCACGGGCTGCTGGGGCCGAACGGCGCCGGCAAAACGACGTTGATCCGTTCACTGGCAACGGTTCTGCGGCCGGCTGATGGCGATCTGGAGTTGCTCGGTGAGTCCGTCGGGGGACGCATCGATCTTCGCCAGGTACGCCGTCAGCTGGGTTATCTGCCGCAGGAGTTCGGCTACTACAAACGGTTCACCGTCCGTGAGTTCGTCGAGTACATGGCGTGGCTCAAGGAGATGTCCAAAAAGGACATCCCGGGGGCTGTGCAGCGGGCGATCGAACGGGTCGGGCTCGCCGATCGTGCCGACGACAAGCTGAAGACGTTGTCCGGCGGCATGGTGCGGCGCGCGGGGATCGCGCAGGCGATCGTCAACGACCCCCGGATCCTGCTGCTCGACGAGCCGACCGCGGGGCTGGACCCGGCGCAACGCATGCAGTTCCGCGCGCTGCTGCAGCAGTTCGGGGCGGACACGTGTGTCCTCGTGTCGACGCACCTGGTCGAGGACGTCGCCACCGCGTGCACCGACGTCGTGCTCATCGACCAGGGGAAAACCCTGTTCCAGGGCACGCCCGACGACCTCGTCGCCGCCGGTGATCCGAGCGCGGCCGGCGACAGCGCCATGGAACGCGGCTATTCGACGGTGCTTTCGCACAACGCTCCGGGGAGGGGTTCGTGGTGAACCTGCGACCGCTCACGATCGAACTCCGCAGGTCGTCCGCACTGGCGGCCGCCGGGTTGTTCACCGCCCTCACCTTGAGTTTCCTGCTTCTGCAGAGCGGCCCGTGGTCACATGGCAGCGGGGCGTGGGACCTGCAGTGGAATGGCCTCGCCACGTGGCAGCGCAACATGCTCGCCTACGGGTGGCCGTTGGTGCTGGGCGGCGGGACTTTGCTGGGGCTGCGCGACAGCCGGTCGAAAGTGTCCGAACTGCTGGGCTCGGCACCTCGACCGGCCATCTCGCGAGCCGTGCCGCAGACCGCCGCGCTCGTGTTGGCGATGGTCGCCGCGTATGTCGTGGTCTTCGTCATCGGCGCGGTGCAAGTGATCGGGAACGGCGGAGTGTTCACCTTCAGTTGGCTGCCGACGTTCCTCGTGGGGCTGCTGGCGATGGTCGGCAGCGCGTTGCTGGGGTTGGGACTCGGCCGGTTGGTGCCGTCGGTGCTGATGCCGCCTGCGGTCGCCGTGGTGGGCCTCGTGCTCGGAGCGGTCTTCATGTTCGCCACGGACACAGCCGTCGGCGGGACGCCGATACTGCCGAACCGGGTCGCGCTGCTGGGGCCGGTTATCGAAGGGACGAGGAACGCGTTCGGCTCGGTCGCGGGGTGGGTGGATCTCGGGCAGGTGGTGTGGTTTGTGGGTCTGACGGTGACAGGTTTCCTCCTGGTGGCGTCGAAGAACACGCGCACCAGGCTGCTTGCGGTGCTTCCCGTGCTGGTCGGTGCGGCGATCGCGGTGCCGATGTTCCCGGCGGTGGCCACGCAGAACTTCGTGCTCGAGCCGACGGCTGTCGCGCTGGTCTGCGACGACCACGGGCCGCGGGTGTGCGTGACGAAGGTGCACGAGAACATGTTGGGAGCACTGGTGGTTCCGGCCAGGACCGCGCTGGCGCAGCTGGCGAAGGTGCCTGGTGGGCCGACGTCCGTGGAGGAATTGCCGAGTCCGCAGATTTTCGACGGCAAGGCGCCCGTACCGCCGGGCGTGGTACCCATCGACTTCGACGACTACGACCTCATGCGCGATGGCAACGTGACCACTGACCCCGAACGGTTGCGGCTCTACGTCATCGCCGGCGCGGGGACCAGGGCGTGCACCGAATCTTCGTACACGAACGTCCGGGAGCAGGCGGCTCGGACCGTGGCCGGGGCTTGGGCCGCCGGCGAGCTCAAGCCGTTGACACCCCATGCGTACGAGGCGGAGGAAATCGATCCGCTGGCCGCGTCCGCCTGGCGGACGTTGAGCGCGCTGCCCGCGGGCGTCCAGCGGGACCGGATCGTGGCGATGCGTGCCGCGGCGATGTCGTGCAGTGCGGAACTGTTGTCCGTACTGACCGGGGAGCCCGCCCGATGAGGTGGCTGACGCTGTACGCGCGGTCGCGGCAGGTCCCGATGGCACTCGGCCTGGTGCTGGCGGCGATGGTGGCGGTGTGGGGGTTGAGCCGGCTCTGGGACACGTCCGGCCCCAGCCCGGTGTTCGCCTCGCTCGCGCTGGCCGCCGGAGCCGCGATCGCCGGGGTCGGCCTCGGCGCGACCGACTTCGCGCTGGAACGCACAGCCGCGATCGCGTGGCTGCCACGGCGGGTGTTGCACGTGCTGGGTGTCGCCGTCGTCATCGGAGTGCTGTTGCTTGGGGTGCAGACGCTCGGGGGATCGTTGTCGCCCAACGGGTTCGTCATCCGCGACAGCTTCGGCTTCGCGGGGCTGGCCGCACTCGGCGCGACGGCGTTCGGCGGTCAGTACGCGTGGGCACTGCCGATCACGTGGTACGCGATGACTGCGCTCGTCTCGCCGCAGTCGGACCCCGGGGTGTTGACCTGGCTCATGCAACCGCCCGGCACCACCGTCGCGACCGTCACCGCCACCACCCTCGCCGTCCTCGGCACCGGGGTTTACGCCGTGTTCGGCGGCGGGGGTAGGGCCTGACCCAGCGTGGCTCGTGAGTGTTCCGGCCGCTTCTAACCAGGTTCTAACCGGCCGGAACACTCACGAGCCACCCACGGTCTAGAGCCGCCCACTGTCGCCTACGTGAACAAGCCGTCGCCCCAGTAGCCGGTGTCGCTGACGCCCGGAGGGACGGCGAAGTGCGCGGAGCCGGTGTGCTGCACGTACTCCATCATCGCGTCCGACGACGACAGCGCGTTCTGCATCGGGATGTACTGCTTGCGCGTGTCCCGGTTGAACGCGAGGAAGAACAGCCCCGCCTCGAGATGCCCGACGCCGTCGGAGCCGTCGACGAAGTTGTAGCCGCGACGCAGGATCTTCGCGCCGTTCAACGTCTCGTCCGACGCCAGGCGCACGTGCGAGTCGACCGGGATGATCGGGTCGCCGCCCTGACCGTGGACATGCAGATCGATCGGGTCGAACTCGGCCGTCTGCCCGAGCGCCGCGCCGCTTCCCTTGGTGCGGCCGATGATCTGCTGCTGGCCGTCGAGCGTCTCGCGGTCCCACGTCTCGATGTGCATCCGGATGCGCCGCGCGATGAGGTACGAGCCACCCGCCATCCACGGCTGGCCGTCGGCCGCGGTCGCCCACACCTGGTCGCGCAGGATGTCGGTGTCCTCGGCCTTGATGTTGTTCGTACCGTCCTTGAACCCGAACAGGTTGCGCGGCGTCAGTTGCGCCCTCGACGTCGACGAGCTGCGGCCGAACCCGAGCTGCGACCAGCGCACCTCGGTGACCCCGAAGCCCAGCCGGACCAGGTTGCGCACCGCGTGCACGGCGACCTGCGGATCGTTCGCACAGGCCTGGATGCACAGGTCCCCGCCGCTGCGCTCGGGGTCGAGCTTGTCCTTCGGGAACAGCGGCAGGTCGACGAGCTGGGCCGGCCGCTTCGCCTTGAGCCCGAACCGGTCGTCGAACAACGACGTCCCGAACCCGATGGTCAGCGTCAGCGCCGACCCCGGCAGGTCCAGCGCCTCGCCCGTGTCCCCGGGCGGCGCGGTGGGCGCGCCGTCGACCGCGCCACCCGGCACGACCTCCTGGCCCGCCGTCATCCGCCGGGCCGCGTCCGTCCACGCGCGAAGCAGCTGGACGAGCTTGCCCTTGTCCGTCGTGGTGACGTCCAACGCGGCGAAGTGCAGGTTCTGCTGGGTCGGCGTCACGATCCCGGCCTGGTGCACCCCGTGGAAGTCGACCGTGGTGGTCGCGGCTTGCGCCGGGCTGCCGTCGTTGACCTTGTCGATACCGATGCCCGCGGCCGCTCCGACGCCGACGAGAGCGGCACCGGCTCCCGCCATGCCGAACAGCCGACGGCGGGAAACCGGTGTCCGCTCTGCGTCACTCATTTGGAGACGACCTCCGCGACCTTGCTCAGCGGCTCGCTCAGGCCGTCGACCGCCGAGGCGAATTCCTTGATCTGGTCCTGCGAAAGGTCGGTGTAGAGCTTGAAGCCGGCCCCGGAGACCTGCTTGGTCAGCAGCGCGTCCACGTTCGCGAATTCCTTGTCCAAAGTGGACAGCAGGGTCGGGTCGCCCTGCTGCAGGATCGGCCGCAGCGAGTTGATCGCGGCCTGCGAGCCGTCGACGTTCGCCTGGAAGTCCCACAGGTCGGTGTGCGAGAAGGTCTCCTCCTCGCCGGTGATCTTGCCCGTGGCGACCTCGTCGAGCAGGCCCTTGGCGCCGTTGGCCAGGTCCAACGCGGTCAGCTGGATCGCCTTGGACTTGGCGACCAGGTCCTTGGTGTTCGTGAGCAACTGGTCGGCGATCGCCGCGCTGTCCGGCTGCAGGCCGCTGACCCAGAGGTCCTTCTCGAGCCGGTGGAAACCGGTGAACTTGTCGCCAGCCTTCAGATCGGCCTCACGCGCGTCGACGAGCGGGTCGAGGTCGCCGAACTTCTCGGCCACCGGCTCGATGCGCTCGTAGTAGACGCGGGTGGCGGCGTACTGGGCCTTGGCGCCGGCGACGTCCTTGGCCTTGACCAGGTCGACGAACTTGCCGGTCTGCTCTTCGAGCGCGGTGGCGTTGTTCGTGACGTAGTCCGCGTAGCTCTTCGTGGCCTGCGCCTTCAACGTGCCTTCGTCGGTCAGGGCCGGCGCGCCACCGGTGATGGTGAACGCCGAGCGGATGCCGTCGCCCGTCATGCCGGGCTTGCAAGCCGTCTGGTACTTGCCGGCGTTGTTGAGGTCGACGATCAGCCGGCGGTTGAGGCCGGGCGCGATGTTCTCGACCTCGCCCATGATGCGGTCGCCCTCGGCGTAGACGTAGAACTCGGTGACCTTGGAACCCTTGTTGGTCACCTCGAAGGTCACCTTGCCGGCCGCGGCCGTGCCGGTGGAGACAGCACACGACGCGTCGGAGGCTTCGACCGTGATCGGGCCGCCGGCGGCACCCGCGGGTGCGTCCTTGCTGCCGCAAGCGGTGAGCGCGGCCAACGCGCTCACACTGGCGATCACGGCCAGCGGGGTTCGGCGGATCTTCGACACGGTCACTCCTTCGTGCTCGCCACGGCGGGTTCCCGCCGGGCGGATTGCTTGCTGGGCTTGAGGAAAAGGGGCAGCACGATGACGACGTAGGCGACCCAGGCGACGGCCTGCACCACGGTCGTCTGCTGCGAGTAGTTCAAGATCCCCTTGAGGAGCGCGCCGTACCAGGAGGTCTCGGGCAGCCAGTTCGAGGCGTCGAAGGCGAGCGTGTTCAGGCCGGGCAGGAACGCGCCCTCCTGCAGGTCGTGCAGGCCGTAACCGAGGACGCCGGCCGCGACGAACACCAGCAGTACCCCGGTGACCATGAAGAACTTGCTGATGTTGAACCGCACCGCGCCCTTGTAGAGCAGGTACGCCAGCACGATGGCGAGCGCGATCCCGATGGCGAAGCCGATCAACGGCTGTGTGGTGCCGCTCTGCGCTGTCTGCACGGCGGAGTAGAAGAAGACGGCCGTCTCGAGGCCTTCGCGGCCGACGGCGAGGAACGACAGGAGGAGCACCGCCCACGGGCCGACGTCGAGCGCGTGGTCCATCTTGCCGCGGAGTTCGGCGGCGATACTGCGCGACGCCTTGCGCATCCAGAAGATCATCGCGGTCACGAAGAACACGGCGATGACGGACAGCCCGCCGCCGAGCAGCTCTTGGTGTTCGAAGTCGAGCTGGGCGGTGGTGAAGGTCAGGATTGCGCCGAAGGCGACCGACAGCACGACCGCCGCGCCGACGCCGGGCCACACGAAGCGCAGGGACTTCTTGCGGTCGGTCTTGACCAGGAAGGCGACGAGGATGCTCACCACGAGCGCGGCCTCCAGACCCTCGCGCAGGCCGATGAGCGCACTCGAGAAAAGCACGGTTTGCCTCCTTGTCCGGTGAACGTGCGGTGAACCCCGTCGTGACGGTTTTAGGTAAGGCTCACCTGTAAGTCCAGCCCGGGCTAGCCCCGATCCTCGGGACTAACCGGTCATAACAGTCATTTCACCCTAGTTAGGTTAGGGTAACCGCAGGTCAGTAGGTTGTGCACGGCTCGATAACAAATTTTGTGATTTTGGCGGCAGCAGGGGCCGTTTCGGGTTTGTCGAGCCACGTAACCTGATCGGGTGGTCGATCCCACCCGTCCGGTTGTCGAATCGCCGGAACAACCGCCGCGCCGGTTCGTCGGTCCGGTCGCTTTCGCCGGGGCGCTCATCGTCACCGGGCTCGTGCTGATCCTCACCATCGGTATCCATCCGGAAGACCAGGTCGCGCCCGCCGCGCAGCCGGCGCCGACGCCCGCTGTCGCCGTTCGCGACCCGAGGCCGCAGCCGGGTGTCGCGGCACCGCGCCCGGCGATCGCCGCGCCTGTGGACCGGCCCAAGGTGTCTGACCAGCCGGAACTCGACGCGTGGGCAGTGAAGGTGTCGGCCACGACGAAGGTGCCCGCTCGGTTGCTGGCCGGCTACGGCCGCGCCGAGATGTGGATGCGGTCGCAGAAGCCGGGCTGCCACCTGTCCTGGACCACGCTCGCCGGGATCGGCACGGTCGAGGCGGAGCGCGGGCACTTCGCCGGCGCCGAGGTCGCCGCGAACGGCGACCTGGTGAAACCGGTCGTCGGACCCGCGCTCAACGGCGGTGGGGGTGTGGACGCCGTCCCTGACACCGACGGCGGCAACCTCGACGGCGACTCGACGTGGGACCACGCGATCGGCCCGATGCAGCTGCTGCCGTCGGTGTGGTCGCACTGGGCGGAGCGGGCGAGCGGTGACCCCGGCAAGCCGGACCCGCAGAGCGTCGACGACTCCGCGTTCATCGCCGCCCGTGATCTCTGCGGTGGCAACGACGACCTGGCGACCCCGGGTGGCTGGTGGAAGGCACTGCGCGTCTACCACCCGACCGTCGAGTACGCCCAGGACGTTTTCACCGCCGCCGACACCTACGCCGCTGCCGGTCCGGCCTCGTGATGTGACTGTTGGGGCTCCTGAGGGCAGTTTCGGCAGGGCAGGGACGTTGTGAAGGCCAAGTTGAGTACGCCTTACGCCGTGAAGGTGGCCTTCACGACACGTAACAACGCCACACCTGATCTCCGCGTGTACCGCAATGCCTGCCCCGAAAATTCGTAGCGCAAGTTCTGCGGCTTCCGGGTAATTGATTTCGTGCGGAAATGAGTCTGCCGGAGGGTTTATTTATGCCAGCGCTGCCGCAGTCTTCGCGGCCGCCGCGTTGGGTGGGGTTGCGAACGCGGCCGAATCCGTGCCTCACTCGTCGGTGCCACTGCATGTCAGCGGTTCCCGCGGTGACACGCTCAACCCGTCAACGACCTACTCGCACGCTCATTGGACGGTGTCCTGCAGGGACGGCAGCGTCACGGTCGAAGGATACGTCCAGCACGACGGTGGTGCATGCCGGCCGTGTGCGTGACCAAAGAGCGCTGATCACCGGTCGAAGAGATAAGGCAGGAGAATTGACTATGGTAAATATGCGCAAGTCGAGGTGGAGAGTGTGGTGCATTACAACTGCGGTAGCGCCAGTTGGCAAGGGCCGCCGAAGAATACCTGGTTGTACCTTGGCTAGCGGATAGGAGTCGCGGCCAACGAGAACGGATCCGTGGTGACCGCGTTCGTCCGATAGTTGCACGGTTCCGGTGCGTGCCCGGTTGTCGCCGGGCACGCACCGCAGTCCTTCGCCGGATGGTCGTCCGGTCAACCCTGGTCGCGCAGGGGTCTCGGCAACTGCTCATCGGCAACCAGAAGTTCTATCTCGAGCAGCTCGCCGCCGGCGGAGAAGTCCAGGATAGCGACGACGTCCCCCTGCTTGTCCTTCACTGTGAGTGAGGACCTTTCTCCGGCCGTCGAGCTCAGCGCTATCGTCGCCGCGTTGACCGTTTTGTCCCATCGCACCGCCGGGTAGGTCATCTGGTCTTGTCGCCCTCCTCTGTGTTGGTGTGCTAGTCGCTCAGCGCGATCCGGGCGCGGAGTTCGCTGATGGCTTCCAGGTACGCGGGCACGGGGTGCATCGCCGACGCCATCCGGAGCTGCGCGAGCGCCTCGGTGAACCGGCCGACCCGTTGTAGCGTCCGGCCCAGCAAGAACCGCGCGTAGTGGTCGGTGGGATCGAGCTCGAGGACCCTGGTGAGTGCCCGCTCCGCGCGTCTGAGCTGGGCCGAATGGAAGTACGCGCGACCGGCGAGCAGCTGCACGCTCGGTTTGTCGGATTCGGCGTCGAGCAGGGGCTCCAAAGCCTTCAACGCGTCCAGCGGGCGCCGTCGTTCCACCAGCGCCTCAGCGTGACGAAAGGCCAGAAACCGGGCTTCTCCGGAGTCGTCCGGTGCGGCTTCTTCGTCCATCATGGTTCCCCCGACTTTACCCATTTTCGGGGTCTTTCTCGACCGAAGATTCGGCCATGGTGCACTGTTCGGCCATGAGCAGCGAGCAGACGGAGGCACCGAGCGCCGGTTACCTGGGCATCGCGCCGTACCTGTACTACGCCGACGCGACAGAGGCGCTGGACTGGCTGATCCGGGTCTTCGGCTTCAGCGAGAAGGTCCGGTACGTCGATTCGGCCGGGGTGGTGTTCCAAGCCTCGGTCACCGTCGGCGACGGCGAGTTCCAGCTGGCCGGCGTCGGTCCCGAGTACTGGGAAGCGAAGGGCGTCGACGGTCCGGTCGGGCAGCTGAACATCGTGTACGTCGACGACGCGGACGCGCAGTACGCCCGCGTCGTGGCCGCGCTCGGTGAAGACGCCGACGTTCCCCAGCCGCAGGACCAGCCGTACGGCGCGCGGGTGTTCACCGTGCCGGACGTCGGCGGCAACAGCTGGACGTTCTGGCAGCAGGTCACCGACGTCGTCGAGCTGCCGTCGGGCTGGCGTGAGATTCGGCCGGAAGCCTGAACCCGCCGGTAACTCCGCGGTAGCTCAGGGATCAACACGGCGTCCGTGCGTGCCTCCAACGGGTGAACTGCGTCGACGGCTAGTCTGGGTGCCGTCGAGGCGGTAAAACCCCACTTCACTGACACACCCGATGAGCATGAGGAGCATGGACGTGGCGGTCATCGAGCAGGTAGGCGCACGCGAGATTCTGGACTCGCGTGGCAACCCGACGGTGGAAGTGGAGGTGGCACTCGACGACGGGACACTGGCGCGTGCCGCCGTTCCGTCGGGGGCGTCGACCGGTGAGCACGAGGCCGTCGAACTCCGTGACGGCGACATGGCCCGCTACAACGGCAAGGGCGTCGAGCGCGCCGTCGCCGCGGTGCTCGACGAGATCGGCCCGGACCTCATCGGGGTCGAGGCTGTCGACCAGCGCATCGTCGATCAGAAGCTGGTCGACCTCGACGGCACGCCGGACAAGGGCCGCCTGGGCGCCAACGCGATCCTGGGTGTCTCGCTCGCCGTGGCCAAGGCTGCCGCCGAGTCCTCCGAGCTGGAGCTGTTCCGCTACCTCGGCGGCCCGAACGCGCACGTCCTCCCGGTGCCGATGCTGAACATCCTCAACGGTGGTTCGCACGCGGACACCGACGTCGACATCCAGGAGTTCATGATCGCGCCGATCGGCGCCGAAACCTTCCGCGAGGCCCTGCGCTGGGGCACCGAGGTCTACCACTCGCTGAAGTCGGTGCTCAAGGGCCGCGGCCTCGCCACCGGGCTCGGCGACGAAGGCGGCTTCGCGCCCAGCCTGCCGAGCAACCGCGAAGCGCTCGACCTGATCCTCGTAGCGATCGAGAAGGCCGGTTACGTGCCGGGCCGCGACATCGCGCTCGCGCTCGACGTCGCAGCGTCGGAGTTCTACACCGACGGCGCGTACACCTTCGAAAGCAGCAAGAAGAGCGCCGAGCAGCTCATCGCGTACTACACCGAGCTCGTCCGCGACTACCCGATGGTCTCCATTGAGGACGCGCTGGACGAGAACGACTGGGACGGCTGGGTCGACCTCACCGCCCAGCTTGGCGAAAAGGTCCAGCTCGTCGGTGACGACCTGTTCGTCACCAACCCGGATCGCCTCGAAGAGGGCATCACCCGCCGCGCGGCGAACGCGCTGCTGGTGAAGGTCAACCAGATCGGCACGCTGTCGGAGACCCTCGACGCGATTTCGCTGGCGACGTCGTTCGGCTACAAGTCGATGATGAGCCACCGTTCCGGCGAGACCGAGGACACCTTCATCGCCGACCTCGCGGTCGCCACCGGCGTCGGCCAGATCAAGACCGGTGCCCCGGCCCGCGGCGAGCGCATCGCCAAGTACAACCAGCTGCTGCGCATTGAGGAGACCCTCGCCGACGCGGCTCGCTACGCCGGCGAGCTGGCCTTCCCGCGGTTCACGCCGGAAGCCTGAGAGACACCAGAAGACGATGGCTGACCGCGGGAGAGCGCGTAGCCGCCGAGGCGGCCGGGCGGAGGGCGCCGGACCTGTCCGGGCCCGCCGCCCGGAGCGTTCGCGCCGCGAATCGGTCGGGCAGACCAAAACTCGCCTTCGCCGCGGCCTGAGCGCGAAGCGCGCTTCGGGTGCGGCGCGGGTGCTCGGCATGTCCAACACGCGACGCGCCGCCGTGGTCGCCATCGTCGTCTGCGCCCTCGCGTTCACCATCGCCGTCCCGCTGCGGACGTACCTCAGCCAGCGATCCGACGTCACGACCGAGCAGGCACGGCACGCCGCGCTGCAGGCCGAGGTCGCCCAGCTCCAGGCCCGCAAGGCCGAGCTGGCCGATCCGGCGCAGGTCGAGGCCGAGGCCCGGCGTCGGCTGCGGTTCGTGATGCCGGGCGAAACGCCGTACATGGTCCAGCTGCCCGAGGACAAGGCAGCCGACCAGGGCTCGGTCCCCGATCAGCCGGCCGCACCGGACGGTCCGTGGTACTCGCGACTGTGGGACCAGGTGTCCGGCTCGGGCGGCTGAGCCTGGTTTGCGAGAATGACCTCGTGAGTAGCACGGAACTGCCCCGCCTTGAAGCCGTCACCGACGCCGACCGGGAGGTCATCGCCGCCCAGCTTGGCAGGCCGCCCCGTGCGTTGCGGGCCGTTGCCGCGCGGTGCCCGAGCGGGCACCCGTCCGTCGTCCAGACCAGCCCGCGGCTCGAAGACGGCACGCCGTTCCCGACGCTCTACTACTTGACCTGCCCCAAACTGTCGTCCATGGTCGGGCGGCTCGAGGCCTCGGGCCTCATGCGCGAAATGACCGAGCGGCTGTCCACCGACGAGGAGCTGGCCGCGGCGTACCTGCGCACGCACGAGGCGTACCTCGCCGAGCGCGACGCCATCGACCCGCTCGGCCACCGGGTCAGCGCCGGCGGCATGCCCGGCCGCGTCAAGTGCCTGCACGTCCACCTCGGGCACACGCTTGCCTGCGGGCCGGGCGTGAACCCGTTCGGAGACGAGACGCTCGCCCTCCTGCGCGCCGAGGGCTGGCCCTCCGGAGACTGCGCTTCTTAACCGACAACTGTCGTTCACCGTTAGTACTCGTCGGTAACGATCAAGACTCCGGCGGAGATATTTCAAGCGGTACGAGGTCTTCACACGTTGTGGACGACCATCGACCCATACGGGTGAACTACGGAAGGTTTGAGGCGTGCGCTTCACGCGAATGCCAGGCGCGATCGGCGGTGTCGCCCGGAGGGTTGGGCTGCGTCACCGGACGTTGTTTGCCGTCGCCGGTGGCGTGCTCGCCGTGGTTCCCGCGCTCGTCGCCGGCAGTGGCGCGGCCAACTGGGTCAACGTCGCCAGCACGGTCTACGTCGGCGATGTCCCGCTGACCGGCGGTTACAACCCCGGTGTCCAGCAGATCGCGGTCGACGGCAGCCTCCCGAACGCACCGATCCCGCTGCCCCTGCCCGCGTACGAACTGCCCAACGGCCCGCTCGGGATCCCGGTCACCGCGTTCGCGGCGTACAAGAACGCGGCGGCGATCATGGCGACCGAGCAGGTGAAGTGCCATATCGACTGGGCGCTGATCGCCAGCATCGGCCGCATCGAGTCCAACCACGCGCGCGGCGGCTACGTCGATGCCAAGGGCACCACGCTCGAGCCGATCCTGGGCCCGGTGCTCGACGGTTCGGGGCCGTTCGCCGCGATCCCCGACACCGACCAGGGCCGCTACGACGGCGACAAGGTGTGGGACCGCGCTGTCGGCCCCAGCCAGTTCCTCCCGGCGACCTGGCTCGAGTACGCGTCCGACGGCAACGGCGACGGCGTGTCCGACCCGAACAACGTCTTCGACGCATCGCTGGCGACAGGACGTTACCTCTGCTCCGGCGGGCTCGACCTGGCGAACCCGGACCAGCTGAAGGCGGCGATCTACCGCTACAACAACTCCGACACGTACGTGAACACCGTGCTGCTGTGGGCGCAGGCGTACCGGTCGGGCGTGTTGCAGACGCCGGACAGCAAGGTGCCGGTCGGTGCGCCGAACGGTGCCGTCGTCGCGGCGGGTCCGCCCGCGGTGCCGCCGCCGGTGCCACCCGTGACAGCCACGATGCCGCCGCCGGCGACCTGGCTGCCGCCGACGACGAGCAAGACGTCCTCGAGTTCGTCGACGACGTCGCCCACGACCACGCCGACCTGCGTGACCTCGACGACCACGCCGACTCCGACGACACCGCTCACGACGACACCGCCGCCGACGACGACGCCGACCACTACGCCGCCGACGACGACCACTACGACGCCGTTGCCGATCTGCGGTCAGCCGACGGCCTCCGTGACACCGCCGCCGGTCGACTCGAGCAATCCGTCGGCGACTACGACCTCGTGAGTGTTCCGGCCGCTTCTAACCGGCCGGAACACTCACGAGCGTCTACCTGCGCCGGTTGGTTAGGGTGGCGGCATGCCTCGTGTAGCCGCGATCGACTGTGGGACCAACTCCATCCGCCTCCTCGTCGCGGAGCTGACGCCGCGCCACGATGGCACGTTCGATCTGCGTGACCTGCACCGCGAGATGCGGATCGTGCGGCTCGGTCAGGGCGTCGACGCTACGGGCAAACTTGCCCCCGAAGCGCTGGAGCGCACGCGGCTCGCGCTGGTCGACTACGCCGTCGCCGCGCGTCGCAAGGGCGCCGAGAAGGTGCGCATGGTCGCCACTTCCGCAACGCGGGATGCGAGCAACCGGGACGAGTTCTTCGCGATGACGCGCGAGATTCTGGGTACCGAAGCCGAAGTGATCAGCGGCGACGAGGAGGCAAGGCTGTCGTTCACCGGCGCGGTCGGCGAGCAGGATCCGGACGACGGGCCGTTCGTGGTCGTGGACGTCGGCGGCGGGTCCACCGAGCTGGTCCTCGGAAACTGGGACGGCCGCCGCGCCGAGGTCACGGCCGCGAAGTCCGTCGACATCGGCTGCGTGCGGATCACCGAGCGGGCGCTGCAGTCCGACCCGCCCACGGCCGACGAGATCGCCGAAGCGGCGGCGATGGCCAACGGCATCCTCACCGAGGCGTTCGAGCTCGTCGACGTGTCCAAGGCGAAGACGTGGATCGGGGTCGCGGGCACCGTCACCACGTTGTCGGCGGTGGCGCAGGAACTGCCGGAGTACATCCCGGAACGCGTCCACCTCTCGCGCCTGACGTCGGCGGACATCAACCGCCTCGCCGACTACCTGCTCACCGCCGACCACGCCGAACGCACCGCGAACCCGGTCATCCACCCTGGGCGTGTCGACGTCATCGCGGGCGGCGCCGTGATCGTGCGCGCCCTCGCCGAGCAACTCGCCGCCCGCGGTGGTCCGACCGAACTCATCATCAGCGAGCACGACATCCTCGACGGAATCGCGCTCTCCCTGGTGTGATGCGGGCCCGCCTACTGGTTCGAGGCATCCCGGATGAACTTCGCAATATCCTTCGACTGCTGGATCCGCGACGGCTCGTGGACGTACATCATGTCCACATTCGCCTGTGACCTGGGAAAACGTGTGTGGGACTCACTTGGAGTCAGAGGTAGTGGATAGGACTGTTATTGCTGGTCAGACTACATGCTTTGCGTCATCTTTGGGAGGCTCTGGTGACGTCTGGTTGTCGACCTCCGTCCCACGGTCCGTCCCACGCGATCCCACGGCCTTCAGTGGGACGGGCTCGCCCAAGCTAGCCAGCACCCGCGACTTCTTGTCGTCGGTCTCTCCGACGTACTCGCGCGTGAGATTGATATCCGAGTGACCCATCAAATCGGCCAGCGTGAAGATGTCCAGATTGGACCTGCCGAGGCGCGTGGCGAAGCCGCGCCTCAGTGCGTATGGAGGCTTGGCGCCGATCTTCGCGGCTGCTGCTGCCTTGCGTAGGTGGTGCCCGAGGATGTCTCGGTTCAGGACGCCGCCGGCGGGAGCGCGGAAGACTAGGTCGTGCCTGCATACCTCGTCACGCATGTGCGGGACGCCGCAGTTTTCGAGTGCAGGGCGTTCCATCTGGCGCTTGAGGATCTCAATCGCCTTGGGGCTCAGCGGCAGTACGCGCGGTTCCCGGTCCTTCGGGTATCCGCGGATCATCTTCGCCTTGAACACGTACACGTCGGCGACGACGAGCCAGCCGCCCTTCAGGTCGATCCGCTCAGGGTCCCGGTGTAGTCCGGCGAGTTCGTTCGGGCGCAGCCCTGTCAACTCGACGAAGTCGACTGCGTCCCGGTAGATCTGGTCAAGGTGCGGTGAGAGGGTCGCGGCCTCATCCGGCATGATGACCTTCTTCGGTTTCCGCTGCCTCTTGGGTAACCGGACGCCTGCAGTCGGCGACGCAGTCAGCACGCCGCGGTCCACGGCGGCCGTGATCGAGACCGAGAAAACCGAGAACACCCGCTGGACGTAGCTTGGGGCTTTGGAGCCTTGCCGTTCGACGGCGCTCGGAGCGTGCCCTGTTTGCAGGTCTTTAACCCACGTCTTCACCTCGTTGTGCGCGATCATGTTCAGCGCGACGTCTTTCCACCGGGGCATGAGGTAGTTCTTGACGATCGCGGCCTCGACGCCGCCCGTGTCCGATTCGAACACTCTGTCGCTGTTGAAGATCGACCACCAATCGCCCCACGTGGTCTTGGCCGAGAGGGTGCCGGTTGCTGCCGCGGCCTTGCGCCTGGCCTTAACCTCAGGCTTCCTGAGCAGCTTCGAGGGCGTCGGACTTGCGTGGGAATGTCCCGGGCACGCGCTTCTTCGCGCCGGCCGAGTCGACGTACAGAGCACGCCACCGCTTACTTGGAAGTCTCTCCGCGCTAGCCATCCACGTCACCGGCTTTTGTGTCTCCGGTGATCCCAAATTTCCTTGCTCGTCGAACGTTCACGACGGCATTTACGAGCAGGCTGTTCATCATCGAGTTCCTGCCCAGTACGCCGAGCGCTTCCCTGTATTGAGCGTAGAGTTGGTCGATTAGTTCTCCGGAAGCACTGTCGGTGTAAGCTTCCCTTAGATTCGCCTCTATCTCACTAACCGACTTTTCTGCGGCAAGTTCTCTTTCTGCCTCCTGGAGGAACTCAACATCTTCGTCAAATTGCGGTTCATCCCTCAGTATTAAGGCGCCGTGAGCGATGTCTTTGAGGCCTCGCAGTTGACCTAGGCTGAGCCTATTGATGAGATCAAGGTAGTCGTTGGGGGGGAGTTCGTACTCGTAGGTGTTGGGCTTCCTTTTTGTGTCGAGCGGCAGATCGACCGGCGACGTGGTAGGTATTGCAGCCTGCTGTTCGGGTTGCTGATCAGCTATGGGTGCCTCTGACTTTTGGTTCTCTTTCGCTGTGCTGCCTGGCGTCCTGGCGGCGCGTACGGGGATGTCGTATGCTTCGACGTCGGAGTCAGATACCGCCGTAATTAGAATTGTCACGAAGAAGTCAAAATCCGAATTAGTGGGCCCGAATGGCTCGTAGAGATTTACTCCGAATTTATCGGACATGTAGGCTTTGTGTTCAGGATCGAGTCTTTCGAAATCGCCAGTCAGTAACGCCATTGATGACCCGCGAGGCCACGCTAGGGCCGCGTCCAGCGAAAAAAGGGTCTTCGCCCTGTAGTTGTCTGCTTGGGAGTTTTCGATTGTCCGCAAGCTGGCTACTGACGGACCACCGAAACGCTCCGCGACATCTTCTTGTGTGGCTCCCAGGATTTCTCGACGGCGCTGAGATGCGTGCCCGAGAAGCGAGCTGCCGGGTGAGTATTGTCGGCGCGGCTCTGCTTGCGTGCCCTGCGTCTCCTCGGTCACGGGTTCCTCCCCTTGCTTGCTTCTGTGGACTTCTGTGCCCACTAGTAGACATCAGTAGCCCGCTTTTGGCCACATCTTGGCTCAAATTCACCCTAAATACCGCTAACTCTCAGTGCGCAAGCCGTAGCCGTCACCGCCAACTTAGGGGTTTCTGCGGCCAGATGGTTGCGGCTGACCGCCAAGATCGCTACAGTCCTCGGTAGATCGAGATCATCGGCGGAAGGGCAAACGATGACCGAGACCACCGTGTTGAGCGTGGCGGCAGCGTCCAGATACGCCGCTTGTCACCCGAAGACCCTGCTCAGGGCGCTGCAGAGGCAGGAGCTCCGCGGCTACCAGCGCGGGCTGAACTGCAAGTGGCGGATTTACCAGTCCGACTTGGACGCGTACATCAGAGGAGAGAAGCCGGGCAAGACCCGGAAGGCGGCGTGATCCCCATGATCACCGCCAACGAGACGATCCCGCCGGGCAGCCACCCGACGGGATCCGTGAACAGCGAACCCCTGCAAAGGAAACTCACGTGCTCACGCAACATGATGCCATACCCGCCGAGCTGTGCGACTTGATCACGGGTGCATCGCCGGCCGAAGCCTCCACTTGCTCCCGCTTCCGCGAGCTGGCTGCCCAGCTGACCGACCAGCTGGCTGCACAGCTGCACGCCCAGCCACCGTTGACGCCGGAGCAGTATGACGCGGAGCTGGTCCTGATCAAGGAGTATCTGGCCTCCCTCCTGCCCAAGGGCAGCAAGGCGGCCGTCCGATGAGGGACCTTGAGCTGTACACCGGCGGCGAGCCGGAGCCGATGCCCCGGGCCGAGCGTGACCGTTTCGGCAATCGCACGGACGTGCTCGACAAGGTAAAGGCCCTTCGTCTTCTGCCGGACAGACACCACCTCACCACCGAGCTCGTCGCCAACTACTACGAGGTCAGCGCTGAGGTGATCAAGAAGCTGGTTCAGCGCAACCGCGAGGAGTTGGACAGTAACGGCTTCCGGGTCATCTCAGACGAGGAACTCAGGGACATGAAGTCCCTCAGTGAGATCTCGTCCCGAGCCACACAGTTGGCGCTCTTCGATCGTCGGACGGTCGTCCGTGTCGGCTTGCTGCTCCGAGACTCGCCCATCGCTCGCGCTGTCCGTGACGCGGTGCAGGACGGCTACGAAGCCGAGCCTGCAGGCGGTGGATCGGCGGCAGTGGACGTGAGCACGGTGGACCGTCGAATGCTCGCCCGCATGGTGCTCGACGCCGAAGACCGCGCCGATGCCGAGCAGGTAGCGCGCGAGCTGGCCGAGCATCGCGCCGAACTGGAGTACCGGCGCAACCAGGAGTACGAGCACGCCGAGGCGATCGTCATCACGACGTGGCGCAAGACCTGGTTCTCTCACGTCCCCGAGGACGATTTTTGGGAGTGCATGTACGACCGGAAGCGCGCGGGCCTGCTGATCAACCAGCGGCTCACCCGCCCCAAACTGGACCGCGCGGGCAACCAGCTGTTCAAGGACGGCAAGCCGGTCTTCAAGGACGGCCACGAGCACCGGCACCCGACGGCCTCGGGGCAGCGGTTCCTCGAGCTGACACCCAACGGTGTGCACGGTGGTCGAGCTCGCTTCCACACCAAGGTGATCCCTGGCAAGGAAGCTGAACTTGCTCTGCGCGACTACCTGACCCGCTGGTTCGGTCCAGGCCGCCGCCAGATCGGGCGTGCCGCGTGACCGACCAAATGATCACGGTTCCCATGGCCGAGGTCCATGCCCTCAAGGCCGCGCTGGAAGATCTCACCCTCGCGTTCCTCTATTCGCAGCGCGTCGACGACCGCTGGGGTGCCCTGAGCGCGGACCGGCTCCGGCAGAACATCACCGCCAGGGGCGGGGAGTTCTGCCTGCCGTTCTGGTTCAACCGCAACCACTTGCATGTCGGTGCGGGCAATCGCGTCTACCGGGAAGACGACGGCCAGCGTGTCTACGGCCAGGTGCTCGAGGTCACGACGTTCGCCGCGTGGGCGGACTGGGGCGCCAGCGGCGCCGAATGGACCTCGTGGCGATACGTCCACACCGACGCACGCCGGCACGACGAGCCGTCGTTCGACGTCACCGACTGGGGTGCTGTCGCGCGGCACATGGGATTCCGGCGAGACCCAGGCGCGCTCGACCCCGACCAGTCCGAGGCTAAACGCCTTCTGCGTGTCGTCCCGGACCCGCACCTCGCCGACCAGGCCCACCACTTTCCCCAGGGAGACACGCAATGACGACCAACGACACGAAGTCCGCTGCCTGGATCGCCGACTTCCAGACCGCGATGGACCACAACCTCGACGGTCTACTCCCGCCGGAGTTCACTGCCACCGAGTTCGCCACGGCGTTCGCTGACCATCACGCCGAAGTCAGGCGCGATCCCTACATCAACCGGCCCGTGGCGCTGCCCTTCTTTACCCGCTGGCTGGTCAGCAAGGTGCGCAACGACCGCCCCGAGCAGCCCGTAGGGGTGTGCACGAGGCCGGACGGCAGCAAAGGGCACGCGCCACTGTGGATGCTCGTCGCCACCGAGGAGAAGGGCTTCTCCTACGGCGTCCCCGAGGTGGCGCCTGGTGACGCGGAGTTCGAGCTTGGGGCACGTCTCACCGCACAGGCGGTGGCCGGCCAGGTGGACCCGGAGTTCCTGTACGAGGCACTCGTTCAGGCGATTGCGCTCGCTCTCCCGCGCATCGTGACGGAAGGCGTCGAGGCTGGGATCTTTGTCGACCTATCGCCGGACGCGAAGATCTCGGTGAAGCAGTTCGGAGCCCACCGATGATCACCTCGATTTTGGACTTCGGCGGCCCGGCGTTGCTGGGCGTCGTGTGCTTCGTCAGCGGCCGCCTGCTCCCCAGCAGGGGTGCGTTGTATCAGCACGACTCGGTCGTTCGGGCCGCGTACGAGGCCCAGTTCGCGGAGACCGTTCGCGCGCTGGTCGCGGAGTTCGATGACGCCCCGGCCGCCGACCGTGTGCTCGACGACCAGGCACCCGACCTCGAGTCGAGCGAATCGTGAGCGCGCCCGCCGACGGCACGGCGGTCGTCCGTCTCGCGCTCGCCGAACTGTGTGCAGACCCGGGTAGGTCCATCCCCAAGCACCTCTCCGTCGAGGTGGAGATCGACACCGACTGGCCGGACAGTGCAGCACTCAGCTGTCTTCGGATGCTGGCCTGGCGCCGCGGGGGCGACGTCGCGATCGTCGGGACCGACCCGGTGGCCGTCGGCTACGTCGTCGGGTTCCTGCACGATCGCGCCGGCCTGGCCGAGTCTGCATAGTCCCTTGTGGACGCCGCACCATCGGGGGCCGGGCTTCGGCCCGGCCCCGCCCACACTTGAGAAAGGGTCATCTCTTGGCCAGGGAACATGCTCAGGTCCGATTGTCGATGTGGTCAGATGACGACTTCCGCGCTCTCACACCTGCCGCGCAGCACGCGTACATGCTGATCATGACGTCACCGACCTTGAGCTACTGCGGGGTTGCCGACTGGCGCCCGCGCCGCATCGCCGCCCTCGCCCGCGGCTGGACTGTCGAAGCAGTCGAGGCCGCCGCAGCCGAGCTGGTTGCTGGCCGGTATCTCGTGATCGACGAGGACACGGAGGAGTGCCTCGTCCGCAGCTTCGTCAGGAATGACGGCCTAATGGGGCGCGAGCGGATGGCCACGGCGATGGCGAAGGCGTTCGCGCTGGTGGCCTCGTCGAGGTTGCGAGGCGTCGTCGTGCACGAGTTGAAGCGCCTCCGCGACGACTTCCCGGACCTTGGCGGATGGGACTCAGTTCGAGCCGTTGAGCTACTGGCTAAGGAGCCTGTTGTTCTATCGGTTACGACGTCGGGTGACCTATCGGTTGAGCCGTCGACTATGCATCCGGAATCCATCGACAATGCATTGTCGATGGACCTGGATGATCTATCGGCTACTCGCGTGCGCGCGCCTGCTCCTAGCTCCATGCTCCTAGCTCCTTACTCCACAAAGAAAAAAGACTCGGCAGCTTCGCCGCCGCCGAGTGTCTCCGCGCAGAGCGTCACGGCAGCCTGGATCGACGGAGCGAAGGCCAACGGCGTCGAGCCGTCCAAGAGTCAGATCGGCCAGGTCGCCAAGCTCGCCAAGGAACTGCTCGACAAGAACGACCCCGCCCGTGTCCTCGTCGCCGCAACGGCCGCAGGGTCCAAGGGTTACGTCAGCATCGACAGGGAACTCACCGTCACCGCCGGCCGCAACGGGCAGGTCTCCGCCGACGGCCTCCCGGCCCACACGAAGCGCGACCCGAAAACCGGAAGGCTGGTGGAACGGTGATCGTCATTCGCCAACTCGACGACACCGGCCGCTGGTGGCAGGTCGGCCGCTTCGAGGTTGACCTGCTCGCCGTGTCCGGCACCTACCCGGCCAACGTCCAAGCCTGCGCCCTTGCCCACCGCGACGCCGTCGACGACGAAGGCCTCAACGTTGCTGCCATCCTCGCCACCCAAGTCGAAGCCGAAGACTTCCAACCGCTGGTAGTCACCAGCGCGTGGCTCTTCGCTCAGTCACAACGGATCCTCGCTCGGATCTGGGAACGCATCGACCGCGTCGAAGGCCACTACCACCAGCCCATCGCGACCTTCCTCGGCGCTGGCGGCCCCGAGATCGCTCCCAGCATCCAGCACCGCCAAGCGGGCTGCCATGACCTGTGCCCCTGCCTCAACCCCAAGGCGTTGCCGACCATCCAGGAGAAGAGGAGTCGCGGCTATGAGCGCACGGCATGACCTCATCGCCGAACGGCGACTCCTCGAGATGACGCTGTCTGGGCACCCCGCGGTCCGTGACAAGTTCTTGAGCATCCCAGCGCAGGCGTGGGCGGCCAGCATGGAGCCCGTCGTGACCGTGGTGCGCGACCGCATCCGCCGCGGCATCCCGCTCGACCCGCTCGTCATCGCCGCTGACGTGGCCTCGTCCATCGACATCGCCGACCAGGCCGAACGCGCCCGGCAATTCGTGCTCGCCTGCGCGTCCAATTCGCCGCCCCTCAGCGATTGGGATCACTACGCCGAGCAAGTCGCCATGTGCTTCACGATCCGGGAAGCCGACATCGTCGCGACCCGGCTAGGCCAACGCCTCGAAACGGCCACCGAACCCGAGGACGTGGCTGCCATCGTCCAAGCCGCCGTCACCGGGCTCGCCGCTACCGCCGAAGCGCTCACCCCCGCGGTCGCCCAGCCACCCACCAGCCTGCAGGAGCTGCTCGACGAGCCGGACGAGCCCTACGCCTGGCTGGTGCCGAACCTCCTCGAGCGCATGGACCGGCTCATGATCACTGCGTTCGAAGGCGTCGGGAAGTCCACCCTGCTCGCCCAGATCGCGCTCGCCGTCGCCGGCGGCGCCCACCCGTTCACCGGCGAACTGTTCAGCCGTGAAGGGTTCCGGGTGCTCGTCATCGACGCCGAGAACTCCACCCGCCAAATCCGCCGCCGCTACCGCCGCTACGTCGGCGCGATCAACCACCTGCGCGAAACCCACGCACTCGCGCCCATCGACTGGAAAGACCAACTCCGGTTCATCATCACGCCGGCCGGACTCGACCTAGCCGACCCGCGCGACTTCGGCCGCATCGAAGCGAAGATCGCCGCCGCCGCGCCCGACCTCGTTGTCGCCGGGCCGCTCTACCGCCTGAGCAAACTCGACATCCGCGACGAACCCGCAGCCAAAGCCCTCGTCGACGCCCTCGACCAGCTGCGCGTCAAGTACAAGTTCACGCTCATCCTCGAGGCCCACGTCGGTCACGTCGGCGAAGCCCAAGGCGGCCGCAAGCTCCGCCCCACCGGCTCGTCGCTGCTGCTGCGCTGGCCCGAGTTCGGCTTTGGGCTCCGCGGCTACGGCGATGCAGCCGCAGAAGAACACCCCAGCATCGTCGAGATGGTTGCCTGGCGCGGCTCCCGAGACGAACGATCCTGGCCGTCGCTGCTCAAGCACGGCACCGACATCCTGCCCTGGACGGTCGGCCAATCGGACTACGAGAGCGGCATCACCCGCATCAGCTGAGCAGACCGGGAGATCACCATGTTGGAAGCTATGCCAGGCAAGGCAATCGATGGTCACGGCCAGTACAAGACCTACGTCCCCACTATCGAGGAGTTCCGCGCCACCCGTGCGGCGGAACGGCAAGCATGGCGCGACAGCTTTCCGAAGTGCGTGCCGCTGGAACCATTCGAGGCCGCCGCCCGCGCTGTTGGGCGCCGGACTCAGAGCCCTGAGGTTCTAGCCGCTGAGGCCATCCTCCATGGCCGTGTCCCAGTGGTCTTCACCGGCTACGACGGTGGCGGCGGGATCGTCGCTGTCAGGTGCCCGTACTGCGGGCAGAGGCACGAGCACGGCGCTGGTGACCCACCGAGGTCACCGATCTTCGGGGAACGTGACGCCACCTGCGGGCGCGGTCGCTACCGCGTCCAACCCAATCCGCGGGGACCAAGACGATGACCAGGGTGAAGCGGTGGGAAGCGCTGCCCATCGACACCGGAGTCGTGCACGTCCACCCGATCGGCGACCTGATCGAACACGACACCAACGGACCTGTCTGCGTCTGCGTCCCCGAGGTCGAACTGGTCCCGAACCCCCACGGCCCAGACGGCTGGCTGCACACCCATTCCTCCCTGGACGGACGAGAGGCACGCGAATGACCGCAACGATCAGGACGTGCGTCCTCGGCTGCAGCTGCAACGACGGCGTCGCCTACCGTGCCGCACCCGGCCGCCTCGCCTGCGACCCGTGCAGCGAGAAACTCGCCAAGGCCGTCACCGAACTGGGCCGGCTGTACTACGAGTTGACGGACGTCGAGGAGTTGATCCCTGGCGGCTCAGGCAGCAACGCCGGCGGCAGCCGACCGGTCCCGGGTCCACGTTCACCCGCCGTTGACGGGCTCATCGTCCACACCGACGTCCGTTCGTCCACGTCGGCCGGGCAACCACCCGCGGCCCTCGCCAGCATCGCCGGGTGGGCCCGTGAGGTCAGGGAGGAACGGTCTCTCGACACCGCGCGGGACCAGCTCCGGGGCACGGTCCCGGACGGCCGGGTCACTATGGCCCGTGAGATCGGTACCTTGAAGTTTGAGTGGCATTGGGTGATGGGGCAGGAGTGGCTCGCCGACTTCGCCGCCGAAGTCCACGCCGTACTCGCCGCACTGCGATCGGCCGGCCGCATGGACGCCCCAACCATCCGGCTCGGCACCTGCACGGTCCGGGTACTCGGCATCGACACAGCCACGCGCCCCGTCACCCTCGAGTGCGGCGCACGACTCCGCGTTCGCACCGACGCCACCGAACTCAGATGCTCCAACTGTGGCACGGTCTGGCCACGCAGCCGCTGGCATGAGCTCGGCGACGGCCAGAGCGACTACGCCCGGCTCGCCGAAGAGCTCGGCGTCCCGGTGGGCACGCTGCGCCGCTGGTCGCATGAGGACAGCTGGACCGTCTCCGGGACCCGCTCCCGGAGGCTTGTGACCCGCGCGCAAGCCCTCGAGTCCTTCCGCAAGCGCCGCGGTGCGCTACCCCTCGAACAGGCAGGCTGACCAATGACCGACACCGTCACACTGCCCGCCGACTGGCGCGAGCAGGTCCGCACCAACTACCAGCGCGGCTTCACCGGCGGACCCGACGCCATCATCGAACTCATCGACGTCCATTGGCGAACCGGCACCGCACCCGCAGACCCGCCTGACCGATGGTTGGGACTCACTGCCGCGAGCGTGGTCATCACCCGAGACACCCGCCCGATGGTCGGAACCCAGGCGGAGTGGGAATGCTGGTTCAGCTACGGCCAGCCGCGCAGCATGGTGCGTACCCTCATCCCGTGCCCGCGCGGATTGTTCGGCGAAGTCGCGGTCGGCCAACGGACCGCTGACATCTACGACGCGATGATCAAGGCCGTCGCCAACCTCACCGCCGACGACCTCGCACGCCTCACTGCGCCGCCGGTTCGCGTGCCCAACGCCGACGGGCCGCGGTCCCCGGAGCGGCTGAGAGTCACGGCCACCACACCACCCTCGGCGAGCGTCCTCGTCGGCTCCCACCTGATCGTCATCGGAGCCGCGCCACTGCTGGATGCGGTCGCCCACCTCGTCGGCATCGGGGACGACGGCGTCACCGTGCTCCGCGGTGTAGCCGTCCGCTGTGGCAAGGCCTACCCGCCCGCGCCACCGCCGCGGTTCATCTCGCTCGCCGTGGTGCACCTCCTGCCCGCGCAGGACACCATCTACGACCGTGACATCGAACAGGCGGGATGACGACATGCCGACCGTGAGCGACTGCGTGTTCTGCGAGGTCGTGGCCGGCACCGCGCCTGCTGCGATCGTCCGCGAGTGGCCGGACGCCGTGGCGTTCAAACCGCTCGACCCCGTCGTCGAGGGGCACGTCCTCGTCGTCCCACGCGAGCACGTAGACGACGCGACCACCGACCCCGTCGTCACCGCCTACACCATGCACCGCGCCGCCGAACTGGCCCGCGAGATGGACCACTCGAACATCCTGACCAGCATCGGCAAACCGGCCACGCAGAGCATCTTCCACCTGCACATCCACGTCATACCCAGGGCGACAGGTGACCAGCTCATGCTGCCGTGGGGAACGACCGGCAACCCGCACGACCCACACTGGTGCAAGGTCGCTGACGCGCTCAACGCGAAGCTCAACGCGACGGCGAGACCGAGATAAGCGAGTAACGGTCGGCCGCAACCGACCGACTCATCAACCACCACCCCGACGTTCGGAAAGTAGCGGCATGAGCCCGGACCAACCTGACCCGATGACCGCGAGCCTGGACCGCCGAGAGGCCCGCGGCCCCATCGAAGCAGCGACCGACGACCCGAAGGCCCGGAAGGATCTGCAGTGGGCGATGCTTGAGTTCGCCAATGACGCGATCAACTGGATCTACGTCGGCATCGAACCTAACTGGTCCGCGGCTCAGATCAGACAACACATCGAGCAGCACGTCGCCGCGTACACCCGCCGGCAGAAGGCACTCTGATTTCACGCCTCGGCGCAACCCTGGTTGACAGCTGACCTGCACCGAACGTACGATCTTGATGTTGGACCTCTGTCTCCAACGAAGACTTCGAGAAGCCCCGACCAGTAGCTAACTGGCCGGGGCTTTCTCATGCCCAGGATGGCGCTCACCAACAGGTCGGGGGGAGGTCGTCATGTCGGCACCGCCACTGATGCACGACATCGGACAGCCGCCGCGTTCGCGATGAGCGGGGGATGGCAGCGCGCCCAACGCCGCGTCCATTCACGCGAGTGGCATCGCACCATGGCCATAGTGGCCCGACGCTCACACGGACGCTGTGAGGTGGTGGAGAATGGCCAGCGATGCGGCGCACCAGCACGCGACACCGACCACGTCACGCCTCACTCAGCGGGCGGCAGCGACCGGGTGGAGAACGCGCGTCGGATCTGCGACACACATCATCGAGCGAAGTCAGCAGCTGAAGGACTAGCAGCACGGGGGGTAGGGCCACGTACCCTGCGCCCAGTACCCCCGCACCCAGGGCTACGCCCGGCCGGCGACCAGCCAACCGTCGCCGAGCCTGATCGCACGATCGAAACAAAATGAAAGTTTTCATTGACAAAACACTTTCGCGAGGGAGCAACTCACCCCACCCCCCGACTCCCCCTCCGCCCCTTAGGGGCCCTGGTCGGTCGGTTAGGGCCTGTGAGTGCCCTCAGCGAATGAGCTCTGGTTAGGCAAGCCTTGGTCGGTCGGCGCGATGCCGGTCGCCGCGAGGGGCGGTCGTCCGTCCTTTGTTGACAGTTGGGTTGTGAATCATGCCCGGAGTTGCAGGCAGGAGCGGCGGTGCGAACCGCAAACGCTCGGACGTCAAACTCGGTCACGCCACTACGGCGATCGGCCACCCGGATCACCCGGACAACGTGTCGAAGCCGGTGGCGCAGGGTTCGTGTGAACAGCCTCCGCTGGCTTTCCCGGAGGGCGTCGACGAACCACTTCCGATGACCCTCGACCTGTGGGCGTCGATGAAGGTCTCCGGGTACGACGAGTTCTACACCGCGTCGGACTGGCAGACCGCGAGGATCTACATGCTCGCGATCGACGACTTCATCCGCGGCATCGTCGTGAAGGGCTGGACGGCGATGAAGATGGCGGAGGTCCGGTCGATGATGGCCGAGCTCATGACGCTGGAGTCGGCCCGCCGGCGCCTGAAGATCGAGGTTCAGCGCGGTGAGGAAGTCCCAGAGTTGGCGAATGTCACTCCGATCGATCGCGCGAAAGCAGCGGGTCTGTGAGAACTCTCCGGGAGTAGTTGCTCGGGGCTGAGGGGGCGATCGTGACTGCTCTCCTCGAAGCCCCGACCGACCTGCGGTTCGACGAGATTGAGCCGCCGACTGGCTACTACCGGGACCGGGTCTACGGCGCGTGGCGTTCGCTGCCGTGGCCAGATGACTTGGCTAACCTTCCGGCGACGCTGGGGTTCGACGTCATCCTGTGGGCCGAGCAGTGGCTCGTGCACCACCTGACCGGCCAGCCGTGGCGATTCACCCGCGCGCAGAAGCGTTTCCTGGTCCAGTTCTACGCCGTCGATGATCAGGGCAAGTGGCTCTACCGGCGTGCGGTGAACAGGCGCTCGAAGGGCAATGGCAAGTCGCCGTTCGCGGCGGCGATGCTGCTCATCGAGTTCGCAGGGCCGGTGGTCTTCCACCACTTCGACGAACTGGGCAACCCGGTCGGTGTCGCGCACCGCGTGGCGCTCGTCCAGATCGCGGCCAACAGCGAGGGCCAGGCGCAGGACGTACTACTCGTCGCGAACGCGATGGTGTCCAAGCGGCTGAAGATGGCCATCGGGTTCGACGCCGGCAAGCTTGGCTCGGCGGCGAAGTCCGGCAGCCGGATGCAGATCCTCACCACGTCGGTGAAGTCCGCCGAGGGTGACCCGGCGACGTTCATCGCGCTCGAGGAACCGCACCACATGACGACGTCGTCCGGCGGCAAGGCCATGGCCGACGTGGTCCGACGTAACGTCGCGAAGTCTCCGGACGGGCTTGCGCGGATCTGCGAGTTCACCAACGCCCATGAGGAGGGCGGCGGTTCGGTCGCGGAGGACACGTTTGAGTCGTGGCAGAACCAGGTCGCCGGCAAGACGCCGCGGCAGGACATCCTCTACGACTCCTGTGAGGCCCCGGCCTACTTGTCGCTGCACACGGACCTCGATGTCCAACTAGGTCTTCGCGCGGCGTACGCGGACGCGCCGTGGGTGGACCTCGACCGGATCACCGGCGAAATCTACGACACCTCCACCCCGGTCGCGGACTCGCTCCGCTACTACTTCAACGCCACCGCTGCCAACGAGTCCGGCTGGATCGACCCGCGCGCGTTCGACGAAGGCGCGCACCCGGACATCCGGATCGCGCCCGGCCAGATGATCGCCATCGCGCTGGACTGCTCGAAGTCGGAGGACTCGACCGGCCTGATCGCATGCCGAATCGACGACGGTTTCGTCCAGACCATCCGACTGTGGCAGAAGCCGCACGGCGACCGCGGAAAGGGATGGCTCGTTCCACGCGACGAGGTCATGACCGAAGTGGAGATGCTCCGCACCGCCTACCGGGTCGTGGCGTTCTTCGGGGATCCGTCTCCGGCCCGGGACGACGCCGACGAGTCGGCGTACTGGGGTGCCTGCTTTGACCAGTGGCACCAGGACTTCCGCGACGACCTGCTGATCAAGGCCAGCGCAACAAACCACACGGTGTTCGACATGCGGACCTCGGGTCCGGGCGGCGCCGACCGAAACCGGCTGTTCACCGAAGAAGCCATGGCGACGGTGCAAGCCATCGACGAAGACAAGACCCTCAAGTGGGACGGCGACGCCGGCCTGCGGATGCACGTCCGGCACGCCCGCCGGCGCCCGAACAAGTGGGGCTTTTCCCTGGGCAAGGCGAACCGCGACTCGAAAGACAAGGTCGACCTTGCGGTGACGATGGTCCTCGCGCGGCTCGCACGGCGCCTGGTGCTCCTGTCCGGCAAGACCGAAGAGACGCCGGTGGACCGGTCCGTGTTCCAGGAGTGAGAGGGGGTTCGTTGTGGCTGCACCAGAACCGCTGACACTGGAACTGATCAAGAGCTTGACCGAGCAGGTCGACGTCGACCGCGGGCACGAGGTCGCCCGTCTCAAGCGGGTCGACGCGTACATGCAGGGGGAGCAGGACCTCCCGTACCTTCCGCAGAACGCCACCGTGGAGTTCCGGCAGCTGCGCGAGCGCGCGCGGCTGAACCTGCTGCCCCTGATCGTCGACTCGTCGGCGGACGCCCTGCGGATCTCCGGCTACCGAACTCCGGGCGCGAAGGACGACTCCCCGACGTGGAAGTCCTGGCAGACGGCCGGGATGGACGCGAAGCACGCGAAGCTGATCTCCTCGGCCGTGGCGAACGGGTGCTCGTATGCGTCGGTGGTGCGCGGTACGCCGTCTGCGGTCGTGAAGTGCTACTCCGCGCGGCAGGCGTTCGCGATCTACGACGACCCGACATCCGATGTGTACCCCGAGTACGTGCTGCTGACGAAGACGAACGGCACGATCAAGGGCCTTGTCGACGACAACTACTTCTACGACATCGGCCGCAACGCCGACGGCCAGCTGATCGTCAAGGGCTTAACCCCTCACATGATGGGGAAGTGCCCGTTCATCCGGATCACTCCGGACATGGACCTCGAGGGCCGCCACATCGGCGAAGTCGAGCCGCACATCCGGCTACAGGACCGCCTCACGCAGTCCATCATGGACATGCTGATCGTCTCGAACTACGGCGCGCACCGCATCGTGCTGGCCTCCGGTATCGAGCAGCCGAAGGACCCGGTCACGAAGAAGCCCATCCCGATCGAGGTATCAGCCAAGCGGATCCTGACAACCCCGGCGGCTGATGCCAGGCTGGCGACCGCGGCCGGCACTCCGCTGGACGGGTACCTGCGCGTCATCGACCAAGCCGCCGCTCACATGGCGATCGCGTCGCGCACACCCGCCCAGGCCCTCATGGCTGATCTGACCAACATCGGCGAGGGCACCCTCACGGCGTCCGGCCAAGGCCACGACTCGAAGATCGCGGGCTACAAGCTGCAGCTCGGTGAACAGTTCGAAGCGTTGCTGCAGCTCATGGCGTTCGCTGACGGGCGCGTGGACGAGGAACCCGACGCGGAGGTCACCTGGGCCGACATTGGCGTCCGATCCCTCGCCCAGGTATCGGACCCACTCGTGAAGCTCGCACAGGGCCTGGCGATCCCGCCACAGGTGCTCTGGTCCAAGATCCCGGGCTTCACGCAGCAGGACATCAGCGAGTCGATCCGGCTGCAGAAGGAGCAGGACCCGATCACCGCGCTCAAGGCGGCCGGGTTCGCGGTCAAGGACTCCATCATGGCGTCGTCCAAGTCCGACGCGGGCGGCAGCTGGCTGCCCGCGACGGCTCCGGCTCCCGCCGGTGGCGCTCCGGCACCGGCGGCGACCGGTGCCGGCTGATCTGGCCGTCGCCACGGCGCAGACCTCGGCGAAGACGTCGCAGGACGCGCTGTCGGCCGGCGCGCTCGACGAGATGGCGATCCTGTGGAAGCTGCTTGACCCGCTGCACGTGGTCTCGTCCACATCGGACTGGCTACAGCAGACGCTCGGGCTGGTCAACCGGTGGTGGAAGAAGTCATCTGACCAGGCGGTCACCGACTACAACACGGTTCGGGCGCTGGTCACCGGCGACCTCGCCCCGTTCCGGCCGGTTCTGCCGGCGCCGGTCGACCTGGACACGCTGACTCAGGATCTGCTCATCACCGGCCCGGGCACGGTGCTGCATCAGCAGAAGCTCGGCCGCAAACCCGAGCAGGCGATGACGACGGGGTTCGTGACGACGTCGGAGACGGTCAACACGGCCGTGCTGGCCGGTGGCCGCGACACGACACTCGCCGCGATCGCCCAGGACCCTCAGGCCCGCTACGGGGCGACCCGGATCGCTCGGCCGGACGCGTGCGGGTTCTGCAAGATGCTGCAGGCGAACACCTACACCAAAGCTCACGTCGGGTTCGCCGCGCACGGCCTGTGCCGCTGTGTTCCCGGCCCCGTGTTCCGGATCGGGCAGCCGATTCCGAAGCTGCAGCGGGACATGCAGGAGCTGTGGGCGACGTCCACGAAAGGCTTGTACGGCAAGGCTGCGCTGTCAAAGTTCCGGGCCGAGGTCGAGGGCCGCGAGTGGAACGGCTACACCAGCAAGCCGAATAAGAAGGGCGTCATCACCAAGACGGCGCCCGATGGTCGTGTCACCGCGTGGCGCGACGGCAAACAGTTGTCCGGCCGTGGGCCGCGCCCGGAACGGAAGTCGCCGACCGCGTCGGCTGCATCCGCCGTTCCCGACGACGCCTCACTCCGGGCGCAGTACAGCGCGGAACACGCCGCGCTGAGCACGACCGTGGGGTCAACGAAGTCCGACGCCGCACGGAAATACCAGACCGACCGCATCGCTCAGCTTGAGCGGATGTTGTCGCTGCTGTAGTTCCCGGCCGCCCGCGCGATGCCCGCGGCCAACCACCCTTCGAGAGGGACATTTGTCATGCCCGAAAAGACTGACGCAGAACTGGCCGCCGAAGCGACCGCCGCGGACGCCGCCACAGCAGCCGCCGCATCAGCCGCGGCCGCTGCCGCCCAGGAGAAGATCGACGGCGAGGACAAGCTCGGCGAGCCGGGGCAGCGCGCGCTGGCCGCGATCCGCGAAGAGCGCAACGCCGCGAAGACGAAGGCGACCGCTCTGGAGACCGAGCTGGCTGGTTTCCGCAAGGCCGAGCAGGAGAAGGCCGACGCGTCCAAGTCCGAGCAGCAGAAGCGGGAAGAGGCTCACACGGCGCTCGCGACGCGCGCCGAGAAGGCCGAGCTCGAACTGCTCAAGCTTGACATCGGCCTCGAGCATGGTCTCACCAAAGCGCAGGCGAAGCGGCTCGTTGGCACCACGAAAGAAGAACTCGACGCCGACGCCGCTGATCTGCTCGAAACGTTCGGCGGAACGGCCGCGGCCAGTGGCCCGCCTGATCGCCGGCCGATCCCGAAACTTCGTGCCGGCTCGAAGCCGAACGAAGAGCCGGAAGAAACCGATCCGGCGAAGCTCGCGGCGCAAATCCGCCGCTAGGACACGGTGGCCTCTCGTGGGGGCTGCCGCTGAATGTCACGCCGTTTAGCGGCAACCCCCAACCGAAAGGCAGGCCGTCATGGCCAACGCATACCTCAAGCCGACAGTGATCGCCTCGGCGGCGCTCGGCATCCTCGAGCGGGAGATCGTTCTCCCCGGTCTGGTGTGGAACTACGGCATCGCCGACTTCAAAGGCGCGTTCGGTGACACCGTCACCCTGCGCGTCCCGGCCCGCCTTGACGCCCACACCCGCGGTCTGCGCTCGACCGGAACAATCGTGTTGGACGACATCAACGAGGTCGGTGTCGACATCAAGCTGTCGAACGACGTCTACAGCGCGGTGCGCGTGACCGACGCCGAGCTGACGCTCGACATCAAGGATTTCGGGACGCAGATCTTGCAGCCCCAGGTCCGCGCGGTCGCCCGGGAGATGGAAAACCAAGTCGCCGCGGCGATCGAGGGCGCCACCTACCCGACCGCGGCGCAACTCAGCATTGACAACGCGGCGATCTCCACCAGCCGCCCGGCGACGGCGTTCATCAAGGCGCGCAACTACCTCAACAAGCAGTTCGTGCCGCTGGCCGACCGCGTGATCGTCATGGGGTCCGACGTCGAAGAGACGATCATGTCCTTCGACCAGTTCAACCGCTACGACTCCACTGGCCAGACCCCGTCGGCGATCATCGACGCCCGCGTCACCACCATCGCGGGCATGCCTGCGTACCTGTCGCAGGCGATCGACCCGAAGAGCGCGTACGTGTTCCACAAGGCCGCGTTTGCGTGCGCCATGGCAGCTCCGGTCGTGCCGGACGGCGCCACGTTCGGCGTGCAGCAGTCCTACAACGGCCTGGCGATGCGGTGGCTGCGTGACTACGACGCGACGGTCCTCGCCGACCGCTCGATCGTCAACGCCTACATCGGCGCGAACGTCGTCACTGACGGCAAGTCGGCCGAGGTCCAGACCGTCACCATCGGCGGCGGCGCGACGGGCGGCACCTTCACGCTGACCGTCACCGCGAACACCCTGACGGGCACCACGGCGACGATCCCGTTCGCGGGCACGTCGGCGCAGGTCCGCAAGGCGATCAACGACCTGAACGTCGCTCCGGACTGCCAGGTCACCGGCGTGGCCGGTGGCGTGTGGACGGTCACCTTCCCGGCGGGAACCAACGTCGACCAGATGACGGGCAACCCGGCCGGTCTGACCGGCGGCACCCCGACGGTCACCGTGGCGACCACCACGGCCGGCGGCACCGCGGGCGCGTTCGTCCGTGGCTGCAAGCTGACGCTGAGCACCTGATCGGCGGCGGCGGATGTACGGCACAGTTGCGGATCTCAGTGACCGGCTCGGCGAGACTCTGACGGACGGCACCCCGGACTACGCCCGTGCATCCGCCGCACTCTCCGATGCGTCCGACCTCATCGAGACCGAGGTCGGGCAAGCGTGGACCGACCCCACGATCGTGCCGAAGGTGGTGCGGGTCATCGCGTTGCGGGCCGCTGAGCGGGCGTTCCGCAACCCCGACGCGGTGACCTACCAGGGCGCGGGTGCTTTCACCCAGGGGTACGCCCAGAACGTCGCCAAGGGCGTCTTCCTGTCCGAGGATGAGAAGGCGCTGCTGGCCAGTTTGAAGGTCGGCGGGACTGAGGACCGCTCGCTGGTGTCGGTGGAGATGCAGCGCGAATGGGACGTTGAGCTCGGCGCGTTGTTCCTGCAGGACCAGTTCGATGGCGAGTCCATTCGGTACGGCGGGATCAACGATCCGTATCTCTGGAGCGGGCCATGAGCTTCGCGTACCAGACCACGGTCGAGGTGCTCGGCCAACCGGGCACTGACAGCTGGGGCGACCCCACGCTGGGCGCGGTGCTGGAGACAATCCCTGCGTCCATCGTGGACACCACGGAGACCGTGACGGACCCGGCGACGGGGAAGGTCTCCGTGGTGCAGCAGTGGGAGCTCTACATCCGCAAGGGCACCCAGAACATCACGTCGGCCACTCTGCTGCGCGGGGCCGACGGGACGATGTTCGACGTCACGGCCGCTCGGCGGTCTCCGCTACGGCGGGGCGATTGGCTGGTCATGGCGAAGGTGCGTGCCGGGTGAGTGGCCGTGTCGAGATCGACGAGGAAGGCATGGCCGAGTTCGAAGCGTCGATCGTCGACGCGTGCGACGCGGTCATCAAGTCGGTGACCGACGAGGCGAGGCAGCGCGCACCTCGCCGGACGGGAAACCTCGTGTCCCGCATCGAGAGCACGGGATCGGCGTCGGCGGGTTACCGGATTGAGTCCAATGCGGACTACGGCGCCTATGTCGAGCGGGGCACGGACAAGTTCGCTCCGGAGCCGTACTTGCGGCCATCGATCCACACCGAACGCGTCATCACGCAGTAGGGAGGGGGCCGCTGTGTTCACTCCCGTGATTGGCATGGCCACCAACGAGACCGTCGCGGCGGCGTGGCTGGCCACGATGACAGCCCTGCCGATCGGCGACACCCTCACCAGCTCGACCGTCCCGGACGGATTCGTCCGGCACTTCACGGTGGCCACGACGTTGGACCCGAGCATGGCGCCGGTCGGCTCGCGCACGATGCGCGTGCAGATCGACGTTTTCTATTCAGGCCCAACGGAAGTACCCCCGTGGGGGAAGGCCGATGGTGCGGGCGAGGCGATCGCGCGCAGCGTGCCGCGTATGGCGAACAACATCATCCCGGGATTCCCGGCGGCACTGATCAATGAAGCGTGGATCTCCGATGGCCCGGTGCGGGTTCACGGCGACACGGCAGCACTGGCGCACGTCACCCTCGACGCCCAGCTGATTTGGACACCGACTATTTAGGAGCGTGGCCGATATGGCCCTGTACAACACACCCTGGGGCGTGCGCGAGCTGCCCGACGACGAAGCGGCCGGTCTGCGCGGGCAGGTGGGCGGCGGCGTCACCGAGTGCACCGCCGACGAGATCGCCGCGTGGCACACGGCGCTCGGCAGCGAGCCCGATGTCACCGCGGTCGAGGGATCGAACCCGAAGCCCGGAGACGCTGTGCCGACCGTCGTGCCGACCACCAAGCCGGGCGATCTCGCCGCGGTGACCTCGAAGACCGCGGGGAGCAACTGACATGCCTGTGTCCTCAAGCGACCTCACAGTCGGCCCGTGCGACATCTACGTCGCGCCGTTCACCGACGCCCTCGCCGTGGAGCCGGCCACCCCGACCACCGCGGCCGCCGCGAACTGGATCTACGCCGGCGCCACCGACGGCGGGCTCAAGCTCGTGTTCGGCATGAAGTACGTCCAGCAGTACGTCGACCAGTCGGGTTTCCCGCTGGCGTCCTCTCTGGACCAGGCGGCGACCGCCGCGGCGATCCCACTGACCAAGGTCAACTCGACGAACTTCAAGACGCTGATGAACGGCGGCACGATCACCACCACCGGCACCGGCGCGACCGCGATGGACGCGTTCGAGCCGGTGGCGGACCTCGTCGCGAACGACCCGGTGTACTTCAAGATCCTCATCCGGGGCAAGGCGCCGGTGTCGGACACCGGTTTCGCCGGGCAGAAGCGCGATATCAATCTGCGCAAGGTGCTGCAGGTCTCCGACCTGACCTACACCGCGGACAAGACGAACAAGTCCATGTTCGCCGGTGTCTCGGCGATGTGCCACTTCGTGTCGAACTCCATCGCCCCGTGGGGCATGAAGACGATGAACGCCACGGCCTAGGCCGTCTTGTTTCGGCTGGCGGGTCACGGCCGCTAGAGCCCACAGCGTCGGCCGGCGCGTGGTGGGCGCCCAAACCCTTCCGTGAGAGGACACCATGACCATCGACATTCCTGACCGCCCGACCACGCCCGCAGCCGAGCGGCCGGTCGAGTTCCTGTTTCGGATGGACGGACACGACTACACACTCATCGCGAAGGCCTCGGTGACCGAAAGCCTGGCGCACCGGACGAACGTGTCCGAGGTCGGCGCGGAGTACGCGACCGTAATGGCCGCGCGCTGGATGATCAGCGACAACGGATTCCGCAAGTTCATGGACCGCGCGCTCGCCGAGCCGAGCGACGTGATGGACCACAACCTCGACGCGATCCTGGCGGCAGTGTCGTACAAGATCGCGGGCGTGGTGCCACCCAAAAGTGACGCCGGAGCGGTCACCGGACGGGATCCCCGACTGGCTGGCGCAGACACGGGCGTGGGTGGACCGGATCGGTTGGTCAGCTCACCCGGAACTGCAGACGGCAGTGACCAGCGACCTGTCGCGGTACCACCGGCTCTTGCCGGACCAAACGCTTGAGCTAGACCCCGGATTGTATTGGGGATTCGTCGAGCATCTGCCCGCGTACGGCGGGGCGTGCCGGTGTGCGATCGACCGCCTGCTCGCCGAACCGCCGGCCGAAACCGTGCCGCTCGATCCGATGATGTCGGCGTTCCTCGAGCCCGGCGAGACAGTCACTCACATCAGCGCTGAAGAGATGGCTGCGATGCAGTTCAGGTGAGGGGTTGATCGTGGCCAACGACGAGGGAATCCGCGTAGCCAAGGCGTATATGGAGATCACCACCACGGTGGACGATGCCATGACCAAGGCCCGTGAAGAGGTCAAGAATTTCGCGCGGGACACCGAAGCCGGCACCGCGATCAAGATCCCCACCGACGCGGACATCACCCGGGCTCGCGCGCGGATCGATGAGCTCGCGGCGAAGAAGAACGCCACCACGATCGAGATCGACGCGAACGTCGCGAAGGCGCAAGCCAAGATCGCCGACCTGGAATCCAAGCGCGGCAACACCAAACTCGACGTCGACGCGAACATCGCGAAGGCACAGGCGAAGATCGACGCGCTACTCGCCACCCGCAAGCGTGTCGTGGTGGAGGCCGACCTTGACACGAAGAAGTTCGAAGAGAAGATCAGCGGCCTGGGCGACGATTTCAAGCGCAGCCCGAAGTTGGCCGACGCGGCCAAGGCCCAGGTCGACAAGGTCAACTCCCAGTTCTCGCTGATCCAGTTCGCCGCGATGTTCGCCGGGCTCCCGGCGGCGGCTGCCGCCGGCGCGCTGGCGGTCGGTGCGTCCTTCGCGCTGGTACCTGCATTGTTTATCGGCATCGCGGCCAAGTCGGTCAGCTCGAACCAGACCGTCGTGAAGTCCTTTACCGACATGCAGAACCACGTCGAGGACTCGATCAACTCGATGTCCCAGGTGATGGTCGGCCCGCTCTCGACCGCGGCTGACGACCTCGGCGCGAGCTTCCACCGCATGGCCCCTGAGATCCAGCTGGCCATGGACGACAGCGTGCCCGCGGTGAAGATGCTGACCGGCTCGGTGACGGACTTCGCCGAGAACGCGGTGCCGGGCATGCTGACGGCGGTCCGCAACTCTAACGGGCCACTGCAGGGCTTGCGGTCGATGGCCGAGCAGACCGGCGCGGGCGTGGGCGACATGTTCACCAACATGGCCGCCGGCGCCGACTCGTCCAACCAGGCGATGCAGACCACCGGCGGGATCGTCCGCGACCTCGAAGGTTTCATCGGCACCTTGTTGGCGAACCTGTCCAACGGCGCCAACGCGGTGCTGCCGCAGTTCCGGGCGTCACTCGGCCAGGTCGAGGGCATCATCGGCACGCTCACGACCAACGGCATGCCAGCGCTGCAGGGCGCGACGAGCGGTTTCATCGGCACGGTCGGCGGGATGCTCGGCATCGTCAACCAGGTGGCGAAGGGCCTCGGCGCGTGGGCGGGTCCGCTCGCGCAGTCGGCCGGCTCTCTGGGCGCGGTGAACTCGGTCGCGAAGCTGTTCGGTACCAGCCTCGGCGCGACCGGGTTTGGGCTCAAAGCGTTCGCGGGCAGCGTCGACGACGCGGGCAAGAAAACGACCCCGTTCAAGACGGCGATGGAGGACGCCGACAAGAACGGCACCAGCAAGCTCAAGGCCGGACTCGGGTCCATCGTGGACACCGGGTTCAACCCACTCGGCCTGGCGATGGTCGGCGGCAGTTTGTTGCTGCAGCAGTTCGGCGAGGCGCAGCAGAAGGCCGCCGAGAAGGTCGCCGAGCACAAGCAGAACGTCTTGCAGCTCACCGACGCGCTGCGCCAGGACAACGGCACCATGGGCGACGCCACCGCGGCGACGAACAACAAGGCGCTGGCCGACAAGAACGCGGCCTCCAACCTGAAGGTCTTCGGCGGCACCCTGGGCGAGGCTCAGCTCGCCATCACCGGGAACGCCGGCGCGCTGGACGTCCTGACGACGAAGTCGAACGACTCGATCGCCGCCATCGGCAAGCAGCAGGGTTTGAGCCAGGACTCGATCAAGGGCCTGCAGTCGCTCAACGAGCAGCTGCTGAAGAATGGCGGCGCCTACGAGGACGTCAAGACCAAGGTCACCGGATACGGCACCGAGACCAACTACACCAACGGTTTGGTCACCGGCAGCACGATCAAGCTGCACGACGCACAGCTGCAGCAGCTTTCGGCGATCATGAACGGTACCGGCGCGGTCGGCGAGCAGATCAAGGCGGAGAAGGAAGCCAACGACGCCTATCTGCTCTCCGAGGGCAGCCTGACCGGGCTGACTCAGGCGCAGGTGGCCAACCGGGACGCGACCAACGCGGCCACGCAGGCGATCTACGCCAGCCAGGACGCGAACCTGGCGTACCGCGGTTCGGTCGAGTCCAGCAAGACCGCGCTGGCCAGCTACAACAAGGTGTCCGGTGACACCAAGGCGACGGCCGCCCAGAAGGCCACGGCGCTGCTCGCGGTCGAGCAGGCCTTCGCCAACGAGGAGAAGGCGGCCGGGCAGGCAGCTCAGGCCAACTCGACCGCGACCACCGCGGCCGGCAAGCTCACCGACGGACTGCACGCCCAGAACGCCGAGGCGGTCAAACTCGCCGACGCGTTCAAGGGAAACCTTCCCCAGTCGCTGCAGGACACCATCGGCAAGATGTCGGTGACCGAGGCCCAGTCCGACGGCCTCAAGGTCAAAATCAACAACGTCGGCCAGGCGGTGTACCAGCTGCCCGACGGCAAGCAGATCAAGATCACCGGCGACACCCAAGCCGCGCAGGACGCGATCAACGGCCTGGTCCGGGGCAACGACGGCCGGGTGATCCGGATCCAGATCAAGACCATCGGCGGTTCGGCGTCGATCGGCATCGGCACCGGCATGGCCGGCTCGATGCAGGCGGAGGGCTCGATCCAGGCGCCGGTGAAGATGTTCGCCGACGGCGGTCTGCCGACACCGACGTCGGCCAACGCTCTGGCGGGAATCGCGCAGGTCGTGGCGCCCGGCACGTTGAAGTGGATGGGGGACGCCACAGTCCCGGAGGCCTACATCCCGCTGGACGACTCGCGGCGTTCCCTCGACCTGCTGGCCGCGGCCAACCGCATGATGCCCGCGGCGACGTCGGGCGGTGCCGCCGCGATGGCCTCGTCCTCGACGTCATCTGGCCCTGTGGCACCGCACGTCACGGTGAACGTGTATCCGCCTGCGGGCGCGAGTTCCAGCGATACAGCGCAACTGGTGTCCGCTGAAGTGCTGTGGGCACTTCGCACGGTCTAAGAGGGGTCGAGCATGCCCGCAGTCCTGACGTATCCGACGTATTCCATTAACGGCTGGAACGCGGGCGTGCTCGACGACAACAACGCCATGTGGGGAGTGTCCTCACAGGACGCGCTCAACATGCCGGCGCCGAGGATGCGGACCAGCCCGAAGCCCTACGCCGACGGCAGCTTCCGTGCGCCGTCCTTCCGGGACTCGCGCACGGTCACGCTGACCGGCTGGTGCGCAACGCAGGGCCGCGTCACCGCGCGCCAGGCGCGAGATCTCATCGCCCGGGCATTCCCGGACGGCGGGCAGCAGCTGTTCACGATGGACGACGGGGTGGCCGCGCGCACGGTCCTCGTCGAGCTGGCGTCGGAAGTGAAGATCGCCTTCGGCGGCAACCCGTACCTGTTCCAGTGGCAGTTCTCCGTGTGGGCAGCGGACGGGCGCTACCTCGACGCGAACGTGCAGACCGCGGTCACGTCGCTGCCGATCTTCGGCAACGGCCTGGACTGGTCCACCGGCGGCGGGCTCGATTGGTCTACCGGTGGCGGGCTGAACTGGGGCAGCGTCTCGTCGTCGGGCTCGTTCGTCATGCAGAACACCGGGACCGCGCAGAGCTGGCCCGTGTTCACGTTCGCTGGGCCGTTGACGCTGCCGGTCCTCACCAACACCGGCACCGGGGCGCAGATCGCCTACGCCGACACCCTGGGCGCCAGCGACAACGTCGTGATCGTCACCGATCCCGAGATCCGCTCCGTGGCGCTCAACGGGTCCGACCGCTTCACGCTGCTGTCCGCCGCACAGTGGTTCTCCATCCCGCCCGGCGGGTCCGTCACGGTGTCGCTGGCGGCGTCCGGTGGCAGCGGAACCCTTTCCGCCTCATGGCAAAACGCGAGCTGGTAGAGAGGTTCCGACATGGTTTTGACCAACGTTCCCATCGACGGCGCGTGGACGCTGCAGTCGCTCAACGCCGCGCTCGAGGGGCGCCAGCACGACGGCGGCTACTGGGCCGGTGCCAACCCCCAGATCTCGGCGATCATTCCCAACCAGGTGTGGCGCGGCGGCGTGGTTCCCGCGGCAAGCTTCAACGGGCTGCACTTCGACTTCCTTGTGGCAGCTCAGGGAACACCGTCGCTGACGCTGGTCGTCTACCCCGGCACGGCGATCGTCTACCGAGCCGGAAACGCGGTGTACCAGGCATACAGCGTGTCGGTGTCCAACCCGCGCGTAGCCGACGCCGACCCCACCAACCCGCGGCTGGACGCCATCGTGGTGCGTGTTCGCGACACCGCGCTGTCCGACCCCGGACCGCTGGGCGCGGCGATCGAGGTCATCACGGGCTCGCCGAATGCCAGCCCGGTGTTGCCGACGTTGCCCGCCGGCTGTTTGCTGCTCGCCTCGGCGCGCGTGAACGCGCTGGCGACCACCATCACCAACGCCCAGATCACCCCCATGCGCAAAAGCACGACGCTCAACGGCGGCATCCGGCGACTGCTCGACATCGGCGCCGGTGACCTGCTCACCGATCCAGGCTTCCGCGACGGCGAACTGCGAGACACGGGGACCGGCATCGACCGCTGGTCGGACAGCACGGCGAGCTGGGTCAACATCATCACCTACACCAACTCGCCCAACCAGGTCGTCGGTGGCAACCGCTACGTCACCGGTACCACGTTGGCCACCACCTCGAGCGGAACCGAGATCCTGACCAACACGGGCACCGGGTCGTTCCCGGTCGTCAACGGCCAGGCGTACGAGGTCGAGTGGGGGTTCGCTCACCAGCTGTCCATCGGCACCGACGTGTTCAAGGTGCGCATCCGGGACACCAACGTCTCGGGCGCAATCCAGTTTGAGGACGATATCCAGAACGAACCGGTCAACCAGCCGCTGTTCAAGACGTACAAGTTCCTGCTCAAGCCGACCGCGACGGGTACCCGGACGTTCGTGGGTACGTTCTCCCGGCTGTCGGGCGCCGGCGGGTTGGACTCGAAACCAGACGCCGGCGGCAGGTCGTATTTCAAGGTCACCCGTCTGGGCCCGGCCACCCTGATCCCGGACGTGTGAGCCGTGAGCATCGGCGGTTACACCGCGCTGGTCTACTCGTCCACCTCGGGCCGTGTCGTCGGTTCGGCCGAGCTCCCGATCAACGCGCCCCCGACCTGGGCCCGCCAGATCAACGCGAGCACCGCCAACCAGATCACGATGCCGCTGCAGTCCCAAGGCTGGGCGCCCGGTGTGCTGCGCTCGCTGATGATCCCGTGGCGGTTCTCCATCGCGGTCCTGTGGGGCGACTACGTGTGCAACGCCGGCCCGATCACGGCCTACCCGGTCGACGACGCCGGCGGCACCGTGCAGGTCAGCTTCGGCGGCTTCTGGTCGTTGCTGAACCGCCGCAACCTGCACCACCCGGCCTACGACCCCGCCACCACACTGATCACCGACCCGTCGGCCGACGTGACGATCACGGGGCAACTGTGGGACATCGCCGCGGCGATCGTGCGCAACGCCGTCACCATGACCGGGCGACCGGGATCCGCGCTGCCCGTGGACATCCCGGCCGACTCCGGAACCGGCACCAATACCCGCACGTACAACGGGTTCGACCTCGCCCCGTGCGGGCAACGGCTGCAGGAACTCACCCAGGTCGGCGGCGGACCGGACGTCGACTTCGCCCCGTACCTGCTGAACGTGCCGGGCAGTGGCCGTTTCATCCGGCACCGCATGGCCATCGGCAAGCCCTACATCACCCAGCTTGGGGCGCCGGTTGCGTTCGACTACAAGAGCACGATCCAGGGTCTACCACTCGACGCCGATGGGTCCACTGTGGCTACGGCCGCGTGGGTCAAGGGCGCGGGCAACTCGCAGACACAACTCAGCGGGTACGCCAACAACCCGGGGTTGATCACTAACGGGTGGCCGCTGCTGGACTACGTCGACAGCAACCACTCGTCGGAATCCAGCCAGGACGTCCTCAACGCCTACGCCACGGCGGACATCGGCCTCTACGGAAAGTCCACCGAGACCTGGAAACCCTTCATCCGCATCGACGGCGTCTCGCCGCTGGGGTCGTATGACCCGGGCTATTTCGCGACCTACAACGTGATCGGCCACCCGTGGATCCCGGACGGCCTGTACTCGGTGCGCATCATCGGCTTGGCGAACGGCAGCGACCCCAACACCGTGACCCACGCCCTCGACGCGAGAGGGGCCTTCTGATGGTGAACACACCAAAGGTCAACTTCACCGGCGGCGACGTGATCGCCAACCAGTTCAAGGACCGGGACCAGGTCGCGGCCGAGCAGGGACGGCAGTCGAAATACCCGTTCTCGGCGGGGCCGAATGGCTCGTTCCAGATCTACCCCGACCCGACCATTGTGGACGGTTCGGGCAATCCGGTGGTGGACACCGTGCTGAAGTACCAGGATGGTGGGCCGGCGCTGACGATCCGGCCGGGTGCCGCTACGTACGGCAGCAAGCAGCAGCTGCGGATCAACGACCTGTCCGGAAACGCGATGTTGCAGACCGACGAGTCCGCTGGGTACGGACTGTCCGCGCCGATCGTCACCATGCCGCTGCCGCCGCTGTTCGCGGGTGGCGGGTTCTTCAGTGTTGCCGCCGGGGCCGAGGTCACGATTGCCCAACTGGCGGCGATTTTTTACAACCCGTCCATTCAGGTCACCGGCACATTCACTGTGCTGACCACCGCGAACGGCAACACGTTCTCCGTGACAAACTTCGACTATCGAGTTTTGGTCACCGACGGAACGACCACGGTCACCTCATCGACCACGACGGGCAGCGGTGCCCAGTTCTTTACTAAACGCCTTCTGCTGCCCGCCAACTTCATGAACGAGCAGGGGGTAACCGTGCAGGTGCTAGTGAAGCCTGTATCGACTGCCTTCTTCGTTATCGCTGGTGAAGTGTCGGGCGGCTCGAAGGCCGTCTATGACGCCGACGTCGGTTCGCACTGATCCTTTGGGGAATTGAAAGGAGGTGTCGGTGGGTGACATCAAAGATCTGCTTGTCGGTGTATCCATCCTTATCGGTTCACTGTCGTCCGCGTTCGTGCTCATATGGAACACGATTCGCCCCGCGCGGCGCGGCGGAAACAAGCAGGTCGCCCGCAAGGCATCGAAAGAGACCGCGATCAAACTCCTCGAAGCGGTGCGGGACGGGGAAATCACCCCAGAGGAAATCGACGACATACAGGAATCACTCCGAAAGGAGGAGGAATTGTGACCAATGACCAGGCGCGCCACATAGTCGAGAGCACATCCGAGAACGCACCGAAAGACCTGCGTGGCCGGCGGTCCACCTGGATTGCGCTCGGTGTGCTTCTCTTCTGCATCGTCGCCGCGGTCGTGTACTTCGTGCCTCGCCTGTCGGAGATCCGCGGGCAGCTCGGCGAGGTCGCCACCCAGTCCAACCAGAACGCCGTCGACGCCGCGAAGTTGCGCGACCAGGTGCTCCGCCTCGGCGGCACCCCGGTCGTCGAGCCCGCCGCGCCGACCGCCCCCGCACCCGCACCCGCACCCGCACCGGTACCGGTCGCCACCGGCCCGACGCAGGCACAGATCGACGACGCCGTCGCCGAGCAGCTCCGCGCGCACCCGCCGGCCAACGGGCAGGATGCCACCCCAGCGATGGTCGCGACCGCCGTCGCGGACTACCTGACGGTGAACCCGCCGACTCCTGGCAGGCCGCCGACCGCTGACGAGATCTCGGCCGCGGCCTCGAGCTACATCGCGTCGCACGCCGCCGACTTCCGGGGCACCCCGGGGCACAACGGCAACGATGGCCAATCAGCCACGGACGCGCAGGTCGCCGCATCCGTCGCCGCGTACTGCGACGCGCACGGCAACTGTGCCGGCGGCACCGGTGCGCAGGGCGTGAGCGTCACGGACGTGGAGTTCCAGCGCGACGACGCCGGCACTTGCCAGGTGGTGGTGTCTCTGCACAACCCGGCGACTGGTGATGACACGACTGCGACGCATCCCGCTGGTGACGCGGCATGCCCGGCGGCTCCGACGACCAGCGCTCCGATTCTTCCGATACCCCCGAATTGAGGCCCCAACCCATGACGACTCCGACGACTTTCAAACTCGGTCGGCTGCCCCACGACCCTGCGCGCCCGAAGCTCGAGCTGGGTCCGCGTCTCGCCGGCACGGTGCCGCCGAACCCGGCGATGGTGGACTACCTGTCCAAGGTGGGTGAGTGGCCGATTTACGGCAACGACCAGCTCGGCGACTGCGTTTGGGCGATGATCGGGCACGTCATCGAAGCCGCATCCACCTACGGCAACGGTGAAACCATCAAAGTCACCACTGCAGATCTGATCAAGGGGTACTCCGCGGTCACTGGGTACAACCCGAAGGACCCGTCGACTGACCAGGGCACCGTCATCGCCGACGCGTTGGCGTACTGGCAGAAGGTCGGCATCGGTGGCACGGCCGCGAAGGAGTACGCGGACGCACACAAGATCCTGGCGTACGCATCGGTGAAGATCTCCGACCGCGTCGAGCTCGACGCCGCACTCAACCTGTTCGGCAGCTTGTGTCTCGGGGTGAACTTCCCGAACTCCGCGATGGGCCAGTTCAACAACCACCAGCCGTGGGACGTCCTCGTCAACGATGGTGGCATCGACGGTGGCCACGCCATCCACCACGGCTACTTCAACACCGCCAACAAGGACGAGCGGATCGTCACCTGGGGCGCGGTCGAGGACATGACGGACCGGTGGTGGTCCAAGTACGTCGAAGAAGCCTGGGTTGTCATCACCCCGGAGTGGCTCGACGTGTCCGGTCACAGCCCGGAAGGGTTGGACCTGTTCGGGCTCGGTGAGGACTTCGCCGAACTCACCGGGAAGCCCAACCCGTTTCCAGCCCCAAAGCCTGTCCCCACTCCCGTTCCGGTTCCGCCGATTCCTGTCCCGGTGCCTGACCCGACTTCGGTCCCTCCTGCACCTGTAGCGACCGCTGACGCCGCGCTGGTGGCCGCGTTGACCCCGTGGGCAGCGAAGCACCACGTCACCGACAACGCCGCCGCTGCGAAGGCGTTCCTGGCCTGGAAGAAAGCCCGGAACTTCTGATGAGCCTGGGGAAGTGGGCCGACTACTCCGGTGGCCGGCCCTCCGGCGCAACCCTGAAAGCTGACGGGTACGTCGGCGTGATCCGGTACGTCGGGCTCGGCAGCGCAGGGAAGCGCATCACCGCAGCCGAGTACCAGGACCTCGTGCGCAACGGCATCCAGGTGCTTCTCGTCGCCGAGCTCAACACGGACGACGCGTGGGTCGCGGCCGACGACTACGCCGCAGGTGTGTCCCACGCCAACACAGCACGCGCGGACGCGAGAACCTGCGGGATCCCGGACTCCGTGCCGATCCTCGCCGCGGCAGACTCCCACGCCACGGCCGGCCAGGTCGCGGACGCCGTCAAGTACGCCCGCGGGTTCAACGACGCCCTCGGCCACACCGAGTCCGGCACGTACGGGTTCCTCGAGACCCTCACCGGCGCCCACAACGCTGGTGTCGGGTCGTACTTCTGGCTCGCCGGCTCCCAGCCGTCGGCAGCCAACCAGCAGTGGATCCACCTGTGGCAGCGCAATGACGGCACCGCGCCCGTCGCGGGCGTCCAGGTGGACATCAGCGAGCAGTACCTACCGATTGGTGCACCCGACATGCTTCTCACCGACAACGTGCATATGCCGAACTGGGCAGGCGTGGACACCCCCGCCACGGTCAAGACCGTGAACAACTGCCTCGCTGAGGACAACATCCGCATCCAGCAGATCGCGGCCGCTGTCGTCGGTCTCACGGCCGCTCTCGCCGCGGCGACCGCCAACCCGGCGATCACTCCCCAGATGGTCACCGACGCGATCAACGCCGCGGTCGCCGCTCACGTCAAGGTCACCATCGCCGTCACCCCCACCGCATGAGCGACCCGCAGGAACCGGGAGCCATCACCGGCTACGTTCCCCAGAGCCCCGAGAAGATCAACACGGTCAACCACTCCAAGGACCTGGAGAACGAGTTGGGTGATTGGCTTCTCCAGCTCGACGGATCCGAGGTCGACCGCCGCTGGGTGTCGATCGCGCGCACCCACTTCCAGCAGGGCTTCATGGCGCTGAACCGCGCGGTGTTCCAGCCGGAGAGCCGCCTCTGATGTCCCGGCGCCCCATCGACGAACCTCTGATCGGAGAAACCATGCTCGCCAACCTCGCGAAGTACAAGAAGGTCGTCGCGGCGATCCTCGCTCAGCTGCCCGCCCCGGTCGTCCTCGGCATCCTCGCCGCGGTCGGTGTGCACGTGCCCGCGGGCATCGTGGCCGCGATCCTCGCCGCTGTCGCCGCGATCGTCACCCCCGTCGCGGTCGGCGTCGTCAAGAACACCCTGTAGGTCCGACACCCCTACTGCCGCCCCGTCGGAGGCGGCACAAGGCCCCCGGTACTCCCTGGCATCCCCTGCCCAGGTTGAGTATCGGGGGCCTGCTTTTTTGTGCCCAAAATCAGATGTTCAGCACCGCGCCGTAGGTGCGCGCGGTGCTCAGAGAGACCACCTGCGGGGCGCGGTTCGCGACGGACACCTGATACTGAGGGTGCCCGTCAGGCACGCCGACGACGGCGAAGTCGATGTCGCACCCCCACACGAACCCTGTCTGCGGCGTGACAGCGGCGTCGCTTGCCCCGAGCGTGCCCATCGCGACGGTTAGCCCGCTCTCGTCCCGCACAGTGACGGTGGCACCCGTAGCGAGGTCCGAATAGCTGCCGATCCCGTAGCAGCCGCCGTCCCCGTTCGCCTGGATCAGATCCCCACTGTTCAGCATCGACACCGCCCCGTTGAGTGTGAACGTTGTCGGCGAGGCAGGTGCCGCCACCACGGCGCCCACCGTGCCACCGACCACCACGATCGCGGCGCCTACCGCGGCGATCATCCACGCGCGCCGCGGACGACGTGGTGCCGGCTGGGTCCCCGCGGGCTGGTCCTGGATCTCGGTCGTGGCTGGCTCCGGCGCTAGGTAGGTTTGATGTGGTCGTCGCGTTGACCTTGTGGTCTGTTACCGGTGTGACTGGAATGTGACAGGGCCCGGTAGGCGGGAGGTGCCTACCGGGCCCTGACGTTCCCGCGGCTGGTGACCTGCAGGCGGAACTGCCCAGCCGCGGTATCGAAGTGCGCCGCGGGGGGTCGGCGCACCGATCTGGGGTGGAGACGGGGCCCGGGTGCGTGCGAATGCCACCGGGCCCCGCTCCTCCGCGCCGCTTAAAGGCCAGCGCGGAGGCCTCCCCGTGCCCACCGATACAGCGTTCGGGCACGGAGCCAAGGCCCAACCGGTCCGGGCCGTGTCGGGGGATGAGAGCAGCCCGGACCGGTTGAGGGTTGGTCACCCAGTCAGCGCGGCGCCATCGGGAGACGGGCGCGCCGACCGGGCAGCTCGAGTGGGGTCGTACAGCACGGTGCAGAGGTGGCAGTCGAACAGCGCGTCGTGCCAGGTCTCTCGGCCTACGGTGCGGACGAGCTCGCACGCCAACTCCACCCGAGTGCCTGCGTACGGAGCGATCGGCGGCATGTAGGTGAGGTGCCTGACACCGCCCATCGTGACCGGCATGTAGCAGGCGGCGGTGTCGAAGGCGGTTTGGCGGTGCTCGGTGACGGTCACTGGTCGTCCTCTCCGGTGGCGGACGCCGCGTCCGGTTCGGCCTTCGCCTGCTTGTCGTCGTCCTTCGGTGGCTCGTACGGGACCTCGGGGCCGGACCCGGAGTTGCTGAACCAGCTCACAGGCCACCGCCCTCGTGGTTGGAGATGCGGTACCTCTCGGCGATCGCGTCCCGGACGGCCATGCTGTGCGCGATGGCTTCCTTGATCGGGAGAAGGATCGGGTCGGCGCCGTCTATGGCGATCCCCAGCCAGGTGCCGTCAGGTCTCTCGAGCAGGCCCATGACCACGGAGACGGTGCCGCCGTCGAGCGCCTTGCCCTGAACCGGCCAGGTGCTGCGCCACTCGTAGTCCGACATCCCGTAGCCTTCCGCTTGTCTCGGCCTCGCCACCGCGTTGGTACCAGTGGTACCGGCGGTACCAACCAAGTATCGGCATGGCACCACCCAGAACTCAATGCACCAATCGGGTGACCCCTGACGGGGCCCAACGTGTGCGTATTCTGTGGTCCATGGCTGGTACCACCCCGAAGAGCCGTGCCCTCGGCGCCGAGCTGCGCAAGGCCCGTGAAGCTGTCGACGGCCTTTCAGTACGTGCGATGGCGCTACGTCTTGGCTACGCCCACCCCACCGTCTCCCGCTGGGAAACCGGCGACAGGACACCATCCGAAGCCGACGTCGCTGCGTTCCTCACCGTCGCCGACGCACCCGTTGACGTTCGTCAGGCGCTCGTCGAGATGTCCCGCGACACCGACGCGGCGCACTGGCTCTCGGTCGGCATGCCGGAGCAGCAAGGCCAACTGTCCGCGCTTCTCGAGATCGAGCGCACTGCGCAGACCATCGTCGCCGTTTCGCCGCTGCTCATCCCCGGGCTGCTGCAGGCGGGTCCCTACGCGCGAGCCGTGATGATCGCCGCCGAGGTGCCCCGCGAGGAGATCGACCTCAAGGTCGCCGTTCGTGTCGGCCGGCGGGAATCGATCACCCGCAAGGAACCGGTTGAGCTGCGCGCGTTCTTGTGGGAGCCGGTGCTTCTCGAACTCATCGGCGGCGAAGAGGTCATGCTCGAGCAGTTGGCGTTCCTGCTGGAGATGGGGGAGCGCTCGAACGTCGAGCTCCGCGTGATCCCGACGCGCACGACGTGGCATCCCGGCCTCGAGGGACCGTTCTCGATCGCGCAGTTCGCCGATCGCGGTTCGATCGTGCACCTCGAGAACAAGATTTCCGGCCTGTTTCTGCACGAGCCCAACGAAGTTGGGCCGTATGAACGTGCACTGAACAGGGTGGAAGAAGTGGCGATGAGCCCGACCGACACAGCTGAGCTCATCGCCGATGTCATCAAGGGCAAGGAGACGACAAGATGACCGTACCCGAGCGGGCGGGACCCTGGAAAAAGTCAAGCTACAGCGGATCAACCGACAACTGCGTCGAGGTCGCCACTGGCAACGTTGTCGGCGTGCGAGACACCAAGAACCGCGAGGGTGGCAAGTTGACCGTTAGCAGCTCTCAGTGGGCCGCATTCACCGCCGCGGTCAAGACCCAGCAGTAACCGAGCAGCAGAACGCCCCGGCGCACACCGATACTGCGCCGGGGCGTTCTGCTGCTCGGGGTTTAGTTGCAGGTGACGTCCGTGACCGTGATAGCGATCTTCGTCTTGCTCGACGGAGTGCTGATCAAGGACTCGGTGAAGCTGAACTGGCTACCCGAGGTCGTGCCGGTCTCGATCGTGGGCCCAGACTCGTCGCCCGAAACGTTGTAGGTGATTGAGCACGTCATCGCCGTCAGGTCGGCGATCCCGTGGTAGCTGAGGTCGGGCTGGACGGCGACGTTGCACCCTGCAGACCCAAAGCAGTGCTTGCTCATCGTCTTGACGGTGGCGGTGAAGTCGCTCGGCTTGGGGGGCACCACAGGAACCGGGATAAGTGTCGGCGTGGCGGCAGTGGTGAATATCGGCGCGGCAGGCGCGGCGACTTGCTGGGTGTCGGCCGAGGAGACGCCGGCGCCGACTGTGGTCGGACCCTTCGAGGCGGCCCCGGTCGCTGCAGCGATGATGCCGCCGATGAACAGCACGCCGACGAGCGAGCCGATGACGAGCATGACGGTGCGCAGGGTGTGCTTCTGCTTGCTCGGTGGCTCAATTGGCAGATTCCCGAAGTGGTGGGGATTCACCGGAGGCATGTACGCATTGTTGTCCGCAGGTGGCGCGTAAGGGTTCTGGTCTGGCATTGGCGTTTCCTCTTTCTTCGTCGGTGCACTATTCGCTAAGCGTGGGAAGGGTGTTACGGAATACGAACGGCGACGGTCTAACCGTGATCTCGGTTAGTGAGTGGCTGCGTAGATCCCGGCGAGAAGTAGAAGCCCGACAAGGATTGCGCGCCGGAGCATGTAGTTCGGCGGCCGGTGATGGTGGTGGCAACGGTGCCAGCGCATCAGATCGCGTACCTCCAAACGGTGAGTGAGTAGGCGGAGAACCAGGACCCGGCGAGCACGAACGCGACCGTCGCCCACATAGCGGTCGAGGTGCGGCATTTCGCCAGGCCGATAGCGATCGGGATGAGCAGGGGGAAGTCGGGGAGCAGGAAGCGGGACTTCGCGAACGGCAGGCCCGCTGTGCCGACGACGAGCAGGACGACACCGACGGCGTACGCGGCGAGTGGCCACGGCAGCCGACGCACCGACAGCCCGGCGAGGACGATGGCGCCGAGCACGACCGCGACGACGACCACCTCGAACGTCGGCCCATCGCCGAACAGGTTGCCCTTGATGAACAGCCACGCCTCCCTGCCGAAGTCCCACCGCGTGTTCCAGCCGCGCATCTCGATGTCCTGCCAGCCGGTGAGGCTGCCCGTCCGGATGGCAACGGAGCCCCAGTACGCGACGAGTCCGAGCGGCGCGGCGACCGCGGCGGCGAGTGCCGGCCAGCGGGCGAGATCCCGGTAGAACGCGATCAACGCGGCGATCAGGACGACGGCGATGATGACGACCGCGGTCGAGCGGGTCAGCCCGGCGAACAGGCAAGCCGCGCCGGCCAGGTACCAGTTCCTCTCGAGCACGCCGACGAGCGCCCACGCGGCGAGCGCGGTGAACAACGCCTCCGTGTAGACCATGCTTTCGGTGATGGCCATCGGCGCCCCGGCCCACAGTGCGACGAGGATCAGACCGGTCCGCGTCGAGCCGGGGGAGACGAGCCGGCCGATGCGCAGCAGCGCGCACGCGGCCGCCGTACCGGCCAGCGTGCTGACGACGATCCCGGCCGCGGTGAGGCTGACCCCTGGCAGGTTGTGCACCAGGGAGATGAGCGAGGGGTAGAGCGGGAAGAACGCCATCGGTGCGTCGGCGAAGGGCTTGCCGGTGGCGTCGATGGTGCCGGTCATGCCGTAGCCGGCCTGCGCGAGGTTGAGGTACCACTGCCCGTCCCACGCGGTGAGCCGGTCGAGGAGCGGCAGGTGCGCGCGGCTGGCCATGACCGCGAGGACGCCGATGCCGAGCGCGCGGACGGCGAGGTAGAGGACGACCGCGCGCAGGTACGTCGAGCGTGCCCAGCGTGGGACGGCGACGTGGGTCGCCTTTGGCACGGATACGGTCGCGATGGCCGGTGCGGTGAGGAACGCGGTCGCCGTCATCGGTGGTCCGCCTTGCGGGCGACATACCGAGCTACCGCGTTGCGATTGCAGGTCCGGCACACGCGGTAGCCGGTCGGTGCGATATGCAGATTCGCGCCCTCGAGCAGGTGCCCGTTCTTGCAGGAGTCCTTGGCCGAGTTGTTGTTCGTCCTGTGACGTACCGCGTCCCGAGAGTTCTCGCTGAACGTTCCCCACGTCAGGTTCTCGGCGCAGTTGTTCAGGCAGTCGCCGTCGAGGTGTCGAACCACTTGACCCGGCAGGGGCGTCCCGTGGAATGCCTCGCAGACCAGCCTGTGTATGCGGTGACTGGCCCCGCCATCTCCTCGGTAGAGCGGCAGTGCTCGGTAGCCAGTGACATTGATGTGCGTGCGGCGCAGCACCGAGGGCCACCGGCGGCCGAAGGTGCCGATTCGTTCGAGACTCCGTACCCGTCCAATGTCGGATACCTCGTAGATGCCTTCGTACCTCGCGACCGGGCGCCATACTTCGAGCGTCGACATCGCGGGCTACCTGTGGTCCACGAGCGCGTAGCCGTTGGCGTCGATGTCGTCGCCGGGGCTCGGCTCGAAGACGGTGTTCGGGTCACCGCGGTGCCAGCGGCCGCCGCCGTCAAGGACGAGCGGCTCGCACGGGCAGTCGTCGGAGTAGAGGTGCGGCGTCCCTGCTGCAGGGCCTGGCCCTGCCGGTCCGAACTCGGTGAAGCAGAAGAGGCACGAGCCCGACGTGGCCGCGCTGCCCGGGGTGAGGGTGATCTCGTGGTGGCCGAGCGAGATGGACGCGGGGCATTGCTCGTCGGGGGAGCACGGCGGGACGAAGCCGTGCTTGATGACGGGCGGTGTGACACGGACCGGGCACCTGGTGCACCGGACCATCCCGACGCCGATGTCGAGCCAGTCATGGCCGCTCTGGATGGGGCTGTCTAGCAGTACCTGGGTGGGCATGGGATTCCCTGGGATTCAGACTCTCTGATCCCACGTACGTCCCATGCCCACGTTAAGGCTTGATCATCTTCAACTACCTGTTTGAGCTGGTAGTGATGAACTTCGCAATATCCTTCGACTGCTGGATCCGCGACGGCTCGTGGACGTACATCATGTGCCCGGCCGGGTAGTACGCCGAATCGATGTTCTCCCGCAGCTCCTCGGGGATGCTCAGGTGCGCCAGCACGTGCTCGGACGCGAAGTACGGCGTCGCGCCGTCGTAGTGGCCGAACGCGACGTGCACCTTGAGGTGCGGGTTCGCGCGCATCGCTTCGCCCAGCGAATCGACGACGGACACCGCGCGACCCTCGAAGTCCGAGTACGACCACGCCTTGTTGACGTCGATCGAGAGGATCTCGTACGGAAGGTCGTTGGCGTAGCCTAGTTCCGCGCGGACGTAGTGGTTGAAGCCCGCGGCGTACGCGCCAATGATGCGCGAGATCGACGGGTCGTCGCTCATGTGCTCACGGCCGCCGTCGGGCTCCCAGGTGGTGAACCGACCGTCCATCCGTCCTGTGACGAGTCCCTTGTCCCGCAACAGCTCGGTGTAGAACCGCATATGTTCGATACGCAGGTTCACTCGGTCCACATAGGACTCCGAGAGCCCGGTCAGTGACGCGAGCGTGGCCACCGCTTCGGTCCGCTCGGCAGTGGAAAGCCGCGCGCCCCGCTGCAACGCCCAAGGGAGGTCGCGCGCGGCGAAGTCCTCCGCGTCGGCGAGGACGTCGTCGAGCGGCCTGTCGCCGTGCATGCCGTGGTAGTGCGCGATAGCCGCGTACGTCGGCACGAACAGCGAGTACGGCGTGTCGTTGCCTTCGGTGAACCGGATCGTCCCCATGTCCAGCACGGCGGAGATCAGCAGGATGCCGTTGAGGTAGAGGCCGTGCCGTTCCTGCAGGTGGGCGGCGAGTCCGGCGGCGCGCAGCGTGCCGTACGACTCACCGGCGACGAACTTCGGCGAGAGCCAGCGCTCGTTACGCGAGGTCCAGAGCCGGATGACCTCGCCGACGGACTCGATGTCCGGGGCGAAGCCGTGGTAGTCCTTCGCCTGCTCGCCGTTCGTCGGCCGCGAATAGCCCGTCGACACCGGGTCGATGAACACCAGGTCGCTGTGGGCCAGCAGGGTTTCGGGGTTGTCGACGACGCGGTAGGGCGGCGGGGCCGGGTCGTTGACGTCGCCGGAGACGGCGCGCCGCGGCCCGAGCAGGCCCATGTGCAGCCAGATGCTCGACGAGCCCGGTCCGCCGTTGAAGGCGAAGGTCACCGGTCGGGTGCCCGGGTCGGCGTCGTCGAGGGTGTAGGCGGTGAGGAAGACCTCGGCCTTGGGCTGGTTGCCGTCGGACTTGCCATCGGTGGCGCCTTCCTTGCGCAGGACGACGCGACCGGTCTGCGCGGTGTAGGCGAGTTTGCGGCGTTTGGCCGTGATCGTGTGGTGCGTGGTGACCAGGTCGTCCGCCGGTTCCGTGGGTTTCGGTTCCGCTTCGGCGGGCTTTTCGGCAGTGGTGTCAGGCATACCGCCAACCTATCCGAGTTCACAATGGACGCGTGCGGAGACGAACGCTCGACGAACTCGACGCGGCGGTCAGCGACTGCCGGGCCTGCCCCCGTCTGGTCGCCTGGCGGGAAGAAGTCGCCGTCACCAAGCGCGCGGCGTTCGCCGGCGAGACGTACTGGGGACGTCCGGTGCCGGGGTTCGGGCCCGCTGACGCGTCGATGGTGATCGTCGGACTCGCACCGTCGGCGCACGGCGCGAACCGGACCGGCCGCATGTTCACCGGCGATCCCTCCGGGGACTTCCTGTTCCAGGCGCTGTACGACGTCGGGCTCGCGTCGCAGCCGACGTCGGTGCGCATCGGCGACGGCCTCGAGTTGAACGGCGTCCGCATGGCCTCGCCCGTCCGGTGCGCGCCGCCGGAGAACAAGCCGACGCCGGTCGAGCGCGACACGTGCCGGCCGTGGCTGGCCACCGAACTCGAGCTGCTCCGGCCGACGCTGAAGACCGTGGTCGTCCTCGGCGCGTTCGGCTGGCAGGCGCTGTTCCCGGTGCTCGAGGCCGCGGGCTGGCAGGTGCCGCCCCCGCGGCCGAAGTTCGGGCACGGTGTCCTCGTGCCGCTGCACGGGCCTGCCGATCTGGACGTTTTCGGCTGCTATCACGTGTCGCCGCGCAACGTCAGTACCGGCACGCTGACACCCGCGATGCTGCGCGAAGTCCTAGTCGCTGCGGCACGTTCGGCCGGCCTCGTCTGAATCGGTACGGACGTGGCCGCGACGCTGGTCACAGCGGGACGGGGTACCCGAGCGATATGCGTCCGGGGGTGGGAGGATGGGCGCATGGCAGCGAAGAAGGAACCGACTCGGATCCTCGTCCTTGGTGGTGGCTACGTCGGTCTCTACACGGCGTTCGGACTTCAGAAGATGCTCCGTGCGAACGAGGCATCCGTGACCGTGGTGGACCCCCAGCCCCACATGACGTACTCGCCGTTCCTTCCGGAAGCGGCCGCCGGCGCCATCGAGCCGCGGCACGTCGTGGTCCCGCTGCGGCGCGTCCTCAAGCGTTGCCACGTGCTCACCGCGCGCGTCACCAAGATCGAGCACGAGCGCAAAGCCGTCACGGTCGAAGCGGCCGACGGGCACATGGAGCAGCTGAACTACGACATTCTCGTCGTGGCTCTGGGTGCCGTGGCCCGAATCCTGCCGATCCCGGGGCTGCCGGAACAGGGCATCGCGTTCAAGACCATCGGTGAAGCGATCTACCTGCGCAACCACGTGATGACGAAACTCGACCAGGCGGCCAGCACACTGGACCCGGAGGTGCGCAAACGTTTGCTCACCTTCACCGTCGTCGGCGGCGGCTTCGCCGGCATCGAGGCGCTGGCCGAACTCGAAGACATGACGCGCTTCGCGGTCGAGAACTACTACCCGAACATCGAGCCCGCGGACGTCCGCTGGGTCCTCGTCGAGGCTGCCGGGCGAATCCTGCCCGAGGTCCGCGAGACGCTCGGGGTGTACACCGTCGAGCAGCTCGAGAAGCGCGGTATCGAGGTCTACCTGTCCACGGCCGCGAAGTCGTTCGAAAACGGGCACGTCGTGCTTTCGGACGGCACCGAGTTCGACAGCGACACGATCATCTGGACCGCCGGGGTCAAGGCGAACCCGGTGCTGGCCAACTCGGACCTCCCGCTCGACAAGCGCGGTCGCCTCGAAGCGACAGCCAGGCTCCAGGTCGTCGGCCACCCCGACGTCTGGACCGCCGGCGACAACGCCGCCGTCCCCGACCTCTCGCGCACCGAAGCCGACCCGACAGCGACCTGCCCGCCCAACGCGCAGCACGCCGTCCGCCAGGCCCGCCACCTCGCGAAGAACATCATCAAGTCCATCCGCGGCGACCAGCCGAAGGACTACTTCCACAAGAACCTCGGCGCCGTCGCCAGCCTCGGCCTGCACAAGGGCGTCGCGGACGCGCTGAACCTGAAGATCAAGGGCTTCCCGGCCTGGCTGTTCCACCGCGCCTACCACCTCAAGGCGATGCCGACCTGGAACCGCAAGATCCGCATCCTGATGGACTGGATCCTCGGCGGCCTCTTCCGCCGCGAGATCATTTCGCTGGGTCAGATCAACAACCCGAAGGAAGAGTTCGACCGCGCCACGAAGTCCTGACGTTTTAGCTCGGAGAAGGCCCCTTTTAACTACGGAAGGGGCCTTCTCCGCGTCTACGGTGTCTCTTCGTGAGTGCTCTCCGGAAACCGCGTCCCCAGATCCAGTCCGAACTCCCGAAGCCGGGCCTGACCCCGGTCGAGCTGGTGCACGACCTCATCGCGAGGATCGAACGCGGCAACGACTACGCGCGCGACCGCAAGCGCCGCTTCAAACTGAAGTCGATCATCGTCAAGGCCAGTGCGCTCGTGCTCTCGGCAACGTCGACGATCATCCTCGGCCTCCAGAACCTCAACGGCTGGACCGGTGTCGCCTTCGCCCTGGTCACCGTGGTGACCATCGTCGGTGCCCTGGAACCCTTCTTCGCCTGGCGGTCGCTGTGGGTCCTGATGGAGCAAAGCGAGCAGCGCTTCTACCACCTGCGCGACGAGGTCAGCTTCTATCTCGCGTCCACCCCGCCCGACCAACTCGACGTCGCCGTCATCCGCGAACGCTTCGGCGACTACCAGGCGATCTGGGACCAGCTCGGCAGCCGCTGGCTCGAACACCGCAAGCCCGAGGCCACCGAGTAGGCGCGCCGCTCGCGGCCGGGCGGTTGCTCGCTAAACTGCCAGGGCCCCCGTAGCCCAATTGGCAGAGGCAGTCGGCTTAAAACCGACCCAGTGCGGGTTCGAGACCCGTCGGGGGCACCAATCCCCAGGTCAGCGGGTAGGGGAGAGAGTTCCTCAAGATCAATCCCCCGCTTTACCCCGCAAAACCCCTCATTCGTCCTTACGCCACGTGCTCTCCACAGCGGGCGACACGGCCGGACAACCGATGTAGACGTCCTGGGTCATCGAGGGCTTGGAGTGCCCAAGGTGGTCCGTGATTACGCGAGCTGAAGGCTCGCCTCATCCAGGGTGATGATTGAGCAGTTTGGAGTGTCGGGGCTGCATCGTCAGCAGGGCACCCGCCGGATCCGTTCTCTCAATCATAGCGTTGCTCTGAGTGCTTTGAGCGAATGGCCGGAGCGCTGATGTGTCCACCTGGCCCAGCCGTCGACTTGAGTCTTTATACAGGTTCTTAATGCTGGCGATGGTGTGGTGAAGTCGCATCCGCCCACCCGGACCCAGCCATCGGCCAAGATGGTACCGCAGTGAATCAGGCCTTTGCGAGGCTGTTCGTGAATCAGATCATCGTTGGCTTCGACCAGCCCTGCGTCCAGCAGTGGCATCAAGGCACCCGGTCGTCGCTGCGCTAAGTTGCCGGTTGAAGTGCTAACTTTCCGACGGCGAGGCTGCTCTGGCTTCAGCAGGCGACGCAGGACGTCGTTTACGCTCTCAAGTGGGTATGACTCCTTTCTGAGGTACTCAAACAGATCTAGATCAAGCGTAAATGGTGGGTTATTCACCATGACTCCCAACTTCGGGATCTTGGACGCTTGAAGCTATCCAAGATCTCGAAGATCGCGCAAGTCGCCCGATCGTGTGGTCGTGGAGTCGAGCTGGTCATCACTCCTTGTTCGGCGCCCACTCCTCGGCGAAGGTCTCCATCTGGGTCAGCACCAGCTGAGTCGCCGTGGGTTCGGCGTCCGGTGGGTAGCCGTGGACAGCAAGTAGACGCTTGATCGTGCTCCGCAACTTTGCACGAACGTCGTCGTGGGAGACCCAGTCGGTGGTCACGTCACGGCGAAGCGATCGCACCAGGTCACGTGCGATGTCGGCTAGCTTGCCTGACCCCATGTCGTCTACGGCCGACTCGTTCTGTGCTACTGCGTCGTAGAACGCCATTTCGTCATGGTCCAGACTTGGGCTGAACTGCTCGCCACGGCGGCTATCGGCAGAGACCTCCTTGGCCATGGCGACAATCTCGGCGATCACTTGAGCGGCGGTGAGGTTCTGGTTGGTGTACTTGTTCATGAGTTCGATGAGCCGGTCGGAGAAGCTCTGCTGTCGGACGATGTTGTGCCTTGTGACCGTGCGCATCTCCTGTTCGATCAGCCGTCGCAAGGCTTCGATCGCCAGGTGGATTGCGGGCAGCTTGCATCCGCGCGATGAACTCGTCGTCTAGATGGGACAGGTTCGGTCGAGGCAGCCCTGCGGCCTCGTATAGGTCTGTTATCCCGCCGGCTTCGATCGCTCCGGCGGTGAGCTGCCGAAAATGCAACGCGACGTCGGCGGGGATCGGCTTGCCGCTGGCGGAGCGCTCCTCCGCATCGAATTTTGCCATCCATACACGTACTGCCTCAAAGAAGGCGATGCCGTCGCGGTAAGGGTTCATCTCACCGCGAGCGTCCAGCTCCTCGACGACTCGTGCCGTTGCCTACTCGGCGATGTCTCCGAGCACAAGGACCAGCGGCTTGATCACTGGTCGGGGACCGTGTAGCTGTCGTCGATCAACTTGCCGTCTTGGTTGCATTCGCGCGGCACGAGTGTTTGCCCGGGGGACGTCTGTCCGCTGCCCAACATCGGCAGTGGCGTGACCGGGCGGGCGGTGACACCGCGCAGGATGAACGGGCGAGCTGAACTGGGCTTTTCCGCGCTCTTCAGCGGGGCGGTCAGGTTCACGGGGAAGCGGTGAACGGCAGGCATCAGTGGCTCAAGTTCAAGCACGAGCGGGCTCCTTAAGTAGGATCGCCGGATTTTGGACCAGGACGACGCTACCGGCAGTGTCACCCTTGGCACACCCTTTGTAGTCAATCCGGACTAGTCGGGCTGGTAGCGAGGCTTGAGCAGTTCATCCGAGCAGGTTTGGGCCCCGGTATCCGCGTCGGGCGCTCGGGGCGCCTGGCGGAGGCATTGGGCTCAGGTTGGGTTCCGGTGGTAGATGGCGAAGGCCGTCGAAGCCGGTTTCGCGCGGAGTTCCGACGGGATGGGGCGTTGGGTCCAGCGGAAGTGCAGCATGGCTTGGATCGACTTCGAGAGTTGTTCCTCGCTGGGCCTGTTGTCCGGGTTGATGACCACGGTGAGATCCAGTTCGGGGTGGATGAGGAACTCGTGCGGGACGTCGTTGTCGAGGCAGGCGGCTTCGACGATGTCGCGCCAGCGTTGCGGGTCCAGGTGGGGGTCGGCCCATTCGTGCAGGAAGATCGACCACTGGCCGAGCAGGATCTTGCCGAGGATGTCGTAGGCTTTCGCGGCCATGTAAGGCGGCGTGACGTCGTCGGGCACGGGTCAGCTCCGGACACCGTCTAAAAAGGACGCGAAGGTCGACGAGCTCACAATGACGACTGGGCGGGTCGTGGTGGGCATGATCTGGTGCTTGGTGTCGCGGATACCTACGACGCCGTGGGTGACGCCGATCTCGACGCAGGCGTCCTCTTCGTGGTGGGTGCGGGTGGCCTTGTGCCAGTTGGTGATGGTGTGGTGCCAGTTCATTCTGCTGTCTCCTTGGTGAGGCCGGCTTCGCGGTTGAACTCGCCCTTGTCGACGCCGTCGGTAAAGGCGTTCCATTCGCGTGGGGTGAAGGCGAGGACGGTTCTGTCGTCGTCGCGGATGATCGCGTAGCGCTCCCCGTTGTAGGTGACGAATCCGCGCTGGATGCGGTCGCCGATCGGGCCGTGTGATCGCCAGCCGTCGATCTCCTGGCGGGACAGCAGCGCGACGGTTCTGATGAGTTCAGCGATTTTGTCCATGACTGGCTTCTTTCTCCTGGTCGAGGCGTTGCTGGATGGATCGGACCGAGAACTCGTGCTCGATGCCGCGACGCCCGCGGCCGTCCCACAGCAGGCGCAGTCCGAGCATCCCTGCCAGGCCCATGAGGCCCAGTCCGACGACGACCGCGCCCATGTCTTTCCCCTCTCCGTGGTGGGCCGGCGAGCCCCAGGCCCGCGCTCCCACCAGAGGAGGGGCGCCGGGACTCGCCGACCGGGATGAATCTACGGGGGAATATGCACCTATGCTAGAACGCGATCGAGTGAATACCGCCAGGGGTATCTGCCGCTATGGTGACGTCGACACCTACGAGGAGGATCCATGCCGTCGATCCAAACCCGACGTAAGCGGAAGCTGGGCCAGCTGCTGGGCGCGATCCGCAAGCGCGCAGGCAAGACGGAGGTGGACTTCGCGAACCTGACGCGCAAGTCGCAGACGACGTTGTCGCGGATCGAGAACGGGTACACGCTGCCGGGGTGGAACGACCTCGGCGCGATGCTGACGTTCTACGAGGCCAGCGACGACGAGCGGGCCGACGCCGAGGCGATGTGGACCGATGCCGCCGGCGATGCCAAGCGTGTGGCACATCCGATGGCGTACAACGTGAAGGCTAGGGCGTTCACGCGTGCTGAGGTCGACGCCGTGTCGAGTCGGAACATTGAGCCGCTGGGAGTTCCTGGTCTACTGCAGACCGTCGATTACGCCTCGGCTGTGCGCAAGTCGGCTCACCGTTTCCACACGGCCACGGTTGACGAGAACCGCATCCGGGTCGCTCGTGCCAGCCGCAACAAGATCATCCAGGGTGCCAACGCGCTCCAGCTTCATGCGCTGTTGGATGAGGCGGTGATTCGCAGGGAGGTCGGCGGCCGGGAAGTCATGGCGGCGCAGCTTCGGCACCTGCTGGCCCTTGCGAAGCAACCGAATATCACGATCCAGCTGATCCCCTTCACCGCGGGCTCCTACGGAACGATGAGCGGCGGCGGTTCCACGATCCTGGGTTTCGAGGACGACGAAGATCCGGACGCGGTGTATCTGGAGTACGCCGGTGGCGGCGAGTGGGTGGAGAATGGCGACGACGTTCAGCGGTTCGTCGCGTCGTTCTACGACGTGGCGAACGAGGCTGCCCTGACACCAGACGGGACAGCTGAGCTGATCGATCGGCACGTGACCTACTTAGAGGACCGACTGCATGAAGACGTGGCGCACGAGTAGTTACACCGGGAACGAGAACAACTGTGTCGAGGTCGCGATGACTTCGGCGATTGCCGACATCCGGGATACGAAGGACCGAAGCGGAGGTGAGCTGACCTTCAGCACGAGCGCGTTCGGCGCGTTCCTCACGGAGGCGAAGTCCGGCAGGGCCGCTCACCAGTAGTAAGACAGACGATCAACGGGGTACCTCGCCACAGCCGAGGTACCCCGTTTTTCTTTGCTGAGTTTGCCACGCGGCGATGTCGAATCACCATGGTCAACCTCGGTCCTCGCGGTAATCGCTACCCGCGATTACAAGAGGACGTTGCCGTGCAACAGATACCTTTGAACGCCACTAAATTTCCATACCGCCGAACTTCCCCACTTTCGTCGTCACCCAATGAGCTGGATCGGCTGGTGCGACTCCTTCGAACCTCAGCTCCGGGTTTAAGTTCCTGGGCTGGGTGTGCGGCGAAGAGGGGGATCGGGTGGCGGATCGACGGATCGGTGGTGCGGGCGGTGGATCTGATCCTGGCAAGAAGAAGGGAAACGCCGGTGCCGTAGTCGCTGCGGGAGTGGCCGCAGTGGTCTTGGCCGGTGGCGGAGCGACCGCGCTGGGCGGGCTGGGTGGGGCTGCGGTCGACAGCGCGGGGGCCGGTGCCTTCGCGGACAATGTCGCCGGCGATGTCGTCGATTCGCTGTCTGGGCGTGATCTGGGCACGCGGGAGAGCGAAAGTCGCAGCTCAGCGAAGCGCGGAAAGTCGGATGAGGCCTGGAGCAAGATGGGGCTCAAGCAGCTGAAGAAGGCTGCGGAGCATGACATCAAGTGCCTTGCGGCGTCGACGGGCAAGGTGCAGGAGTTCTTCCTCCGCACGCCGTGTACTTCGCTGGATCGCCTGGTGCTCGCGGTGGGTGACGGGCACGGCAACGCGGCGATCATGTCGGTGGTGTGGGTCGGGTTCCGTACCAGTGCTGACGTTGACGCATTCGAGCGGGTGGAACGGATCCAGGGCAGCGGTGACGTCAAGCCCTTGGGATCGGCCTTGCTGGGCCTGGCGAATTTGCGGTTTAGCGGACTCCACTATCACTCGCGATCGGAGAAGAACACGATTGAGATCGCTGAAACTGAAAACGCCACTGGGCACATGTCGACTCCTGTTCTCGATGCGTTGGCTGATATCTCCTCTTACTTACCTCGGCTTTGAGCGGAACTTTCCTGAATCGTTCCCCCGATGATGATGTCGCTGGCATGATGGCCGGATGCCCGTGATCAATGAGCAGCCCAGAGAAGCACGCGAATCCGAGTTGCACCTGACGGTCGTCGGTGACGACGTGGAGCGGCACCTGCGAATGCTGCGCGAGTGGCTCGGGAGTGAAGATGAGTTGCGCGGCCGTGTTGAGCTGCGGAATCACCCGGTTGCCCCCGGGCACATGGGTGGCGTGTTGGACGTGCTGGCGGTGACGCTTGGTGCCGGTGGGGCAGGAGCGGTGCTGGCTCAGTCCGTGTCGACCTGGTTGACACAACGCCGGGCGGACGTCACCGTGAGCATGAAAGCGCCGGATGGGCGTGAGTTCAGCGTCGACGTGAAGCGGGCCGCTGATCCCGAGTCTGTGATCCGCGAGGTTCGCGCGCTGATCACAACCGTCGAGGATTGAGCCAGGTGGCAGACCTCTGGCTCCCGAACGGCAGTTCTTCCCGTGCGGTGTTGATCGGCGCAAGCGCCTTTCAGTCCAGCGATCTTTCCGCGCTTCCCGCGGTGTCGAACAACCTCAAGGCACTACGGGACGTCCTGACTGATCCGGCGCACGGCCTGCTCCGAAGCGAACACTGCATGGTCGAAGGGCTCGATACGCGTGCGTCGTCGCCGAGCGTCGGTGCGACTCTGAGCCGCGCAGCTCGCGAGGCCACCGACTTGTTGCTGGTCTACTACTCCGGCCACGGGTTGCTTGACGAGGATGGGAGCCTGCACCTGGGGCTCGAAGACACCGAGCCCCGCAACGTCGGTTACAGCGGCATCCCGGTGGCCCGGATCAAGCAGGACCTCGGGCAGGCGCGTGCGCGTGCCCGGGTACTGATCCTGGATTGCTGTTTTTCTGGCCAGGCCATCGGCGCGATGGCCCCGGCGGAGGGCCTTGTCGCAGGCCAGCTCAATCTCACCGGCACCTACACCTTGGCGTCGAGTTCGGCGACCACTCCGTCGCAGGCCCCGCCAGGTTCTCGGCACACCGCGTTCACCGCGGCCCTGCTGCGCGCGCTCGCTGCACCGAATCCCTTGTCATTGGACGAGATCTACCAGCACGTACACGCTGACCTTGACGGCCTCGGTTTGCCAACGCCTCAGCGCCGCGAAACGAACACCGCGGGTCGGCTTGTCCTGGTGCGAGGCGGAGACACCGCTTACGCCGAGGAGGAGGTCGAACCTGCCGTCGATCCGCCCTTGGTGCGTGTCGTTAGGCCATCTGAGTTGTTGGTGCAGGTCCTAGCGGCTGCCGGTGGGTCGCCTTCGGTTGTGGGGCAAGACGCCCGGTCACGTCTTCCTCGGCGCGAGGTGAAGGAGTCGATCCGGCCGCGGCCGGCGCCGGGTACGGACGAGGACCGTGCGGGGATTGTCCGGTTCTGGAGTATGGCAGAGATGTTCAGCCCACAGAAGGTGGACAAGGTCGATCGCGGCCAGCTGATGTTCGAGGTCAAGCCGGGTGAGCCATTGCCCTGGGCCCCGGAGCATGAGCTGGCGCGGCGTCGGCCCGTCGATGGCCGGGTGTGGCAGCACGTCGTGCATCTGGGCATTTACGGCATGGCCGCGATCTTCGACGTGCTGCAGTCGGTATTCGAGCCGGATGCGACGAGCTTCGAGGAACGCCCGGCTGATCAGAGTGCGCTGGTGACCTTCGTGGTCTCCGCTGAAGGCCGCCCGATCGTCGGATCGGAGGTTTTGTCCAGCTGTGCGTGGGCCACGAGTCGAGTTCTTCACCCCGGACCTGGAGTGGACGGCTGGCTCGCCGGTTTCGAGGCCGTCAAGGTCAAGTTCAGCGACCTGTTCAAGAAGCTGGTGGCGCCTGAATCGGATGATGCGGAGGCAGCGGCACTTGCGCGTCGCGGACGCACCGTGGGCAGACGTATGGGGGAGCATCTGCTAGCTGGATGCTTCAGTCTCGCCGACGACATAGCTCGATTGGGCGCTGCAGTACCCCATGGCGAGATCCGTGTTCAAAGCAAGCTTGTAGGGCCTGACAATGCCTACAACCCCGGTCACGACTTCCTCAACAGCATGATCGCCGATGATCTGATCATGGTCACCGAGCAAGCAGAGATGGGCAAGATCGGTCCGGCGCTGCGCGAGTACTTGCGCCCCAACTCCGGTCTTAACCTCAAGCAGCGGGTGAACGCGCACGAGGACCTGGACAGGGTCGCCGACGCCATCGCACCGCGACACATTCCGCTGGGTCGATGGCCCAGCAATCCTGAGCACTCGCTGGCATTGGGGCAGCAGCTCGCCGTCAATAGCGCGCTGCAACAACCACATACCGGCACCGGGATCTTCGCGGTCAACGGCCCACCAGGGACCGGGAAGACGACGATGCTGCGAGATCTCGTCGCGGCGGTGGTGGTGGAGCGCGCCCGTGCACTCGCTGCGCTGTCTCGTCCCGATGACGCATTCATCGGGGAGGAAGCAAGCTGGAAGACCAACGGTTTCACGAGATACGTCCATACGTTGAAGCCGGAACTGACCGGTTTCGAGATCGTGGTCGCGTCGACGAATAACGGCGCGGTCGAGAACGTCACCAATGAAATGCCCGCGATCGAAGCGATCGACGAGTGCTGGCGGGGAATGGCCGAGGAGCTCGACTACTTCGCCGGTACCAGTTCGGTGCTGCTCGCAGGAGGTCGTCGGCCGGGTGATGAGGCCTCCGGGTGGGGACTGCTCGCGGCGCGCCTCGGCAAGAAGGGAAACCGCAAGAACTTCGTCGATAAGTTCTGGTATCGCAAGCCGACGTCAGTACGATCGGCCGACCTGGACGAGTGCGAGGTCGACCCTGACGACCCTGACGAGCAGGTGATCAAGCTCGATTTGTCCCACGCTGGTCTGCACGCGATCCTCAGAGACTACGAGCTCACGACGCCGCCGTGTACGTGGGCTGATGCGGTCGCGGATTTCCGAGGGGTCCTCGAGCGGGCAGAATCCGGGCAGCGTGAGCGTGAACAGATCTATCAGGCCGTGATGCGGAAAGCGCCGGCGGAAAATCGTGTACGCGAGCGCCGTCAGGTATACGCCGAGGCGAACCGAAGGTCAGCCGATGCGCGCGCTCACCTCGCTGAGGCGGAACGGATCGTGCAGGCTTGGCAGCGGGAGCGAGGACGGTGCCTGTCGCTGCGCGCCGACAATCTCCTCTTCAAACCTGGGTTTCTGGAGTGGCTGACAACCTTGGGCGGGGCCATGCGGAAATGGCGAGTCAGCGACCAGCGGCTTGCCGAAGGTGCCGAGGCCGCCGAACAGAATTACGGTGCGGCATGCGCCGCCCAGTCGAGGTTGGCGCACGAGGGAGCTGTCGCTGATCACGCTGCCGGGGCCGCCGCGGCGACGGTGCGGGAAGCTGTGACAGCCTTGAACGGGATCCTCGCTACCGTAAAGCGCGGACAGGCGAGTCTTGGGCCACATTTCCTCGACGATTCCTGGCGAAAGGATCGGAGACGCCGGGAGTTGACGGCACTATGGACCGACGCGGAGTGGAACTGCGCTCGTACGGAACTGTTCCTGGCCGCACTAAGATTGCACAAAGTGTTCCTGCAGCACGTCCCGGAGAAGATGCGCAAAACTCTCCACAGTGCGATGGATATCCTGAAGGGCGATGCTCCAAAGGGCCTGTCCGAAGCCGAGGCGCTGGCGGCATGGCAGGCGCTCTTCTTGGTCGTGCCGGTGATATCGACAACTTTTTCGTCGTTCGCCCGGATGTTCTCCCACGTGGAGGGTGATGCCCTGGGATGGCTGCTGATCGATGAGGCCGGACAGGCAACTCCGCAGAGCGCCGTGGGTGCGTTGTGGCGGTCGAAGCGCGCGGTGATCGTTGGTGATCCCTTGCAGCTGGAGCCCATCAGCACGGTGCCTTTTCGTGCGGAGCAGGCTATCCGCCAAGAGCTTGGTGTCGATGAGCAGTGGTCGGTCAGGCGCACTTCCGTGCAGCGACTAGCTGACCGGATCACTCCGATGGGGACGTGGTTGCCGGATGAGGACGGAAGGATCTGGGTGGGTGCACCGCTGATTGTGCATCGGCGGTGCGATGAGCCGATGTTCGGCATAGCCAATGACATCGCCTACGACGGCATGATGATCCACGCCATCGGATCTGCTGATTCGGCGTCGTTCGCCGAGGAGTACCCAGTCTTGCCCGACTCGAAGTGGATCGACGTCTCAGCCTTCGATTCGCAGGGACACTGGATCCCCGCTGAGGGCGTACAGCTCGATCGGATCGTCAGTTCCCTCGCTGGGCTTGGTTTTCCTATGTCCGAGGTGATGGTGATCGCGCCGTTCCGGGATATCGCTAGGCGGGTAGCCGGACTCGGGAATCGCTATCCCGGGCTGGTCGCGGGAACGATCCATACCGCTCAGGGGAAGCAAGCCGACATCGTGATCCTCGTGCTAGGCAGCGATCCGCAAAGTCCGGGTGCGCGTCGGTGGGCTGCGAGCAAGCCCAACTTGCTCAATGTCGCGGCCAGTCGGGCGAAACGTCGTCTCTACGTCATCGGCGATCGGCAAGCCTGGGCGAGCCAGCGCTATTTCGATGTCCTCGCTCATCGACTACCCCACTCGCAGCCCCAATCGTGACGGGTTCTGAGGCAGTTCGCGGTCGTCTCGGTATGTCGAAGGCAGCTGAGACGAGGCCGGTCGACTCGGTCGGGCTCATCGCCGTTCGCAGCAAGGCTTCGGTGCCTCAGCGGTAGGTGTCGGTCCGGGGGTCGTAGACGGCGACGGCCAGGGTCGTGTCACTTTGGCCGTAGTAGGCGAGCCAGCGGCCGCGGAAGTACACCAGGCCTTCGACGAAGGTGACGCCCGGGATCATGCCGTGGGTGTCCTCTGTGGACCGTGGTTCGAGCCACGGCACCGTCGTCGCCGCGATGACCTGTGTGGGGTCCGACAATGCGATGGCAAGCTGCCCGCAGCGGTAGTCGACGTCGGTCGGGGACTTGGCCGTGGCGGCGTTGGTGAGGAAGATCAGCAGGCCGTCGGCCGTCACGACCGGCGGGGCGCCGATCTCGACGAGTGTCCCGTCCCACCGGCCAGGGGTGGGCGAGTGGATCGGCCGGTCGTTCGGGCACGGGGTCCAGTGCAGGAGGTCGGTGGAGGTGGCGTAGAAGATCGCGCCCTCGCCGAAGTACAGGTAGTAGTGGCCGTCGACGGGTTCGGGGTGGATGACGCCGGCCTTGCTCCATGGCTTGTCGGGGCCGTAGGGCAGGGTTGCCCAGGTGTTGAACCCGGGCACGATAGGGCCGTGCTTCGTCCAGCTGCGCAGGTCTGTCGATGTGGCGAGGCACAGCTGCGCGGTCGCTCCGTCGAATCCGGTGTACGTCAGGTAGTAGGTGCCGTCGATACGGCTGACGCGCGGGTCCTCGCAGCCCTTGCGCTCGTAGTCGTGCTCCGGGACCAGCACCGGGTCGGGTTCCCGCTCGAAGTGGAACCCGTCGGTGCTGGTGGCGATTCCGATGCGGGAGATCAGGTCGATCGAGTGGCCCCGATAGAGCAACACGACCTGGTCTTCAACCACGATCGCGGCCGGGTTATAGAGGTTCGACGACTCCCAGCCGGTGCCCTGTGGCCGCAGGATCGGGTTCTGCGGATACGGGGTGAACGGTCCGAGAGGGAATGTGGCAGCGGAGTCAGCCACGGCGGACCGCCGCCGGTACGTTGCCGAGCGCGTCGACGATCGCCCGCAGCAGCTGCTGCTGTCCTTCAGCGGAGGGATGGACCCCGTCCGGTGCCCAGTAGCCCGGGCCAGGGTCGATCCCGGCGTGGACGTCGAGAGCGTCCGGGATCGACTCGACGATCACTCGCCGCGCCTCGTCGAGGTCCTCGACCAGCCAGAACGTGCCGGCCGCCCGGTTCTGCTCGATCCGGGCGGGATCGATAACGGGGTGCGAGGGGATCGTCACGACTCGGGCGCGGGAATTCTCGGCGGCCATCCGGCGCAGCTCACCGAGATTGCGCACACTCTCCGCCAGAGACAGCTGACGGACGCCGGTGCGGGTGCCGTGCCGGCGCACGTCGTTCGCGCCGATCATGAGCAGGATCCAGTCGGGGTCCATGGCGAGGGTGCGACCGAACACGGAGATCGTCTCGGTCGTGGTGCGTCCGCTCACGGCGCGGTTGAGCACGGTGATGCCGCGCCGGCCCAGCAGTTCGGCGAGGAGGTTCGCCCAGCTGTTCGCCGCTGCCGACAACGAGTCGCCCACCACTGCGATCCGTTCACCCGGCGCGAAGGGCAGCCGATCGAGTGCGGCGGCGAACGCCGGATCGGTCAACAGCTTGTCGGCGGCGTGGCCGACGTCGGCCACGAACCCCGCGCGGAGCGCCGCGAGTTGTTCCGAGGTGATCCCGAGAGTGGTCGTGATCAGCGCGTCCTCTCCTGCCGCGGGTACGCCGAGATGCTCGAACAGCACCCCGCGGGTGAGGCCGGCTCCGGACACCAGCCCGACGACCTCGGGCGGGATGCCGGACACATCGGCGTCGGGTCGTGCCACGAGCGCGCGGAGTGCTGCGACACAGGTCCGGTGCCAGTCCTGCGCAATCGGCATCAGCTCGACGAAGTTCTCGGTGCCGTGGACGATTCCGGGAAACAGTTGCAGCGCCGCGCGGACGCCGGCAGCGCCGAGCCGATCGGCATAACGCACGCTGTCGTCGCGCAACGGGTCAGCCTCGCCCGCCAGCAGCACCGCGGGCGGGAGATCGTGGAGATCGACCGCGGCGAGTGGTGAACAGTTCGGGTCGGCGGGTTCGGCACCGGACGCGACGTAGCGACTCAGCCCGTCGTCCAGGATCGCCGCCAGCGGCGGGAGATCGCGACGGGCCTCATCCCACGAGGGCGTGTCACGGCGCAGGTCGAGCACGGCGGCTTCCAGGAGCTGCAGGGCGATCGGCGGCCCACCCTCGTCTCGCGCCCGCAGGCAGACGGCGGCGGCGAGATTGCCACCCGCGCTGGAACCGCCGACGGCGATGCGGTGCGGGTCGATCCCCAGCTGATCGGCATGCGCCGCTGTCCACAGCAGGGCATGCCACACGTCGTCGAGGCCCGCCGGGAACGGGTGCTCCGGAATGAGCCGGTAATCGACGCTCACGACCACCACATCGGCGTCGGCCGCCAGGGTGCCGGCGTGCTCGTGCGTGGTCGCGGGTGATCCCGTCCGCCAGGCGCCGCCATGGGCGTAGACCAGTGCCGCTCGGGGTCCGGGTCGGCTCGGGGTGTAGATCCGGATCGGCACCGCGACGTCGTCGTCGGTCACGGTGTCGCTCCAGGTGACGGTGCTCGGAACGGGCCGGGTGAGCGTGCCGACCATAGTGCCGACGTCGGCGAGTTCCGCGGCCCGCTCGGCCACTGGATCGGCTGGTGACTCAGTGCCGGCGTCGGCGAAACGGGCCAGTACGGGGACAAGTCGTGGATCCATGCGCATGTGGTCAGCGCCTCTCGTTTCCGGCGCCGAGGTCGTCAGCGAAGCTGCGAACCTCCAGGCGCGTCGGGTCGAAGTCCGCGGGCAGCCCGCGGACGTCGATTGTGAGCGAAGTTCCGTCGCGCAGATCGACGGCATTGGTGCTGAACGTGACGTGCGGAGCGGGTGCCAGTACGCGCGTCAGGTAGGAGTAGCCGCGAGACAGCACCCGGACCCGCGCGGTGCCGGCGCCCGTGGACCGGATGTCCACGTCGAGTTCGGCGTCGGCGAGTGGAAGGTCGCGGAGCCTGCCGAAGAACAACCTGTTGTCCTCGAACGATCCGCGCGCGCTCGACACCCACGCATAGCGCTCGGGACCGGCACCGTACTCGGCCGACCGCCCGCGCCAGACCCGCCGGGATCCCAGTGCCCCGACCTCGACGGGCACTCGAAACTCGCCCAGCCGATCACCGCCGAACGTCGACACCTCGATGACGGCTTCGTCCTCGACCGGTTCCTGCCCGCTGTTGGTGATCCACAGTTCGAGGTGCTCATCGCGCTCGACGAAGCTCGCCAGCACCGGCGCGTAGGCGCGCTGGACGAAGTAGTAGGCCGGTTTGGCTACCTGGTCGTGGTCGATGATCGACCACGTCACGCCGGGCCACGGCTCGTTGAGCTGCCAGAGCAGCGTGCCCGAAGTGTGCGGCTGGCGTCGGCGGTAGTGCTCGATCCCGAACTTGAGACCCTCTGCCTGCACAGCCTGGGAGAACGCGACGTACTGCCCGATCGAGGTCGGTTCGCCGGTCTCGACTGCCAGCAGCGCCAGGCCTTTGGACCGCGGTGAGTCGCGATTGCGGTGGGAGAGCAGGGCATTGCCGAGGACCGGGGCATCGGGTGTCAGCCGTCCCGGGCCGGCCCACCGGTCGAGGGTGGCGAATTCGGGTGCGGCGTGCAGGCCGAATTCGCTGATGAAACGCCCCGTGTCGTAGGCATAGCGCGAAAAGTGCATCGCTTCGCCCTGGGAGGCGAACTCGCTGGGCCCGCCGGCGCCGAGGTCTGCGCCGTGCCAGACCTCCCAGGCGTGCCGGTCGCCGTCCCGGGTGCCGTTGACCGGCACCTCGATCTCGGGCGACGCCCACGGGCTGCCCGGCCAGTAGAGCGTGCCCGGGGCGTGCTCGGCGATCGCGTCCGGGAGGACGCCGTGGAAGAACTCGTGCCCCCACGGGCCGGGTTCGAGGTCGCCCCACGCCATCTGGTGCATGGCGTGGACCTCGTTGTTGCCGGCCCAGATCGCCAGGCTCGGATGGTGGCGCAGCCGCTTGACCTGATAGGCCGCCTCCCGGCGCACCTCCTCGCGCAGGACGTCGTCGTCGGCCGGGTAGTCGATGCAGGCGAACATGAAGTCCTGCCACACGAGGACGCCCAGCCGGTCACAGGCGTCGTAGAACGACGCGTCCTCGTAGACGCCGCCACCCCAGACGCGCAGCATCGTCATCCGGGCGTCCCGGGTCAGCCGGACGAGGGATTCGCGATCGGCGGCGGTCACGGAGCCGATCAGCATCGACGGCGGCACCCAGTTGGCGCCCCGCGCGAAGAGGGGGACGCCGTTGAGTACGAACGTGAACCGTTGCCCGCCTTCGGTTTCATCCGACCGGCGATCGAGTTCGATGGTACGGACGCCGATCCGCAGATCGGTCTCGGCGATTGTCGCGCCGGACTCGGCACGTGCCTCGAGGCGCGCGACGTAGAGGTCCGGCTCGCCGAGATCGTGAGTCCACCATGGACAGACGGCGTCGACGCGCAGGACCCCGCTGACTCGCCCGTCGCGTAGGGCAACGGTTTCCATGGTGCGGTCCCCGCGGGGCGAGACCAGTGTGACGTCGACGGTGGTCGGGAGTGGGCCGGACACGGTCTCGACCTCGACGTCGAACGCGACTTCGGCAGTCTTCGCCGCGAGGTCCAGTGACATGGTGTGGAAGTGGTGGTCGACGAACCGGGAGCCGCGCAGGCGCCGCAGCCGCACCGGGCCGGTCAAGCCGATCGAGGGCACGCGCGGCGCGAAGTCCCACCCCCATGAGAACTGGGCCTTGCGGCGCAACGTGCTGGCCAGATTCAGCGCCTGTAGTCCCGTAGCGGGCTCGACCTCGGATCCCTCGCCGCGATCCGTCGCCGCGTCGAAGAACGTCTTGACCCGATCCATCATCCGGCGCGCACGCTCGGGCTCCGGCAATCCCTCCAGCGGGGGCCGGAAGCAGACCAGCAAATCGTGCGTGCCGCCGGCCAGTGATGTCAGGTCGATCTCCACCGGAACGAACTGGTTGGCCGAACGGGCGGCGAGGCTCTCGTCGATCCAGATCGACGCGACCGTGTCCACGCCGTCCAGCACGAGGAGGGTTCGATCGCCGGTGGCCAGGTCGGCCGGCAGCTCGACGGCGGCCCGGAACCACCACGCCCGCTCTTCAATCCAGCGCAGGTCTAGATCGTGTTCGCCGCGAAAGGGGTGCTCGATCCGGCCCGCCGCGATCAGGCTCTCGTGCACACCGCCCGGGACGATCGCCGGTATCCAGGTCACGTCGGCGGCGGTCAGCCCAGCGGGATCGCGCACGTCCAGTGCGGTGGCCGTCAGCTCGAAGTCGCGGACGACGTGGTCTCCCGCGAGCTCGTTACGTATCGATGGTGCGCTGGCAGTCTTGCTCATCGGACCCTCCGGATCGCGAGGATGGCTGTCGCGCCCGCGGCGGCACAGCATGCGGAGATCACGAACAGTGGCCGGTAACCGAATCCGGCGACCACCGCCCCGCCGATCAGCGGGGCGACGGCGATCGGGGCCGTGTTGCCCAGCGATAGAAAGCCCAGCTCCTTGGCCTCGCCGCCGGAGCCCGGGAGCACTTCGACCATCAACGCCTGATCCACCGAAAGGTAGATGCCGTAGCCGATCCCGGACACGACGAAGAATCCGATCAGCGCGGCCACCGAGGGCGAGATGATGAACCACACGCTCCCGGAAGCGATGAGCGCCGCCGCGCCGGCGACGAAGGGTTTGCGGGCTCCGACACGATCGGACCACGCTCCGCCGAGCATGGTGCTGAGGCCGGCGCAGACCGCCAGCAGCACACCGCAGAGCGCGAGCAGGCTCGCGGCTCTGACCGTCGAGAGGCCGAGCATGTCGGTCGCGATGTAGAGCTGGTAGCCCACCACCACGAAGAGCGCGAAGATGACCAGGAACCGGCCGATGAAGGCCAGCCAGTAGTCGCGGTCCGCCGGCGGCAGGAACTCGCGAAGGTGAGCGCGGAGGCTTCCGGTGATTCGGGGACGTTCGATTCGCGGCTTCCGTGCGTCGCTATCGGGTGCCCAGATTACGAAGGCCACCATCGCGACGAGCATCGTCCACGGCACCACCCGCAGCCCCACGGACGGTATGGCCACCAGTGGCGCGGCGACGACACCGCCCAGCGCTGTGCCCACCAGATAGCCGAGACCGGTGAGCGCGGCCGCCTTGCCCAGCGCGGCCCGCGGCACGCGGTCGGGCAGGACCGCGCCGAGCGCCACCAGCATCGCGCTGAGCCCGAGCTGGAAGGTCGCCGCTCCCACCGCGATGATCCACAGCGACGACGTCGTGCCCGCGGTGAACAACCCGAGGCCGCCGACCAGCGCCCCGCCGACCATCCAGGGCGAACGTCGGCCCCAGCGGGAGACGGTGCGATCCGACAACGCCCCCGCCAGGACCGTCGTGATCATCGCCACCACTGCCCCGATCGAACTGATCAGCGCGTAATCGGTGACCTTCGTCGATTCCGACAAGGTCGCCAGCAACGCCGGAAGCACGATGCCCGACGCCGCCGACGGCATGGCCCAGGAGAACGCGCCGAGCGCGAGCAGTGGACCGAGCCGGCCCAGTCGTGGGGCTCGGTTCTCGACATCGACCGTCACAACAGGAGGCGGTGCCTTCTTGAGTGAGCTCATCGATGCGCTCCGAAGGTCAGTGGACGCGGTGGCAAGGACCACGGTAAACCTCAAAACCTAGCTTGACTAGGGTTTTGAACACGGAACTTAAGTTCTGCTAGGTTTTCGTGCATGACTACCTCTGCTGATGGCTCGCGGCCGACGTCCTCCCGCGGTCCCTACGCGAAGGGGCTGGCCAAGCGGGCCGAGATCTTGCGCGTGGCACTGGAGGCCTACGCGAAGGCCGGCTCGGCGGGGCCGACGCTGAAGTCGATCGCGGAGTCCGTCCAGCTGACCGAAGCCGGCGTGCTGCACTACTTCGGTTCCAAGGACGAACTGCTGGTCGCGATCCTGCAGGCGCGGGACGCCTCGGCGAGTGAGCGATACGACCTGACGACCTACGACGGCGTCTTCGACTATCTCAACGACGTGGTGCGCACGCCCGGCCTCGCCCGCCTGTTCGTGGAGATGACCGCCGCCGCGTCGCAGCCCGACCACCCCGCCGCCGCCTTCATGGAAGACCACGCCAAGGGCGTTCGCGAACTCATCACCACGCTGCTCGGGCGCGAGGACGACTCCGCGGCCCGCATTCTGCTCGCCGTAACCGATGGACTGCAGATCCAGTGGCTCCGGGACCCGACACTGGATGTCCTGGCCGACATCCGCCGCACCGTCGACCTCTTTGTCACCAGCCAAACAACCGACCCGAGTCGTGAGGGTTCCGGCCGGTTCTAGAGGCGCGTCCGAAAGCCGCTAGCGGACCAGATTACGGCACCGCCGCCGACGCCCCCGTAGGTGTCAACAGCCGGTTCCAACCGGCGCCGTCACTCACAAGGTCAGGCTCCGGGTTAGCCGCAGGGTGGCTTGTAGTCCAGCTGCGGTAGGTGTTGCTGCCACTGTTCCGGCGTCAGGACGCCGCTGGTGTCGGAGCAGATGCGCTGTTGGGCGTGGGTTGCGTCGAGGGACCAGATGCGGACGGCGTTGTCGTCGCCGGCGGCGGCGAGGAACTTGCCGTCCGGGCTCAGCGTGATCCCGGTGTTGGGGCCGCTGACGGCTTGGCCGACGAACTCCTGACTGCTCGAGTCCGCGAGGTTCCAGAGCCGGACGGTGGTGTCGGCGCTGCTGCTGACCAGGGTGTGCCCGTCGGGACTGAACGCCACCGCGAGGACGGCTTTGGTGTGTCCCAGCAGCGGTGCGCCGATGGGGGCCGGGTTCGCCGGGTCTTGGACGTTCCACAGGCGGATCGACGCGTCGTCGCTGCCCGCCGCGAGTGTGTGCCCGTCGGGGCTGAAGGCGAGGGAGCGCGCGCCCTTGTTGTAGCCGCCGAGTGGCTGGCCGATGGCGGATGGATTTCGCGGATCCGCGACGTTCCAGAGCCGGACTGTCTGGTCGCTGCTCGCGGTGGCGAGCGTGCGGCCGTCGGGGCTGAACTCGACGTCGACGACGTAGCCGGTGTGTCCGGTGAGCTGCCGTCCGACGGACACGGGATGGGCCGGATTGCTGATGTCCCACAACTGAAGCGTTTGGTCGTCCACACCGGTGACCAGTGTGCGCCCGTCCGGGCTGATCGCCAGGGGAGCGGCATACCGCGTGTTCAGGTTCAGCGCCTGCCCCCACGGCTTGGGCGCGGCTGGGTTCGTCAGGTTCCAGAGTCGGACCGTCTGATCGTGGTCCGAACCCGCCGTTGCCAGTAGACGCCCGTTCGCGCCGAAGGCGGCCGCGCCGATTGTTCCGGTGTCCCCGGTCAGCGGCGGCCCGACGGGGGTGGGATGCGCTGGATCGCTCACGTTCCAGAGGCGCGCGGTCTTGTCCCTCGACGTGGTGACCAGCAGGCGTCCGTCCGGGCTGATTACCGAGGCCGTGACCGCGGCGGTGTGTCCGGTCAGGACCTGCGGCGGAAGCGACCACAGGAGGACCGTTCCGTCATTGCTACCGGACGCGAGACTTCTCCCGTCCGGGCTGAACCCGACGGCGTAGGAGAGCGGGACGGTGTCGGTGAGGGGTTGGCCGAGCTGCGTTACGTGGGTCGGGTCGGCGGTGTTCCACAGCCTGGCGGTGTTGTCGGAGCCCGTCGACGCGAGCATCTGGCCGTTGGGACTGAACGCGACCGACCACACGGACGCGGTATGCCCGACCAGTGGCACGCCGAGCGGCGCGGCCTGCCGAGGATCTGTGACGTCCCACAGCCGGATGGTGTTGTCGTCGTACCCGCCGCTGGCCAGCGTGCGACTGTTGGGACTGAACTCGACCGTATGGACAACCCCGGTACTGGCGACCAGCGGAGACCCGATGCGGACGGCCTCCGCCGGGTTGGCCACGTTCCACATGAGGATGCTCGAGTCGTCCCCGCCCGCCGCGAGCGTGCGCCCGTCCGGGCTGAACGCCACCGATCGGACGCGCGCGGTGTGCCCGGTCAGCGGTTGACCGAGCTGCGTGGTCTGCTCGGGATCACTGACGTTCCAGAGCCGGACCGTGTGGTCTTCGTTGGCGGCGGCGATCGTGCGGCCGTCGGGGCTGAACGTGATGAGGTAGATGGTGCCCGAGCCGCTGCTGTGCGGTTGCCCGAGCAGGAACGGGTGCGCGGGATCGGCGACGTCCCACAGCCGGATGCTCTGATCGTCGCCCGCGGTGGCCAGGAGGTTCCCGTCCGGGCTGAACACCGCCGAGCTCACCCAGCTGGTGTGCCCGAGCAACGGCAGCCCCAGCGGCTTCGGGTGCGCGCGATCCTGGACGTCCCACAGCCGGACGGTGTGGTCGTAACTCGCCGTCGCGAGCGTGCGGCCGTCCGGGCTGAACGTCGTCAGGTAGACGGCGCCTTGGTGCCCGATGAGCGGCGTCGCGAGTGGCGTGTTCTGCGTCGGGATCAGGCGGTCGTACACGCTTTGGTCGTTCGGACGCAGCTGGTGCGCCACCAGGTCGATCTGCGCGGACAGTGAAGGTGCCGTGTCCTGCAGGCGGTCGGCTTCCGCGACGACCTGCCGGAACACCGCGTCGTCGCGCTCGTTGGAGGCGATCACCGCGGTCGTGGTCGCGATCAGCGCGAACACCGCGACCAGTGCGATCCCCCCGCGGCGGATCCACGAGGACCGGCGCCGGTAATGGACCGACTTCCGCAGGAACTCGCTGGCCAGGCCGGTCGTCGCGTAGGAACCGGCGGAATTGACACCCTGCTCGGCGGCCCCGAGCCGTCCGCCGCGATACAGCAGGTAGGCCTCCCGGCCCTGCGCCTGCCACTCTTCGGCGTCGTCTTCGAGCCGCTGCCTGACGAGGATCTCGGATCGGTCTTCGTCGACCCACTTCCGAAGGCGCGGCCACGCGTGGAGCAGCGCTTCGTGGGTGATTTGGACATCGTCGGCGTCGAGCGTCACCAGGCGGGCGGTCGCCAGCACTTCCAACGCGTCGGCGCCGGCGGCGGGATCGGTGAGCTGGTCCAGCAGCGCCTGCCGCGGCATCGTCCGGCGGGTGTCCTGACCGTCCCGATCGACCCGGACCAGGCGGAGCAGCATCGCCCGGACGACGGCGCGCCCGGACTCCTCCAGATCGGCCCAGGCCTGTTCGGCTGTCGCCGCCACCGCCCCATGGATCCCGCCGGCCGCCAGGTAGCCGGCGATGGTGAGTTCGCCGGAATCCCGGCGCTGCCAGGTCGCCAGTAGCGCGTGGGACAGCAGGGGGAGTGCTCCCGAGCTGTATTTTCCCTGCTGGGCGTTGCCCGAAGCGTTGTCGGCGACGCCCAGGTCACGCAGCAGCAGGTCGGTCAAACCCGGCTCGAGGCGGAGTCCCACCGCTTTCGCCGGACCTGACACCGCCTCCTGGATCTCCGGGTTCGTCATCGGCCCCAGCACCAGCTGCCTGTCCTGCAGCGCCTGGGACAGCTCCGGGTAGTCCAGGCATTGGCCGTAGAAGTCCGCCCGGACGCCGATCAGCACCGACGCCGGCCTGCCGACGCCGTCATCGGGCAACGTGCACGCCGCCGCCAGCAACTCGACGAACCGCTGTCGCTGCCAGGGGTCGGTGCACAGGGTGAAGACTTCTTCGAACTGGTCGACAATCAGGAGCCAGCGGCTGTGCGACCTGGTCAGGGCCGTTTCGACCTCGCCAGGCTGGACAGGATCCGCCCGGGCGACGAGTTCGGCCAGCTCGGGAACCTGACGGCTGAGCTCGGCCAGCGGCTCCGAACCCGGTGTCATCACGACTACTGCCGCTGGCTCGGTTTCACCCGCGAGCTTCCGCTTGGCGACCGCGGACATCAGCCCGGCTCGGATCAGCGAGGACTTGCCCGCTCCGGAGGCCCCGGTCAGCATCACGATCCCGCCGGTCTCGACGGCCTGGCGCAACCGCCGGATCAGGGCGTTGGTGCTGCGCTCGCGGCCGAAGAACCAGGCGACGTCCTCCTGGGTGAACGCGGCCAGCCCGGGATACGGGCAGACCTCGCCGGCCGGGGATGCTTCGCTCGGGAAGTCTTCGATTTCGCCGACCGGACTCGCCAGCGCCTCTTCCCACCACGTCCGCCACTGCTTGACGTCGTACAGGCCCTCGATGACCGGCACAGGCGTCGCCTTCCGCGCCTGCCCGACGAGAACTTCGAGTACGGCGGCGAGCGCGGAGAATCGGGCGGGGACGTTCCGCCCGCGCCGCCAGTCACTGATCCGCTGCGGTGTCACTCGCACGGGTTGGCCGCGTTCGTCGGCCCGCCGCGCTCGGACGACCGATTCGGAAACCCGGTTCAACGAGGGGGTGCCTGCCTCGGTGTACAGGGTCGCGAACCGCTCCGCGAACACCGCGCGAGGAAGCCCGACTTCCCGATCGACCACTAGCCGACGCCCTCCCCGGAAGTCACGATCCGGTCCGGATCCGGACCGGAAACCTACTCTAGCGGCCTGACCTTGGAATTCTTCGCTCGGTACCGACGCGATGTTTCGCCGGAGGAGCGCAGTGGGCGAGACTCCTTCGCAAGACCGGCTGAAGCCGCAAGCGCCGCGGAAACCGGCCGAGTGCGAGCTACACGGCGGCCGTGGGCAGCGAACTGGGGGTCTGCCCACGGCCGCCGGAACCGGCGGACATGCTCAGCGCAGCAGCCGGACGGCGGCCAGCGCGAGCGGGGCCAACTCCTCGGCTTCCACCTCCGCGCGGTGCATCAGGTCCGCGCGCATCCGCGGATCCCAGAACTTGCGGAGATGCCCGGCGATCGCCTCGGCCGCGGTGTCCGGGGGCTGGTGCGCGAACTGCAGCGCGATCTCGTTGACCAGCCTGACCTGAGGCGACCCCGGATGCGTCACGGCTCCGCCAGCGCGGACACCGGAACCTGCGCCGACGCCGGGATCGACGCCGGCGTAGACACGGTGAGGCCGACCTGGACCGCGGTCACCTTGTACTCCGGGCAGTTGGTCGCCCAGTCGGAGTTCTCCGTCGTCACCACGTTCGCGCCGGTGACGGGGTGGTGGAAGGTCGTGTAGACGACCCCGACGGGCATCCGGTCGGAGATCACCGCGTGCAGCGTCGTAGCGCCGACCCGGCTGGACAGCGTGACGTCGTCGCCGTCGTTGATGCCGCGCACCTCGGCGTCGTGCGGGTGGATCTCGAGGAGGTCCTCCGGGTGCCAGGCGACGTTGGCGGTGCGCCGGGTCTGCGCGCCGACGTTGTACTGGCTCAGGATGCGTCCCGTGGTCAGGATCAGCGGGTACTTGCGGGTGCTGCGCTCTTCGGTCGGCACGAACGTCGTCGGCACGAACCTGCCCTTGCCGCGCGCGAAGCTGTCGACGTGCATGGTCGGCGTGCCTTCCGGGGCGGCCGCGTTGCACGGCCACTGGACGCTGCCGAGCTTGTCGAGCGTCTCGAACGACACCCCGGCGAACGTCGGCGTGACGGACGCGATTTCGTCCATGATCTCGCGCGGGTGGTCATAGGACATCGGGTAACCCATGGCCTGCGCGATCTCGCTGACGATCTGCCATTCGTGTTTGCCGGTCTTCGGCGCCATTACCGGGCGTACGCGGTTGATCCGCCGTTCGGCGTTGGTGAAGGTGCCGTCCTTCTCGAGGAACGACGTCCCGGGCAGGAAGACGTGCGCGAACTTGGCCGTTTCGTTCAAGAACAGGTCCTGCACGACGACGAGGTCCATCGCGGCGAGTGCCGAGGTGACGTGTTTGAGGTTCGGGTCGGACTGCGCGATGTCCTCGCCGTGCACGAACAGCGCGCGGAACGTGCCGTCGATGGCGGCGTCGAACATGTTCGGGATCCGCAGCCCGGGTTCGGCCATGATCGAGCGGCCCCAGAGGTTCTCGAACACCTCGCGCACGGCGTCGTCGGACACGTGCCGGTAGCCGGGAAGCTCGTGCGGGAACGAGCCCATGTCGCAGGAACCCTGGACGTTGTTCTGGCCGCGCAGCGGGTTGATGCCGACGCCCTCGCGGCCGATGTTGCCGGTGGCCATGGCCAGGTTCGCCATCCCCATCACCATGGTCGAACCCTGGCTGTGCTCGGTGACGCCGAGCCCGTAGTAGATGGCCGCATTGCCGGCTTCCGCGTAGAGCCTCGCGGCGGCGCGCAGGTCCGCCGCGGGCACGCCGGTGATCGGCTCGGTGGCCTCCGGGCTGTTCTCGGGCCGCGCGATGAACTCCGCCCAGCCTTCGAAGTCCTCACAGCGCGCAGCTACGAACGACTCGTCGACGAGCCCCTCGGTGACGACCACGTGTGCCATCGCGTTGACCACGGCGACGTTGCTGCCGGGGGCGAGCTGGAGATGGTGCGCGGCCTCGATGTGCGGCGAGCGCACGAGATCGATCCGGCGAGGGTCGATGACGACGAGCTTCGCGCCTTCACGCAACCGGCGTTTCATCCGGGAGGCGAATACGGGGTGCCCGTCGGTCGGGTTCGCGCCGATGACGACGATGACGTCCGCCTTGGCCACCGACTTGAAGTCCTGCGTGCCCGCCGAAGTGCCGAATGTCTGGTTCAGCCCGTACCCCGTCGGCGAGTGGCAGACGCGGGCGCAGGTGTCGACGTTGTTGTTGCCGAACGCCGCGCGCACCATCTTCTGGACCGCGTACACCTCTTCGTTCGTGCAGCGCGACGACGTGATTCCCCCGATCGCGCCGACGCCGTAGCGCGCTTGCACCTCGCGCATACGATCCGCCACCCGGGTGATGGCGGTGTCCCAGTCGACCACCTGCCACTCGTCGGTGATGCTCTCGCGGATCATCGGGTTCATCTGCCGATCAGGGTGACTCGCGTAGCCGAACGCGAACCTGCCTTTGACACACGAGTGACCCTCGTTCGCGCCGCCGTCCTTGTACGGCACCATCCGCACCAGTTCGTCACCGCGCAGCTCGGCCTTGAACGAGCAGCCGACCCCGCAGTACGCACACGTCGTGATCACGCTGCGGCTCGGCATACCCAGCTGCACCACGGACTTCTCCTGCAGCGTGGCCGTCGGGCAGGCCTGGACACACGCCCCGCACGACACACACTCGGAGTCCATGAACTGCTCGCCGGCACCGGCGGACACTTTCGACTCGAACCCGCGGCCCTCGATCGTCAGCGCGAACGTGCCTTGGACCTCACCGCAGGCGCGGACACAACGGGAGCAGGAGATGCACTTCGAAGCGTCGAAGTCGAAATAGGGGTTGCTGTGGTCGGTTTCCAGCTCGAGGTGGTTCTCGCCCTCGTACCCGTACCGGACCTGCCGCAGGCCGACCGCACCGGACATGTCCTGCAATTCGCAGTCGCCGTTGGCCGCGCAGGTGAGGCAGTCGAGCGGGTGGTCGGAAATGTACAGCTCCATCACGCCTTGACGCAGTTTCTCCAGTTTCGGCGTCTGCGTGCGGACTTTCATGCCCTCGGCGACGGGCGTGGTGCAGGACGCCGGTGTGCCGCGGCGGCCATCGATTTCGACGAGGCAAAGGCGGCAGGAACCGAAGGCTTCCAGGCTGTCGGTGGCGCACAGCTTCGGAATTTCGATACCGGACAACGCGGCCGCGCGCAGGACGGACGTGCCTTCCGGGACCATGACCGGCAGCCCGTCCACTTCCACCGAAACGGTCGCCGCGCCGGGGCGGGCGGGGGTGCCGAGATCAGGTTCCTTGAACAGGGTCATGACTTCGTCTCCTGGTGGCGAGCGGTGAAATCCTCAGAAAAGTGCTGCAAGGCGCTGAGCACGGGATTGGGCGTCAACCCGCCCATCGCGCACAGCGAGCCGTCGGTCATCAACTCGCAGAGGTCGCCCAGCAGCGCCAGGTTCTCGTCGGAGTCCTGACCGGCCACGATCTTGTCGATGGTCTCGACTCCGCGGATCGAGCCGACCCGGCAGGGCGTGCATTTTCCGCACGATTCTTCGGCGCAGAACTCCATCGCGAACCGGGCCATCGCGGCCATGTCGACGGTGTCGTCGAAGACCACGATCCCGCCGTGTCCGAGCATGGCCTTCTGCGCGGCGAAAGCCTCGTAATCCAGTGGCAGGTCCATTTTTTCGGCAGGCAGGTACGCGCCGAGCGGGCCGCCGACCTGGACAGCGCGCAGCGGGCGGCCGGACAGCGTGCCGCCGCCGTATTCGTTGACCAGTTTACCGAGCGACATTCCGAACGCGGTTTCGAAGACGCCGCCGCGCGCGATGTTGCCGGCCAGCTGGAAAACCTGGGTGCCGCGCGAACGTTCCATCCCCAACGCCGCGTACGCCGCGGAGCCACCGGCGAGTACGGCTGGAACGGAGGCGAGGGTGAGCACGTTGTTCACCACGGTCGGTTTTCCGAACAACCCGGTGATCGCCGGGATCGGTGGTTTCGCGCGGACCATTCCGCGTTTGCCTTCAAGGCTTTCCAGCATCGACGTTTCTTCGCCGCAGATGTACGCGCCGGCACCGACGCGCACGAACAGGTCGAAACGCAGCCCGGAGCCGAGGATGTTCTCGCCGAGCCAGCCGTGGGCGTAGCCGATCTCGATCGCCTGGCGCAAGGTGCGGACCGCGTCCGGGTATTCCGAGCGGAGATAGACGTAACCCTCGGTGGCGCCGGCCGCGTAGGCCGCGATCGTCATGCCCTCGATGAGGCAGAACGGGTCGCCCTCGATCAGCATCCGGTCGGCGAAGGTGCCGCTGTCACCTTCGTCGGCGTTGCAGCAGACGAACTTCTGGTCGGCCGTCAGTTCGGACACGGTTTTCCACTTGATCCCGGCCGGGAAGCCCGCGCCGCCGCGGCCTCGCAGCCCCGAGTCGGTGACCTCGGCGACGACGTCGGATCGCTGGAGTTCCAGTGCCCGCCGCAATCCGGCCATGCCGCCGTGCGCGAGGTAGTCGTCGGCGGACAGTGGGTCGGTGACGCCGACGCGCGCGAAACACAGTCTTTGCTGGTCGCGCATCCACGGCAGTTCGTCTATCAGCCCAACGCGTAACTCGTGCTCGCCGCCGCCGAGTAGATCGGACGCGAGGAGGTCCCCGACGGCGTCGGGCGAGACTGGTCCATAACCGACGCGGCCTTCGGGAGTCTCGACTTCGATGAGCGGTTCGAGCCACAACATCCCGCGGGAACCGTTGCGCACCAGGCGAATGTCCAGTCCGGCGGTGAGCGCTTCGATGGCTGTGGCGACGTCGTCAGCACCGACTGAACAGGCCGCCGAATCCCGCGGGACGTAGATCGTGGTGGTCATGCTTTTCCCGTTTCCGCGCTGACAATGAGGTTGACCAGCCGGTTTTCGTCAAGGCGTCCATGCAGCCTGCCGTTGATCTGCGCGGCGGGGCCGAGCGCGCAGTTCCCGAGGCAGAAAACCTGTTCCAGCGTCACCGAACCGTCCGGGGTGCTCTGGCCGAGCTTGGTGCCGAGGATCTGCTGAGCCCGCTCGACAAGTGCCTCCGCACCTACGGACTGACACGCTTCCGCGCGGCATAGTTTCACGACCGTGCGACCGGCCGGCTCGCTGCGGAAGTCGGTATAGAAGGTGATCACCCCGTGCACGTCCGCGCGGGACAGGTTCAGCTCGGTCGCCAGCGTCGGCACCATCTCCTGGCTGACGAACCCGAACTCGGCCTGGAGCCCGTGCAGGATCGGCAGCAGCGCCCCTCGATCCCCGCGATGAGCGTCGATCACGGCTCTGACCCGGTCGGCGATCGACGTCTCGCCCTGGCTGGCTGGCATGCGTTACCTCCACCGTTCGTCTGACGACGATCTACTGCATACGGTATACAGAATCGTACGTCGCGGGAAGCAGCAGGGCCAGCATGAGTTCGCTGGGGCCGGAAAAGGGGCTCTGACCAGCCAACTTGGTGCCAAGTGGCAGTTCGGCCGGGCACGCTGACAGGATGGTGACCGTGCTGTTCAGCGAGCGATCTCTTCGCATGTTGGCCGATTCCGGCTCGTACGAGCGGGGACGGGCCTACTTCGACGACGAGCGGGTGCAGAAGCTCGTCGTCAGCGGGAACACGGCCAAAGCCACCGTTGAGGGCAGTGAGCTCTACCGGGTCCTGCTCACGGTCGACGATGTCGGGCTTGACGGTGAGTGCGAGTGCCCGTATGGCGCCGAGGGTTTCTTCTGCAAACACTGTGTCGCCGTGGCGTTGGCCTGGCTCAAGGCCAAGCCGGCACTCAAGGACGAGCCAGCAAAGGAACCCGCGCCGCAACGATCGCTCGAGGACTTCCTGCTCTCCCAGAAGTCATCGTGGCTGGTCGCGGAGCTGTTGCAGGCCGCGGCGGCCGACCCGCAGCTGCATGCCCGGCTCGAAGTCGCCGCCGGAGTCCGTCCCTACGGTGACGATCTGCGCCTAAAACTGAGTGACGCGATCGAGATCCTCGACTTCGTCGACTACAAGGGGGCACGCGCTTACTTCCGGGGCGTGGACGAGGCCCTTGAGGACCTCACTGAGTACGCCAGAAATGGCGGTGTGGGCGCACGCGTTCTGGCCGAGTACGCGTTGGACCTGGTCGAGGAGGCGATCCAGCAGGTGGACGACTCCGATGGCGGCGGCCTGGAAGCGTTGGAGCAAGTGGAGAGCGCCCATTTCGAGGCGTGCATGGCGGTTCCGCCGGAGGATCCCCTCGAACTCGCCGACTACTTGGTCGATCGCGCGTTGAGCAGCGGATACGGCGTTTTTCGCGGGGCGATATCCAACTACGCCGGCGTGCTGGGTCGAGCGGGCACGGCCCGGTATCGGGAGCGCATCGAGGAAGCCTTCCGGGCCTTGCCGCCCAGGGAGTCTGGCAAGCACGACGGCCACCGGTTCAACGTTACGTCGCTGTTGGAGCACGTCGCGCAGGTCCAGGGCGGGACTGACGCCGCGGTCGAGGTGCTGGCGAGAGACATCACCGATGAGTCCGACATCGTGCGGATCGTGCAAGCCCTTCGGATCAAGGGTCGCGACGAGGAGGCACTGAAGTGGGCGGAACGCGGCCTCATCGACTTCCCGCCCACCTCCGGGCTTCGGTCCCTGGCCGCCCAGTGCCACCTCGTGGCCGGCCGACGTAAGGAAGCCGCGAAACTGCTGTGGGACAACTTCACCGCGGAGCCGAGAACAGACGCCTACCGGGTGCTGGCCGATGCCGCGGACGAACTTTTCCCGGCCTGGCGGAAGAAAGCCCATGCTTTTCTGCGCAAACAACCGCGCCGCGCGAACCGCTTTTCGGCGACTCCGGACTACGCTCCCGGGCACACGACGTTGGTCGACGCCCTGCTGTCCGAAGGCGACATCGACGCGGCCTGGCGGGCCGCGAAACTCGGCGGCTGCCGCGACAAAACCTGGCTCCGCCTCGCCGAACGGCATGCTCACACCCACCCCGCCGACGCCATCCCGATCTTTCTGGAAGCCGCCGACGCCGAAATCCTGTGGAAGAAGCGCGATTCGTACCGAGCAGCGGCGAAGCTGCTGCTCGAGGCGCAAAAGCTGTACGAGCACACCGACCGGCTCGCCGAGTTCAAGTCGTACATGGCCGCGCTGCGCCTCGAGCACAAACCCAAAACCGCCCTACAAGACGAACTAACCCGAGCCCGCCTGCCTTAAGCGGGCACGGCCCGGCAGCGCGTCGACAATCGCAACTCGCCGTCGAGTTGCGATGCTTGCGCACGCGGGTTACACGCGTGTGCAACGAGCGCACTGTTGTAGAAAAGTGCCCACCTTGAGGGCTCAACTACCGCAACTCGCCGTCGAGTTGCGGTCACGGACACGACACAAGAGCTGCGTTAGTCCCGTGCTCGTCAGCCGGCGGGCACTCTCAGCACGTCGGCCATCAGCTGCGACAGCTCCCCGCCGTGCCAGGAGCTGGTGGAGAATCGCTCTTGCGCGATACCTCGCCAGGGGATGGACGTGCCTCCGACGGTGAGGCTGAGGCCTTCACCGGCGTCGGCGAGCGTGCCGATCTCCCGCGCTGGAATCGCCTCGGCTGACAGTCGCGTCGTTGCCGCTTCGACGTCTTCCGCTCGGACCACGACCACCAGGCTCCAGTCGCCCCAGGTTTCGGCGAGTTCGAACTGGCTCAGACCGGACTGTGCGCAAACCTCGGCGATCGCGGAGTCGAGATGGATGTCCGTGTTCATCCGCGCCCCGAGCCCGTTGGCTTCACACAGCGTGCGGACAGTGGCGTAGAGGCCGTCGGATACATCCATCGCGGCCCGCGCGAGCCCGCTCTCGGCCAGCACGCGGCCAGCCGCCACCTGGGCCATCGGCTGTCGGGCACGCGACCAGATCTTCTGGGTGTCCTGTTCGGACAGTTTCGCTTTTCCGCCCGATAGCAACGCGGATGCCCAGAGGTAGCCCGGTGAGCCGACCAGGAGTAGCCGATCGCCCAACGTTGCCCCGGTTCGTCCCAGCCTGCGGCCGGGCACGCAGCGGCCGACGGCGGTTGCCGAGAGCTGCATGGTCTGGCCGTCCCGGAGGTCACCGCCGACGACCTGGGTTCCATGTGCTGCGGCGCACGCGTCGACGCCGTCGAGAAGCCGACGGAAGTCGTCCACCGTCGTCTGTTTCGGCAGCGTGTAATTGACGACAAGACCCAAGGGTAGCGCGCCCGCCGCGGCCAGGTCGGAAAGGTTGATCGCGGCCAGCAGCCACCCCGTGTAAAACAGGTCCCGCTCGCCCAGGATGGTCACCAGCGGGGTCGGGCAGCTGTCCGTGGTCGCGACCAGTTCGCCGCCGAGCTCGTCACCCGGCGGTTGGCTCAGTACGGCGCAGTCGTCCCCGAAGCCGACGGTGTCCCGATAACGGGGGCGCAGCACCTGAGTCAGGATTTCGCGTTCACCCAGGTCTTCGAGGGTGAGTGGGAATTCAGCGTCGCCCGACATGGTCTGCCAATCGAGAAGGAGCGACCCGGTGATCGCTCGAGTAGTTGTGCGGCATTTCACCGTACGGCCGCTCGCTGCCGCTGGAGGAGAACAACATCAGGTTGCAGATGCGCGCGCCGGGATGCAGCAGTACGGCGTGCCGTAGGTGGGAGACGATCTCCAGAGTGAGGACCGCCCCGTTCTCCTTGCCGAAACCGGGACTGACCTGCCCGCAGAGCACGACGCTGATCCCCAGCCGCGCGTAGTCGCTGGTGCCGTCGACCAAGCCGGCCAGCCGTGCTGACAGGCCGATTCGTTCGAGGGTCGGTGCCAGTACCACTTCGCCGGGTTCGACTCGCAGTCTTCCTTGTTCGTCCAGCGCTTTCGGACGCAGCTCGGGATAGGTGGAGCGGTCGGCGATATCGACCGGGCCATCGGTTGCCAAGCTGAATGCCTCGTTGCCCAGCCTCAGGCTGAGTGCCGCGGGCCGCACAAGTCCGGGATCGAACGGATCGACGTGCAACTCGCCCGCTTTGTGCGCACGCCTGATCTCGTGATCGTTGAGCACGCCCCTCCGGCTGTCCCGCCGGGTTCCGAACCTACGCCTCTGCGGCCGGTTTTGTTGCGTCATAAGGGAAAACATCGAATGACTACGCCTCCGCCAGTACTGACCGCACCAGCCGGCGGAAGTCCGATTCGGACAGTTCGCCGTTGGGTTGGTCTTCGCTTTGGCCTGGTTCGCAGTAGACCACTGTGGATTGGCTGCGACGAGGTCCCTGGATCACCAGAGTCGCTGTCAGACCTGCCGCAATCGGCACGACGGTGTGCACGACCTCGGTATCACAGGAATAGACCTGGCCGGGGCGGACATGCGGTGCGTTCGTCCGCAACAGCCGGACTTCGCCATCGGGCCGCAAAGCCGCCGGATCGGTGGGGTCGCAGCCGTAACGGTAGCGGGCGTGGAGCTTTCCACGGTGCGCGTTTTCCTTGTACTCCACCATGTGCAGGCCAGCGCCGGCTACTACTGTCGAGGCGAACTCCCAGCGATGACTGTGCGGGTTCGATTCGCCCTGGTGGGGCTGGTCCGATGCCGGCCAGACGTGCAGCCGGAGACGGAACTCCGGATCCGTTGACGTGTGCAGTACCAGTTTGGCGAACCCGTTCGGATGCCAGTACGAGCGCGCCGCCGCCGCTGCCACCAATGAATCGTCATGGCACAGTTCGTCCAACCAGGACAGGAAGACGTCGGAGCAGGTCACCACTGCTTGCGCTGCAGCGCGAAGCCGGGTGAGGTCGATGAGGTGGGTATCGCTCAGCATTTCCCCGATGTCGTGGGAAAATCGACCGCCGCGTGACGCGACGGCGACTGCCGAGCTTGGATCGTTCGACATTATTCTCCGGTCAAGTCTCCGGGGGGACTGAGCGGAGGGGCGGCGACGGCCAACGTGGCGGCCCGCAGTGCGGTGACCGCGTCGAGGGTCATCCAGATCGGGAGATCGCCATTGCCCCAGGACCAAAGTCCACGCTCGTGGTCGTATCGGCTCCACAGGGTTCGGAGCGCTCTGTTGAGCCGGGCCAGCGGCAGTTGTGGTGCCGCGGCCAAGGCTTGGACAACCCACGCTGGGGTGAAATGCCGGATCATGATCCTGGTCGTCCCGTCACCATCAGGCTTCGGCCTGATCAGCTCTTCGAAGACGCCATCATCCGGGTGAGTCCGGTCGATCAGCCATTGTGTGGCTTCTTCGACAGCTTCCAGCACTTCGCCGCCGTCGTTTCGGCTGCGCAGCGAGGCTCGGAGAGCGACTACCGCTCGTGCGGTGTGCACGACGGAAGGCTCTGGTGCCACCAGGCCTGCCTCGTTCTTCTCCGGCCAAAGCAGTGATCCGGAGAAGTCGAGGCGGGTCGACAGCAGGTCTTCGATGAGCCTGGTGGTCAGGGGTGCGTCCGGGCGAAGCCGGACAGCGGTCTGCAAGGCGACGGCCAACAGGTACGGCCGCGTTCGGCTGAATTCGTCGAGCGAGTCTTCAACCAGGTTCAAGCCTTCGTCCACCGAGATCGCCGTACCGATGCGGAACAGGACGTCGACCACGGCGGCGGTGATCTCCGGACGGCTTGTCCCGGCTCGGCCCAGCCAATTGACCTGCGGTGAGCGCATGGTCAACAAGCTGTCGACGAGCGCGTGCTGGTCGACGTACGGCTCGCCCACCACCATCAGCGCATTCATCCCGAACGCGGTGCTTAGCGCGGTCGGATGGCCGTCCGTCTGCAGGTTGTGCCGCCAGCCGAGCGCCTTGCCGTGCCCGTCGCGGATCAGGTGTTCGACCAGGCCGAGGCCGACCCGGTGAAAGATCTCCGCCAACGATCCGGACGTCTCGACGACGATGGCGCCCGCAGTGGCCGGTGTCGCGTGCTCTTGGGGGGATCGAGCTGCCTCAACCAGCGTAACCAATGCGTTCGATGCCCGGAAGTGGTCGTCAAGCTGTTGGGCATTCTCCGCCGAGGGCAGATATTTGCCGGTCTCCCACTGAGTGAGGTTGGCCCTGGTCACACCGATCGCCGCCGCGCTCTGTGCCTGGGTCTCCGCGGCCGCCCGGCGCAGGCGTTTCACCTCGAGGCCGACGTCCTTGGCGCTAACAGTTTGCGCATCAGTAGCTTCCGCTGGCTTCCCAACGGATGTAGGCTGTATGTAGGCACTCGACACTGGGCTTACCTACCTTATGTAGGCAAATGTAGGGCGGTGTGTAGATGGGTACACCACGCGGACATTACAGCAGACCTCGCCGGGTTCCGCGCAGACCCGGCCGAGACCCGCCGACGTTCGACCCGGCTGGTCAGACCCTTGGCCGGGACATGGGGACGCGCTGCACTACCGGGCGGCAGCGCGACCTCGCGGCACCTTCGGCAGCCCGGCTTCGGCGGTCCACGCCGCCCAGTGGCCAGGCGCCGGTGTCATCACCGGAGTAGCGGGCGCCCAGAGCTCAATCCGCGCTCTTCAGTATTGGGGGCTACACCCCATGAACCACGACATTCGGGACGAATCAGGACGATCCACTCTGGTCAAAAGGCTCCTCGAACGGATGGACAGCTGGCTGTTCACGGCTGAGGACGAGAGAGCACACGCACGCGGCTGGCAGGTCGGCCGCCGGTCGAACGGCCGCGGTCGCACTTACCGGGACCCCCGATGGGACTCGGTGAGCCGATGTGAATTCTGCGCCGGTCTCGGGATGGCCGGCTGCCTGACTTGCGGGGGCTCCGGCGTAGTTCGGATGGAACCGCCTACGGCGATGGAGACCACGGCACCGGGGCACTGGGCAGGGGGTCGGTCATGAACCGCAGCCAATCGAATGACCAGCTCGCCGGCCTCGCGCGCGAACTCACTCACGTCAACCGAGCCAACCCGCTACTCGCTCTGTACCAGTGGCGTTACGAGCTTGCGGCCTTGGCGGTCACCTCGCTCGCCCTCGTCGATCTGATCGGTGCGGTAGGGCCGATCTGGGCGCTGACGATGGTGGCTTGCGTGGTCTACGAGGCGCTCTACTGGCCGGTGACCCGGCGATTCGTCCGGGCTCGGCTGCGCGTGGTGATCGTGCAACACCGGCTGCGTACGGCGTTCGCCCACGCCCGCGTGTGCACATTGAACGGTCGGCGGCCGGCCATTCTCTGGACGAGCTCGCGCGGCGACGAAGTCAAGGTGCTGCTGTCCTGCCCGGCGGGACTCGGCGTCGATCGGATACGCGAGCAAAGCCGTTTGCTGGCTTCTGCCTGCTTCGCGACTGACGTGGTGGTGAATCGCAACCCGCGTTTCGCCAACCTGGTCGTTCTCCACGTGCGAACCGCCAGACCGACAGTGGAGAAGGCTGTTCTCCCACGCGCTTGACCCGGCAGTGCCAGAATCGCGAGGGTGAGTCGATGGGGGATGCCGACGCCGTGGTCGCGTGCGGTGTGGATGTTGCGGCGGCAGCCGGCGGTCGCGCTGGCGTTGGGGGTGGCGGCGTTCTTGGTGGCGCTGCCGGCGGCGGCCGCGTCGCTGTTCTTGTCGGCGTCGGCCACGGCGACCTTGCAGCAGCAGATGGCGTCGTCGTGCGAGTGGGAGACGGGGGCGCAGTGGCAGGGCAGTCTGCCGTTCGCGTCGGAGCCGGACTCGCCGCCGGGGCCGGTCGGCGGCGCGCTGCTCGACGCGCGGGTCAAGGCAGCGAATGCCGCCGCGACGGGCGTGCCGCGGTTGTCGGCGCCGGTGGTGACGATGGCCAGCGGCGTCGCGGTCGTGGGCCCTCAGACGCGACCTGACCAGTCGGCGATGACGTTGGTGGCTCGCGACGGGTTCGCCGGGCATGTCGACTTGCTTTCCGGCGGGACCGGGCCGGGTATCTGGTTTCCCGACGGATTCGTGGCGGAGCAGGGCCTTCGGGTCGGTGATCGGGTGACGGTCGTGATGGAGGCGAAACCCGTGACACTGCCGGTGGCCGCGGTCTACCGGGATCTGCGATCCGTGCCCGACCAGCCGTTCTGGTGCAGCTTGCGGGACCTCTACCGGGGCAAACCCCTCAGCGAGAGTCCCGTGTTCCCGATGGCGCTGCTTTCGCGCGGGGACTTCGTGGCGTTGGCGCAGCAGGCGGGCACCGCGGTCGGGAACTGGGTCGAGATGTCGGTGGACACCTCGGGGCTCACCACCTCCGGCGCGGTTCCGGTGGTGGCCGGTGTGAATCGCATGAGCACGACCACTGCCGGGCCGGGCGCACTCGCCGGCGCCATGTTCGACCACAACTTCAGCGGCAGTTCCACGTCGTCGCTGCGCGGAATGCTCGACCGCTCGAACCTGGTCGGTTCGGCGTTGATCGGCACGGTTGTGCCGCTGGCGGCCGCGGGGGCGCTGGCCGGGCTGGTGATCGCGGCGGCCGCGGGGTCGTTCTGGGTGGACCGACGCCGGACTGAGCTGGTGCTGCTGTCCGCTCGGGGTGTCGGGCCGCTGGCGCTGACCGGCAAGGCACTGCTGGAGACCTTCGGCGTCGTCCTGGTCGGCTCGGCCGCCGGCTGGGTGGGGGCGCGGTACCTCGTCGGCGCGGTCGGGCCGAGTCCACTGGTCACGCCTGGTGCGGTCGGCATCTCTATCCTCGGTGCCGCCGCCGCGTTCCTCGTGACGTCGGCCGGGATCGCGGTGACGAGCGGACGTCGTGCGGCGAAGCTGTTCGACGCCCATCCGAAGCGTGTCAGGCGTTGGCCGTGGGAGCTGTTACCGCTGGTAGCAGCGGGATTGACGTGGTTGCTCCTCGGGAACGACGTCGATGTGGGCGCGGGCGTGGTCGGTAGCGTGGCCCGGATTCCGCCGCGGTTGATCGTGGTCCCGGTCCTGCTCATCGTCGGACTCGCGATGCTCGTGGGCCGGTTCGTCCGATGGGTGCTCGCGCGTGCGCACTCGACGTCGATGCGACGCCCGGTGCTCTTCCTCGCTTGGCGCCGGCTGCTCGCGGTCCCCGCCGCAGCAGCGGTCCTGATCGGCGCAACCGCGGTACCGGTGGCGTTGTCGGTGTATGCCACCACGGTCACCGGCTCGGTCGACCGCACGCTGCACGCGGAGGCTCAGCTGGTCATCGGGACAGATGTCGTTGTCGGGCTGACCGGCGGCACGGCGATCCCACCCGAACTCGACGGGCAGGCGAGCGTGGTCGAGCGGTTCGACGCCGCGAACATCGGCGGCACGACGGTCAACGTCCTCGGGGTGGATCCGGCGACGTTCGCCCGCGCCGCGTTCTGGGATCCTGGGCTGCCCGGGCCGTCGATACAGGAAATGATGTCGAGTCTCGCCGCCCCCGGCACCCCGGTCGGGATTCTCGCTGGGCTTCCGGTCTCGGGTAACGCGACGCTGGAACTCAACGGCCTGACCAAGCAACTCGCGATCACGGACACCGCGCAGCTGCCGGGCAAGACGTCCGGGTATCCGCTACTGCTGGTCCGCCTTGACGTTCTGGACAGCATCAACCCCTTTGCGCGGCACCTGCTCTGGGTGCGCGGCGATCCGGCAGTCACTGTTCCCGCGATCAGCCGGGCCGGGCTGCAGGTGAGCACCGTGAGCGAAGCTCAGCAAGTAACGGCCGCCGGCGTCTACAGCCCGATCAGCTACACGTTCACGTTCCTAGCGGCGGTGTCACTGCTGGCCGGTGCGATCGTCATGGTCGGCCTGCTGCTGTACCTCAGCGCCCGCGCTCGTGCCCGCCGCAGTGCGTACGTTCTGTTGCGCCGCATGGGAATCGGTGCCACAGCGCACTGGCGTGCACTGCTCGTCGAGGTGGGTGGGCTGCTGTTGGCGGGGTTCGCCGCGGGGCTGGCGCTGGCCGGGGTCGTGGTGGCGTTGACCTATCCCGGTTACGACGTGAACCCGACGACGGCGCCGGGCACGCTCGTCACCTGGCCGTGGCCGCTAATCGGTGAACTCGCCGCCGCCGCGGTGGTTGCCACGGTGCTGGCGACCGTGGTGGCGCAACGTACGGTGTCCCGAGCTCGACCCGCGGAGGTGCTTCGTGACACGCGCTGACAGTAGTGATGATGACAGCGTTGCTTTGCGCTGCCAGGGAATCACCCACGAGTACCACGTCAGCGGGCAATCGGTGCACGCGCTGACCGACGTCGCCGTGTCGGTCGAACGCGGTCAGGTCACCGCGCTCGTCGGTCCGTCCGGCTCAGGCAAGTCGACGCTGCTGCGCATCCTGGCGTGCCAGGCCCGCCCGCAGGCGGGCACGGTCGAGATCGCCGGAATCGAGACGACGGTCCTGTCCGCCCGGCAGCGCCGAACGCTGCGCCGGGCCCATATCGGTTACGTGTACCAGGATCCGGCCGACAACCTGCTGGACTACCTCACTGTCGCCGAGCATTTGACGCTCGGTGCGCGCCTGCGCGGGAGCGACGACGACGGTCGCAAGCTGTTGGGCGTGCTCGGGATGGACGACCGGATCGGGCACTATCCGCGTCAGCTGTCCGGCGGTGAGCAGCAGCGGGTGGCGCTGGCTTTTGCGGCCGTGGGTGAGCCGACGTTGCTGGTCACGGATGAGCCGACGGCGCAGTTGGATCGCGGGTCGGCGCGCCTGGTCGTCGGCGCGCTCCGGCGGCTGGCCGACCACGGTCACACGGTCCTGGTCGCCACCCATGACCCCGATGTCAGCGGTGTGGCCGAGCGGGTAGTCGAGCTGGTCGACGGCCGAGTGGAGTGTCCACAGTGAACAGTCCGGTGCTCACGCTGGTCGACGTCGCCAAGACCTACGGCGACGTGCGGGCGTTGCGCGCGGTCAGCCTGACGCTGGTTCCGGGCGAGTTGGTCGTCCTCACCGGGCCGTCCGGTTCGGGGAAGAGCACGCTGCTGATGATCGCCGGCGGCTGGGAAACTCCGGATAGCGGCGGCGAAGTCGTCCCGCATCCGCCGTTGCCGAGCCTGCCGATGTCCGCGATGTCGTGGCGGGACGTCGGGTTCGTCCCGCAGTCCATCAGCTTGCTCGACGAACTCACCATCACCGACAACCTCGCCTTCGCCCGCCGCCCGCGTCGCGCGGAGGATCTCGGGAGTCTGCTGGAAGCCTTTGACCTCACCAAGTTCGCCGACCGGACCCCGGGAGAAGTCTCTCGCGGCGAGCAGCAGCGCACGGCTGTGGGACGCGCACTGGTCGCGGATCCCACGCTCGTCCTGGCCGACGAACCGACCTCGCATCAGGACCGGCGGCGCGCGGCGATGGTTCTGGCGAACCTGCGTCAAGCCGCGGATCGCGGTGCCGCGGTGCTGATTGCCAGCCACGACCCCGAAAGCCGGGACTACGCCGACCGGACGATCAACCTCGGCGACTGATCCCTCAGCAACTCGACGGCGAGTTGCGGTAGTTGCGGACATCAACGATCGCAACTCGACGGCGAGTTGCGAAGGTCAAGATTCCAGTGTTCGGCGGCGGCCGAGGAGGAAGTCGCGTTCGGCGGCGTTGTCGGTGCGTACGATCGCGCGTTCGTAGGCCTGCGAGGCTTCCGCGGTGCGGCCGAGGCGGCGCAGCAGGTCGGCGCGGACGGCGTGGAACAGGTGGTAGCGGTCGAGGTCCAGTGCGTCGACGAGGGTGAGCGCGACGTCCGGGCCGTCGACTTCGGCCACGGCGACCGCGCGATGCAGCGCGACGATGGGGCTCGGCGTGAAGGCGAGGAGTTGGTCGTACAGCGCGACGATCTGCCGCCAGTCCGTGTCGGCCGCGGCCGGGGCGTCGCTGTGGACGGCGTTGATCGCCGCCTGGATCTGGTACGGACCCGGCTGGTTGCGCCGCAGGCAGGCCCGCACGATGGCCTGCCCTTCGGCGACGAGTTCCGGGTCCCAGCTGCCGCGATCCTGTTCTGCCAGCAGGACGAGGCCGCCGTCAGCGGTCGTGCGGGCGGCTCGCCGGGAGTCGGTCAGCAGCATCAAAGCGAGTAACCCCAACGCTTCCGGCTCGTCGGGCATGAGGTCGGCGAGAAGACGTCCCAGTCGGATTGCCTCCGCGCAGAGGTCGTCGCGGATGAGCCGGTCGCCCGAACTCGCCGTGTAGCCCTCGTTGAAAATGAGGTACACCACGGCCAGCACCCCGCGCAGCCGGTCCGGGAGATCGACGTCATTCGGTACCCGGTAAGGGATTCCCGCGTCCCGGATCTTGCCTTTCGCCCGGACGAGCCGCTGGGCCATCGTCGGTTCGGGCACCAGGAACGCCCGCGCGATCTCCGTGGTGGTGAGCCCGCCGAGCAGCCGCAGTGTCAGCGCGACCCGGGCGCCCATGCCGAGCGCCGGGTGGCAGCAGGTGAAGATCAGGCGCAGCCGGTCGTCCCGCACGGGTCCCTCCTCGGTCGGCTCATCGGCGTTGTCGACGTCGGCAGTGGCGTGCAGGAGGGCCGCCTGCGCGTGGCGGTCTTCGCGGGACGACTCGCGGCGCAGGCGGTCGATCGCGCGGTTGCGGGCGGTGGTGATGATCCAGCCGGCCGGGCTCGGCGGCAGGCCGTCGGACGGCCACCGCCGCAGTGCCTGCGTGAACGCGTCCTGGACCGCCTCTTCGGCGATGTCGATGTCACCGAAGACGCGGACCAGGACAGCGACCGCGCGGCCGTACTCCGCGACGAAAACGCGTCCGATCGCGGCGGGCGGCAGATCGGGCATCAGCCGTCGACTTCGCCCTGGAACGGCCTGACCTCGATCGACAGCGTGCCGAGCACCGCGGCCAACCGGCGTCCCCACCCCAGCGCGGCGTCGAGGTCCGGCGCCTTGATGACGGTGAACCCGCCAAGGTGCTCCTTGCCCTCGGCGAACGGGCCGTCGATGGTGAGCACGTCGTCGCCGGACACCCTCAGCACGGTGGCCGTGCTCGGCGCGTGCAGCCCGGCCGCGAACACCCACGCGCCGGCGGCCTTCATCTCGTCGTTCAGCTTTTCGAGCTCGGCCATGATCGGGCCGAGGACTTCGGGCGGCGGCGTCGGTCCGTCGGGCTGGTAGATGCTGAGCAGGTACTGCTTCATCGGCTCGTTCCCTTCACCGCGCGGGTTCGTAGGTCGCCATGATGACGCCCGTGGTCGTCGTCACCGAATTGATGAGCCGAAGCGGGCCGGCCGCGTTGTTGAACAGTTTGTTCCCCGTCCCGAGCAGCAGCGGGTGGATCAGCAGCAGGTAGGTGTCGACGAGGTCGCGCCGCATGAGCGACTGGAGCAGGTCCCCACTGCCGAATACCAGGAGATCCTCCTCGATTCCCGCCACGGCGTCGGCAGCGTCACCTTCGAGGAGTGTGGAGTTGCTCCACGGAAGCGGCGCCTCCAGCGTCCTCGACGCGACGTATTTGTGCCCCTCGGTGAGTACATCGGTGAACGGGTTGTCAGTCTGGTCGGGCCAGAATCCGTAGAAGTCCTCGTACGTCCGCCTGCCGAACAGGAAGGCTCCCCGGTTGCCCGCCATGCCCTCGGCCATCGCGCGGCTCATCACTTCGTCGGTGTACGGCAGTGCCCAGCCGCCGTGGGAGAACCCGCCGCGCGGATCCTCGTCAGGACGTCCCGGTGCCTGCATCACGCCGTCGAGTGTCAGGTTGTCGACCACGCTGATCTTGCCCATGTCTTCCTCCGGCGTCGGCTGGTTTTCACGATTTACACGAACTGTTTCCGGCAGGATCGACAGACGGCTTCGCAAGAGTTGGTAACGAAAACATAACGGCCGCCGCCCGGTACGATTCGGCGGCGACTTACCGTATGAAGGGGGCACTGTGAACACCAAGGTCGACACGCTCGAGTTCCAGGCCGAGGCGCGTCAGCTGCTGCAGCTGATGATCCACTCGATCTACTCGAACAAAGAGACCTTCCTCCGGGAGCTCGTCTCCAACGCCTCGGACGCTTTGGACAAGCTCCGGCTGGAAGCGTTCCAGGACAAGGACCTGGAGGCCGACACCAGCGATCTGCACATCGAGCTCGAGGTTGACAAGGACGCGCGCACGCTGACGATCCGCGACAACGGCATCGGCATGTCCCGCGAGGACGTCATCGGTCTCATCGGCACCATCGCGAAGTCCGGCACGGCGGAGTTCCTGAAGAAGCTGAAGGAGTCGCAGGACTCCGCGGTCTCGCAGGACCTCATCGGGCAGTTCGGCGTCGGCTTCTACTCCAGTTTCATGGTGGCGGACAAGGTCACCCTGACGACGCGGCGCGCGGGCGAGACCGTGGGCACGCGCTGGGAGTCCGGTGGCGAGGGCACCTACACGATCGAGGAGCTGGACGACGCGCCCCAGGGGACAGCGGTCACGCTGCACCTGAAGCCGGAAGACGCCGACGACCAGCTCTTCGACTACACGTCGGCCTGGAAGCTCCGCGAGATCGTCAAGAAGTACTCCGACTTCATCGTGTGGCCCATCAAGATGGCAGCAGAGAAGACGGCCGAGGACGGCGAAGTCACGCACGAACTCGAGACCGTCAACTCGATGAAGGCGCTGTGGGCGCGCTCGAAGGACGACGTCACCGACGACGAGTACAACGAGTTCTACAAGCACGTCAGCCACGACTGGCAGGACCCGCTCGAGATCGTCCGCATGCAGGCGGAGGGCACGTTCGAGTACCAGGCGCTGCTGTTCATCCCGTCGCACGCGCCGATGGACCTGTTCATGCGCGAGCGCAAGCGCGGCGTGCAGCTCTACGTCAAGCGCGTGTTCATCATGGACGACTGCGAAGAGCTGATGCCGGAGTACCTCCGGTTCATCAAGGGCGTCGTCGACGCGCAGGACCTGTCGCTCAACGTGTCGCGCGAGATCCTCCAGCAGGACCGCCAGATCCAGCTGATGCGCCGCCGACTGGTGAAGCGGGTGCTGTCGACGGTCAAGACCCTGATGACCGAGCACCCGGACAAGTACGCGACGTTCTGGAAGGAGTTCGGCCGCGCGGTCAAGGAAGGCCTGCTCGACGATGTCGAGAACCGCGTCGCGATCCTCGACATCTCGTCGTTCTCCTCGACCAACGATGCCGAAGCGCCCACCACGCTGCGGGAGTACATCGAGCGGATGAAGGACGGCCAGCAGGACGTCTACTACATGACCGGCGAGTCGCGGTCGATCATCGAAAACTCGCCGCATATGGAAGCTTTCCAGGCCAAGGGTTTCGAGGTGCTGGTGCTGACCGACCCGATCGACGAGATGTGGGTCGACGCGGTCGGGGAGTACGAAGGCAAGCAGTTCCAGTCCATCGCGAAGGGCCAGGTCGACCTCGACAGCGACGAGGAGAAGAAGACCGCCGAGGCCGAGCGCGAGCAGCAGACGAAGGACTTCGCCGAGCTGCTTTCGTGGATGACGACGACCCTGGGCGAGAGTGTCAAGGAGGTGCGGCTGTCGTCGCGGCTGACGACGTCGCCGACCTGCATCGTCGGGGACAGCAACGACATGTCGCCGACGCTGGAGAAGATGTACCGGGCGATGGGCGAGAACATGCCCCAGCTCAAGCGCATCCTCGAGCTCAACCCGACGCACCCGCTGGTCGTCGGGCTGCGTGACGCCCACAGCAAGCGCGCGGACGACGAGACGTTGGCCGAAACCGCCGAGCTCCTCTACGGCATGGCGCTGCTTTCCGAAGGCGGCGAGCTGAGTGATCCGTCCCGCTTTACGCGGCTGCTCGCGGCTCAGCTGACCCGCGCCTTGTAGGACTCGTGAGTGTTCCGGCCGCTTCTAACCGGCCGGAACACTCACGAGCCCTGGACCCTTTTCACCGCGTAAGCGGCACGAAAGATCTTTTTGCCCCGCACCTGCGGATCATCTACCCTCAGCTGAGGAGGTGCGGATGAGCGGGACTCGGTTTGCGGTACTCCTTCGGCGGCATCAGCCGGAGCGCTCGATCCGGTCGATCGAAGCCTCCGCCGGCCTGCCGGAATCCAGCCTCTGCGCGTGGCTGGACGAGGCTGTCGAACCTCGTCCGCCCGAACTGGTGCCGGTCGAGACGATGAGCCGGATCGCCGCCGCGACCGGCGCCCCGCTGGCCGCGGTGTCGCGGGCGCTCACCGGAACCTGGTTCGACTTCAACGGCTGGCAGTGGAACCACTTCCGGGCCGGCGACGAGGTCGTCGTGTTCGGCGAGCAGGACCCGGAAACCGGCGCCTGCCAAGTGCGCCGCGGGCGGGTCACCGCGGTCGACCCGCTCGACACCATCGATGTCCGCTTCGACGACGGCAGCTTCTACCAGCGCCAGCCCGAGGCCGAGGGCCGGATCAGCCACCTCGGCGGCGGCTGCCGATGCAGCACTCCGTTATGACCGGGCTCGTGACCGCTACGGACGGGCAGTTCCTGGTGACCGGCGCGGTCCGGGCGCCGGGCACGGTGGTGACCACGGCCGAGCTGGACAAGCGCGCGCAGGGCCCGAGGCGCGTCCACTACGTCACCCGGGCGTGTGACCGGATGGACGAGGTGCGCGGCATCCCGCTGCACGACCTGCTTTCCGACGTCGGCCTGCTGCTGCGCGAGGACCGCAAGATGGACCACCTCAACCTGGTCGTCCTCGCCTTCGGTCAGGACGGCTACCAGGTGACGCTGTCGTGGGGCGAGGTCGACGTCGAGTTCGGCGCGTGCGCCGCGCTGGTCGCGACGCGGTACAACGACGTCGTCCTGCGGCGGCCGACGCTCGTCCTCCCGCGTGACAGCCGCGGCAGCCGGTACGTCCGCCTGCTCAGCGAACTGCGCGTGCTCCACATCGACAGCGACGCCGTCCCCCTCCCCAGATCCGCCCCGCACTGACCACGCGAGTTCGACGTTCGCCTAGGAATCGAAGGTGCCGTGACGACCGGCGCCGGCGGCGAACCGAGCGGCACCCGTGAGCGCTTCCGCGGTGACGGATTCCTTGCCGTGCAAGAGTTCGTTCGCCATCGCGGCCGATTCGGTGAGCCCTTCGGACTCCAGCAATGACAGCCTGTCGTTGCGCATGCAGACCTGGGGGAACGCGGCGATCTCGGCAGCGAGTTCCTCGGCGGCCTCGCGGGCCCTGCCCGGCGCCACGACCCGGTTGACCAGCCCGATCGCGTGAGCTTCGGCGGCGTCGACCGGGCGGCCGGTGAGCACGAGATCCAACGCGCGGCTGGTGCCGATCAGGCGGGGAAGCCGCACGGTGCCGCCGTCGATGAGCGGCACGCCCCAGCGCCGGCAGAACACGCCGAGCACCGCGTCCTCCTCGGCGACCCGCAAATCGCACCATAGGGCCAGTTCGAGCCCGCCGGCCACCGCGTGTCCGGCGATCGCGGCGATCACCGGTTTGCCGAGCCGCAGCCGGGTCGGACCCATCGGACCGTCGGTGTTTTCGACGTCCTCGGTCACCTGGTTGCTCCGCTCGGTGCCGAGCGCCTTGAGGTCCGCGCCCGCGCAGAACGTCCCGCCTTCGCCCCACAAGACCGCGACCGAAGCGTCCGGGTCGGCGTCGAAGGCGCGAAAGGCGTCCGAGAGCTCCTGCGCTGTCGGCCCGTCGACCGCGTTGCGCACCTCGGGTCGTGAGAGCACCACGGTGGTGACCGCGCCCTTGCGTTCACTGCGTACCGGCATGCTCGCCGACGGTACCCGGGTGCACCGGTGCGGGCGGGGTTCCCCTACGATTTCCCGGCCGCCGACCTTGGTGGCGACGGAGGTAGACGATGAACCGTGAACCTTCCCCGAGCGACACTATGCCGCTGGCCAGGGTCACTTCAGACAACCCCGACGACGACGGCGGCAAGCATCGACGTCCCGAAGACGGGGCGAGCGCGCCCGAGGTGAGCCCGCCGGAGTCGCCGGGCAGACGCCGGATCGCCGCGCTGTTCCCCGTCGCCGTTGCGGTCGTCGCTCTGGCGCTCGCGGGCGCCGTCGTCTACGGCGCGAACCACCAGGTCGAAGGCACCGGAACGGCCGATCCGGCCGGACTCCCCGGCCAGCCGGGCGCCGTGCTGCCGCCGGATTCCCCGACGTCGACCACCCCTAGCAGCGCCTCCGCCTCCGCGCCGCCCGCTTCCGCGGACGTCCGGGCGCAAGCCTCCAGCAGCGACGTCGTCACGACGACCCCGAAGCCGCCTGCCAAGCCCAGTGCGCCCATCGCCACCGGCGGCAACGGCCCGGGAAACGACACGTCCGCGATCGAGTCGTCGATCGCCGCCTCGATCATGAGCTCACTGCAGAGCCGCTTCGGCGGACCGCCTCAGCCCCGACACTAAGCGCATTTCCCACGCGGGACACTAGAGTTCGACCATGGTGCTGACGGCGGTGGAACTGGCGAAAGCGGTGCGCGCGGGGGAGCTGGACCCGGTCCAGGTGACCAAGGACGCGCTCGCCCGAATAGCGGCCGCGGACGGGGTGGTCGGCGCGTTCCGGCGCGTTCGCGAAGCCGAGGCGCTGGCTGAGGCGCACCAGGTCGCCGAACGGCCTGATCTCGCCGAGTTGCCGTTGGCCGGTGTGCCCGTCGCCGTCAAGGATGTCACCGACATCGCCGGCGAGTTCGCCGAATGGGGTTCTCATGCCGGATCGCGCTCGAACGCGGCGGAAGACGGCGAGATCGCCCGACGCCTGCGTGCCGCGGGCGCGGTGATCGTCGGGCTCACCCGCGTGCCGGAGCTGTGCGTCTGGCCGATGAGCGACACGCCTGAGGGCATCGCCCGCAACCCCTGGGAGCCCACGTACGTCGCCGGCGGGTCGTCGGGTGGCAGCGCGGCCGCCGTCGCCGCCGCGCTGGTCCCGGTGGCCCACGGCACGGACGGCCTCGGCTCGGTCCGGCTGCCGGCCGCGATGTGCGGTCTCGTCGGCATCAAACCCGGCGCCGGCGTGGTCAAGGAACCCGGCGCCGAGGGCTGGTTCGGGATGTCGACCCACGGCTCGCTCGCGACGACCGTGGCGGACGCGGCGCTGTTGCTGGCCGTCCTCGCGGAACGGCCGGACCTCGCGGACATCGTCGACCCGGGCAACCTGCGCGTCGCGTTTTCCACCGTGTTGCCGACCAAGGCGCCCGTCCCGAAGGAGCTCACGGCCGCGGTCGATCTCGTCGCGGAGTTGCTCGTCGTCGCCGGTCACGACGTCGAAGAAGCCACTCCGAACTACGGTGTCGCGGCTGTCGGCGGCATCGTGGCGCGCTGGTTCGCCGGACCCGCCGAGCAGGCTGAGGACTTCGACTTCGCGCTCCTGCAACCGCGCACGAAAGCGCATGTACGCGTCGGAAAGCTGGTCCGGCGGCTCGGGCTGGTCCGGGAACGTACCAAGCAGAACTGGATCCGGCGTGCGGAAGCGTTTTTCGCCGAGCACGACGTGCTGGTCACGCCGACGCTCGCAACGTTGCCGCCCAAGGCCAAACGCTGGCACGAGCGCCGCTGGCTGGCCAACGCCGTGCCCTCGGGGCGCGTCGCCGGGTTCACCGGGTTGTGGAACCTGGCCGGGTACCCCGCGATGTCGGTGCCGGTCGGGCGGACGGCGTCCGGCCTGCCGACGAGCGTCCAGCTGATCGCCGCGCCGGGCGGCGAAGCCCGCCTCCTCGCCGTCGCCGCCCAACTCGAGCGCGCCAACCCCTGGCCCCGGACGGTGTTGTGACGTGACGTGAAGGCCACCTTCACGGCGTAAGGCGTACTCAACTAGACCTTGACGACGTCTCTGCCCTGCCGAGGGTGCCTTCGGTCCTTGCTGCTTTGGACAGAACCGACTACCCCAACCCCCCTTAAGCTCCAGGCATCGGCGTTCAACACCAACGCGGCGGCCGCCGCCATCAGAATGGCCCCGAGGGAACGCCGCGGAGCCTGCGGAGCGGGTTACGAAGCGGCGCGGGTTACGAAGTGGCGGGGGCCGGAGACGGCTTGTGGCCGTTCGTGGCAGCGGGAGCCGGAGCGGGCGAAGGCGTGGGGGACGCCGCGGGGGCATCACCGACGAGCTTCGAGGCGGCTGGGATCACGGCCTCGTCCTTCAGCTGCACCATCGCGGCTTCGCTGCGCTTGAGCACCTCGTCCGCGGCGCGCAGGCTCGCCCGCGCCTGCTCACGGATCTCGTCGAGCCGCTCGACCTTCCGCTGCGCGGCGGTGGTCCGCTGGGCAGCGGTGGTGGTGGCCTCGTCGAGCCGGCGCTTGGCTTCCGCGGTGGCCTCGTCCAAGCGCCGCTTCGCCTCCGCGGTCGCCTCGGCGATCCGCCGCTCGGCCTGGTTCTTGCTGGCCGTGCTCTGGTCGGCGATGTGCTTCTCCAGTGACGCGCGCTGAGCCGCCATCGACGACTCGAACTCGCGCTCGATGTTCCGCCGCTTGCGCTCGGCTTCGGCGTCCATCTGCTCGCGCCGGGTGGCCGCCTCGACGGTCAGCTTGCTGACCTCGGCGCGCGTGGACGTCAGCGCGTTCTCGTGCTCGGCGTGCAGCGCCTCGGCCTGGACGTCCAGGTCGTCGATCAGCTTCTGGTACCGCTCGCGCAGCTTGGTCGACACCTCCGTCGACTCGCTCCAGTGCTTCTCGGCGGCGACCTGCGCGCGGGAGGTGATCTCCTCGGCGCGCGCGTTCGCGAGCGTGGCCGTCCGCTGCATCCGCTCGTCGAGATCCTCGAGCCGTTCTGGCGGCTTCTTCAGCTCCTCGACGCGCGCATGCATCTTCACGACTTCACGCCGCTCGGCTTCCAGTTCCCGCGCCAGCGCGCTCGCCTGCGCCATGGCGGCGTCGCGATCGGTCATGACCCGCCGCACGTGCGCTTCGAGGTGATCGAGGTACTGGCGCACCTCGTTGCGGTCGAATCCATGCCATACCTGGGCGTACTCGCGGCGCAGGGGCAGCAGGCCGTTGTCTCGCTCGGGAACCATGGGGCCGACGGTACCTGCGCACACCGTGTCGTCAGTGTCAGGCTTGGTTAATTACCGCCGTGTTTTCACCCACTGGGCGTTTCTCCGCCCAGTGGGTGCGCGATGATCGCGGAGCGTTACTGGCCTACCAGTGGAACCCGCGGCTCAGCTTGGCCAGTGTGGTGGCCGCGCGCGAGAGGTGCTGCTCGCCCTTGCCGATCTTCAGGCCGCCGCTGCCCCCGGCCGCCGCGGAATCCGGGAAAACCCGGAAACCCTGGTATGCGATGGCATCCGTCACGCCCGGCAGCAGCGTGTACGCGAGCCCGATCGCCTGGCCGGCCGGCGTGCCGATGTGCTTCGGGCGTTCCTTCAACGCCTTCATCACCATGTCGGCGGCCTGGTCCGGCGACTTCGTCGGGAACGCGTCGTAGATCTTGGTCGGCCGGATCATCGGCGTGCGCACCAGCGGCATGTGGATCGTGGTGAAGGTGATCCCGTCGCCGTGGGTCTCAGTGGCGGCGATGCGCGAGAAGTAGTCCAGCGCCGCTTTCGAGGCCGCGTAGGCCGAGAAGCGCGGCGCGATGCCCTGCACGCCGATCGACGACACGTTCACGATGTGCCCGAACTTGCGCTCGGACATATGCGGCAGCACCGCGAGGATCAGCCGGACCGCGCCGAAGTAGTTGATCGCCATCGCGCGCTCGTAGTCGTGGAAGCGGTCATACGACAGCCTGATCGACCGGCGGATCGAGCGGCCGGCGTTGTTGACCAGCATGTCGATCCGGCCGTGCTCGGCGAGCATCGCGTCGACGGCCTTGTGCACCGACTCCTCGTCGGTCAGGTCGGCCGGGTACACCGACGCCGTCCCGCCGGCGGCGATGATCTCGTCGCGGACCTCTTCGAGCTCGTGCTGACGCCGGGCCACGAGCAGCGGGATCCCGCCCTCGGCGGCGACCTTCAACGCCGTCGCGCGCCCGATGCCCGAGGACGCGCCGGTGATGATCACGCGGCGCCCGTCGAGGTTGCCGCGCGGGCCGTGCTTACGGGCGCGGAACGGGTCGAGGTGCTCGCGCCAGTAGCGCCACAGCGTGGCCGCGTAGTCCTCCAGCCGGGGGACCTCGATCCCGGAACCGGCCAGCGCCTTGCGCGTCGACGCCGACGAGTAGACCGACTCGAACGACATGGTTTCGAGCAGGACGGGTGGAATCCCGAGGCGTTCCATCACCGCGTCGCGCGCGATGGTGAATCCGGGGATGTGCTCGCTGAGCTTGACCAGCGACACGATGCCCTTGGACACGCCCTCGTTCAGCTCGGCGGTGATCGTCGGCGCGCCGGCGGCTTTCGCGAAGGCGTTGTACACCGAGGTGACCGACTGCGGCTCCGGGCTGACCAGGTGGAACGCGCGCCCGTCGAGGCCAGGGGCGGTGACCAGCGCGAGCAGTGACTTCGCGACGTAGTCCACCGGGACGATGTTCGTGTCGCCGAGGTCGGGGCCGACGATCGGCACGTTCGGGACCGAGCCCAGCCTGCTGATCGCCGGGAACAGGTAGTACGGGCCGTCGATCTTGTCCATCTCGCCGGTCTCGGAGTTCCCGACGACGACAGCCGGGCGGTAGATCCGCCACGGGACGTCACTCTGCTCGCGGACCAGCTTCTCGGCCTCGAACTTGGTGCGGTGGTACGGCGTGACCAGCCGCTGGCCGACATCGAACATGTCCTCGGTGAACATGCCCTCGTGGTCACCGGAGACGACGACGGAGGAGATGTGGTGCAGGCAGCCCGCGCGCAGGTCCGCGGCCAGTTCGACGACGTGCTGCGTGCCCTCGACGTTGGCCTTGATGCTGGTCTCGTCGTCGGCGGTCAGGTCGTAGAGCGCGGCGAGGTGGACGACGTGGTCGACGTTCCCTCGCAGTTCGGACCGGACGTCCTCGGCCACGCCGAGCCCGTCGGCCGACAGGTCGCCGACGACGAGCCGCACGCGTTCCGGGTGCGGCCAGGAGTTGACGAGCGCCGCCAGCTTCGCCGTCGACGAGTCGCGGACGAGCAGCGAGACGTGTTCGGTGTCGTCCTTGGTGAGCAACAGCTGGGTGAATTGGCGACCGATCAATCCGGTCGCCCCGGTCACGAAAAAGGTGGCCATGGTTTCGCCCTTCGTTGCGGCATGCGTCATGGGCATTCTGCTGCATGGCAGCTGCCCTGACCACAGTGCGTGTGCGTTATTACCCGTGGGTTCTCAGGGAACTTGTTCGGCTATGACGACCCGGTTCTCGTCGTAACCGGTGACACCGCCGATCCACTCGCCGCCGCAGGTCACCAGCACGACCCGGTGCGCGCCCTGCTGGCCGAACAGCTCGTCGGCGCGGCGGGGCAGGTCGTCCTTGCGCACGGTGAACAGCTGCGTGACGTGGTAGGTCCAGGTCTTGCCGCCGGCGTCGACGATGGTGACCGGCGCGTCGATCCGCGCGCTCCAAAGCTCGGCGAACGGGCCGGTCGCGCCGCCCCAGTTCACGTGCCCGGCGAACACGCTGGCGCCGTTGGCCGCGCCGAGGACCGCGCCCCATTCGGCGGCTTGGCCGAGGTCGTCCGGCACCGGCAGCGCGCCGTCCGGGCCGAGTTCCTTCCGCACCAGGGTGGCCGTTCCGCCGTCCGGCAGCCGGATCGAGCCACGCGGTTGCGGGCCCGGTGGCGGGGCCGGAATGACGGCCGCCGCTGGTGGTGGCGAGCGCGTTGACGTCGGGGTCGGTACGGCCGCAGGCGCTGGGGCGCGGGCCGGTTCGGCCACCGCCGCCGCCGCCGCGGACACGGGATGCGCGACGCCGGCCACGGTCGTGGACGGCGACCACCGGGACACGCCGACGGCCACCAGTTCGACGACCAGCAGGCTGGCCACGCCCAGGAAAAAAGCGCCCAGGAAGAGGTGGCGCCCGCGGCGGGCTTGCGAAGTCATCCCTGCTCGTCCCTATCGCTTCCCGAACCGCACCCGGGCCACCAGTCCGACCAGCCCGGACCCGAGCAGCGCGAGCGCGGCGAGCCCGGCGAGGCCGCCTGCCGACGGGTTCGACACGACGTCACCGCGGGCCTGGATAACCGGGGGTCCGCCCGCGGCGATGGCGTGGGGCACGCTGTTGGGCGCGTTCTTGAGTTCCAGCGCGAGCGTTTCACCCGGCTTGATCGTGCCGCACGCGGACGGCGGGTTCCCTGGATCGAACGCGTTGCCGTAGCCGGGGGCGGGGCTGACCTCGACCACGCAGATGTCCTGCGGGGTCCGCAGGTTGTCCACGGTGACTGTGCCGCTGTCACCGGCAGTGGTGACTACCGCAGGCTTTCCGTCGGCGCCGACCAGCGGCTTGCCGTCCTGGCCCGCGGCCGCGGCGGCCTTGTCCTTGCCGGTGATCCGCAGGGCGACCCCGGAGATGCCCTTGCCGGTCTTCGCATCGGTCTTGGTGACCGAGACCTTGCCCGGTTTGGTCGACGCCTTGGCGGTGCCCTGCGCGGTCAGCTGCTTCTCGCCGCCGGTCGACACGACGTGCTGGGTGTTGTCGGCGGCGACGTCCGGAATCCGGACGTACGGCTTGTCCGCCGGGGCCGACACCGTGCTGCCGAGCGCCGGCTTCGCGTCGGTCGGGGTCAGCATGGCGGTGGCCGTGCCGTCGGCGCCGGTCGTGACGGTGTTCTTGCTGCCGTCGAGCGTCGCTTCGGTGGCTTTGAGCGTCACGGGGATGCCGGACATGCCCTTGCCGTTGGCGTTCTTGACGCTGATCTTCCACTCCGACGTCGTGCCGATCGTCTGGTCAGCGGTCGGCGGGGTGATCGACGTGGTCCAGGGGCCGCGGTTGGCCTCGGCGTCCTTCGTCAGTTTGTCGACGTCCTGCCGGGCCGCGGCGGGCAGCTCGCTGAGGTGGGTCGGCGCGTCGTAGCCGATCTCGGACGAGTTCTTGCTCGGGTTGAGGTCGTCGTGGCCGTCGCGCGGTGCGGCCGTCCAGGAGTGCAGCAGGTGCGCGAGGGCGGCTGCTTCGTCCGGGTCGGTGGTGCCGCCGTAGCGCAGGAGAAGGTAGGAGATGTTCGCCGCGATGTCCGACGGCAGCGCGTCTCCCCACTTGGTCAGCAACACTTCGCCGACGTGGTACTTCTGGTCCGTGTCCGGCGCCTTGAGCTCAAAGCTCACGCAGAAGACCTGCTGGCCGCCGACGACGTACGAACCGAGCCAGTCGCCCGACCTCGCCCTGCCGCTGTACGGCTGGCCAGGGCTCACCGATCGCCCGATGCCCTGTTGAGAGGCCGCGCTCGCGGGCTGGGCGGCGATCAGCGAGAAGGTGCCGACCAGCACGACGGCGAGCGCCCCGGCTACCGCACGAACGGATTTCATTAGTCCACCTCATGGTGTGCTGACTCCTTGGGTCGCGTGAGCTGCCGCCCGCAGTTATGGAGGTTTCTCACACGAACGATTGGCTCCCCGACACGCCTTCCGGTGACCCTCTGATCACGCCTCGTGAGCGTGCCTGGTCAGCGGCTTGGTTGGCAAGAGGGCGTCCGTGCCTGATCGACGAACGGTCGTGGCAGTCCTCACACTGCCGGGTGGGCGAGGGCATACGGTGGGGCCGGAGGGCCGCCGTCCCATGGCTGGGCGGCGGATTAGGTAAAGTTTCCTTTACCCGACGGGAACCGACCGGCGGTCACGGTCGTTGGACCCGATGCAGGTGCCAGTAGATCCAGGAGGATCAGGTGCGTTCCACAAGTAATCCGGCGTTCCGCAACTTGCCACGTGGCAATGCGGCATACGGCCAGAACGTAGGTTTCAACCAGTCCGGCTACGGGCAGCCGGGTTACGACCAGCGGACGCCCACCGCCGATCGGCCGATGACGGTCGACGACGTCGTGGTCAAGACCGGGCTGAGCATCGGGGTCGCGCTCCTCACCGGCGTGCTGACCGCGATCTGGGCCCGGGTGCAGATCACCGGCGGCGGTTCCGCGGGGCCGCTGTACGGCGTCCTGATCGGCAGCATGCTGGTCGGCCTGGTGATCTCGCTCGTCATCATCTTCAAGCAGCTCCCGAGCGGCCCGCTCACGCTGGCGTACTCCGCGGTCGAGGGTGTCTTCCTCGGGGCGATCACCGGGGTGTTCCAGGTCGCGTTCGGCAGCGGGATCGCGCTGCAGGCGTTGATCGGCACCGCGGGCGTGTTTGTCGCGATGCTGGTGGTCTACAAGACCGGCGCGGTCAAGGTCACCCCCAAGCTGACCAAATGGATCATCGGCGCCACCGCCGGTGCCGTCATCCTGATGGTCGCCAACCTGCTGCTGAGCATGTTCGGCGTCGACATGGGGATCCGCAGCGGCGGTACGATCGCGATCCTGTTCAGCCTGCTGGTGATCGGTATCGCGGCGTTCAACTTCCTGCTCGACTTCGACATGGCCGACAAGATGATCCGGCAGGGCATGCCGGCGAAGTGGGCCTGGTACGCGGCGTTCGGTCTGATGACCACGCTCGTCTGGCTGTACCTCGAAATCCTGCGGCTGCTCTCTTACTTGCAGCGAAGCTAGTTAGTTCGTTTCTTTCCGTCTTTCTTCACATGCGGTCACGGAGGACGCTCGGTAACCATACGAGCGTCCTCCGCTGTTTTTCTTAACTCTTTTCACCTTTCTGACGGGTAATACCTCGCGGTTGTCACCGGGTGTGTTTGATGTGGGCTCAGCACATCCATTTCACTTCTGCGAGGTAAACAGTGAGCGTTCCCCCTCCGCCGGTCCCTGGGGGCCTGCCGCCGGTGGGTCAGCCCGATCCCTACGGGCCGCCGCCCGTGACGCCGCCGGGTTACGGCCAGGCGCCGGGCCAGTTCGTCGGCCAACAGCCGGGCCAGTACGGCCAGCCGCCCGTTTACGGGCAGGCGCCGGGGCAACCCGGCAACTACGTTCCCGCTCCGGGGCAGCCGTACAAGCCGAAGAGGAGCAAGGCGCTCTACATCCGCCTGGGCATCTTCCTGGTCATTGCTGCTGTCGCCGCGACTTTCGCGATCATCCACAACCAGACCTCGCCGGACAGTTCCGCGGCGGGCGACTGCCTCGCGATTCCGGAGTTCAAGAAGGGCGTGGAGCCGGACAAGGCCGCCTGCGACGCGCCGAATGCCAACGTCAAGATCGGTGTGCGGCTCGATTCCGCCGGCGCGAGCTGCCCGACCGGCGACTACGACGAGTACTCGGTGAGCGGCAGTACCGACTACAAGCTCTGCCTGACCATCAATGCCAAGGAAGGCGACTGCCTGGCTGACCTGGCCGCGGACGCAGGTCAGTCAAAGGGCTACGAGAAGGTCCCGTGCGCTGATCCGACCGCGCAGGCAAAGCTGACGAAGGTTGTCCAAGGAACCGCGGACAAGTCGGCGTGCGGATCGGACACCGGTCTTCCGGTGGTCTACTCGCAGCCGCCCGCGACGATGTGCTTCACGGCCACTGGTCATTGACCTGCTGGTTGCCCCGCTCTCCTGAAATCTTGTGAGGCCAGACATGACCGTCCCCCCTTCTTCCGGACCCGAGGGACAACCGGATCCCTACGCACCACAGATGCAGCCGGGTTATGGCCCGCAGCCCGGTCAGCCGAATCCGTATGGCGAGCCGCCGGCACAACCCGGTCAATACGGGCAGCCGGGGCCGTACGGCCAGGCGCCGATCGGCTACGGCCCGCCGCCCATGCCACTGCCGAGGAAGAAGCGGCGGCTGTGGCTGAAGATCGGGCTGCCGATCCTGATCGTCCTTCTGGTTGGCGTCGGATCGCTGGTGTACTTCGGGTACAAATCCACGGCGCTGAGTTCCGGGGTCGGCGACTGCCTGCAGGTCAAGGACTTCTCCGCGCAGCTCACCTCGGAGACGTTCCCGGCCAAGGCCGACTGCGGCGACCCGGCGGCGAACGTCAAGATCGCGCTGAAGCTCGACGGTTCGGCGCCGTGCCCCGGCGATCAGATCTACGACGAGTTCACCTTGCAAACGCCGTCGACCAGGTTCTGCCTGATGCTGAACGCGAAGCAGGGCGACTGCCTCTCGATCCCGGATCAGAAGAACTACAGCAAGGTGCCGTGCACCGATCCGAAGGCGACCGTGACGGTCGGCAAGGTCGTCGCCGGTCGTGCCGACGCGAAACTCTGCGATATCCCGGAAAGCGCGATCGCGTACCCGGAGCCGGCCACCACGTTCTGCTTCGCGCCGGTGCCGAAGTGACCGCCTTGCCGGAAGGGCTCGGGGTGTCGCCGAAGACATCCTGAGTGATCGGATCGTCGCACTCTGTGGGACGAATCGCGGCGAACCGGTCACGGGACCTAATTTGAGGCGTCCTGCTCCACTTGATCACGCCTTGGAGTGCCCCCGTGACCGCGTCGACCGATTCCCGTACCGGTGACAACAATTTCCTGACCTTCCCCACCTCGTGCGAGGCGCCGCGACCGCAACCGGAGGACCCGGTCAAGGTGGTGCCCCTGGCTGTCGCGAGCGTGCTCGCGGTGGGGCTGAGCTGGTTCGTTTGGGCGACGTACGGCGCCAAGCTCGGTGTCCTGCTCATCCTGGGGCTACTGCTCGGGCTCGCGCTGTTCCACTCCCGTTTCGGGTTCACCTCGGCGTGGCGCCAGCTCATCGCCGTCGGGAACGGGCAGGGGCTCCGTGCCCACACGCTGCTGCTGGGCACCGCCGCAACGCTCATCGCGCTGATCTGCGGCACCGGCGCCGGGCTGTTCGGCAGCACCCCCGCGCCGGTGGCCAACCCGCTGGGGCTCGCCCTGCTGGTCGGCGCCACGCTGTTCGCGATCGGCATGCAGCTCGGCGGCGCGTGCGCGTCGGGGACGCTGTTCGCGGTGGGGTCCGGCCAGTCGACGATCGTGCTGACACTCGGCGGGTTCATCGTCGGCTCGGTGGTCTATACCTGGGCGTTCCCGCTGCTGAACAACTGGCCGCAGTTCAACGGCATCCTGCTCGCCGACCACGTCGGCTGGCTCGGTTCGTGGGCCATCACCATCGTCGTGCTGCTCGCGATCGTGGCGGTGACGCGGGTCGTCCAGAAGCGTCGGGTGCCGCCGCCGGTCGACGCCGTCCCGACCGCGCGCGGGCTCGCCCGCATCGTGCGCGGCTCGTGGCCGGTGCTGGTCGGTTCGCTGGTCATCGGGGCGCTCGCCGGCGCGGTCTTCCTGGTGTCCGGCGGGATCTGGGGAGTCACCAGCGCGTTCAGCCTGTGGGGCGCGAAGATCCTCCAGCTGTTCGGTCTGCACCCGGAAAGCTGGCAGTTCTGGCAGCAGAAGGCGAACGCGAGTTCGTTGCACAGCAGCATTTGGAAGGACAAGAACAGCCTGACCGACATCGGCATCATGATCGGTGCGGCGGTGGCGGCCGCGGCGGCGGGCGCGTGGAAGATCCACAGCTCCATCCCGTGGCGCACCGCGCTGGCCGCCGTACTCGGCGGGATCATGATGGGTATCGGCGCGCGGCTGGCCAACGGCTGCAATATCGGCGCCTACCTCGGCGGGATCTCCACCGGAAACGTCAGCGGCTGGCTCTGGGGCGTTTTCGCACTGGGCGGCACCTGGGTCGGGATCAAGCTGCGGCCGGTCTTCGGCCTCGCCAACCCGAAGCCGTCCGACGGGATTTGCTGAGCACCAACGTGTCGGCGCGTCCGCCGGGTCAGGGCTCGTGAGTGTTCCGGTGTCGGCGAAATCGCTGGCACCGGAACTTCGTCGTCGGTATTGTCTGAATAGAAAACTGAGGGGTCGGTACTTTTCGCAAGCGTGGTGCGGGTCGCCGCGTCCGCAGCTGGGGTGATATCCGTATGGCTCAAACAGAATCCGTGGCGCCGATGGAGAGCGACAAGCTCGACAGCGGCGTCTACAAGGTGGCTGCCGTGGTCGTGCTCGGCGCGATCATGGCCATCCTCGACGCGACGGTGGTCAACGTCGCGCTGCAGACGTTGACCATCCAGTTCAAGACCTCGTTCGACACCATCCAGTGGGTCGCGACCGCGTATCTGCTGGCACTGGCCACGGTTATCCCGATCACGGGCTGGGCGGCGGACCGGTTCGGCACGAAGCGGCTCTACATGGTCGCGATCGCGCTGTTCCTGGTCGGTTCGATGCTCGCCGGGCTCGCCTGGAACGTCGAAACCCTGATCATCTTCCGGGTGATACAGGGCTTCGGCGGCGGCATGCTGATGCCGGCCGGGATGACGATCCTGACCAGGACCGCGGGCCCGCAGCGGGTCGGCCGGGTGATGGCCGTGCTCGGCGTGCCGATGCTGCTGGGTCCCATCTGCGGCCCGATCCTCGGCGGGTGGCTCGTCGACGCGGTGAGCTGGCGCTGGATCTTCTACATCAACGTCCCGATCGGGCTCGTCACGATGGCGCTGGCGTGGCGGCTGCTGCCGAAGGACTCGCCCGAACCCGCCAAGCGGTTCGACTTCCTGGGCATGCTGATGGTGTCGCCGGGGCTCGCGGCCCTGATCTACGGCGTATCCGACATCCCGTCCGCCGGCGGTGTCGGCGACGCTCACGTGCTCGTGCCCGCGCTCGCCGGGATCGTGCTGCTGATCGGCTTCCTGGTCCGGGCGTCGAAGGTCGACAACCCGCTGATCGACCTGACGTTGTTCCGCAACCGGACGTTCTCCGTCGCGATGGTGACGATGTCGCTGTTCTGCGTGGCGTTCTTCGGCGCGATGCTGCTGCTGCCGACGTACTTCCTGCTGGTGCGCGGCGAAACGGCGTTGCACGCCGGGCTGCTGATGGTCCCGCAGGGCGTCGGCGCGATGCTGACCATGCCGATGGCGGGCAAGTTCGCGGACAAGAGCGGGGCACGCGCGATCGTGCTGCCCGGCATGGTCGCGATCGTCGTCGGGATCGTGGAGTTCACCCAGGTCACCGCCACCACCCCGTATTGGCAGCTGCTGATCGCGCTGTTCGTGATGGGGCTCGGCATGGGCGCCACGATGATGCCGATCACCTCGGCGGCGCTCCAGGCGCTGCAGGTGAAGGACATGGCCAAGGCGTCGACGGCGACGAACATCATCCAGCAGACCGCCGGCGCCATCGGCTCGGCCGTGCTGTCGACCGTGCTCGCGGCCCTGCTGGCCGGCAAGTTCGGCGTCCCCACCAACCAGGGTCAGGTGGCGGCCACCTTGGCGATCAAGAACCCCGCCACCCAGCATGCCGCCGCGGGGCTGGCCGCGGACTCGTTCAGCACGACGTTCGTCTGGGCGCTTGTCCTGCTCGTGTTGTGCATCATCCCGGCCGCGTTCCTGCCCCGGCGCAAACCGGCGGCGGAAGTCGCCGGCGACGACGAGGCCGCGCGCCCGGTCACGCTGATCCACTAACGGGCGTCACGTCCAAAGACCCCTCGGGGCCATCCTGATGGCGGCCGCCGCGTTGGCGTTCAAAGCCACAAGGGTGGCCCCGAGGGGTCCGTGAACCGCGTGTCCCAAGGATCAGGACAGGCGTTCCAACACCATCGCCATGCCCTGGCCGCCGCCGACGCACATGGTCTCGAGGCCGAACTGCTTGTCGTGGTGGCGCAGCGAGTTGATCAGCGTCGAGGTGATGCGGGCGCCGGTCATGCCGAACGGGTGGCCGACGGCGATCGCGCCGCCGTTGACGTTCAGCTTGTCGAGGTCGATCCCGAGGTCTTTGTACGACGGGATGACCTGGGCGGCGAACGCCTCGTTGATCTCGACGAGGTCGATGTCGCCGATCGACAGCCCGGCGCGCTTCAGCGCCTGACGTGACGCTTCGACCGGGCCGTAGCCCATGATCTCCGGCGAAAGGCCGGTCACGCCGGTCGACACCACGCGCGCGAGCGGGGTGAGGCCGAGCTCCTTGGCCTTGGTGTCGGACATGATGACCACCGCGGCGGCGCCGTCGTTGAGCGCGCAGCAGTTGCCGGCGGTAATCCGGCCGTCGGGGCGGAACACCGGCTTCAGCCCGGAAACGCCCTCGAGGGTGACGCCGGCGCGGGGGCCGTCGTCCTTCGACACCACGGTGCCGTCCGGCAGCGTGACCGGGGTGATGTCCTGTGCCCAGAAGCCGTCCGCGATCGCCTTCTCGGCGAGGTTCTGCGAGCGGACGCCGAACTCGTCCATCTCTTCGCGCGAGACGTTCTTGATCCGCGCGAGGTTCTCGGCGGTCTGGCCCATCGCGATGTAGACGTCCGGCAGGTCGCCGTTCTCGCGCGGATCCGTCCAGCCGTCGGCGCCGGACGCGGCCGTCGCGGCGGTGCGGGCTTCCGCGTCGGCGAACATCGGGTTGTGCGTGTCGGGCCACGAGTCCGAGCTGCCCTTGGCGAACCGCGACACGGTCTCGACGCCGGCGGAGATGAAGACGTCGCCCTCGCCCGCCTTGATCGCGTGCAGCGCCATCCTCGTGGTCTGCAGGCTCGACGAGCAGTAGCGGGTGATCGTGCAGCCGGGGAGGTGGTCGTAACCGAGCTCGATGGCGACCGCGCGGGCCATGTTGAAGCCGGATTCGCCGCCGGGCAGACCGCAGCCCAGCATCAGGTCTTCGATCTGCGTCGGGTCGAGTTCGGGGACCTTGTCGAGGGCCGCGCGCACCATCTGCACGGCCAGGTCGTCGGGGCGGAGGCTCACCAGCGACCCCTTGCCGGCACGGCCGATCGGGGAGCGGGCGGTGGAGACGATGACGGCTTCGGGCATGGAAGGACACTCCTTTGTATCTTCGCTGATCTGGCGTCGGCGCCGGTCGGCTAAGCGATTGCTTACCATCTTGCCCGCCCGCGGGCCCGCCGCAAACCCGAACGCGACCTGGGCCACTCTCCAGGACTCGTGAGTGTTGCGTCCGGTTAGAACAGGCTGCGACACGCACGAGCCCTGACCTGCGAGTGGACACAAGTTAAGGTGTCGGTGTGGACTATGTCGAGCACATCGCGGACCTCGTGGGCAACACCCCGTTGGTCAAGCTGAACTCAGTGAACGAAGGCCTGCGGCCGCTGATCCTGGCCAAGGTCGAGTACTTCAACCCCGGCGGCAGCGTCAAGGACCGCATCGCGCTCCGGATGATCGAAGCCGCCGAGAAGTCGGGCGAGCTGCGGCCGGGGGGCACGATCGTGGAGCCGACCTCGGGCAACACCGGGGTCGGGCTGGCGATGGTCGCCCAGCGCAAGGGGTACAAGTGCGTGTTCGTCTGCCCGGACAAGGTCAGCGAGGACAAGCGGAACGTGCTCAAGGCCTACGGCGCCCGGGTCGTCGTCTGCCCGACGGCGGTCGCACCGGAGCACCCCGACTCCTACTACAACGTGTCCGACCGGCTGGTCCGCGAGATCGACGGCGCGTGGAAGCCCAACCAGTACGCCAACCCGGAGAACCCCGAGAGCCACTACCGCGGCACCGGGCCCGAGCTGTGGAAGCAGACCGACGGCAAGATCACGCACTTCGTCGCGGGCGTCGGCACCGGCGGCACGATCTCCGGCACCGGCCGCTACCTCAAGGAGGTCAGCGACGGACGGGTCAAGGTCGTCGGCGCCGACCCCGAGGGCTCGGTCTACTCCGGCGGCAGCGGGCGGCCGTACCTGGTCGAGGGCGTCGGTGAGGACTTCTGGCCGGAGACCTACGACCGCGACCTCGCCGACGAGATCATCCCGATCTCCGACGCGCTGTCGTTCGACATCACCCGCCGCCTGGCGCTCGAAGAGGGCCTGCTCGTCGGTGGCTCCTGCGGGATGGCGGTGGCCGCCGCGCTGAAACTCGCCGAGCGGTGCGGTCCCGAAGACGTCATCGTCGTGCTGCTGCCCGACGGCGGCCGCGGGTACCTCACCAAGGTGTTCAACGACGCGTGGATGTCGTCCTACGGCTTCCTTCCGCCGGATTCCAGCGGCGCGACCGTCGGCGATGTCCTCAAGCTCAAGAACAAGGGCTCGCTGCCGGACCTCGTGCACACGCACCCCAGCGAGACGGTGGCCGACGCGGTCGCGATCTTCAGCGACTTCGGGGTCAGCCAGATGCCCGTGGTCATCGCCGAACCGCCGGTGATGGCGGCCGAGGTCGTCGGCGCGGTCAACGAGCGGGACCTGCTGGACGCGCTGTTCACCGGCAAGGCCGGGTTGGCCGACCGGCTCGAGGACCACATGTCCCTGCCGTTCCCGACCATCGGCGCCGGGGAGCCGGTGAGTTCGGCGATGAAGGCGTTGTCCGAGGCAGACGGCGCGCTGGTGCTCGTCGACGGCAAGCCCGCGGGCGTGGTCACCCGGCACGACGTCCTCGGCTTCCTCGCCGGCCGCTGACGTCTTCTTGGACCCGTAGTGGACCGCATGCCCGCGTGATAGCGGATTCCATCGTGTGACCGGGCCGGGGCGTTACGAGCGCCTCGGCCCGGTATCGGATAGCGTGTCCCGCGAGTAGACCTTTCATGTCTTCGTCAAGGGGGTTCAAGACCCAAATGAGTGCTCCGCAGCCACCGAACCAGCCATGGGGTGGCGGGCAGCCACCGCAGGGCCCCCCGGGTGGTCCCCAACCGCAGGACGACAACCCGTTCGGCGCGCCGGAACCGACCCAGGTCGTGCAGCCCGGTCAGCAGCCGCCACCGCCCTACGGCAGCCCCCAGGGCGGCCAATTCGGCGAAGCGGAACCGACGCAGGTCGTCATGCCGCAACGTCCGGGCGACGCTCCGGCACCGGGTGATCCCAACGCGACCCAGTTGGTGAATCCGGTCGGCGGCCCACAGGCCGCCGGGCCCGAATCCACGCAGCTGGTTCCCCCGGGTATGCAGCCGCCGCCAGCCATTCAGTACTCCCCGCCGCCCAGTGCGGCGGACAACCCGGGTGCCGCGTTCGGGCAGCCGGGTCAGTACGGCCAGCCGCCGCAGCAGGGCTTCGGCCAGCCCGGCGGGTTCGACCCGCAGAGCCAGCAGGGCGCGTTCGGCCAGCCGCAGCAGGGCTTCGGTCAGCCAGCCCCGGGCCAGTACCCCGGCGCGTTCGGCCAGCAGCCCGGCTTCGGCGGGCCGCCCGGTTACGGTGCCGCGGCGCCCGCGAGCTCCAACAACCAGCTGTTCGGCTTGATCGCCGCGGGTGTGCTCGCGGTGTTCGGCATCCTCGCCGTCGTCTTCTTCATCGTCGACATCTCGGACAGCAAGTTCAGTACTTACTCCCAGGCCATCGCCACGGTGCCCGACAGCGCGATCCAGCAGGCGAAGGATGCGGGTCAGTACATTTCGCCGGGGTTGCTCAAGACGTTCTACTGGGTCGCCCTCGTCGGTGGCCTCGGTGCGATCGCGGCGGCTGTCTTCACCTTCCTCAAGAACAAGTTGGCCGCGGTGCTCGGTGCGAGCGCCGGCGTGCTTCTGCTCGTGAGTGGTGTCGGTCTTCTCCTGTCGGACAGTCTGTCGAAGTCGGCGCTGCCGGACGGAACCACGTTCACCGGCTTCAGCAGCGGGAAGATCTTCTACCTCATCGCCGGCGTCTTCGTACTGGCGGTCGGCGTGCTCGGGCTGCTGGGCGGGACCAAGCAGTTCGTCGGTCTCGGCGGGGGCTCTACGCCCGCGGCGCCCGGCGGTTATGGTCCTCCGCCCGGTGGTGGCTTCCCGCCTCCGGGACAGCAACCGGGTGGTTTCGGTCAGCCGCAGCAGTACGGCCAGCCGCCGCAGCAAGGTTTCGGTCAGCCGCCGCAGCCGGGCCAGTACGGCCAGCCGCCGCAGCAGGGCTTCGGCCAGCCGCAGCCCGGTCAGTACGGCCAGCCCGGCGGCCAGTACCCGGGCAGCGGTGGTTTCCCGCAGCCCGGCCAGCAGCAGGGTGGCTACGGTCAGCCGCCGCAGCAGGGTTTCGGCCAGCAAGGGCCGCCGAGTGGCGGTTTCGAGCAGCCGCCACAGCAACAGCAGTGGTGACGGTCTGATCCAGTAAAGCCCCGGCCTTTTTTGGGCCGGGGCTTTACTTTTCTCCACTTCTGTCGATCCCTCCCGAAGTCGGTTATCCCCCGCTAGGGTGACCCGGAGAATTCCGCCCCGGTCGATGGGGGAGCGATGGCAGAACAGTCCGGAGACGAGCCGCCGAGACCGCGGGGCCCCAACGGGGTCACCGCGCTCACGGCCGCCGTGCTCGGCCTGCTGCTCACGTTCCCGCTGGTTTACGTGCCCAGCGAGCAGTTCATCGCCATTCCGTCGGGCTTCAGCGTCGGCCTGCTGCCGATCGGCGTACTCGCGGAACTCGGGCTCTACTCCGGTTCCGGGTTAGTGATGTTGGTCGGTGGGCTCGTCACGCTCTTCCGTGGGGTGGCGGGAGCCGTGCTGCTGATCGTCGGTTCGGCGCTGGCGGTGGCCGCGGTCGTGGCAGAACCCGTGCTCGGCTACTCGGACGGCTACCGCGCGTTCTTCGACTACCTCACCTCCTTCCGCGACCTGCCGGGGACTGCCCGGGCTGTCGGTCTTTGCGGCGCCCTGCTGGTGTTCGTGCTGGCAGTTCTCCCGGGGACCTTCAGATATCTCCGGCACCGCGCTCCGGCCGCCGAGACGTATGGCCGTCCGCGGGCTTTTCCCCGGTGACGATTGGTCAACGGCAGGCTCCGGTGCGTTGTGGATCCTGACGGTACTGCTCACCCCGCTGATCACAGGTGTTCCGTTCGGCCTCTATTTCAAGGTCACCTTCGATAGCAGCAAGAACGAGACCGGCGTGGCTGTCGCCGCCATGATGGCGATTCCGGTGATTGTGCTTGGTGTCCTGCCGGTGACGGCGTGGTACATGAAATTCAAGCGGGACCTCAAAAAGGGCCTGATCCCGATGCCGGGTATGCAGCAGCCGTACCCGATGCAGACGCCGCAGCAGGGCTATCCCCGGCAGGGGTACCCGCAGCCGGGCCAGACTCCGGGATACCCGCCTCAGCAGCCCGGCGCGTACCCGCCCCCACCGCCTCCGCTGCCCCCACCCTGCTGAGCCGGATCGATCCCACCTGTCGGGAAGTCGGGCGCCAGGTCGTACCCTGGTACATATGGTTGACGATCACTCCGAGCTTGGTTTCGAGACCCGCGCGATTCACGCCGGGCAGGCGCCCGACCCGAGGACCGGCGCGGTCATCGTGCCGATTTACCAGACCTCGACGTATGCGCAGGACGGTGTCGGCGGCACTCGCGAGGGTGACTACGAGTACTCCCGCACCGCCAACCCCACCCGGACAGCTCTGGAGACCGCGCTCGCGTCCCTCGAAGGCGCCCGGCACACGCTGGCGTTCGCCTCGGGCATGGCCGCGAGCGACGCGCTGCTGCGGACGGTACTGCGCCCCGGTGACCACCTCGTCCTCGGAAACGACGCCTATGGCGGCACGTTTCGCCTGATCGACAAGGTGATGAGCCTCTGGGGCGTCGAGCACACCGTCGCCGATCTGTCCAAAGTGGACGATGTCAGGGCGGCGATCCGACCGGAGACCAAGCTCATCTGGTGCGAGTCGCCGACCAACCCGCTGCTCGGCATCGCCGACATCGCCGCGCTGGCGGGAGTCGCGCACGACGTCGGCGCCCGGCTTGTCGTGGACAACACATTCGCCACGCCGTACCTGCAGAACCCGCTGAGCCTGGGCGCGGACGTCGTCCTGCACTCGACCACCAAGTACCTCGGCGGGCATTCCGACGTCGTCGGCGGTGCCGTGGTGACCAATGAGGACGAGCTTCGCGACGAGCTGTTCTACATCCGCAACGCCGCCGGCGCGGTGCCGGGGCCGTTCGACGCCTGGCTCACCCTGCGCGGCATCAAGACGCTCGCGCTGCGGATGGAACGGCACAGCGACAACGCCGAGCTCGTCGTCCAGAGCCTGCTCTCGCACCCCAAGGTGTCGAAGGTCTACTACCCGGGCCTGTCCACCCACCCGGGTCACGAGGTCGCGGCGAAGCAGATGCGGCGGTTCGGCGGGATGATCTCGTTCAGTCACGTCGACGGCGAGCAGGCCGCACTGGACGTCGCCGCGCGCACCAAGCTGTTCATCCTGGCCGAGTCGTTGGGCGGGATCGAGTCCCTGATCGAGCACCCCGGGCGGATGACCCACGCCAGCACCGCGGGCTCGACCCTGCAGGTGCCCGCGGACCTGCTGCGCCTGTCGGTCGGTATCGAGGATGGCCGCGATCTGGTCGCCGACCTGCGGAACGCGCTCGGCTAAGCCCGCTCAGGGGCGGTAGTTGCTGTGCTGGATGTCGCCCGGCACCTGAACCTGGGCAGTGTTCCCGGGGGTGGTGCCGGGCAGTTCACTGCCGCTCACACAACCGCCGACGAGCTCAACGTGGTTGTCATGGCGGATGTACTGGGCGGGGTCGCCGCAACCGGCCTGGTCGACGGTGTAGAACGCCGCTCCGGTCAGCGCCACGGCCGAGGCGATCCCGGCGACCAGGGGAAGCACACCGGCGGACCGAGTGGCGCGAATACGCCGCGCGATACCCGAACTGTGTGCCAAAACCATGGTTTCTCCCCGATCACCGGACCGCTTTGTGCGGGCCTGGCCACCATCACCCTACTCGTCTTACCTCCGGAGTTACTTCGCAGAGCCCGTTCCCGACAGCTGACCGACATCGTTGGGGCGACGTTGCGGCGTTCTCTCAAGGCCACGACTTAAGGGTGGTTCGGTTCTGCGCAGAGCAGCAAGGACCGGGGCAGGTGCTGGTAGCGGGGTCGAGGGCCGGTCACGTCGTGTTGGGGCTCGTGAAGGCCTAGTTGAGTGCGCTTTACGCCGTGAAGGTGGCCTTCACGTCAGGTCACACTCGCCCCGGTCCTTGCTGCAGTAAAGCCGAACCCACCACCTCAACCGACCAACCACTGGACACCCGGACGTCAGAGGTTGCCGCGGCGCTCCTGTTCGCGCTCGATGGCCTGGAACAGGGCCTTGAAGTTGCCCTTGCCGAAGCCGAGTGAGCCGTGGCGCTCGATGAGCTCGTAGAAGACCGTCGGCCGGTCGCCGATCGGCTTGGTGAAGATCTGCAGCAGGTAGCCGTCCTCGTCGCGGTCGACGAGGATGCTGTGCTTCTTCAGTGTCTCGATCGGCACGCGGACTTCGCCGATCCGGGCGCGGAGCTCCGGGTCCTCGTAGTACGAGTCCGGGGTGTCGAGGAACTCGACGCCGGCCGCGCGCATGGCCGTGACAGTGCCGATGATGTCGTTGGTGGCCAGCGCGATGTGCTGGCAGCCCGCGCCGCCGTAGAACTCGAGGTACTCGTCGATCTGCGACTTCTTCTTCGCGATCGCCGGCTCGTTCAGCGGGAACTTCACCCGGTGGTTGCCGTTCGACACGACCTTGCTCATCAGCGCCGAATAGTCGGTCGCGATGTCGTCGCCGATGAACTCCGCCATGTTCACGAAGCCCATGACGCGGTGGTACCAGTCGACCCAGTAGTCCATCTTGCCGAGCTCGACGTTGCCGACGCAGTGGTCGACGGCCTGGAACAGCCGCTTCGGCGCGCCTTCCGGGCGCTGGATGGTGCTCTCGCGGGCTTCGAAGCCGGGGAGGTACGGGCCGGTGTAGCGCGACCGGTCGATCAGCGAGTGGCGGGTTTCGCCGTAGGTCGCGATCGCGGCCCGGCGCACGGTGCCGTGCTCGTCGGAGATGTCGTGCGGCTCTTCGAGGATGGTCGCGCCCTCGGACCGCGCGTGCGCGACGCACTTATCGACGTCGGGTACTTCGAGTGCCAGGTCGATGACGCCGTCGCCGTGCCGGCGGTGGTGGTCGAGCAGTTCGGAGTCGGGACGAACGCCACCGGTGATCACGAACCGCGCCGAGCCGGACTTCAGGACGAACGACTTCCGCTCGAAGTCGCCGGTCTCCGGACCGGAGTACGCGACGAGCCGCATGCCGAACGCGACCTGGTAGAACCAGGCGGTCTGGGTGGCGTTGCCCGCGATGAAGACCACCGCGTCCATCGACTTGACCGGGAACGGGTCCGTCGAGGCGTCGTGGTCGACCAGGCCGACGAGCTGGCGCAGCTGGTCGTAGCTGACGTCGTCGAGAACACCAGGGGTGGTTTCGGAGTCCAGTGTGTTCGTCATAACCGTAGGATGCGGGTGCCGGGCAGGATGAGCAACAGTCGTCGAAAACGCTGGGCAGTATGTTCAGCGGAGTAGGGATTCAGTCGGTCAGGCTGGACAATGTGTTTAGGTCTGGGCAGGAGGTCCGCCAATGCCAGGGGAGAGCTTGGACGCGCTCGACGCGCGGTTGCTCCTGCTGCTGACCGACTCACCGCGTCTCGGCGTGCTCGAGTGCGCGCGCAGGCTCGGCGTCGCCCGCGGCACTGTGCAGGCCAGGCTGGACAGGCTCGCTGAGCGGGGCGTCCTAGGCGGCTTCCCGCCGGAACTGGACATTGCCGCAATGGGCTATGGGCTGACCGCGTTCGCCGTGCTCGAGATCGCGCAGGGGCGGCGAGCCGAGGTCACCGCGGCGCTCGAAGCCATCGATGAGGTCTGCGAGGTCCACGCGACCACCGGCCAGGGTGACCTGTTCGTGCGCATGGTCGCGCGGGACAACGACGACCTCCAGCGCGTGATCGACAGCGTTGTCGGGGTGTCGGACATCCAGCGCACGTCGACGTCGATCGCCCTGTCCACCCCGATCCCGCCCCGCGTTCGCCCCCTCCTCGAACGCACCGTCCGCGGCGACTAGGCACTTTTGCACTTTTGTGCCCTCGTTGAAGTCTCAAGCAGGGCACTTTTGTGGCTCTTGTGTCGTATGTGTGGGTCCGCGACGCCTCAGTAGGTGCTGGGTGATGTGGACTGGCTCCGTTTTACCGCGGCAGGGACGCGGGGCGGGTGGCGTGGGGAAGGGATTCTGAAGGCCGGTTGGGGTGGGTCCGCGACGCCTCAGTGGTGTCGGTGTGGCTGGTGAGGTTCTTGAGGTCAGCGGGTGTGGTCGGCTGGTGGTGACTGTGGGACTCGTCGGCGTGAACGTGGGACTCGCCGGGCCGGAGTGTG
>NZ_JAODNM010000002.1 GCF_025464955.1 Amycolatopsis sp. | reverse complement strand
GGGACTCGCCGATGGGCTGTGCGAGTCCCACATTCAGCGAGGGCGAGTCCCACAGTTCAGACCGGCGAGTCCCACACCCAGCTCCGGACACCGGCATTCGCCGTACACGACCCGGCCCTTGCTGCGGCAAAACGCAGCCAGTCCACAGCAACCAGCACCCACACAGACGACCGAAGAGCCACTTTTGTACTTTTGTGCCCTCGTTGAGCTTTCAAGCAGGGCACTCTTGTCCAAAAGTGCCCTCGTTTAAGTCTCAACCAGGGCGCTTTTGTGGAAAAGTGCCCTCCTCGGTGGATTCCCCGAAGTACGACGTCGTCTTGACCCAGTTGCGCACGAGCCACCGGCTCGCCTCGGCCAGGTCTCCGGCCAGGATCGCGTCGACGATCTCAGCGTGTTCCCCGATACTCTGCCTCGCCCGTTCGGCACCACCGAAATAGAGCACGTCGTACCGGTTGAGCAGGGGTTTGGTCTGCTCGATCAGCCGCAGCAGATGCGGGTTCCCGCACCGGGACAGCAACATCGCGTGCCACCGATCGTCCAGTTCGGACAGTTCGAGGCCGGCGTCGACCGCGGCCGCCAGCTCGCCGTTCAGCAGTTCGAGCCGGTCGGTCAAGCCGACCAGGTCCTGCGGCGACGACCAGCGCAACGCGAGGACCTCGAGCTCGGCGACCAGCGGATACAGCTGACGCGCCTCCTCGAGATCCAGCGGCGGCACGAGGAACCCCCGGCCAGGGTCGGCCGTGAGCAGACCGCGTCCGGCCAGCCCGATCAGCGCCTCGCGCAACGGCGTGCGGCTGACGCCGAGCTCCCTCGCGAGGTGGACCTCGTTGATCCGGGCGTCGGCGGCCAACCTCCCGTCGAGGACACGAGCGGTGATCTCCTCGGCGAGGTCACGCCGAAGCAGCTCCTTGGCCACCTTGAGCTCCCGTCAGTTGCATACAGTTCGATCCTACTGTATTCAGTTCATATGGCGAGTCTTCAGCAAGATGACATCCGGCGTGCCCGCGACGAGACCCCGGGATGCGCGGGTCTCACGCACTTCAACAACGCGGGCGCGGCGTTACAGCCCGCGTTGGTCACCGAAACGGTCATTGCCCACCTGCGGGCGGAGTCGCTTTCCGGCGGGTACGAAGCCGCGGCCGACGCCGGCGACCGCCTCGACGGCGTCTACACCTCGCTGGCCACGTTGCTGGGCGCCGAGCACGACGACATCGCGATCACCGACAGCGCGACGCGGTCCTGGCAGGCGATCTTCTACGCGCTGAACTTCGAAGCGGGCGACAAGATCCTCACCTGCCGCTCGGAGTACGCCAGCAACGCGATCTCCTACCTGCAGATCGCGCGCCGCACCGGCGCGATCGTCGAGGTCGTTGACGACGACGAGAGCGGCCAGCTCGACGTCGCCGACCTACGACGCCGTGTCGACGACCGGGTCAAGCTGATCACCACGACCCACGTGCCCACCCAAGGCGGCTTGATCAACCCGGCCGAGAAGATCGGCGAAGTCGCTTCGGAGGCGGGGATCCCGTTCCTCCTCGACGCCTGCCAGTCCGTCGGGCAGCTGGATCTCGACGTCCGACGCATCAAATGCGACGCGCTCAGCGGCACCGGCCGCAAGTACCTGCGAGGACCGCGCGGGACGGGGTTCCTCTACGTCCACCCGCGCCTGCGCGAGCGTCTCGAACCGGCGGTGCTCGACCTGCACTCGGCCGTCTGGACCGCGCCCGGCGAGTACCGCGTCGACCCCACGGCGCGCAGGTTCGAGCTGTGGGAAAGCAGTGTCGCCGGCACTCTTGGTCTCGGCGCGGCCGTCGACTACGCGCTCGCCTGGGGCCTGGACTCGATCGAGGAGCGGGTCATTGCGCTGGGCGCGCGCCTGCGAACAGCGTTGCGCGACGTCGACGGCGTGACCGTCCACGACCAAGGCGAGCGACAGTGCGGCATCGTCACGTTCAGCGTCGACGGCGTCGGGGCCGCGGACGTCAAGCAGCGGCTCGCGAAAGCGAAGATCACCACGACGGTGGCCTCCCGCGAGTCGGCCCAGTACGACTTCACCGCGAGGAACCTGCCCGACCTCGTCCGCGCGTCGGTGCACTACTACAACACCGACGACGAGATCGCCCAGCTGACCAGCGAACTGGAGAAGCGCTAACGCGGGTCGAGCAGCTGCTTGGCGATGACCAGCTTCTGGATCTCGCTCGTGCCCTCGTAGATCCGGAACAGGCGCGCGTCGCGATAGATCCGCTCCACGGTCACGCCCCGCATGTAGCCCATGCCGCCGAAGACCTGCACCGCGCGGTCGGCGACGCGGCCGAGCATCTCGGTGCAGAACAGCTTCGCCGCGGACGGCCCGAGCTTGCGGTCTTCACCCGAGTCGTAGGCCGCCGCGGCCGCGTGGACCATCGACCGTCCGGCGTGCAACTCGGCGAAGGACTCCGCGAGCAAGGCCTGCACGAGCTGGTGCTCGCCGATCGGCTTGCCACCCTGGCGCGCGGTCCGGGCGTGTTCGACGGCTTCTTCGAGCGCGCGCCCGGCCATGCCGACACAGATCGCGGCGATGTGCAACCTGCCGCGCGCGAGTGACGCCATCGCGATCCGGAAGCCCTTGCCCTCCTCCCCGATCAGCGCGTCGAACGGCACCGCGACGTCGTCGAAGAACACCTCGGACGTCCACGCGCCGCCTTGGCCCATCTTCGCGTCGTGCGGCCCGACGGTGACGCCCGGCAGTGTCGCGGGCACCAGCAGCGCGGAGATTCCCTTGCTGCCCACCGAATCCGGGGCGGTCCTGGCGAAGACGACGAACAGGTCGGCCAGTGGCGCGTTGGTGATGAACCGCTTTGTGCCGGTCAGGACGTACTGGCTGCCGTCGGACACCGCTTTGCTGACCAGGCCGCTCGGGTCGGACCCGGCCTCGGCCTCAGTCAGCGCGAACGACGCGATCGCCTCGCCGGCGGCGAGTTTCGGCAGCCAGTACGACCGCTGGTCTTCGCGGCCGTAGTCGACGATCGCCTTCCCGGCGATGCCGTTGTTCGTGCCGAACAGCGAGCGGAACGCGGGTGTGGTGTAGCCGAGTTCGATGGCGAGCGCGACGTCTTCGGCCATCGCGAGGCCGAGCCCGCCGAAGTCCACCGGCAACGCCCAGCCGAACAGCCCGAGCCCGGCGGCCTTGTCCCGGATGTCGCGCGGGATCTCGTCGTGCTCGTCGATCCACGTCTCCCGCGGCACGACCTCGTTCCGGACGAACTCGCGTACCACACCGAGTACCTGCCCGAAGTCCTCCGCGTCCACCGACACCTCCCGTTGGCGTTCCTCCTGGCACTGTAATCCGTGTGGGCGACCCCGACCGTCAAGAACGACAAGCTGCGCTATGTCTGAAACGTCGCGTCGATCAGCCTGCGGTCGCTGGGATCCTGAAGGAGGCCCCGATCGACCGCATCAGCATCGGGAACGACTTGTGCAGTTCGCGCTGCCAGTACGGCCACGAGTGGGTGCCCGCCCCGTAGAGGTCGCTGGTGACGGACACGTGTTCCGCCCGGAAGTGCGCGATAGCGGGCCCGGTCTCCTCGCCGAGCGCGCCTTCGAGCAGGTCCGGCTTGGCGCCCGGCGGGTCGAGCGGACCGACCTGGCCGTTGCCGACGGAGATGAACACGGGGATGCAACGGAGCCGCGCCGCCAGATCGTACGGGTTGTGCGCGGACCAGACCCTGGCCTGCGCGACCGGGTCGCCCCACAAGGCGTCCTTGTCGAACCCAGCCCGGACCAGATAACCCTGGATCAGGGCGGACGCCTGTTGGGTCTGGTTCACATACGTCGTGTTCACCAGACCGCTGTAGGAAGCCACCGCGCGGAAGAAGCCCGGGTGCCGCGCGGAGTAGTCCAGCGCCCCGAGCCCGCCCATCGACAAGCCGGCCACCGCGCGCAGAGGTCCGGCACGGAACTTCTTCTCCAGCAGCCTGCGCAACTCCGTGAGGTGGAAGGTCTCCCATGCCGGCGCGCCGCCCTTTCCGGCGTTGTACCAGTTCGAGTAGAACCCGACGACACCCGCGTCGGGCATCACGATCAGCGCGTCGGTGTCGGCGGTGAACGCGGTGACGTCGGTCTTGTCGGTCCACGACTGGTAGTTGTCGTTGGCGCCGTGCAACAGATACAGCGTCGGCCATGTCCGATGCCGGTACTTCGTCCAGTCCTTCGGCAACAGCACGCGCACACCGACGGTGGCGTCCAGCGCGTCGGAATGCACCTGCAGCTCCAGTAAACGGGGGCTGATCGCCTTCTCGCTGACGACGGTCGCGACGTCTTCCCGCGCGGACGCCGGAGTGGCCATGAGCCCGCTGAACAGCAGGGTCGCGATGAGCAGTACCGCCCTGAAACGCATCCAAGTCCTCCATCGAACCGGCAGTGGGTGAGCGAAGAATTGGGGCTATCCACGGGTGCTGTCAAGGAAGTACCCACTTCTGGTTGGTTCTCAGCCTATGCCGCCGTCCAGCGACGGAGTGCCGACGGCTCCCTTGGTCGCAGCTGCCCTCACATTTCGGGGGGCTGCGTAGTCGAACTGGTGAGACGAATGAGGTTCCCCCCGAGCGGTGGACAGTGGGTTAAGCAGCTTTCGCTGCACCTGTCAGGGATTGCTCGTAGCACACAGGACTGATCATCCCGATAGAGGAATGTCGGCGATTAGTGTTGTACCACTCG
>NZ_JAODNM010000160.1 GCF_025464955.1 Amycolatopsis sp. | reverse complement strand
GTACTGCAGTCGAAGGGCTGTGGGAGAGTAGGACACCGCCGGACATATTTTCAGTGAAGGATGACGGTAGCCCCGGTCGAGAGCATTTATTGTTCTCCCGGGGCTACCGTCATTTCCACGTCTGCGCACACACACGAGTTCGCCGTCCATGACGGTGATCGACGCGGATACGTCGTGGTGGAGACCAGATCGCCCGAGGTCTTCGAGGCCGCGCACATTCCCGGTGCGCTCAATCTGCCCTATCGAGACCTGACCACGGCGAACACCGCGCAGCTGGACCGCGACGCCGTCTACATTTGCTACTGCGAAAGTTTTCAGTGCAACGCCGCGACCAAGGGGCCCTCAAGCCCTCGGAACTCGGCTTCCGGGTCAAGCGTCTTGCGGGCGGAATCCGGGCCTGGGAGTCGGCGGGCTACCCCGTCGAGCGCACCGTCAGTCGCTCGGTCGACAGGGTCCCGGCCCCGAGTTGCGACTGCTGAGCCTTCCGTACCCTGGGGAGGTGAGTACTCCACGACTGCTGGTCATCCAGCCGGACGCGTCGGACCCGGTGGGCCCGCTGGGCGATTGGCTGCGCGAGGCCGGCGCCGAACTGGACATCCGGCTGCCTCCCCGGGACGAGCTCCCGGCGAACCTCGACGGCTACGGCGGGCTCGTGTGTCTCGGCGGCGGGATGGGTGCCAACGACGACTTCGAGCACCCATGGCTCCGCGAGGTCCGGCGGCTGTTGTCGATGGCGGCGGGAGCCGCGTTGCCGACCCTGGGTGTCTGCCTCGGGGCGCAACTGCTCGCCGTCGCCACCGGCGGGATTGTCGAGCGCGGCCGCCAGGGGCCCGAGGTCGGGCCGGCGCTCGTCTCGAAGAAGGATCTCGCCTGGGTCGACCCGTTGTTCGCCGAGTTACCACTGGTTCAGGATGTTGTTCAATTTCACACCGACGTCATCGAGCGGCTGCCGGGTGGCGCCGAAATCCTCGCTTCCGCGCCGAAGTACCCCAACCAGGCATTCCGCCTGAACGGGTGCGTATACGGCGTTCAGTTCCACATCGAGACGACACCCGAGATCGTTCTCGACTGGGTCGAGAGCGACCCGGAGATCGCGGCACTCGCCCGGCCGGGTGTTTTCGAGCTCGACCGGCTCACCCAGTTGCACGCCGACATCGCGGAAACGTGGCGTCCGTTCGCGGCCAGGTTCGTCCAACTGGCCGATGGCAGCCTCACGGCGGCCCAGGACAAGCGCCGTACGTTACCGCTGGCTTAACGGAAGATGGCCGGTTTCGACACGCCGTCTTAACGTGAAGTTCCCACCTTCGGGTACCTTGCGGGGGAAGTCCCACAGGGTTCGGAGGTCGGGGTGGACCCCACGTTGCTGGTCGTCGTCGTGATCGTCACGGCGCTGGTTTTCGATTTCACCAACGGCTTCCACGACACGGCAAACTCGATGGCGACTTCGATCGCCACCGGGGCGCTGCGTCCGAAGGTCGCCGTTGCCATTTCCGCCGTGCTCAACCTGGCGGGTGCGTTTCTTTCCATCCAAGTGGCGAAGACGATCTCGAGCGGCCTGGTCGACGAGACCAAGATCGGGCCGGCGATCGTGTTCGGCGGGTTGATCGGCGCGATCGTCTGGAACCTGTTCACCTGGTTCGTCGGCTTGCCGTCGAGCTCGTCGCACGCGCTCTTCGGCGGGTTGATCGGCGCGACGTGGATCGCCTCGGGCAGCAGCTCGGTGCATTTCGGCAAGATCGTCGAGAAGGTCCTGATCCCGGCCGCGATCTCGCCGCTGATCGCCGGCGTCGTCGCGATGACCGCCACCTTCGTCGTCTACCGGTTCCTCAAAGGTAGGAAGAACAAGACGGGCGGCTTCCGTGTCGGGCAGATCATCTCCGCCTCACTGGTGTCGCTCGCCCACGGGACGAACGACGCGCAGAAAACCATGGGCGTGATCACGCTCGCGATGATCAGCGCCGGCAGCCTGCCGCCCGGTTCGGCACCACCGACCTGGGTGATCATCAGCGCCGCGCTCGCACTGGCGCTGGGGACCTACCTCGGTGGCTGGCGGATCACCTACACCCTGGGCAAGGGCCTGACCGACATCGAAGGGCCGCAGGGCTTCGCCGCGCAGACCAGCTCCGCCGCGGTGATCCTGGTTTCGTCCCACTTGGGCTTCCCGCTGTCGACTACGCATGTCTGCTCGGGCGGCATCGTCGGTTCGGGAGTGGGCCGGAGCGAGGCGCCGGTCCGCTGGGGCATGGCGGGCCGGATGGTCATCGCCTGGCTGTTCACTCTCCCTGCCGCCGCGGTCGTCGGCGCGGGCGCCGGAAAGCTCGCTTCGCTCGGCACGGCAGGCACGATCGGGGTCGGGGTGGTCGGCATCGGGCTGGGCATCACGATCTACCTGCGCTCCCGGCGTCATCCGGTTACCGCGCACAGTTTCCACGTCCCGGAGCCGTCCGCACCCGGAAGTGAACCGGAGCAGGTCGCGGCCTAGTTGTCAGGTCCACTCCGTGCTTGGTACTACGGTGGAAGCCGATGGCTGAGCGAGCTCGACCGACCGCTTCCGCGGCGAGGTACGGCTTCACCGACGCGCGGGCGGAAGGCCAGCTGCGCGCGATCGGCTGGTGGGGTGAATCCGGACCCGCCGAAGGCAGCGCCGACGTGCTCACCGCCCTCTCTCGCAGCGCCGACGCCGACCTCGCACTGCGTGGTCTCGACAGGATCCGCGAAGTCGACGAGCAGGCGTGGACAGCGCTCGCCGCGGAGCTTCCGGTCAATCCGGAGCTGCGCGGGCGGTTGATCGGCGTGCTCGGGACGTCCAGCACGCTGGGGGATTTCCTGGTTGGATCGCCGGACCAGTGGCACAGGTTGGCGGGCAAGGACTGCACTCCGTCGGCCGACTACGGCGATGTCCTGCTCCAAGCCGTCCGCGCGGGCGCGCCCGCGGGCGAAACCTTGACCGGCGTCGCGGCCGAAAACGCGCTGCGCGCCGGTTACCGCGGTCTGCTGCTGGAGATCGCGGCGAGGGATCTCGGCTACTTCGTCGAGCCCACCCTTGCCCACCCGCCCTATGCCGAAGTCGCCGCCGGCCTGACAGTGCTCGCCGAGGCGGCCCTCAAGGCCGGCATCGAGGTTGCGCGCCACGAAGTCAACAAGGCGGACACCGCGAAGCTCGCTGTCATCGCGATGGGCAAGTGCGGCGGCTGCGAACTCAACTACGTCAGCGATGTCGACGTCATTTTCGTCGGCGAAGGGGACATGCAGGTCGCCACCAGGCTGGCGAGCACGATGATGCGGGTCGTGGGTAAGTCCTGTTTCGACGTCGACGCGGCCCTGCGCCCGGAAGGCAAGGCCGGGGCGCTCGTCCGAACCATCGAGGGCCACCGCGCCTATTACCAGAAGTGGGCCCGCACCTGGGAGTTCCAGGCGCTGCTCAAAGCCCGTCCGGCGGCGGGCGACGCCGACCTCGGCAGCCAGTACGCGGATATGGTCGCGCCGATGGTGTGGTCGGCGGCCGACCGGGACAACTTCGTCACCGATGTCCAGCAGATGCGCAGGCGCGTCGAGGGCCACGTGCCGTCCGAGCTCGCCGAGCGTGAGCTCAAGCTGGGTCGCGGTGGCCTGCGTGACGTCGAGTTCGCCGTCCAGCTCCTGCAGCTCGTCCACGGACGGGTGGACCCCGACCTGCGCTCGGCGTCCACTATGGACGCTCTGGCCGCGCTGGGCGACGGCGGTTACGTCGGCCGTGCCGACGCAGCCGAGCTGAAGACGTCGTATGAGTTCCTGCGCACGGTCGAGCACCGGTTGCAGCTGCGGAGGCTGCGGCGGACGCACCTCTTCCCCGACGCCTCCGAGACCGCGGAGCTGCGGGTGCTCGCGCGGGCGATCGGCATCCGGCCTGCCCGTGGACGCGGCGAGGGTGACGTGCTGTTCGCCGAGGTCCGCCGGCATCTGCAGCTGATCCGGCGGCTCCACGAGAAGCTGTTCTACCGCCCCCTGCTGCAGTCGGTCGCGAATGTGCCGACCGAAGCGATGCGCCTGACCACGAAACAGGCGACCAGCCGTCTCGCCGCGCTCGGCTACGCGGCACCGGATGGCGCGCTGCAGCACATCAAGGCGTTGACCGCCGGGGTCTCGCGGCGCGCGGCGATCCAGCAAGCGCTGCTCCCGGCGCTGCTGGACATGCTGGCCGACACCCCCGATCCGGACGGCGGCCTGCTGTCCTATCGCAAGGTGTCCGAAGCGCTCGAAGAAACGCCCTGGTACTTGCGGGTGCTGCGGGACGAAGGCGCGGTGGTGCAGCGGCTGGCGTTCCTGCTCGGCGTGTCCCATCTCGTGCCGGACCTGCTGGTCCGCGCGCCGGAGGTCCTGCAACTGCTCGGCGACCCCGCGAAGCTGTGCAACCGCACGCCGTCGGAAGTCGCCAAGTCGCTTCGCGCGGCTGTGCGTCGCCAGCCCGGGTTGAAGGCGGCGGTGACGGCGGCCCGCTCGTTGCGCAGGCACGAGCTGCTCCGGGTCGCGTGTGCGGATCTGCTCGGGCTGATGGAAGTCCGCGCGGTGTGCGAAGCGTTGTCCGGTGTCTGGGTCGCGGTGCTGCAAGGCGCACTGGCCGCGGCCTTCCGCAAGCGGGAGACCGAGCTGGGTTCCACCCCGGCGAAGCTCGCGGTGATCGGAATGGGCAGGCTCGGCGGTTCCGAGCTGGGTTACGGCTCGGACGCGGACGTGCTGTTCGTCTGCGAGCCGGCCGAGGGCGTTTCCGACGCCGAAGCCGCCCGTTTCGCGTCCTCGGTCGCGGAGACGGTGCGGCAGATGCTGGGTGCTTCGAGCCCCGATCCCGCACTGGTCGTCGACGCCGACCTGCGACCGGAAGGCCGGAGCGGGCCGCTCGTGCGGACGTTGGAGTCCTACCGCGCGTACTACGCGCGCTGGAGCGAGGTTTGGGAAGCGCAAGCGCTGCTGCGCGCGCGGTTCATCGCCGGCGACCACGAGCTGGGTGACCGGTTCCTCGAGATGATCGACCCGATCCGCTACCCCGACGGCGGCCTCGACCGCACCCAGGTGCGTGAGGTCCGCCGGATCAAGGCCAGGGTGGAGGTCGAGCGGATGCCGAAGGGTGCCGACCCGACCCGGCACACGAAGCTCGGCCGCGGTGGGCTCGCCGACGTCGAATGGACCGTCCAGCTGTTGCAGCTGCGGCACGCCCACGAAGTGCCTTCGCTGCGTACGACGTCGACACTCGACGCGCTGGCCGCGCTCGTCGAGGCCGGGCTCGCCACTGCCGAGGACGTCGCGGAGTTGACCGAAGCCTGGCTGCTCGCGACGCGAGTGCGCAACGCGGGGATGCTGGTCCGCGGCAAAGCGGTCGACGAGGTGCCCGGTTCCGGTCGTGAGCTGGCCGCCGTCGCCCGCATCCTTGGCTACTCGGCCGACGACGACCCAGGCGAGTTCCTCGATTCCTACCGCCGGACGACTCGCCGCGCGCACGCTGTGGTGGAGCGCATGTTCTACGACTCGTAAAGCGTGTTTACAGTGGACTGGTGACCGAGCGCGAACCCTTCCGGACCCAGATCAAGGTGCGGCACTACGAGTTGGACACCCTGGGCCACCTCAACCACGCCGTCTACCACTCGTACGGCGAGGTTTCCCGGCTGGAGCTGTTCGAGGCGGCCGGTGCGCTCAAAGGCGGTCTGACCGAGGCAAAGCTCGCCTCGGTGCTGCTCGAATCGCACATCAGCTTCCGCCGCGAGCTGCGGGCAGGTGACGTCGTCGAGGTCACCTGCGAGGCGAAGTTCGGCGACGGCAAGACGTTCCGGATGGACTCGAACATCTACAAGGTCGATGGCACGTTGGCCGCTGAGATCACCTGCACGCTGGGCCTCATGGACCTCGAGCGGCGGAAGCTCGTCGACGACCCGCGGGGTCGTTTCGAACGCGCAGGCGTCGACATCTCGGTACTGAGCGGCTGACCGGCTAGGACGTCTGTACGGCGTAGTTCAGGACGAAGCTGCCGCCGCTCGCGTAGTTGGTGACATCCGCGCGGACCGCTGCTCCCTCGGGGGAACCCATGGCCGCGCCCATCGCCGCCCCGTCCGCGAAGTCAGCCTCGAAGATCGCGAAGTACTCGGGGGCGCCAGGGGCGGACTTGACGTCGAAGCTGTAGCGCCACGCGAGGATCCCGGGCAGCTTCGCCACCAGCGGCACGTGCGTGCTCACGTAGTACTCGCGGAAGTGGTCCGGATCGGTGGGCGCGGGGTACAGGACGATCATCTTGTGCATACCTCGAACGTAGCGCGACCAGTGCAAAAAAGAACGGGACGGCGGCCGGGGTATTCCCTCGACCACCGTCCCGTGTCACTGGGGCAGCACCTTCGCGCTGTGCAGGTTCTTACACGTCGTAGTACAGCGAGAACTCGTACGGGTGCGGACGCAGGCGCAGCGGGTCGATCTCGTTCTCCCGCTTGTAGCTGATCCAGGTGTCGATCACGTCAGGCGTGAAGACACCGCCCTCGAGCAGGTAGTCGTGGTCCGACTCGAGCCGGTCGAGCACCGTGCCGAGGTCGCCGGGGACGAGCTTGACGTCCTTGGCCTCCTCGGGCGGGAGCTCGTACAGGTCCTTGTCGATCGGGGCCGGCGGCTCGATCTTGTTCTTGATGCCGTCGAGGCCGGCCATCATCATCGCCGAGAACGCCAGGTACGGGTTGCCGGACGAGTCCGGGCACCGGAACTCGGCGCGCTTCGCCTTCGGGTTGTTCCCGGTGATCGGGATACGCACGCAGGCGGAGCGGTTGCGCTGTGAGTACACCAGGCTGACAGGCGCCTCGAAGCCCGGCACGAGCCGGTGGTACGAGTTGACGGTCGGGTTGGTGAACGCGAGCAGCGACGGAGCGTGGGCCAGCAGCCCGCCGATGTAGTGGCGCGCGGTGTCCGACAGGCCGGCGTAACCCGACTCGTCGTGGAACAGCGGCACGCCGTCCTTCCACAGCGACTGGTGGCAGTGCATGCCCGAGCCGTTGTCGCCGAACAGCGGCTTCGGCATGAAGGTCGCGGTGCGGCCGGCGTCGAAGACGGTGTTCTTGACGATGTACTTGAACAGCTGCAAGTCGTCGGCCGCGTGGAGCAGCGTGTTGAACTTGTAGTTGATCTCGGTCTGGCCGCCGGTGCCGACCTCGTGGTGCGCGCGCTCGATCTCGAAGTTCGAGCCCTGGAGCGCCTTCACGATCTCGTCGCGGAGGTCCGCGAAGTGGTCGGTCGGGGGAACCGGGAAGTAGCCGCCCTTGAACTTCGTCTTGTAGCCGCGGTTGCCGCCCTCTTCGTCGGCGCCGGTGTTCCACCAGCCCTCGACGGAGTCGATCTCGTGGAACGAGCCGTTCTCGGCGGAGTCGAAGCGGATGGAGTCGAAGATGTAGAACTCGGCCTCCGCGCCGAAGTACACCGAGTCGGCGACACCGTACTCGGAGATGTACTGCTCGGCCTTGCGCGCGATGTTGCGCGGGTCGCGGCTGTACGCCTCACGGGTGAACGGGTCGTGCACGAAGAAGTTGAGGCTCAGGGTCTTGTTCTTGCGGAACGGGTCGATCCGCGCCGTCTCGGGGTCCGGCAGCAGCAGCATGTCGGACTCGTGGATCGACTGGAAACCACGAACGGAGGAACCGTCGAAGGCCAGGCCCTCTTCGTACGCCTCGGCGTTGAACGCCTTCGCGGGGACCGTGAAGTGCTGCATGACGCCCGGAAGGTCGCAGAACCTGATGTCGACGAACTCAACGCTCTCGTCCGTGATCAGCTTCTGGATATCGTCTGGAGTAGTGGACACCCTCGGTGACTCCTTCTCGTTCGTTGCCGGCGGCAGTACTCTCTTTGGCTCACGCTAGGAGCGCGGTGTTGCCCGTCCGTCACCCGAATGTTTCGCCGGTGTTAACGGGCGGCCTTTCAGGCTCAGTCGACCAGGGAAGATGTGCGCTGCGCCACCGGCCTACCCTAGATGGGTGGCGAGATGGACCGGAGAGTGGCTGCCTGGGACCGGCGAGGGCACGACGGCTGGTGATGACCAGGCGTTACGGTGGCGCGGCGAAAGACTGGGCTTGCCCGAAAGCGGCCTCGGTTCGGCGGCCACCGGCGGCTCCCGAGTGCTGGCTTTTGTCGTCGACCTGGTGCTCGCGTGGCTGGTGACGTTGATCTTCGTGCATCCCGACCTGCAGAACACGGCCGCGATGCAGGCGTTCAACCTATGGTCCGGTGCCGCCTGGGCGATCATCACCCTGATTTCGGCGGCGTTCTTCGGCTTCACCCCCGGCATGGCCGCGGTGGGCATCCGCGTCGGCAGGCTCGACGGCGAGACCATGCTCGGCGTCTGGCGTGCGCTGGTGCGCTGCGTGCTCTCCGCGGTGGTCATCCCCTCGGCCGTCCGCAACCTCGACGGGCGCAGCTGGGCCGACCGCCTCACCGGCACGGTTCTCGTCCGCATGCGCTGACCCCCGGCGCGGTGTCGGGGGTCAGCTTGGGGTCGGTGGGGTCAGGCGCCGCGGCGGCGGACGCTGCGTTGCACGTTGCGCATCTTCGCGCCGGCGGGCATGGGGCCCTTGGGCATGGCGGCACCGCGGTTGCCGAGCGCGGCCAGCTTGGCCTCGAGCGCGTCGACCTGCGCGGGCTTCATGTTCCGCGGGAGCTTCATCATGTAGTTCTGCAGCTTGCGGAGCTGGACCTGGTCCTCGTCGCCGCCGATGATCACGTCGTAGATCGGTGTGTCCCCGATCAGCCGCGACACCCGCTTCTTCTCCTGCGCGAGCAGTGTCTTCACCCGGTGCGGCGCGCCCTCGGCGACGAGGATGACCCCCGGCGCGCCGAGTACGCGGTGCACGGCATCGAACTGCGTGGTGGCCGCCACCGTGGGGGTGACCTTCCACTTGCCGCGGAGGTTGTCCAGCGCCCAGGCGGCCGCGCCGGCCTGCCCGTCAGCCTTCGCGTAAACGGTCTTCTGCACACGCCTGCCGAAGATGATCACCGCGGCCAGCACACCGAGCAAGATGCCGAAGGGCAGCAACGCCCACTGGATCTTGAAGATGAACCCGACACCGAAGAGCACACCTGCGATGACCAGGAAGGAACCGAGCATCCAGGGGATGAGCGCTTTGTCTTCCTTGCGCTGCATCTTGAATGCCTGGAAGATCTGCCCGCGCCGAGCCTTGCCCGCCGCGCGCTTCTCCTTCTTGGCCTGCTTGGCAGCTTCCTTATCCTGCTTTCCCGCCATCTCACCAGGATACGGCCGGGTGGCCAGGCTAGGACCCGTCGGCCCCCTCTGCGAGGATCGGCTCGTGGTTAGCGCATCTTCTTCGAAGAGTCGACCGGGCCTGTTGGACGGGCTCGACCCCGAACAACGGGCCGCCGCGGCCGCGCCCCGAGGGCCGGTCTGCGTCCTCGCCGGTGCGGGTACCGGCAAGACCCGCACGATCACGCACCGTATCGCGCACCTGGTCGGGGCCGGGCACGTCGCGGCCGGGCAGGTGCTGGCGGTGACGTATACGGCGCGAGCGGCCGGTGAGATGCGCACCCGCCTGCGCGGGCTCGGGATCGAGGCTGCCCAGGCGCTGACGTTCCACGCCGCCGCCCGCCGCCAGCTTCGCTACTTCTGGCCGAGGATCGTCGGCGACCGGCCGTGGGACCTGCTCGACAACAAGTTCCGGTACGTCGGGCAGGCCGCGCAGAAGGTCGGCCTCGGCACCGAGACCGAGGTCCTGCGCGACCTGGCCAGTGAGATCGAGTGGGCCAAGGCCTCGTTGGTCACGCCGGACGACTACCCGCTGATCGCCGCCCGCACCCAGCGTGACACCCCGGCGGCCGTCACACAGGTGGCGGAGGTGTACCGCAACTACGAGAAGCTCAAGAACGCCGCTCAGGTGCTCGACTTCGACGACCTGCTGCTCCACACCACGGCCGCGCTGGAGGAGCACGGGGCAGTCGCCGAAGAGTTCCACGACCGCTACCGCTGTTTCGTCGTCGACGAGTACCAGGACGTGACGCCGTTGCAGCAGCGACTGCTCGACGCGTGGCTCGGCGGCCGTGACGACCTGACCGTCGTCGGTGACGCCAACCAGACCATCTATTCCTACAACGGCGCGTCGCCGCGTCCGCTGCTGGAGTTCACTCGCCGGTTCCCCGAGGCCACCGTCGTCCGGCTCGAGCGGGACTACCGGTCGACCCCGCAGGTCGTGGCGTTGGCCAACCAGGTGATCGGCGCGGCCCGCGGCCGTCCGGCAGGCTCCCGGCTCAAGCTGATCGGGCAGCGGCCCGCCGGCCCGGAACCGAGGTTCGCGGAGTACGACGACGAGGTCGTCGAGGCCCAGGCCGTGGCCCGTCGCATCCGCGAACTGATCGACGGCGGGGTGGCCGCCAGCGAGATCTCGGTGCTCTACCGGGTCAACGCCCAGTCCGAGGCCTACGAGCAGGCGCTGTCCGAGGTGAACGTGCCGTACCTCGTCCGCGGTGGCGAGCGGTTCTTCGCGCGGAAGGAGGTGCGTCAAGCGATCATCGCGCTCCGCACCGCCTCCGGCGGCAATGCCGAGGGCGACCTCGTGACGATCGTCCGCAGGGTGCTCGCGCCGGTCGGCCTGACCGAACAGCCACCGGCGGGCGGTGGCGCGGCCAAGGAACGCTGGGACGCGCTGCTCTCCCTGGTCGAGTTGGCCGAGGAGCTGGCCGCGACGGTTTCCGATGCCGACCTCTCGCGGTACGTGAACGAACTCGACCAGCGTGCGGCCGCCCAGCACCCCCCGACCGTCGAGGGGGTCACCCTGGCCTCGCTGCACGCGGCCAAGGGACTGGAGTGGGATGCGGTGTTCCTCGTCGGCCTCGCGGAGGGGACCGTCCCGATCCAACATGCCGACGGTGACGACGCCGCCATCGAGGAAGAACGGCGGCTGTTCTATGTAGGTGTCACCCGGGCGCGTGAACATCTGGGGCTGTCCTGGGCGTTGTCTCGGAAACCCGGGGGCCGTCGCAACCGCCGACGCAGCCGTTTCCTCTACGGGCTGGTCCCGGAGGACCACCCGGCGGCGCGGGCAGCGGCGGCGAGCCGCTCGACGCAGAAGCCCACGGGCACGAAGACCCGGTGTCGGGTCTGCGGCAGCCCATTGGTCGAGACCATGGACATCAAGCTCAGCCGCTGCGCCAAATGTCCGTCCAATGTGGACGAGGATCTGCTGGCCAGGCTGAAGGCGTGGCGGGTCGAGCGCTCAAGGGAGTTGAAGGTGCCCACGTTCGTGGTGTTCACTGACGCGACGCTGGTGGCGATCGCCGAGCAGCGCCCGACCGATGACGGAGCGCTGGTGTCGATCTCCGGGATCGGCGCGACGAAGCTGGAGCGCTTCGGCGCGGAGGTGCTCGAAGTCATCCGGCGGTCGGCGGTGTCTTGACCGCGCCGTCTCGATGATCGGCGCGGCGAACCCGCTGATGAGAGGCGATCTTCGTCGGTTGAGAGAGAAAACCGGAAAATGAGTTGCCCTGGTGTGCTCGGGGGCAATAACCTTCTGTAATCCGCGCGGGAGCGCTGGGGAGCAGAGCTTTGTCAGAGAGGTTCGCAGCCGCGAGAGTGGCGCGACGGGAGCAGTGAGGAGGTGCTGGAGAAATGATCAACGTCACGAAGATTCCGAACCCTGGCACCTTCATGTCCTGCGCCGATGCCTCGGCCCAGTACTCGCGCCGGGGTACCGGTATGGGCTGGACCAATCTGGGCTCTTTCGCGCCGGGGCGCACGCATGATGGCGAACCGAGTGTCTTCGGCGCGATCGCTGTGCGTGATTCCCTCGTCGCTGCCCGGACGTATGTCCAGGCGACCGTGGATCTTCCGACCATCAAGCAGTTCCGTGTTCCGTTGTCTCTACGGGAGCGAAGTCCCTGACGCCAAGTCAGGACGACAGGCTCACGAAGGCCGCGGAACCGTACATCGGATCCGCGGCCTTCGTGTTTTTTATGTTCAGCAAAGTTCGGCCGAGAACAGTTGGGTGCACCGTTGTCCAGCTCAACCGCAAGCCCGAAAACCGTTACGCCACCAGTGGAAACCACACAAAGGGGAACAGAAATGTCATCGGCACTTGCCTTCGCGCCGGGGGAGGTCGGCGGGTTCGTCGACACCGGGGTCGGGGACCTGCTCGACGCCATCGACTCGCCGGAGTTCGCGCTGCCTTGCCGTTCGGGCGACGCCGACCTCTGGTTCGCCGAGGCACCATCCGAGCTCGAGCGCGCCAAGGGCTTCTGCGGGGACTGCCCGGTTCGTGCGGCTTGCCTCGCCGGAGCGCTCGCGCGGCGTGAGCCGTGGGGTGTCTGGGGCGGGGAGATCTTCGAGCGGGGCGCTGTCGTCGCGCGCAAGCGTCCCCGTGGGCGTCCGCGTAAGAACGCGACCGTCGACCAGCCGACCGCCCGCCCGGCGGCCGCCCGTGAAGAGAGCGCAGCGGCATGAACATCACGCCCGTCACCACCAGGGATTACGAGGCACGGCGCGCGCCGCTGACCGCCGCACCGACCAAAGTCAATGAAATCAAGGTCAAGGAGACCGCCGAGATGTTGCTTCACGAAGAACTGTCCAAAGCACGAATACGCGATCTCGAAGAGGACATCCGAGCCTGTCGGCAGTACGGCAACCTTCGCGCCGTACGCCGCTGGCAGCGGATCTCCCAGTGGGCGGCTCGTCGCGCCCACCGCTACGAGAGGTGATCCCCACGGGTGGGTGCCCGCGGTCTTCACGACCGCGGCCACCCACCCGTCAAAGGGCTGTCCGCACGCCGGCCTTCGTGTTGAATGACGGCCATGCCCGCACATACCCATGACGAAGTCGACTGGGCGGCGCGGCTTCCGGCGATGCTCAGGGGAGACGCGCTGGACGCCGAAACCTTCGCCGGGGTCGCGTCGCGCCTGACCAGCGAACTGCCGGACACTGCCACCGTCGTCGACGTGGGTTGTGGCACCGGAGGGATGAGCGCCGCGCTCGCGGCGGAGCTGGGCAGGCGCGGCGGCGGCACACTGATCCTGGTGGATGCCACCGAGGTCCTGCTCGAGCAGGCCCTGGAGTCCGCGACGAAAGCGGCCGCCGGAGCGCCGGTGCGCGTCAGCACCGTGGTCGCCGACATCGCGGGCGGGCTTCCCTCGGACGTTGTTCCACCCGCGGACCTGATCTGGGCGTCCGCGGTCGTGCACCACCTGCCCGATCAGCAGGCGGGTGTCGCGGCGCTGGCCGCGACACTCGGTGACGGCGGCGTGCTGGCGCTCGCCGAAGGCCCACGCCAGAGCCAGTGCCTGCCCTGGGAACTCGGCATCGGCGAGCCGGGTTTGGAACGTCGCCTGCTCGCCGCTCGCGACGAATGGTTCTGCGAGTTGCGCGCCGGGATGGCAGGTGTGGTGGCAATGCCTTATGGCTGGAATGTCGCGCTGAGGAGGGCGGGCCTCGTTGACGTCACCTCCTTCAGCTACTTGTTCGACCATCCGGCGCCCGCGTCCGCCGCTGTTCTCGCCGCGGCGCTGGACCAGTTGGCCTGGATTTCCCGGGCAGGCGCTGAACGGGTCGGTGAGGCCGATCAGGAAACGGTCCACCGCCTCACCGATCCGGCGGATCCAGCCTTTTTGGGCAACCGTGAGGACGTTTTCCTGTTCGCCACCGGGACCGTCTACTGGGGACGGTCGAGGTGACGGACCCGGACCCGGCCGTGTGCTCCCAGTGCGGCGCCAGGCGTGCGGACGCCGCCGGAATGGCCGCGCTGGCCTGGGTTTCCGATCGGGACAGTGGGGCGCAGCGGTGGCTCTGCCCGGACTGCGGGCGGGCCCACGTCCGGGATATCGAAGGCAAACTGCCCGAAGAATACTGGTGAGTCCGGTCATGCCGCCTGATCCGACCGGACGTCGCGAAGTCCCTGCACTTTCGGGCGCCTGCGCCGAAGAGCTTCCCCGAACGCGCTGACGACCTCTTGGCGGACTTCTTCGGGTGCCTCATACAGCTTTTCCGCCGAGGTGCGCAGGACGACCACGCCGGCGGCCTTCAACGCCAGCGGGGTCAAGCCGTGGCCGGCCATCTCCTTGCCGGGCGGGGTGAACAACCAGGCCAGCGCTATCTCGTCCCACCAGGCATCGGCGACGGCGATCTGACGGCCGCGGAGATCGCAGATGGTGACGTTCCAAGACGGTGGCGGCAGTGGGGCACTCTTGAGTAGCTCCTTGGCCATGCCGTGGGCGAACGTGCCTGCCGAGGAGTCGAGTTGACGCAGAACCGCCCGGACGGCCGCCGAGCCGCGCTGGTTGCCGGCATCGAGCTCCGCCAACAGTTCGTCCTTGGTGCACAGTCCCCAGTAGAGCGGCAGCCTCAGCAACCGTTTCAGTCGCCGCGGATCGCCTTCCCGCCGCGCGGCGTCGAGCGCGGCCCGGGCCGCCGGCGCGAACGGGATGCCGTTGATCAAGACCGGGTCCGGTATCCGGCTGGTCCGCTGGGTGACGACGAACTCACCGGGCTCGGTTCGCCGGTGCGGCGGGACCAGGAGATGGATTCCCCAGGGCAGCGGGTGCAGGGCGCCGTGGGCGCACAGCGCATCGAGGCCGGTGACCACCGCGTCCCCGTCGAACTTCAAGATGGCCGCTCGAAGCTGCTGACGCCGGGTAGGCGCGCCGCAACCGAGCATGACGACGCCGGGCAGCAGCCGGCGCCACGGACCGCCCGGCAGGCAGTGCCTCGCTACCCGGGCCGAAGACAGTCCGGCCGCGCGCAGCCCCGCGGTGGTGATCACGCCGTCCGGCGCGTCGGCGCTCAGCGCGCCGTCGATGAGGGTCATGGATCCAGCGTGACGGCTGGGCCATCCGGGTAGAACCCGATCGGCGAAGATGTGGACAACTCGGGCCCGCGAGTGGCGTTTTCGCGCGATTTCGGCCGGACCTGTGGATAACTTGGGCTCAGTCGGCGAATCCGGGCTGCCACCGTTCCACGATCGCCCTGGCGGGGATCTCGGCGTCGAGCTGGCACAGGATGCCGGTCGAACCGGCGGTGACCCGGTGGATCATCAGATACTCCGGTGGCAGGTTCAGCGACCGGCTGGTGCGGAAGTCCCGGCCGCGGGTGTCCCCGACCCGGCCCGCCTGTTTCTGCAGCCAGCGGCGGGTGAAGTGGAAGGTCTCGGTGGCCAGCGGCTCGGTGAAGGGCGCCAGGTAGGACAGCACGTCGTCCGCGCTGAGCTCGGTGCCTTCGCGGATGAACCCCCAGGACCGCAGCAGCGTCATCAGCTCGGCCGACTTGCCGTCGAGCGCCAACCTGGTCATCTCGCCGAAGTGGCGGGGGATGCCGTCGGGGAGCCTGGACACGCCGCCGAAGTCGATCACGCACAGGCGGCCGTCTGCGGTGAACATGAAGTTGCCGGGATGTGGGTCGGTGTGCAGCAGGTGGGCCCGGACCGGCGACGAGTAGTGGAACTCGGTCAGCAGCCTGCCGACCTCGTTGCGCGTGGCGATCTCGCCGCTCTTGATGATGTCGGCGAGCGGGGTGCCGGTGACCCACTCGGTCACCACGACCTTGGGCGCGCTCGCCACGACACGTGGCACCAGCACGCCCGGATCGCCCTCGAAGGCCTTCGCGAACGCTCGCTGGTTCTCCGCCTCGGCCAGGTAGTCGAGCTCCTCGTCCATCCTGGCCGCGAGCTCGGCCAGCAGTGGCTTGACCTCGGTGCCGGGGACGAACGCCTGGAAGAGCCTGCTGAACCGCTGGAGCTGCTTCAGGTCGCTTCGCAGGGCTTCGTCGGCGCCGGGGTACTGGACCTTGACCGCTACTTCCCGGCCGTCGTGCCAGACCGCGCGATGGACCTGGCCGATACTCGCCGCGGCGGCGGGTTGGTCGTTGAACTCCGAGAATCTGCTGGTCCAGCTCCTGCCGAGCTGTTCGGTCAGCACCCGGTGGGTCTGCCGGATGGGCATCGGCGGCGCGCCCGACTGCAGCTTCGTCAGCGCTTCCCGGTAGGGCGCGGCCAACTCGTCAGGCACGGCGGCTTCGAACACGCTCAGCGCCTGCCCGAACTTCATCGCGCCGCCCTTGAGCGTGCCGAGAACCTCGAACAGCTGCTCGGCGGCCTTGGCGGACAGTGCCGCGCTGATCTCGTCCGCGTTCTGGCCGGTCAGCCGCCGTCCCCAGCCGCCGACCGCGCGGCCTGCCATCCCGAGCGGGATGCTGGCCAGTTTCGCCGTGCGAGCGGCTCCCTTACGCGGCATGGCGGCGTCGGCCCGGTCGTCGATCCAGTCGCGTGAGTCGGTCACCTGGTTGATTCTGCCTTGCCGGAGTCTCCGGGCGCAGCCGCTCACTGACGTACCTCGGTCTACTCGGTCCGTGGTACGGCGAGCGGGACCGGCTACGTCACCTGCGGTAGTCGGCTACCGCGCGCCGCACCTGCACCGGGGGTGTGGCGGCCACGGGCGGCGACGAACTTTCGCCGCGTAGAAATCGATTTCGAGGGTGGTGTTCCAGACCGGCGGCGGCCGGTCACCCGGCGTGAGCACCCGCAGCGCCTGCGCCACCGCGAGCGCCGCGCAGGCCTGGATGTCACCGAGGTCGGCAGGCTGGGTGCGCCCGGCGAGCTGGCCCGCCACCCGCGGCCAGCACGAATCGAGCGAGGTCCGGTGCAGATCCGCGCACCGCAGGCAGCTCGTGCGGCCGGGGAGCACCAGCGGGCCGACGATGCCGACGCCGTCGCGGACGCGGGCGGGCAGATGGGGGATCCCGTCGTGGAACAGGTCGTTCACCACCTCGGGCGCGGGCACCACGGCGTCGGTCAGCAGCACCAGGCCGGGTCTGGTGGACCCGTGCAGGCGGCCGGTCATCGTGGCCGGGTTGACCCGGCGGACGGCTTCGGCGGCCGCTTTGCGGCGGGTGAGGCCGATATCGGCTTCGAGGTATCCGGAACCGAGATCATGCTCGGTGACGCGCCCCAGCGCCCGCGTCTCCACGTGCCCCACTCCGGCCGTGGCCAGCTGGGTCGCGACCGCCACGCCGAGGCGGCCGTCCCCGTGCACCACGACGGTGCTGAGGCCCCGGAGCGACGCCGTCTCAGCGGGGTGCCTGCCGGTGTGGAGCGACCAGAAGCCCGGCTCCGGGTGGTTGTCGTGCTTCTGCGGCTCCGCCTCCTTGATCAGCCCCCGACCGGCGAGCTCGGTGAGGAGCTCGCGCAGCTGCTCCGCTTGTTCGCTTTCAGCGAGATCGAGCAGGGTGTGGATGCGGGTCGATCCGTCGAGGCGGTGGAGCGCCGCGATCACCGCTGGTGGCAGCCCGCCGGCGACCACGGCATGCCGGGGATCGAGGCCGATCTGGACCTCGTCCGGCCCGCGATCGAGAACGGAAAGACCTGGTAAGAGCTGCGGACGAGCCGGGAGCATGACTTCGGCGACGTCGGCTGGCGGTGGAGTCATGCGCTCAGCGTGACAGACCGCAGACCCCGGACCGCCCCACGAAGGCCGAGTTATCCACAGGGGAAGCCTCTTGTGGACAACTCGGGGATGTGACCTTCCAGCCATCGGAGTTGTCGGTGCATGGCCTTACCGTTGTCGAGTGGCCGAAGCGCGGGTGCCCTCACTGAGGAGCCGGGACAAGACAAACCAGGAACTGCCGCTACCGGATGAGAAGGTCGAGGTGCGTCGCAGTCCGCGGCGCCGTCGTACCGTGAGCGCGTATCGGGACGGCGACACCCTGGTCGTCATGATCCCGGCGAGGATGACGCGCGCCGAAGAGAAACACTGGGTCGCCGAGATGCAGCGCAAGCTGCAGCGCACCGAGAGCCTTCCGCTCCCGCGTTCGAAGACCTCCGATCTGACCCTGCTGGACAGGTGCGCCCAGCTGTCGTCGAAGTACTTCGACGACTCGGCGACCCCGGCCAGCGTCCGCTGGGTCGCGCCGATGCGCACCCGGTGGGCGTCGTGCACTCCGGTGGACGCCACGATCAGGGTCAGCAGGCGCCTGCAGGAGGTGCCGACCTGGGTGCTCGACTACGTGCTGGTCCACGAGCTGGCCCATCTGCGCGTGACCCCGCACAACGCCGAGTTCTGGGCGCTCGTGCGCCGGTATCCGAAGGCCGAACGGGCCATCGGTTTCCTCGAGGGGCTCTCCGCCGCCGCGGGGCTGGAGATCGAGCCAGCCGAAGACTGAGCCGAACGTCCGGAAGGCCCCTTTCGCATCGTGAAAGGGGCCTTCCGGACGTTCACCGCGAGAAGCGGTCAGGCTTCGGGATCGTCCTTCTTGGACTCGTCGTCGGCCGGTTTGGTGTCGTCGGTTGCCTTGGTGTCTTTGGCCTTCGCCTCTTTTTCGGCGCGCTCGGTCCGCTCGAGCTCGGCGATCGGGTCCAGGTCGTCGGTGGTGTCTTCGCCGCCGAGCCGGTCCGCGAACTCCAACGGGTCGTCGAGGTCTTCGGCGGTCGGCATCAGGTCGCGGTGCGACCAGAGGTTGTCGCGCTTCTCGTTGCCGTAGCGCTCCCCGACGAGCTTCCACAGTGCCGAAGCGGCCCGCATGCGGCGCGGTCGCAGTTCGAGGCCGACGAGCGTGGCGAAGGTCTGCTCGGCCGGGCCGCCCGTGGCGCGGCGCCGCCGCAGGGTCTCCCGCAGTGCCGCGGCACCGGGCAGCCGATCGCCGACGGCTTCCGCGACGACGACGTCGACCCAGCCCTCGACGAGCGCGAGCAGGGTCTCGAGCCGGCTGAGCGCGGCCTGCTGCTCCGGGGTGGTCTTCGGCTCCAGCAGCCCGGAGGACATCGCCTCTTCGATACTGGCCGGGTTGTTCGGGTCGACCTGTCCGGCGAGCTGCTCCACCGCCGACATGTCGACGGTGATGCCGTTCGCGAACTCCTCGACGGTGGCGAGCAGACGCTGCCGCAGCCACGGCACGTGCGAGAAAAGACGTTGGTGTGCGGCTTCCCGCGCGGCGAGGTACACGAGGACCTCGCTGCTGGGCAGCTCCAGCCCCTCGGTGAACTTCTCGATGTTCGCCGGCAGCAGCGCGGACGTGCCGGCGGGACCGAGCGGCAGGCCGACCTCGGTGGAGGTGAGCACCTCGGAAGCCAGCTGTGCCAACGCATTGCCGAGCTGGGAGCCGAAAGCCATCCCGCCCATCTGGCCGACCATCGCGAGCATCGGGCCGGCGGCTTCCTTCGCCTCTTCCGGCATCGCCTGGACCCATGCGCCGCTGATCTGCTTCGCGACGGGATCGCACAGGCGCTGCCAGGTCGGCAGGGTCTTCTCCACCCAGCTGCGGGCCGACCAGGCTTCGGTCGACGTCGCGCCGGCGGGCAGGATCGTCGCGGCGTCGAGCCACAGCTCCGCGAGGTGGGCGGCGTCGCGCACGGCCGTCGACGAATCGCCCCCGGTGCCTGAGGAGGAGAAACCGATCTTCGCGTCCTCGCTGCCGCTCAGGTTCTGCAGCGCGATCTGCTTCGCCAGGTCGTAGTTCACCGGCCCGGTGGAGTTGCCGGCCTGGCTGAGCATCTGACCCAGCTGGCTCAGCATCTGACCGAGCTGGTTGAACGCCTCGCCCGAGGACTGGCCACTCGGGTCCGAAGGATCGTTTTCGCCGCGCTTATCGGGATCGGACGGTCCGAAGCCGAACGGGAGATTGCTCATGGCACCACCGTACGCGGATAGGCCGGTCAGGGCCGCACCATCCTGTCGTGAGGCGTGGCCTTCACCGGGAAGCGAACACACCCACCGTACGCTGTCGCGGGTGAGCAAGCCCCATGATGAAGTCACGGCCGAGCGGCCCCCGCAGGCTCCCGGTGAACCGATCGGGAACTCGCGGCGTACCGGCCGCCGGTTGACCAGGCGCGGCTGGACCCTGCTGATCAGTGGCGTGTTGTTCGTCGTGTTCCTCGTACTGGGGCTCACCGTGCCGGTGCCCTATGTCTCGATCAGTCCGGGCCCCACCTTCGACACCCTCGGCAAGGACCAGTCGGGCGCACCGGTGATCCAGATTTCCGGACACCAGGAGTTCCCCACCACCGGCCAGCTGCGGATGACGACCGTTTCCCTGCGCGACGACATCAGTCTGTTCACCGCGCTCGGCCTGTGGGCCAGCAGCAGTGACGCGCTGGCCCCGCGCGACGAGTACTTCCCGCCGGGACAGTCGAGCGACCAGGTCGCGCAGGAGAACGTCAAGGCGTTCAAGGACTCCCAGAGCAACGCCGAGGTCGCCGCGCTGAGCCACCTCCACTATCCGGTGAAGGTGCTCGCGAACGACGTCGTGGGGAACAGCCCGGCAGACCATGTGCTCGCCCCCGGCGACCAGATCCTCATGGTCAATGGCAAGAAGGTCACCGGCGAGGACGACGTGCGGGCCGCGCTGACCGGCACCAAGGCGGGCCAGACGATCTCGATCACCTTCGTCCATGGCACGCAGCCGCCCACCACGAAGTCGCTGACGCTGGCGAAACGGCCGGACGCGAGCCCCGAAGGGTTCATCGGGCTGACCCCGATCGACCGCGCCGACGTGCCGTTCGACGTCAAGATCTCGCTGCAGGACATCGGCGGCCCGTCGGCCGGCCTGATGTTCACCCTCGCCATCGTCGACCGGATGACCGGACAGGACCTCGCCGGCGGGCGGCATATCGCGGGTACCGGGGAAATCACCGAAAAGGGTGTCGTCGGCCCGATCGGCGGGATCTCGTTCAAGGTGATCGGGGCCCGTGACGCCGGCGCGACCGACTTCCTGGTCCCGCAGCAGAACTGCGCGGAGGCCAAGTCCGCAGACCCGGCGGGGCTGAACCTGATCAAGGTGTCCAGCTTGGACACCGCGCTCACCGCGTTGGCCGACCTGAAGGCCGGGAGGCCGACCCCGTCGTGCTGACCGCCCGGTCGCGCAGTAGTGACGAAGGTGGTGTTCCCGGCCGGATCCGCCGGGAACACCACCTTCGGGACGTAGTGCGATCGGAGAGCGGGTCAGCCGGGCAGGAAAGTCGTTTTCAGCGCTTCGAGGAGGTTCGGGGCCAGTTCCGGGTGCTCGATGATCTCGTCGACGGCGTTGCCCTCGGCGTCCACAGTGTTCCCGGTCGACTTCGGCCCCGGAGCGTCGACTCCAGCCGGAGCCGTCGGCTTGCCGCCGCGCAGCCGCATCACGCAGGCGACGTCGCCCTCGCGCAGTACCGCCGCCACGAGCCGGGCTTCGGTGCGGCGGGGGTGATCGGCCGCGGCACGCCGCAGGCTCTCCGCGTCGGAGTCGACGTCGGCGGGGAGATCGGCCTCGGCGTCCGGCGGCAGCACGATGATCTCCTGTACCAGCGCGCAGCCGAGCACCAGGTCCGGCCAGGCGACCTTGGCGAGTGCCTCACCGAGATCGCCGTCGGGCAATGACTCCTGCGCGACGGGCGTCAGCGGGCTGGACGCGTCCAGTTGTCCCGCGAGCTCGGGCTGCTCGTCCAGCAACGCGGCCGTCGGCACCAGCGCGAACAGTTGCGGGGGCTGGTCCCAGCCTCCGGAGGCGACGAACTCCTCGACTTCACGGGCGAGGGCGGCGATGCCGCCACGCCGGGATTGCTGTTCACTCGATGCCATGGGTGACATCGTCGCAGGCGGGCCGGGACGGGGTCGCACCTGAGTCCGGTTCGGCCGGGTCCCGGGAACTCGAACGACTGTCCGTAGAGTTAGGTCAGCATGGGTCGCTCGCCCTACCAGCGTCCCGCGAATCAGATCTCGAACACCAGGAGCGTGTGCAGTGGCCACTCGGCCCCCTGTGAGCCTGCCGAAGCTGTCTCGGCGAAGCCGGATCCTGCTGATCATCGCGGCGGTGATCATCCTGATCCTGCTGCTCGGCTCCAGACTCCTCGACACCTACGTCGATTGGCTGTGGTTCGGCGAGGTCCACGCGCAGTCGGTGTTCAGCACCGTCCTGGTGACCAGGATCGTGCTCTTCTTCGTGGTCGGGCTGCTGGTCGGCGGAGCGCTGGCGATCAGCCTGACCATCGCCTACCGCAACCGCCCGGTGTTCGTGCCGGTGTCGGGCGCGGACGACCCGCTCGCGCGGTACCGGTCCGTGATCATCGGCCGGATCCGGCTGGTCGGCATCGGGATCCCGCTGCTGGTCGGCCTGATCGCCGGCGCCAACGCGCAGGGCGACTGGCAGGTGATCCAGCTTTTCCTCAACGGCACCAGCTTCGGCCAGAAGGACCCGCAGTTCGGCAACGACATCGGCTTCTACGCGTTCACGCTGCCGTTCTACAACTGGCTGCTGGGCTGGCTGTTCATCACGGTCGTGCTCTCGTTCATCGGCTCGCTGATCGCGCACTACATCTTCGGCGGCATCCGGCTGGCGGGCAAGGGCGGTCAGCTCGCCGGCCCGGCTCGCGTCCAGCTCGCCATCACCGTCGGCATCTTCGTGCTGCTCAAGGCCGCGGAGTACTTCTTCGACCGGTACAACCTGTTGTTGTCCGACCGGAACCCGCTGTTCAACGGCGCCACCTACACCGACCTCAACGCGGTACTGCCGGCCAAGCTGATCCTGTTGTGCATCTCGGTGATCTGCGCGATCGCGTTCTTCGTCGGCGCGTTCCTGCGCAACATCCAGCTCCCGGCGATCTCACTGGTACTGCTGATCCTCTCCAGCATCCTGGTCGGCGCGGCGTGGCCCGCGGTGCTCGAGCAGTTCTCGGTGCGCCCCAACGCGAACGACAAAGAGGCCATGTCGATCCAGCGCAACCTGGACGCGACGAAACAGGCGTTCGGGCTGAACAACGTCCAGTACAAGACGGTCAGCGGCCAACCGGACGCGACCTCCGCGCAGGTCAGCGCGGACAAGACCACCATCCCCAACATCCGCCTGCTCGACCCGAACGTGCTCAGCCCGACCTTCACCCAGCGCGTCGGCCGTGAGAACTTCTACGGCTTCCCCGCGAAGCTGGACGTCGACCGCTACACGGTCGGAAACACCACGCAGGACTACATCGTCGCGGCCAAGGAGATCAACACCGCGGGCCTGACCGGCAACCAGACCAGCTGGATCAACGAGCACATGGTTTACACGCACGGAAACGGGTTCGTCGCGGCGCCGGCCAACACCGTCGACCGCGCGCTGAACGACGCGAACTCGTCGTCCGACGGCGGTTACCCGGTGGCCACCACGAGCGACACGCAGAACCCGGACGGTTCGGGGATCGACGTGAAGCAGGCGCGGATCTACTACGGCGAACTGGCCAGCAGCTATGCGATCGTCGGCGGGACCAAGGGGCAGGCGCCGGGTGAGTGCGACACGGCGACCGACTGCAACTACCTCTACAACGGCAGCGGCGGCGTCCCGGTCGGCGGCCTGTTCAACCGGCTGGTGTTCGCCACCCAGTACGGCGAGCGCAACATCCTGTTCTCCAGCAACATCAGCGACAACTCCAAGATCATGTACAACCGCGACCCGCGGACCCGCGTCAGCAAGGTCGCGCCGTGGCTCACCGTCGACGGCGACCCGTACCCGGCGGTCGTCAACGGCCGGATCAAGTGGATCGTTGATGGCTACACGACGTTGAACAACTACCCCTACTCGGAGCAGACGCAGCTGGGCGAGGCCACCAACGACTCGCTGAACGGAGTCGCCAAGCAGGGCAACAGCTCGCTGAACTACATCCGGAACTCGGTGAAGGCGACCGTCGACGCGTTCGACGGCACCGTCACGTTGTACGCGACCGACGACAAGGAGCCGGTGCTGAACGCGTGGGAGAAGGTGTTCCCGGGGCTGGTCAAACCGAGTTCCGACATCTCGCCGGACCTCCGCGCGCACTTCCGGTACCCGGAGGACCTGTTCAAGGTCCAGCGCGACCTGCTGGCGAAGTACCACGTCAACGACCCGCACCAGTTCTACGCGCAGCAGGCCTTCTGGAGCGTCCCGCAGGACCCGACGCAGGAGGGCGCCACCGCGGCCAACGCAACCGGGGTGGCCAATCAACCTGGCTACTACGTCCTCGCGCAGTCGCCAGGGGAGGCAACACCGACCTTCCAGCTGACCAGTGGGCTCACCGGTCAGGTACGGCAGTACCTGGCGTCCTGGATGTCGGTGTCGTCCGATCCGAAGGACTACGGGACGATCAGAGTCCTGCAACTACCCGCTGACGCGGGTGGCGTGACCCAAGTCGACGGGCCCGTCCAGGTGCAGAACAAGTTCCAGAGCGATCCACAGGTCGCCTCGGACCGAACCCTGTTCACCAACCCCAGCGTGACCGCCATCTTCGGGAACCTGATCACGCTGCCGGTGGGCAACAGCTTCCTCTACGTGGAGCCGGTGTATATCCAGCAACGCACGGTGAACAGCTATCCGCAGCTGGCGAAGGTGCTGGTGTCCTACGGCGGGCGAGTCGGTTACGCACCGACCATCCAAGCCGCGCTGGCGCAGGTCTTCGGAGCGGGCACCACTACCGGCACCACGACCAGTCCCGGCCAAGGTCTACCGCCGACCTCCCCGACGTCACCGCCCGCGTCGTCGACCACGCCGACACCACCGTCCACGGGCGGCAACAGCGCGGCACTGAACAAAGCCGTCGCGGACCTCGGAGCGGCGTTCGACAAGCTGACCGCCGCCCAGAAAGCCGGCAACTTCGCCGACCAGGGCGCGGCACTGGCCCAACTCGACGCCGCGCGCAAGGAGTTCGAGGCGGCCACCGCCAGCGCCACCCCGCCGTCGACCCCGGCCAAACCCGGCAGCTGACCGAACGGCTAGTGGTACCTGCCTTACGCCCACCCGAACACCAGGCGTAGGGTAGGTACCACAACGACGCGGGGTGGAGCAGCTCGGTAGCTCGCTGGGCTCATAACCCAGAGGTCGCAGGTTCAAATCCTGTCCCCGCTACAAAGACGGAGACCCCTATTCGCGGAATGCGCGAATAGGGGTCTTTTTCGCATGTCCTGGGGGTGCGACCCCCAGACCCCGCCCAAGGAGGGCTCCGCCCCCTTGGATCCCCCGTGGGGCTCCGCCCCTTGCCCCCGGGCGGGGACGTGGGCGCCTTGGTGGGGGCAGGCCGGGTGGGGTGGTGCGGGTCGCGCGCGAGTGACTCGGGGGACGTTTAGTACAAATCATTTGTATCGGGGGACCTTTCGTACACAGGGGCGCCGGACCGGCCAGCCCCAGCAGTCACATCGACACCACCAGCCCCACGGAAGGGGGGCCTCTGAGCCGGTCGATGCGCTCCGGTCACCGCAGCCCTTGACGTTCCGGCCCGCGCTGTCGTGCGCCGAGGGTCCCTCAAGGCCACATTAGGTGCGTTGGACGCCAATGCCTGGAGCTTAGGGCTCGCCTGTAAATTAACCGTGGATATGTTGAGTAGGGTGGCATGCTGATGACATGAGCATGACCGAGGAGTTCAGGACCGCGCTGGCGGCGAAGTTCGCTGAGATCCTGCCTCACCTGG
>NZ_JAODNM010000146.1 GCF_025464955.1 Amycolatopsis sp. | reverse complement strand
CACACTCCGGCCCGGCGAGTCCCACGTTCACGCCGACGAGTCCCACAGTCACCACCAGCCGACCACACCCGCTGACCTCAAGAACCTCACCAGCCACACCGACACCACTGAGGCGTCGCGGACCCACACATCCGACACAAGAGCCACTTTTGTGCCCTGCTTGAAACTTCAACGAGGGCACAGAAGTACAAAAGTGCCCTGGAACGCACTCTCGTGTGCATGGAGCGCGATCAGGGGAGGGGGTCGACGCCGGTGAGGGTGGTGGAGGCGGTCCAGAGGCGGGCGGCGACGGCGGGGTCGGCGATGGTGTGGCGTACGCGTTCGAGCCTGGGTTGCCCGCGCACGCCCAGTGTCCGGGGGCCGAGGAGTTGCCCGCCTTGGATTGACGGGTCGAGGGCGGCTCGGACGGCTGGCCAAGCCGCGTGGTCCTTGCCCTGGACGAAGATCGACAGCGGCAGCCCGAACAACAGGGCGTCGCGGGTGGAGCGCACCCACACCGGCGGGCGCGACGGCGTGATGCTGTCCAGCGCGCCACCGGGGTGGGTCAGCACGCTCGACGTCGTGCTCCCGGCGGCCCGCAGACGGCGGTCGAGTTCGAAGCCGAACAGCATCTGCGCGAGCTTCGACCGGCTGTAGGTCGGAAAAGGCTTGTACCCGCGGGTGGTTTGGAGGTCGTCGAGATCCAGGCGGACGTACCTCGCGGCGATGCTGCCCACGGTGATGACGCGACCCCCGGCGAGCAGCGGTAGCAGGTACGTGACGAGGGCGAAGTGCCCGAGGTGGTTGGTCCCGAACATGAGCTCGTGACCGTCCTTCGTCTCGCCCCGCACGTTTTGGGCGAGCACCCCCGCGTTGAGGATCACAGCGTCGAGCCGGTCCATGTCCAGCGCGTCCGCGGACGCCTTGAGCGAGCCCAGGTCGGCGAGGTCCAGCTGCAGATGCCGCAGGCGTGCGCCGGGTACACGCGACCGGATCGCACCCATCGCCGCTTCGGCCTTGCCCGCGTCGCGGCTCCCCAGTACCACGGTGGCACCGGTCCCGGCAAGCTGTTCACTGACGAAGTACCCGATACCCGCGTTGCCGCCGGTGACCAGGAAGATCTTGCCTTCCGCACTCGGCAGCCGCCGGACGTCCCACGCTGAGTTCATGAATCCAGTGTTCACGACGCCGTGATCAGCACGGCCGGAGACCACCAGTAGTCGGCGAGCGGGGTCACGACGACGTCCGCGAACCCGGCCGCGGACAGCTGTTCCGCCCAGGTCGCGGCCGGCTTCTCCCAGTTCGTGCGCACGCCGTCCGGGACGACCTGCCCCAGCAGCACAGGCAACAGAAAGCCCTGCGCGACAAGGTGTGCGTCTTCGCCGTACTCCGCGATGCCACGCTCATAACGGGTCACGAGAGAGCGGACATGGTCGATACTGGGTTCGACATACTCAGGCACGTCGAACTCGGCGATCACCACCTTGTCCGCGTGCTCCCGCAGCGCGCGCAGGACGCCGGCACGGTCCTCCGGTGGCACCGATTGCAGGGAGAACGTCGCCTGCGCGAGAGGCCACCTGCGGTCGCCGACCTCGGCGAAGAACTGCTGCGCGGTCAACCCCCACGCGTGTGCGTTCCGTCCCGTCAGCCGCGTCGAAGCGGCTTCGAGCAAGGCTGCCGATGGCTCGACGAGGTCGATCCGCCCGGGAGCCCATGCCGCGCGCTCCAGCGCGGGAGCCAGCGCCAGTCCGTCGCCACAGCCGACATCGACGAGCTCGGCGGGTTCGAGTTCGTCGTACAGCCGCGCGAGTTCGTCGCTCAACCGCGTGTACAACTTCACGTTCCCACCTCCGCGAACGAAGGCGGTGAACGCCGCAGGCTGGTGGTAAACCCCTTGCCCGACAACGCCTTCCCACTGCTCGATCAGTTCTCGGCCAAGCGTCGACCCAGCCGCGCGGCGCGCCGCGGCAACGGCTGCGGCTTGGTTGCCGTCACGTACTTCGAGCAGGGCCTCGACCAGGAATTCGGTGTCGTCCACCCCCGAAACACTACGACGCTAACCGCGCAGGAGGTTGCGGCCGAGCGGGGCTGGCTGGGGTACCGCTTCGGCGATCCCTCGGGGCCACCCCCGTGGCGTTCAACGCCACAGGGTGGCCTCGCGGGATCCTGGACGGGACGGTCAGACGTTCGCCGAGGCGAGGCTGGGGGTCGTGGAGGAGAAAGCGTTGCGGCGGCGGTAGAACCACCATGTCACCGCGCCGCACACGACGTAGAAGCCGATGAACACGTAGAACGCGGCGTCCGCCGTCTTGTGCGCCGCGACCGAGTTCGCGATGACGCGCGTGACGAGGAATCCGCCGAACGCGCCGATCGACGACGCGATCCCGATGGTCGCCGCGGCTTCCCGGCGTCCGCGCCGGACGGCTTCTTCCTCGTCGCCACCTTCGGCGACCTCACGCTTGGCCTGGCTGACGAAGATCGCCGGGATCATCCGGTACGTCGAACCGTTGCCGAGGCCGGCGGTGATGAACAGGATCAGGAACGCGCCGAAGAACAGCCCGAAGTTGCCGGCCTGCTCCCCCATGACGACCCCGATCGCGGCGATGGCCATGACCACGAACGCCCACAGCGTGACTCGGCTGCCGCCGATCCGGTCGGACAGCCAGCCGCCGACCGGCCGCGAAAGCGACCCGACGAGCGCGCCGAGCCAGGCGAAGTAGCTGCCGTGAATGGTCGGGAACTGCGTCTTGATCAGCAGCGGCAACGCGGCCGAGTACCCGATGAACGAGCCGAACGTGCCGATGTAGAGGAACGACATCACCCAGGTCTGCCCGCGTTTCACCGCGGCTGCCTGCGCTGGGAAGTCCGACTTGGCCACGGCGAGGTTGTCCATGAACAGTGCCGCGCAGATGGCCGCGGCGACCGCGAACGGCATGTAGAACAGCCCCGCGTAGGCCAGGTTCGTGCCGGTTCCGATGGCGATGACCGCCGGGATGACCAGCTGGACCACGGCCGCGCCGAGGTTGCCGCCCGCGGCGTTCAGGCCGAGGGCGAAACCCTTCCGGGTCTCGGGGTAGAAGAACGAGATGTTGGTCATCGACGACGCGAAGTTGCCGCCGCCGAGCCCCGCGGTGGCCGCGGCCAGCAGGAAGAACCCGAAGCTCCCGTGCGAGGTCACCGCGATGGTCAGCATCCCGGTCGGCACGAGCAGTAGCAGCGAGGAAATGATCGTCCAGTTGCGGCCGCCGAACTTCGTCACCGCGAACGTGTAAGGCAGCCGCATCGCCGCCCCGAGCAGGTTCGGCAGCGCCGCCAGCCAGAACAACTCGTCAATGCTGAACGAGAAGCCGGCCTTGGGCAGGCCGACCACGACCACACTCCAGATCGACCACAGCGAGAAGCCGATGTGCTCGGAGAAGATCGAAAAAATCAGGTTGCGAGTCGCGATCTTCTTCCCAGTACCGGCCCAGAACTCCGGGTCGTCGGGCTGCCACCGCTGGATCCAGCGGTGACCGGGTCGGGCTTCAGTCGTCGTTGACATTTCTCTCCATCTAGCGGGGTGCGCTCTCTTGGTCCAACAATTCGGTCAGCGCGAGCAGGTCGGCGGCGCAGCCGCCGCACCCGGTGCTCGCTCTGGTGGCCTTCGCGAAGTCTTCGACCGTGCGGGCGCCGGTCCGCCACGCGTCGACAAGGCGTCCGCGCGGGACGCCGTTGCACTGGCAGACCACAGTGGACTCGGCGGCTCCGGCGGGCGGGGCGGCCCGGCCGAGCAGCAGTGCGATCCGGTCGGCAGGCGCCGGGGCGCCGGTGTCGTGCAGCTGGGTGATCGCCGCGGCGGCGTCCGGGAAACCCAGCACGATCGCCCCGGTGACGACGTCGTCGCGCAGCACCAACTTGGCATAGCGGTCCCGCGATGGGTCTTCGAGGCGGATGACCTCGGCGCCTGGAGCGCCGGGTTCGGTGTGCGCTTCGCCGAGGGACGCGAGGTCGATTCCCTTGGCCTTCAAACGGGTAACGGACCTCGTGCCGCGATACCGGGCGGACGGGTCCGCGCCAGTGAGCAGTTTCGCCAGCACCGCGGCCTGCTCCCAGGCAGGCCGCACGAGCCCGGGAAAGCTACCCCGATGCGCGGCGCAGTCACCGATCGCGTAGACGCGGGAATCGCTGGTACGCAAGCAATCGTCGATGACGATCCCGCCGGCCACAGTGATTCCGGCAGCCTCGGCCAGCCCGGTTTCGGCCTTCGTGCCTGCCGAAACGACGACGAGGTCCGCGGGCACCGACGTGCCGTCGTCGAGGACCAAGCCCATGCCTTGCCGGTGCTGGATCGCGCTGCGCCCGATCCGGAAGTCGATGCCGTGCTTGCCCAGCGCGCCGGCCAGTGTCGCGCCGGCCGTGGCGTCGAGCTGGCGTTCCATCAGGTGCCCGGCCGCGTGCACCACGGTCACCGGTACCCCCCGGCCCGTCAGTCCCCTGGCCGCTTCCAGCCCCAGCAGCCCGCCGCCGAGCACCGCGACCCGCTCGGCCGCCATGATCCGCTCGCAGTCGTCCAGCCCGCGGAAGGCGACCACGTCGTCCGCGCCGGCGAGGCCCGGAACCGGTGGCAGCAACGGACTGCTGCCGGTCGCCAGCACTAGCGCGTCGAAGTCCACAGTGGACCCGTCGGACAGCGTCAGCTGCTCGCCGATCGAGGTCACCGACGTCCCGGTCCGCAGATCGACCTCGGCTCGGGCGGCCCATTCTTCGTCGTGCAGCAGCACCGAACGCACGGGCATGTTCCCGGCCACGACGCTCGACAGCAGCACGCGGTTGTACGCCGGATGCCGTTCCGCGCCGACAACCGTCACCGCGATCGAGCGGTCGAGCGCGCGAATCTCCTCCGCCAACCGCGCGCCGGCCATGCCGTAGCCGGCGATCACCACCCTCATGCCGGGGCCAGCCGGACCGCGCACACCTTGAACTCCGGCATCCGGCTGGTCGGGTCCAGCGCCGGGTTGGTGATCAGGTTGGCGCGCTGGGCGCCGGGAAAGTGGAACGGCAGGAACACCGTGTCCAGCCGGATCGTCGATACGCACCGCACCCGCGCCCGCACCTCACCCCGGCGCGAAACCACGCGAGCCCACTGTCCATCGTGGACGCCCGCTCGGCCGGCGGTGTCCGGGTTCACCTCGACAAACGCCTCCGGCTGCGCGTCGTCGAGCTCCGGGATCAGCCGCGTCTGCGCCCCGGACTGGTAGTGCTGCAGAACCCGGCCGGTGGTGGCGTACAACGGGAATTCGTCGTCGGCGCGCTCGGCGGGGCCGGTGTGCTCCACCGCGACGAACCGCGCGAGCCCGTCGGCGTGGGCGAAGGCGTCCAGGAACATCCGGGGGGTGCCGGGGTGATCGACGTCGGGCACCGGCCAGTGCAAGGCCTCCCCGGCGCGCAACCGGTCGTACGTCACGCCCGCGTAGTCCGCTATCCCGCCCGCGGACGCCCGGCGCAGTTCGTCGAAGACCTGCTCGGCTTCGGCCGGAAACCGTTCGGCCGGTTGACCAAGCCGCATCGCCAAGCCCTGCAAGAGCTCCAGATCCGTCCGGACCCCGTCGGGCGCGCCGAGCGCGCGCTGCCGCAGGAGGACGCGGCCCTCCAGGCTGGTCATCGTGCCGTCTTCCTCGGCCCACTGCGTGACCGGGAACACGACGTCCGCCGACGCTGCCGTCTCCGACAGCACGAAGTCCGCGGTCACCAGCAACTCCAGCGACGCCAAGCGATCGGCGACATGACCGGCGTTCGGCGCGGACACCACGACGTTGCTGCCGAACACCAGCAGCGCCTTCGGCCCGGACGGTGTGCCCAGCGCATCGAGCAGCTCGTACGCCGACCGGCCGGGACCGGGCAGCGAATCGGGATCGACGCCCCACACCCCGGCCACGTGCGCCCTGTCCGCCGGGTCGTCGATCTTGCGGTAGCCCGGCAGCTGGTCAGCCTTCTGCCCGTGCTCCCGGCCACCCTGGCCGTTCCCCTGACCGGTGAGGCAGCCGTAACCGGACCCCGAACGACCCGGCAAGCCCAATGCCAGGCACAGGTTGATCCACGCCGAAACGGTGTCGACACCCTTGGCGTGTTGCTCGGTGCCGCGCGCGGTGAGTACGTACGCCCTGCGTGCTTCGGCCAGCAACCGCACCGCGGCCCGTTGGTCGGCGGCCGCGACCCCGGTGACCGCTTCGACGCGCTCGGGCCACCAGGCCGCGGCGATCCGCCACACCTCGTCGAACCCCGTGGTGCGCTCGGCGAGATAGGCGTGATCAACGTAACCATCCGCGACGGCCGCGTGCAGCATTCCCAACGCCAGCGCCAAATCCGTGCCCGGCACCGGCTGCAGGTGCACCGCGGCGTGCTCGGCGGTCGGTGTGCGGCGCGGGTCGACGACGATGAGCCCGCCTGCGTCGGCGGCCGGGCGCAGGTGCCGCATGAACGGCGGCATGGTCTCGCTCACATTGGCGCCGACGAGCAGCACCGCGTCCGCCTCGGCGAGGTCGGTGACCGGGAACGGCATCCCGCGGTCGGCCCCGAAGGCTTTGATCCCGGCGGCGGCCGCGGCGGACATACAGAACCGGCCGTTGTAGTCGATCTGCGAGGTGCAAAGTGCAACTCTCGCAAATTTGCCAAGCAGGTAAGACTTTTCGTTCGTGAGGCCACCGCCGCCGAACACGCCGACCGCGTCCGGGCCGTGTTTCCGGCGCAGGTCCGCGAGCTTCGACGCGACGAAGTCGAGCGCGACGTCCCAGCTGACGGGACGCAGCGGCGCGTCGCGGTTTTCCCGCAGCAAGGGAGCAGTGAGGCGATGGGGGCTGGTCAGCAGGGTCGCGGCCGTCCAGCCCTTCTGGCAGAGACCGCCGGCATTGGTCGGGAATTCGCGACCGGAAACGACCCCGGTTCCGACGCCGAGTGACATTCCACACTGAAGTGCACAATAGGGGCAGTGCGTGTCGACCCCGGTCACCGTCCCCACCGCCGGGCGGGCACGACCAGTATCCATCTCTATCTCTCTCAAAGAAACGGAAGAATTAACCCGCAATTTGCACCGGGGCGATGGACTCGGCGCCAAATTAGCAGAAGCCCGGTTGCCCCCGCAACGGCCCGGCGGTTTCACCCGCAAGGTTGTCACCGGTCCACAGAAATGACCTGACCAGGAGCTTGACTAGGCTATTCGGGGTAGTGACCCCCCGAGTCGACCCGCCGAACGTAGTATTGACAAGATCAGCCGGTCATGAAATCTTACGCTTGCCCAAATGGCCGAAAAATCGGAACGTATGCCCGTTCGAGGACCTCATCGAGAACACCCTCGTCGAGAACACTGCGTCGGACAATCGCGTCATCGATGATTCAGCGCGTCGCGGAGGAGCTGTGAGTCCACGCCATCGTTCGTCGGCCGATGGTGGTAGCGGCGAACAATCCGCAAGTTTCTTCGAGCGGTTGTTCGGTTCCCAGACCATCCGAGGCCGACTGGTCCGCATTCTCGTCGTCTCCGTGGCGCTGGTCATCGCGCTGCTGGGGATCACGATCGCCGGCGAACTGAGCGCCTACACTGCTGCCGGCCAGACCCGCTCCGCGGTGACGCTCGCGTTGACCGTGCAGGACGTCACGCAGGAGCTCCAGCGTGAACGTGGTCTGACCAACGGCCTCATGGGCGGTGAGACCCGCTTCGCCGCAACGATCCCGCCGCAGCGGATCAAGACCGACAAGGCACTCGCCACGCTCAACCAGGCCGTCGCCGCCACCAACGTCTCCGGCGCGGACCGGGTCAAGACGGCACTGAGCCGGCTGAGCGATCTGACCTCGACCCGCCAGGGCGTGGACGCCGGGCGGGCCGACCGCACCACGACCTTCGGCTACTACACCTCCGCGATCGCCGCGCTGAACCAGGTCGACCTCGGGTTCGACCAGGCACAGGACGCGCAGCTGCGCCGCGGGCTGCTCGCCCTCGGCGCGCTCGCCGACACGAAGGAAGCGACCGGCCAGGAACGCGGGTTCCTCAACGGGGTCTTCGCCTCCGGTCGCTTCAACACCGGTGAGTACATCAAGTTCACCGAGATCCGCGCGTCGAAGCAGGCCGGGCTGGCGGCGTTCGCACTGAACACCACGGCCGACCGCCAAGCCCAGCTGGACGCGGCGTTGCGCTCCGACAACGCCACGAAGGCCGCGGCATCGGAGAACATCGCGATCGCGGCGACCTCCGGGCCGTTGGCGCAGAGCGTCGACCCGGTCAACTGGTGGAACCAGATGACCTCGGTCATCGACCAGATGCGAACCGTGCAGCAGTCGGTCGGTGCCGATCTGGAGGCCCGCGCGACCCAGCTGCGCGACGACGCCACCACCGCGCTGATGATCTTCCTGGCGATCGCGCTGGTCGCCGTCGCGCTGGAACTCACCCTCGTCATCGGGGCGCTGCGGTCGATCGTGCGGCCGCTGGCCTCGCTGGCCGTCGAGGCCGACGACGTCGCCGCCCGGCGGCTGCCCGCGTCGGTGGCCGGGTGGCACACATCCGGCGGCGGCGCACCGGAACCGCCGGAACCGGTGCGGACCCCGAAACGGGCCGGTACCGAGATCGCGTCCGTCGCCGCCGCACTGGACAGGGTCCAGACCACTGCGTTCGAGCTGGCGGGCGAGCAGGCACTCCTGCGCCGCAACACCACGGAATCGCTGGCCAACCTGGGCCGCCGGAACCAGAACCTGGTCCGCCGCCAGCTCGGGTTCATCAGCGAGTTCGAGCGCGAGGAGCTGGACCCGACAGCACTGGCGAACCTGTTCGAGCTCGACCACCTCGCCACCCGCATGCGCCGGAACGCCGAGAGTTTGCTGGTGCTGGTGAGCGAGACCGGTCCGCGCCGGTACGCGAAACCTTTGGCGGTCACCGAGGTCGTCCGCGCCGCACTGTCCGAAGTAGAGGATTACCGCCGGGCCGCGCTGCGCCGGATGGACGAGGTGCTGATCACCGGCTCGATGGTCAACGAGCTCGCGCACATGCTCGCCGAGCTGCTGGAGAACGCACTGGCGTTCTCACCGCCGGACATGGAAGTCGAGGTCTACGGCCGCAAACTGGGCTCGAAGTACATGCTGGCCGTGGTCGACCACGGCGTCGGGATGTCCCGCGAGCAGCTGGTCAAGGCCAACGCCCGGCTCCACGGCGAAGAGGACTTCATCGTCGCCCCGACCCGGTTCCTCGGCCACTACGTGGTCGGTCAGCTGGCGAAGCGGCTCGGTGTCGAGGTCGAGCTGACCGTGTCCCCGGTGAACGGCATCGTCGCGCGGCTGCTGCTGCCGGAGGAGCTGCTCGCGACCGAGGACCGGACCCCGGCCGACGTGCCGGCGCCGCCGGTCCGCAAGCCGGTGCGGCCCGTTCGCGCCCCGGCGGCCCCGGCAGCCCCGGCCGCCGAGCAGGAGCCGATCCAGTGGCCGGAAGCCGACGAAGAGCCGGTGTTCGTGCCAAGGCAGGAGCAGACCGTGGCACCTCGCAAACCGTTACCCCCCAAGCAGCAACCCGTGTCCGCGGGCTCGGTCCCGCCGGTGGCGGCAGCTCAGACCCCCCAAGCACCGCAGACACCGCAGGCGGCGGGACCGGTCGAACGCACCCGCAACGGCCTGGTCAAACGCGCGAAGCGCACCTCGGGTGAGGCGCGGCCGACCCCGGCCCGGCCCACGACCCCGAAGCCGCCCGGCTCGGGCGCCATCGACCAGCGCTCCCCCGAGGACGTACGGTCGATGCTGTCGAAGTTCCGTTCCGGCCATGAGCGCGGGACATCAGGCGAAGAGGAGACCCGGTGACGGCCGAAGTGCACCACGCCGACCCGCAGACGTTCAACTGGCTGCTGGCCAACTTCGTGCGCAACACCGACGGTGTGCGCGACGCGGTCGCGGTGTCGTCGGACGGGCTGCTGATCGCCATGTCCGACGGGGTGGACCGCACCGCGGCCGACCGGCTCGCGGCGATCGTGTCCGGGCTGTCCAGCCTGTCCCGCAGCGCCGCGCGCAGCTACGACTTCGACGGGCTCAAGCTCATCATGATCGAGATGGTGCGGGGCTTCCTGCTGGTCTCGGCGATCGCTGACGGCAGCTGCGTGGGTGTCATCGCGGACGGCAACTGCGATGTCGGGCTGGTCGGTTACGAAATCGCGAAGCTCGCCGAGCGCGCCGGCACGCTGCTCACGCCGGCGCTGATCGGTGAGCTCCGGGAGAGCCTGCGGAGATGAACCCCGACGAGCACCGGCTGCCCGATCCCCGGATGATCCCGGCGCACCGCCCGCAATCGTGGTTCCAGGCACCGGTCGAACCCGAACCGCCGTCCTACGGGGCGCACGCGCGGGAGGACGAACCGGAGGCCGGCGGGCATGCGGTGCGGCCGTTCGTGATGACCGGCGGGCGGACTCGGCCGCTGGTCGACGACCTGCGGATCGAAACGCTCGTCACAGCGACCCGCGCGGCGTTGACAGCGCCGCTGAAGTTCGAGGAGCTCACGGTCGTCCGGCTGTGCCAGCGGGCGCATTCGATCGCCGAGATCGGCGCCGAGCTCCACGTGCCGGTCGGGGTCGCCAGGGTGATCGTCGCGGATCTCGTCACCACCGGACACGTGTCAGTCCAGAAGTCGGCAGAGCTGCCGATTTCCGTCATCGAAAGGATGCGTGACCTTGTCAAGGCGCTCTGAGCTCACCCGCGCGCCGTCGTCGGTCAAGATCGTCATCAGCGGCGGGTTCGGTGTCGGCAAGACCACCTTCATCGGGGCGATCTCCGAAATCGAGCCGCTGGTCACCGAAGCCGCGATGACCGAGGTGTCGGCCGGGGTCGACGACGCGACCCAGTTGCCGCTGAAGTCGACCACCACGGTGGCGCTGGACTTCGGCCGGATCACCCTCGACGATTCGCTCATCATGTACCTGTTCGGCACGCCGGGCCAGGAGCGTTTCGTGTTCCTCTGGGACGACCTGGTCGACGGCGCGCTCGGCGCGGTCGTGCTGGTCGACACGCGCCGCATCGACGACTGCTACCCGGTGTTGGACTACTTCGAGGAGCAGGGCACGCCGTTCATCGTGGCGGTCAACCACTTCTCGAGGGCGGAGCAGTTCGAGCTGGACGAAGTCCGCGAAGCACTGGGGGTCGGCGAGTCCGTCCCCCTCATCGGGTGCGACGCGCGGGACCGTGAGTCGGTGAAGGAAGTCCTTGTCATGGTGATCGAGCAGGTCCTCATGCAGCGCCTCGCCGAAACGGTCGTCTAAGACTCGTGAGAGTTGCGGCCGGGTTCCTGTGCCCTGCGGGACACCCGCACCCGGGCGTGCTGTGTCACTCACGAGTCAGGGCGCGCAGGACCGGGTCGGCCGCGAGGACGGTGACCACGTCTTCGTCCGGCAGCAAGCGCAGCCGCTCGACGAGAATCGCGGCCTCGCTGTGCGCGACGGACTGCAGCACCTCGCGCCCGGCATCGGTGACGAGAACGCGGATGGCACGGCCGTCGGTCGGGTCGGGTTCGCGGTAGACGTACCCGCCGGACTCGAGACTCGCGACCGACGTCGTGGCGGTGGGCTGCGAGCACGGCACGCGCTCGGCGATCTCCCCGATGCGCAGCGGGCCGAATTCGATGAGCTGCGAGATGACGATGAGCTGGGTGGGCGGGATGTTGAGCGGCCCGCCGGCCCTGCGCAGGCTGCGCAACAGCCGGTGCAGGGACACGACCAGCCGCAGCGCTTCGTCCTCGCTCACCGTCACCGCGCCGCTCATCTCACTTCGACGGACCGGAGCCGATCAGGACAGCTTGATGGTCGGCTTGTACATGTCCAACCATAGCGCGAGGTCCAGCGTCCGCTCGAGACCGCGCCGCGACGCCTGGTGGATCTGCGGACCTTCCGCCACGACCGCCTTCCGCAGCCAGTCCGCGCTGACGATCTCGAACACCGGGTGGCCCAGGTCGCTGAGCAGGTCCTTGCCGTGGTTCTGCAGCGCGACGCCGTACTTCGGGTCCTGTGTGGACGGGTACGGCGACTTGACGCGGTCGGCCACCGACTTCGGCAGCACGTCCTTGGTCGCCGCGCGCAGCAGGGACTTTTCCCTGCCGTCGAACGTCTTCAGCGACCACGGCGTGTTGTAGACGTACTCGACCAGGCGGTGGTCGCAGAACGGCACGCGGACCTCCAGCCCGACGGCCATGCTCGCGCGGTCCTTGCGGTCGAGCAGGATCCGGACGAAGTGGGTCAGGTGCAGGTGGCAGATCTTGCGCATCCGCCACTCGAAGTCGGATTCCCCTTCGAGGCGCTCGATCTTCGCGACCGAGGTGTCATACGCGTCTTGGATGTACGAGCCGATGTTCAGCGACCGGTGCAGTTCCGGGGTGAGGATCGTGTTGTCGTCGCCCAAGGTCTCGGCGAATTTGACCAGCCACGGGAAGGTGGTGGCCTGCTGGGCCTTCGGATCGAAGAACTGCTGGTAGCCGCCGAAGACCTCGTCCGCGGACTCGCCGGACAGCGCGACCGTCGAGTGCTGCCGGATCGCCTTGAACAGCAGGTACAGCGAGGCGTCCATGTCCCCCATCCCCATCGGGATGTCGCGGGCGCGGATGACCTTGGACCGGACTTCGGGATCGGCCAGCTCGTCGGAGTTGAGCACGATGTCCTCGTGGTCGGTCTTGGACTGCTCCACGACGTCGTGGACATACGGCGTGTCCGGGGTGCCGCGCAGTTCGTCGGCGACGAAGTTCTCGGTCTGGCCGACGAAGTCCACCGCGAAGCTGCGGATGGTCTCGCCGGTCTCGGCGAGCTGCTGGGCGCCGATCGCGGTCATCGCCGACGAGTCGAGGCCGCCGGAGAGCAGCGTGCAACGCGGGACATCGGCGACCAGCTGGCGGCGCACGATGTCGTCGAGCAGCTCGCGTACGTGCGAGATGGAGTCAGCCTGGCTGTCGGTGTGCTGCTTGGTCTTCAGCGTCCAGTACCGCTCGGTGCGCAGCCCGTTGGCGCTGACGGTGACCACGGTGCCCGGCTCGACCTCGTTCATCCCGTCCCAGATGGCGTGGCCGGGGGTCTTGACGAAGGCGAACAGCTCGCGGACGCCGTCGAGGGTGACGGTGTGCTCGGCCATCGGGTTGGCGAGGATCGCCTTGGGCTCCGAACCGAACAACACGCCGTCGGGGGTTTCGTAGTAGTAGAAGGGCTTGATGCCCATCCGGTCGCGGATCATCACGAGCTTCTGCTCGCGCGCGTCCCAGATGGCGAACGCGTACATGCCGTTGAGCCGCTCGGCGACCGCGGTGCCCCACTCGAGGTAGCCGTGCAGCACGACCTCGGTGTCGGAGTCGGTCTCGAAACGGTGTCCGCGGCCGTAGAGCTCCTTGCGCAGCTCGCCGAAGTTGTAGGCCTCACCGGAGTACACCATCGACACCGGGCCGTTCGGAGTGTCGACGCTCATCGGCTGCCGGCCCCCTGGCAGGTCGATGATCGCAAGCCTGCGGTGCCCGAGCGCGGCGTGCTCGGCCACCCAGGTGCCTTCGTCATCCGGACCACGGCAGCTCATCGTTTCGGTCATCGCGTCCACGGTGGCCCGTTCGGCACGCAAGTCGCGCTCGAACGAGACCCAGCCGGCGATTCCGCACATACATACCTCCGCAAAGTGGCTGCTGGCGGGCATGACTGTGAACGGGTCCACCTACGCCTCAGCGTGAGCTCCCGACCACTGTCCGCCTATTTGTATTCGCTACCTATGTAACCACCATGTTACCGGGATGTCACGCAGCACGCACGCTTCGCTACGGGGATGAACCAGGACACAAAGACACAAAAGCGCCCTCCTTGAACGAGGCAAGGAGGGCGTTTCTTGATCAAACTTGCTGTTCAGAGGCTTCCGGTAAGCGTAATAAAGACGTCGTCCAGAGTCGGACGGCGAATGGCGAAGTCGTCGACGGCGATACCCGCGGTCGACAGAGCGGCCGAAATCGCGGCGATACTGTCGATTCCGCCGTCGAGCTGCAGCGATAGCGTGCCCTTGTCCTCGTCGACCGCCGGGGCGACTGTCGAGGAGGCTGTGAGCAGCGCCACAGCGGCGTTGATCCGCTCGCGCGAGGCCAGCGTGATCTCCAGGCGTTCCTGGCCGACCTTGCGCTTGAGCTGGTCCGGGGTGCCCTCGGCGATGACCTGGCCGGCGGCGATGACAGCGACCTGGTCGGCGAGCGAGTCGGCCTCCTCGAGGTACTGCGTGGTCAGCAGCACGGTGACGCCTTCGCCGACGAGCTCGCGGACGGTCTGCCACAGCTGGTTGCGGCTGGTCGGGTCGAGCCCGGTGGTCGGCTCGTCGAGGAACAGGACCGACGGTTCGGCAATCAGGCAGGTGGCCAGGTCGAGGCGGCGGCGCATGCCCCCGGAGTACGTCTTCAGCGACCGGTCGGCGGCTTCGGTCAGCGCGAACCGCTCGAGAAGGACTTCGGCGCGCTCCTTGGCCTGTCGCCGTCCGAGGTGCAGCAACGTGCCGAGCAGGATCAGGTTCTCGCGGCCGGTCAGCAGTTCGTCGACGGCCGCGTACTGCCCGGCGAGGCCGATGCGGCGGCGGACTTCGCGGGGCTCGCGCGCAACGTCGTAACCGGCGACCATCGCGCGTCCGCCCGTCGGTTCGAGCAGGGTCGCCAGTATCCGGACGGCCGTGGTCTTGCCCGCGCCGTTGGGGCCCAGCAGTCCGAGCACGGTCCCCGGGCGGACGGCGAGGTCGATCCGGCGGAGCGCTTGGTGCGTTTTGTAGCTTTTGCTGAGATTCTCTGTCTCGATGGCGAATTCCACGTCCGCTCCCCTGTCTGGTGTGGTGCGGTGGTCAGCGGGAGACGCCGGCGGCTTCGCGGAGGCTCTTCGGGCGCATGTCGGTCCAGTTGGATTCCACATAGGACAGTGCGGCCTCGCGAGTGCTCGCGTCGAGCGCCACTGTCCAGCCCGACGGCACTTCGGCGAAGGCGGGCCACAGGGAGTGCTGGTCCTCGTGATTGACCAGCACCAGGAAGAGCCCTTGCTGGTCTTCAAAGGGATTCGTCACTTCAGACATGCCGTGCCTCCGTTGTCGCGCTGGTGGTCAGCAACCATGGTGTTCCGGGTGGCTGACACCGCGCTGACCGGCGACTGATCCGCTCGTCCGCACCAGCAGGAGCAGCGATGGAACGGCGAGCACCGCGACCATCGAAGCGATCAGCACGAGCACGGCCGCGGCCCAGCCGGTGGCGCCCGGGACGAGCAGCGCGAGCAGGCCCGCGGTCACGGCGGCGGACGCGGCGATGGGGCCAGCCGCGTCCCTCGTGCCGCCGGCGATCGCGTTGCGCCGGGTCATTCCGGCGCGGGTGGCCGCGGTGATCCGATCGAGCAGCACGACGAGCTGGACGGTCAGCGGGCCCGCGGCGAGCATCAGTGCCCCGGTGACCGGGCCGAGCGGCATCAGGCGGACCGCGCCGGCGAGCACCGCGAGCACCGTCACCGCGGTCAGCGTCAGCGTGGTGACGGGGCGGCGCAGTGCCACCCCGGTCACCACGACGGTCGCCCGGAGGTGGGTGACACGCCGGCTGGACCGCGACGCGAGGACTCGGTCCAGCCCACCGAGGCGGGTGAGCAGCACCGGCTGGAGGAGGGTCACGACGACGAGAGTGGCGATGGTGGCGAGCAGGGCAGCGGTTGCCAGCGTGGACAGCTCGCCTTCGGCGCCCAGCGCCAGCCCGGTCAGGGAGGCAGTCATCGCGGCCCCCGCGACCAGCGCCGGCCGTCCGGCTGTCGACGTCGCCACGTCCGCCGCGACGTCGACCGTGCGGCCGCCACGGCGCTCGGTCCGGAACCGGCGCACCACCGGGGAAACCTGCGTCAGCGCCAGGACGAGGACAGCGGGCAGGACAAGCTGTCCGGCTGTCGCGTAGCCGACCAGCTCCGGCGGCACGAAGGCCCACATGCCGAGCACCGCGAGACCGGCGACAGCCGCGATCAGCATCGTGATTCCGGACCCCACAAGGGATCCGGCCAGCACGTACGACGCGATGAGGACAACGGGAGCCAGCACGAGCCCCTTCAGCCCGAGGCCGACGACGAGCACACCCGTCATCACGAGCCCGGCCGCGGCGAACAGGATTCGGGACGGGGTCTGGGGCCTGGTCCGCTGTGCGTCGCTCACGTCGTCCTCCTGAAGCCGCGGGTTTGTCGGTACCCATGCTTCCGGCCGGCGGTGAGCTACACACGGGTCACAGCGCCCGAGCCTGGGTGGTACTAGCACCCCTTGCGGCGTAAGGCCTTCTGGGGGTTCGGTGCGGCCGGGTGCGGGGATCCCCCGGGGCTGACGGGGCAGCAGGTGCTGTTGTGTATCTGTGGGTCATGACCACCGCAACTCGCCGTCGACTTGCGATGGCGCCCCTGCCGCCCCAGTCCCTGCTGCCCTAGACCGCAACCCGACACGACGTTCCGGCCCGCACTACCCGCCCCCGACCACCCACAAAAAAGTCGCGTATGGACAGTGCCGGGGAAGGCACTGTCCACACGCGACCGACAGCGAGCGGGACCAGCGGGGTCAGACGATGGAGCGCCGCTGCGTGGGGTCCTGCGTGGTGAGGACGCAGGGGATCACGATCGACACCAGGGTGGGGCCGCCGACGGGACTGACGACCGAGACGAAGCCGTCGAAGGTGGAAAGCCTGTTCTCGACGCCCTTCAGACCGGTACCGCGGCCCGGGTCGGCACCGCCGATGCCGTCGTCGGTGACCTGGATACGCAGCTGGCCGTCCTCGTGCTGGATCTGGATTTCCGCGTGCCGGGCGTGGGCGTGCTTGACGACGTTGTTGAGCACCTCGGATGTCGCGAAGTACGCGGCGGACTCGACCGGCGGCTGGGGGCGGCCGGCCAGCTCGGCGGTGACCTCCACGGTGAGCGGGGCCTCCATGGCGAGGGTGCGCACGGCGTCGGCCAGACCGCGGTCGGCGAGCACCGGCGGGTGGATGCCGCGGACGAGGTCGCGCAGCTCGGTCAGTGCCTTCTTCGAGCTGGCCTTGGCTTCACCGAGCAGGGCGCGGGCCGCGTCCGGGTTGCCGTCCAGCAGGTTCTCCGCCGCGCTGAGCGTCATGCCCATCGCGACCAGCCGGGCCTGCGCACCGTCGTGCAGGTCCCGCTCGATGCGCCGGAGCTCGGCGGCCGAGGTGTCGACCGCGGTGGAGCGGGCCTGGGTGAGCTGGCGGACCCGGCTGGTGAGCCGGGAGTTCTCCGTCGGGCGGAGCCAGCGGGCGGTGATGTTGGCGTGTGCCTTGACCAGCTTCGGCGCCAGCGGCGCCGCGATCACCAGCTGGACCACGCCCAGGATCGCGGCCAGGATGGCCATGAACTCGCTGTTGAGCGGGATGAAGACGTAGTAGCTGCCGTTCCAGATCGACAGACGCTGCTCCCAGACGAACGGCATGGCCAGCCCGACCAGTCCGTCGAGGACCAGTGCGGCCGGAACGAAGGCGACGATGCCGCCGACGAACGGGTCGACGATGCTCCAGAGGACCTCGCGCCAGGTCGTCGGGTCGCCGATCATCCAGTAGCTGCGCTGCAGGGCGCCGACGAAGCCGGGGCGGAACTCCGGCTCCTCCTGATACGGCGCCGCGATCTCCACGCCGGACCAGTCGAGCGCCAAGCGGCGCTGGTAGTTGGCCAGCTTGCGGACCGCACCGAACGCCGAGGGCACGAGGTAGACCCCGATCCCGACGCAGCAGAGCACCGTCACGAAGCAGAGCCAGAGGGCGAGAAACGCCCCGGCCACGGACAGTGCCAGCAGCGCCGCCCCCCGTGGGATGTACCTGGCCGGGGCGACTCCGCGCCCACGGCTCCCGTTCGTGTTCGTCATCTCGCTCCGCCTTCCGGTCCCGGCAAGTGTGTCGCTGGTCGCTGTCATGTGTCCATCCTGGCTGCTCGTGGCCGTCAAAGCGGTAGCACTAGAACCCCTATTGACAGGGGTCTTGTAACCCTCAAGAGATGGCTTGGGCCCGTCTTAGGAGGCTGTGCGGTATCGGCGGAAGCTGAGCACGGTGGTCACGGTGAGGACGACGCCGAGCGCGATCACGATGACAACACCGGGATTGTGCAGGGCGAAACCGTCACCGGAGGCTACCGGGTTGCCCCAGAGCCGCCGCACCGCGTTACTCACCGAGCTCACCGGGTTCCACTCGGCGAACGGCCTGATCCAGTTCGGAAACTGTGATGAGGCAAGAAACGCGCTGGACATGAACGAGAAGACGACCACGATGAGGCCGCCGAACGAATCGATGGATTCGAGGCTGGAGACGCACATTCCGAGCAGGACGCCTACCCAGAGCATCACGTAGATGAAGACCGCGAGAACCCCGAATCCCGCGAGGAGACCGAGAAAACCGTTGTTCGGCCGCCAGTCGAGCGCGAAGCCGACCAGCATCACCACCACCAGCCCCGCCAGCGAGGAGACCAGATCGGCCAGGGTGTGGCCGATCAGCACCGCGGTGCGGGAGATCGGGAGCGAACGGAACCGATCGACCAGGCCGCCTTTGAGGTCCATCGAGACTGCGATGGCAGTCGGGCCGACACTGGCCAGGCCGACCTGGACCGCGGCGCCCGCCATCAGGTATTCGGGGTAGTTGCCGCCCCCGGGCACGACGATCGAGGTCTTGAACAGGTAGCCCATCGCGATCATGGTGACCAGCGGGTTCATGATCACCCCGATGAGCCGGCCGGGGGCCCGGAGCAGGTGGCGCAGCCGGCGGCCGGCGAGCGCGAAGATCTCGACGGCGGCGGCGCCTGGCCCGGTCGGCAGGGCCGGGAGTCTGGTGCTGGTGAGTGTGGTCATGGTCTTCTCAGCTTCCGCTCTGGATGTTCTCGAGGACTGTGCAGTCAAGGACTAGTGCGGTCTTCGCGCCGATCTGGGCTTGCGGCGCCGGATGCATCAGGTGGTCGTGGTCGGAGTCGATGTCGTAGCGGGTCACGGCTCCGCTGACGTGGGAGTCCCAGCGGCGGACACGCGCGGCGAGCTCCGCTTCACTTGCCCCCGCTGTGGCGACGAACAGCTCGAGGTCACCACTGAACTCCCCCGGGGTGAATCCCTGTGCCAGCCGGGTGTGCGCGTTCATCGACGCCAGCAGCCGCGGCAGTCGCTCTTCGCCCAGCGAAGCGAACAAGCTGCCATCGCGGCGGAGGACGTCGAGCACACTCGTCGTCGTGAGTTCGGCGACGGCGAAGTCCGACCGGTCATAACCCGCGTTGTCCAGGAAGCGGGCGAGCAGCTCCTGATCGTCGTACTCCTCGTCGTCCGCGCCGGCCGGGAAGCTGTCGATCGCGGCCAAGTAAGCCACACGCTCGCCTTCGGCCTCCAGCTGCACGGCGAGTTCGTGGGCCATCAGCCCGCCGAACGACCACCCGAACAGGTGATAGGGACCTTCGGGCTGGACATCGCGGATGTGCCCGAGATACTCGGCCGCGAGCGCACTGAAGTCGGTGTGCAGTGGCGTTCCGGTACTGATGTGCGGCGCCTGGATGCCGTACACGGGCCGACGCGGATCCAGGTGCTCGACGAGGCCGACGTACGGCAAGCTCAGACCAAGGCCGCTGTGTACGCAGAACAGCGGCGGCAGGTCACCCGAAGGCCGGATCGGCAGGACGGTCGCGAAGGCGTCGAGCCCGGCGATCTTCCGCTCCGCCCCGCGAAGGTGACTAGTCACGCCGGTGACCTGCCCGTCGATCTCGGCGATCGCGGCGAGTGCCTCGACAGTCTTGTTCACGAACATCTCCGCGACGCTGAATCGCACGCCGGCCTTGGCCGCCCGGTCCACCACCTGGATGGACCGGATGCTGTTGCCGCCGGCGGCGAAGAAGTCGGTGTCGATCCCTGCCGACGCCGTCCCGAGTACCTCGGCGAAGACGCCGCAGAGGATCTCTTCGACGGTGTTGCGAGGCGCCCGATCGCCGGAGAGATCCAGTTCCGGGACGGGCAAACGCTTGCGGTCGGTCTTCCCGTTGGGGTTCGCGGGAAACTCGTCGAGCACCACCACCGCCGCCGGGACCATGTAGTGCGGCAACCGGTCGCCGACGAACGCCGTGATCGACGCCCCGAGCCCGGCGGCGAGCTCGGCTGGCCCGGTGGGCACGACGTAGGCGACGAGACGCTTGTCGCCCGGCACGTCCTCCCTGGCCAGCAGCACCACCGACGTCACCTCCGGATGGTTCGCGATGACGGCCTCGATCTCGCCGAGTTCGATCCGGAACCCGCGGATCTTGACCTGCTGGTCGGCGCGCCCGAGAAAGTCGAGCTGGCCGTCGAGGCGCCAGCGCACGAGGTCGCCGCTGCGGTACATCCGCCCGCCGGGCGCGCCGGCCGGGTCGGCCACGAACCGGTCGGCGGTCAGGTCGGGCCGGTTGAGGTAACCCCTGGCCAGGCCGCCGCTGACGTACAGCTCGCCGACGACGCCGATCGGCACCGGTCGCAGGTAGCGGTCGAGCACCGAGACGCGGTGTTCGCCGATCGGGCGCCCGATCGGCGGCCGTCCTCCGGGCACCAGCTGGTCGCTGATGGTGCTGGCGACGGTGGCCTCGGTCGGGCCGTACAGGTTGACCAGGCGGCGCCCGGCGGACCAGCGCTCGACGACCTCGGGCGCGCAGGCCTCCCCCGCCACCGCGATCGAGACGTGCCCGGGGATGACGCAGTCCGGCGGCATCGAGGCCAGCACGATCGGCGGAATGATCATGAAGCTGACCCGCTCGGCGCGCAGGACCTCCGCCAGCGCCGGGCCCGTGCGGGCTTCGGCGTCGACGAGCACCAGCGTGCCGCCGCACAGGACCGTGCCGCTGAACTCCCAGATCACCGCGTCGAAGCTGAGCGACGAGAACTGCAGGATCCGGTTCACCCCGATATTCACGAGGACGGCCGCGACGAGGTCGGTGACGCTGGCGTGCGTGATCACCACGCCCTTCGGGCGGCCCGTCGAGCCGGAGGTGTAGATGATGTACGCCGTGTTGGCCGTCTTCACCTCGACACCAGTATGGGAATCGTTGTGCGCGGCCAAATCCGCGACGGTCGCCGGGTCGTCGACGACGATCGGCTCGACTCTCCCGGGCAGCGTGACGCGTTCGGCCGTCGACTTCACGGCCAGGATCTCGCGCGGGTTCGCGTCGCCGACCATGTAGGCGATCCGGTCGCTCGGGTACTCGGGGTCGATCGGCATGAACGCCGCGCCGGCCTTGAGCACACCCAGTACCGCGACGACCATCTCCGGGCACCTCGGCATCGCGATCCCGACGTAGTCCTCCGCGACGACACCCTGCTGGATCAGCAGCGCCGCCAGGCGGTTCGCGCGCTCGTTGAGCTCCCGATAGCTCAACTCGGTGCCGTGGAACGACACCGCGGGCGCGTCCGGCGCGGCGGCGACCTGCGCTTCGAACAACGCGGTCATCGTCGACGGGTTGGACTCGGCGAACGGGCCCGCCCACTCGCGGGTGACGAGCTCGCGCTCCGGCTCGGTCAGCACGTTCAAGTCACTGAGCTTGCTGTCCGAGCCGGTGACGACGGTTTCGAGCAGGCCGACGAAACGGTCCACAATGGACTCAGCTGTCGCGCGAGTGAACAGATCGGTGCTGTACTCGAGAAGCCCGTCCAGGCCGGCCGGGAGGCCGTGCTCGGTGTGCTCGTCGAGCTGGAAGGTCAGGTCGAACTTCGCGGAGACGCTCTTGATCGGCTCGACGTGCCCCGTGATCCCGGTGAGGCCCAGCGTCGGCCGCTCGTAGTTCTGGAAGACCAGCGCGACCTGGAACAGCGCTTCCCTCGACAGCGAGCGCTCCGGGTTCAGCGCCTCGACGACACGCTCGAACGGCAGGTCCTGGTGGGCGTACGCGGCTAGGTTGCGCTCGCGGACCCGGTGGACGAGCTCGCGGAACGTCGGATCGCCACTGGTGTCGGTGCGCAGGATCAGTGTGTTGACGAAGAGGCCGACGAGGTCGTGCAGCGCTTCGTCGGTGCGGCCGGCGATCGCGCTGCCCAGCGGGATGTCGGAGCCCGCGCCCAGCTTGCCCAGCAGCGTCGCGAGCACGGCCTGAATGACCATGAACAGGCTCGCTTCGTTCTCGCGGGCCAGGTCGGTCAACGCCTGGTGCAGGCGGGGCGTGAGGGTGAACGTGGCCGACGCGCCCTGGTGCGTGGTGACCACCGGGCGCGGGAAGTCGGCCGGGAGGGCCAACTGGTCGGGCAGGTCCGCCAGCTCCGAACGCCAGAAGTCGAGCTGCCGAGTCAAGACGCTGTCGGGGTCGTCGGCGTTGCCGAGCAGTTCGTCCTGCCAGAGCGTGTAATCCGCGTACTGCACGGGAAGCGCGTCCCACCGCGGGGCGTCCCCGTCGAGGCGGGCGTCGTAGGCGATGGCGAAGTCCCGCGCGAGCGGCATGATCGACCAACCGTCACCGATGATGTGGTGGACCACCAGCAGCAACACGTGCTCGTCGGCAGACAGGCGGAACAGCCGAGCCCGCAGCGCGAGCCCCTCTTCGAGGTCGAAGCGGGTGTCCGCCTCCTCGACGAGTCGCGCTTCGAGGTCCGCCGGGTCAGTAACGTCCACATCAGCGACGCGCAGGCTCGGCACGCCCTGGGCCGGGTCGAGCACCGCCTGGTACGGCATTCCGTCCACCGCGGGGAAGACGGTACGCAGGACTTCGTGCCGGGTGACGACGTCCGTGAGCGCGGCGCGCGCCGCCTCGACGTCGAGAGTGCCGGAAAGCCTGATGGCCAACGGAATGTTGTACGTGCCGCGGCCGTCGCCGAGCTTGTTGACGAACCACAGCCGCAACTGCCCCGAAGACAGCGGCACCGCGTCGGGCCTCGGCCGCGCGAGCAGGGCGGGCCGGGTCGTTCCCGCGTCGCCGAGCCGGGCCGCCAATGCGGCGGGAGTGCGGGCTTCGAACAGCGCGCGCACGGCCAGTTCGACACCGAGGGCGACGCGCGCCCGGCTGATGAGCCTGGTCGCCAGGAGGGAATGTCCGCCCAGCTCGAAGAAATCGTCGTCGACCCCGATGGACGGCAGCTTCAGCACGTCGGCGAAGAGTCCACAAAGGATCTCCTCGGCCGGAGTGCGGTCCGCCCGGCCGCCGACGAGCGCCGCGGAGCCGGGCTCGGGCAGGGCTTTCCGGTCGATCTTGCCACTCGGGGTCATCGGGAACTCGTCCAGCTCGACGAGCACCGGCGGGACCATGTACTCCGGCAGTGCGCCCTCCAGGTGCGCACGCAGGCTCGTCCGGTCCACTCCGCCCGTCGCCGGCACGACGTAGCCGACCAGCCGCACGTCGCCGGGCCCGTACTCGCGCGCGACCGCGGCGGCATGGACGACCTGCGGGTGGTCGGCCAGCACGGACTCGATCTCGCCGAGTTCGATCCGGAACCCGCGCACCTTGACCTGGTGGTCGACGCGACCGAGGTAGTCGAGCTTGCCGTCGGCTCCCCAGCTGACGACGTCGCCCGTGCGGTACATCCGCGCGCCGGGGAGACCGTACGGGTTCGCCACGAACCTCTCCGACGTCAGCGCGAACCGGTTGAGGTACCCGCGGGCGACGCCGTCGCCGGCGAGGTACAGCTCGCCGAGCAGGCCCGGGGCGACCGGCCGCAGCGCGTCGTCCAGCACGTAGACCTGTGTGTTCGAGATCGGGACACCGATCGACGGCGCACCTGGCCGCGTGCCGTCCAGCCGAGCGGCCGTGGACCAGATGGTGGTCTCGGTCGGGCCGTAGTAGTTGCTCAGGTCGCAGCCCGCGGCCAGCAGCGACGCGGCGAGCGGTTCGGGCAAGGCCTCGCCGCCGCTGACCACCCGCAGCCCGGACAGCGGGGCGGGGTCGGCGGCGACCAGCGACTGCCACAGGCTCGGGGTGGCCTGCATGATCGTTGCGCCGGAGGTGGTGATCGCGGTGCTCATGGCGGCCGTGTCGCGGACCAGTTCGCGTTCGGCGAGGACTAGCGTCGCCCCGGCGAGCAGCGGCACGAACAGTTCCAGGTTGGAGATGTCGAAACCGAACGTGGTGACGCTGAGCAGCCGATCCGCGGCGGTGACTTCGAGGCGGACCCGCATGTCCTGGATCAGGTTCGTGAGCCCGTGCTGGGTCACAGTGACGCCCTTGGGACGTCCGGTCGAGCCCGAGGTGTAGATGACATACGCGGGATGGTCCGGGGAGAGCTCCACAACCGGCCTGGACGCACGGTTGTCCATAGTGGATGGACCGTCGAGGAGCAGCGCCGGCAGCGAAGCCGCTTCACCGAGTCCGGCGAGCACATCCCCGGTGGTCAGCAGCAGCACGGGTGCGGCGTCGGCGAACATGTACGCGATCCGGTCGGCCGGGTGGTCGGGATCGATCGGGAGGTAGGCCGCCCCGGCCTTGAGCACGGCGAGCGCGGCGATGACCAGGTCGATCGATCGGGACAGCGCGATCGCGACGATCCGCTCGGGTCCCGCACCACGGGCGATCAGCTCGGTGGCCAGCCGGTTGGCTCGGACTTCGAGCTCCTTGTAAGTCAATTCCGTTGTACCGCAACGCAAAGCGATCGAATTGGGGTGGCAGCGGGCCCGCTCGGAGAGCAGGGCGGGCAGGAGTTCGGTGCCGAAGTCGGCGGCCGTGGCGTTCCAGTCGCGCAGGACCAGGTCCCGCTCGACGTCGTCGAGGACGTCGATGCGGCCGAGAAGCTGGGCCGGGTCGACGGCGAAGGCGCTCAGCAGCAGGCCAAGGCGGGCGAGGATCCGCTCGGCGTCGGCGGTGGTGAAGGCATCCGGCCGGTGCTGCAACCGCAGTTCGACGCAGTCGCCGGGGAACGCCGTCAGGCTCAGCGGGAATCCCGTGGCGTTGCGGATATCGGCGTCTTCGACCCGCACCGCCCGGTCCCCGGTGCCGAACCCGAGGCTCGCGCTGTCCATCGGGTAGCTCTGGAACATCACCACGGTGTCGAACAGCTCGCCGATCCCCGCGAGCTGCTGGACTTCGACTAGTCCGAGGTGCTGGTGTGCGGTCAGGCCGAACTGCTGCGCCTGCAAGGTTTCCAAGGTCTCCGCGAACGAGCGCGCCGGGTCGAGCACGACCCGGACGGGCAGGGTGTTGGCGAACAGGCCGACCATCGACTCGATGCCGTCGAGCTCGGCGGGCCGTCCGGAGTTCACCGCGCCGAACAGCACGTCCCGGCGGCCGGTGAGCCGACCCAGCAACATCGCCCAAGCACCCTGGACGACGGTGTTCAGCGTCAGGCCGAGGCCACGTGCGCGGTCGGCCAACTCGGCGGACAGCGCCCGCGGAAGCCGCACGGTCACGGTTTCCGGCAGCACCGGCTGGGTGGCCGCGAGGGCGGAGACTCGTGTCGGCTCGACGACCCCGGCGAGCGCGGACCGCCACGCGTCCTGCGCGGCGGTGACGTCCTGGCCGGCGAGCCAGCCGAGGTAGTCGCGGTACGGCCGGACCTCCGGCAGCGCGTCGACGTCACACCCTCCTGCGTACAGCGTGATCAGCTCGCGCATCAGGATCGGCATCGACCAGCCGTCGGCCAGGATGTGGTGGACCGTCCACAGCAGACGGTGCTGGTCCGGGGCCGAGGTCAGCACGGTGAACCGAGACAACGGCGGCCGCGTCAGGTCGAAGCGACGCACCCGGTCTTCATCGGTGATCCGAACCAGGTCACCGTCACCTCCGCCGGTCAAGTCCACTTCGGACCATTCGAGCTCGACCGACGCCGGCACGACCTGGACCGGCTCGCCGCTCTTGCGGTGGCGGAAGCAGGCACGCAGGTTGCTGTGCCGGCGCAGCAGCGCTTCCGCCGCCTCGCGCAGCATCGGCACGTCGAGCGGTCCCCGAAGGTCCACCACCACCTGCAGGGCGTAGACGTCCACTCCGGAGTCCTCGAACTCGGAATGGAACAGGAGGCCCTTCTGCAAGGGCGACAGCGGCAGGAATTCGCTCGAGCGTTTCATGATCGATCCCTCTCTCTAATTCAGCCCGAACTCGAGCTCGTCGGCTTCGTCGTCGGCCAGTGACACCAGTGCGAGCGCGGGTTGGTCCCGCGGTGCCTCGGCAGGTTCCGCCAGCGGGCGCACGACTCCGGCGATGGCCTCGGCGGTCTTGTGCTGGAAGATGTCTTTCAGGGTCAGTGCCAGTCCGGCCCGGCGGGCACGGCTGACGACCTGGATCGAGTTGATCGAGTCGCCGCCGAGTGCGAAGAAGTTGTCGTCGGCGCCGACCATGGTCAGGCCCAGAACCTCGGCGAAGACCTGGCAGAGCGTCTTCTCTTCTTCGGTTACGGGCGGTCGCCCGGCCCACAGTTCGGCGAGGTCCGGTTCCGGCACCGGCAGCGCCGCGCGGTCGAGTTTCCCGTGCGCGGTCAGCGGAAGCGCGTCGAGGACCAGCACCACCGCGGGCACCATGTACTCGGGCAGCCGCTGCCGCAGTTCGTGCCGGACGTCCTTACCGTCAAGACCCGCGCCGGTCATGTAGCCGACGAGCCGGTTCTGTCCGGCTGGGTCGTCGACGACCCGCACGGCGGCGTCGACCACGCCGTCGAGCCCGCGGAGTCCGGCTTCGACGTCGCCCAGTTCGATCCGGTGACCGCGGACCTTGACCTGGAAGTCGCGGCGCTCCAAGAACTCCAGCTGTCCGTCGGGACGGACGGCGACGAGGTCACCGGTGCGGTACATCCGCGCGCCACCACCGGCGAAGGGGTCCGCCACGAACGCCGCCGAAGACCGTGCGGAGTCGTTGAGGTACCCGCGGCCGACGCCGGTCCCGCCGACGTACAGCTCCCCCGGCACCCCGGCCGGCACGGGCTGCAGCTCGTCGCCGAGGACGTACAGCTCCGTGTTGCGCACCGGACCGCCGATCGGCACCCGGCCGCCACCGGCGTGTCCGGCGTCCAGCACCGCGTGGGTGACGTCATCAGAGCACTCGGTCGGGCCGTAAGCGTTGACCAGCGGGACTTCGGGGAACCGCGCGAACCAGCGGTCGCACAGGTCGGCGGGCAGCGCTTCGCCGGTCACCGGCAGCCAGCGCAGACCGGCCACCGCGGGTACCGGAGCCCCCGCTTCCCAGTCGTCGAGCGCGGCCCGCAGCAGGGAGGGCACGACTTCGAACACGGTCACGCCGGCGCCGATGGTCGCGAACAGCGCCGCCGGATCCGCGGCGACGTCCCTGCCGACGACCCGCACCGAGCCGCCGACGACGAGCGCGGCAAGCATCTGCCACACCGAGATATCGAAGGTGACCGGCGCGTTGTGCACCAGGCGGTCGGTCTCGGTCAGGCCGAGGTCCTCGACCTTGGCAAGCAGGTGGTTCACCATGCCGCGCCGGTGGACCATCGCGCCCTTGGGACGTCCCGTCGAACCGGAGGTGAAGATGACGTACGCCAGGTCATCCGCGGCCCCGACCGGCTCGACGAGCTCGTCGAGGGCGTCCTCGGCGTCGTCGAGCACGAACACTCCGACGTCGGTTCCGGAAGCGTTGGCGATCTCCCGGCCGAGCGCGGCCTGCGTCGGCGTGACGAGCACGACCTCGGCGCCCGAGTCGGCCAGCACCCCGGCCGTCCGCGACACCGGGGCGTGCACGTCGAGCGGCACATACGCGCCGCCCGCGCCGAGCACTCCGAGGACCGCGGTGATGAAGGCCGCGCCCGGTTCGGCGAGCACCGCGACCAGCGCGGCGCCGTCCAACCGGCGCGAAAGCGCGCTGGCGCGGCCGACAAGTCGTGCGTACGTGGTGGAAGCGCCCGAATCTTCGGTCACGGCGACGGCGTACGGCCGCCGCTGGGCGAGTTCCCGCACGCGGGGCACGACATCGGTGAAGGGGTTCGGCCGCCGGGAGCCCGACAACATGCTGACCGAAGCCGACCGCTCAGCCGCGTCGAACACCTGGATCCGGCCCAGCGGCTGCCCGGAGTCGGCCAGCGCCGCGTCGACGAGCCGTCGGAACCAGCCGGAGATCCGCTCGACGTCTTCGGTGGAGAACACGTCCGGCGCGTGGTCGAAGCGCAGCCTGAGCTGCTGCCCCGGCACCACGACCAGGCTCAGCGGGTAGTGCCGCGCGTCGCGGGCGAAGGTGTCGTCGACACGCATCCCAGCGGCCGTGCGGCTCAGGGCGGCCGCGTCCATCGGGAAGTTCTCGAACACCACCGCGGTGTCGAACAGCTCACCGGTCCCGGCAAGTCCGGGCACAGCGTTCTGGATGTCGTTGAGACCAAGATAGTGATGCGGCCGCAGATCCGACTGCTGCTCCTGCAACTCGCCGAACAACGTGGCCAGCGAGTTCCCCGGACGCAGTCGCGCCCGGACCGGCAGGGTGTTGAGGAACATGCCGACCATCGACTCGGCGCCGGGTAGCTCGGGCGGGCGCACCGAGGCCGTCGCACCGAACACGACGTCCTGGCTGCCGCTCAGCCTGCCGACCAGTATCGCCCAGCAGCCCTGGATGACACTGTTGACCGTCAGTTCCGACGCCCGCGCGAAGGCGGTGAGCTCGTCGGTGACGTCGGCGGGCAGGTCGACGACCACCGATTCCGGCATCCGCTGGATCCGCGACGGGTTCTCCGGCGCGACGCGCGTGGGCCCGGTGAGCCCGGAGAGGGTGTCGCGCCACGCCGCCAGCGACTCCCGCTCGTCCCGCTCTGCCAGCCAGCCGAGATAGTCGCGGAACGGGCGGACATCCGGCAGCGCGGCCGAGTCGCCCGCGGTTTCGTACAGGGCGAACAGTTCCCGTGCCAGGATCGGCATCGACCAGCCGTCCACCAGGATGTGGTGGACCGTCCACAAGAGACGGAAGCGTTCGTCGTCGAGCTGGATCAGCGTGAACCGCACCAGCGGCGCCTGCGCGGGATCGAACCGCAGCGCGCGGTCCGCGTCGGTCAGCCGTGCGACCTCGGCGTCTCGTTCGGCCGGCGCCAGGAACGTCAGGTCGACCTCGGCCAGCACATCCGGCACGGTTGCCGCGATGAGCTGCACCGGGTCGCCCGAGGTGCGGTAGCGGAACGACGCCCGCAGGTTCGAGTGCCTGGCCAGCAGCGCCGAGCACGCCGCCCGCAGCCTGTCCGCATCGACGGTCCCGGACAGTTCCGCGACCACCTGCAGCGTGTAGACCTCGGCGCCGTCGACGTCGAACTCGGTGTGGAACAGCAGGCCCTTTTGCAGCGGGGACAAGGGAAGGACGTCCTGCAGGTCGGTCTCGCGCTCATAGGTGTCGACCTCGTCCTGCGTCAGCCCGGCCAGCGGCAGGTCCGACGGCGTACGGCCGCCGGCCCCCTCGGTGTCGACGTGCGCCGCGATCATTTCCAGCGCGCGGAACCAGGTGCGGGCGAGGTCCTCGGCTTCGGCGTCGCCCAGCAGCTCGCCCGCCCAGATCCAGTCGGCGACGAGGTGCGGGCCGCCGGCGCGTTCCTCGGTGATCGGGGTGACCGCCAGGACGTGCCGCAACGGCATCTCCGGGCTCGCGCCGGTGCCGACCATCGTGGCGCCGTCGAGCCGCCAGTCGCCGCCGTCGCCGGCGCCGAACCGGCCAAGGTAGTTGAAGCCGAGCTGCGGCCGGGCCAGCAGTTCCTGGCCGCCGGCGGTCTGCGGGTTGAGGTATCGCAGCAAGCCGTAACCGAGTCCGTGGTCGGGCAGCGCGCGTAGCTGTTCCTTGACGGCCTTGAGCAGCGTGCCCGCGGCCGGGCCGCCCGCCCACACGTCGTCCCAGTCGATCGCGCCGACGTCGAAGCAGACGGGGAACACGCTGGTGAACCAGCCGACCGTGCGGGAGAGGTCCTGGTCGTCGGCGAGCTGCTCGCGGCCGTGGCCTTCGAGTTCGACGAGCACATGCAGGCTGGCGCGGCGCTGAGCGCGCCGACGCCAGTCGGCGACGGCGAGCGCGAGCCCAGCCAACAGGACGTCGTTGATCTCGGCGTGGAACGCGGACGGCACCTTGGTCAGCAGCGCCGACGTCGTCTCGGCGGAAAGCTCCAGCCGCAGCTCGCGCGAGGTCGCGTAGACGTCGCGAGCCGGATCCAGGGATCGATTGCCCAGCAAGGGATCCGGGCGACGCAGCTGAGCTGTCCACAGCGCGAGCTCCCCGGCCCGGCTCGCGCCGCGTGCGTCCTCGGCGAGCATCGACGACCAGCGGCGATACGACGTGCCGACCTCGTCGAGCACGATCTCCTGCCCGGCCGCGACCGCGTTCCACGCGGTTTCGAGGTCCGGCACGAGGATTCGCCAGGACACGCCGTCCACGGCGAGATGGTGAACCATCAGCAGCAGCTGCCGGCTGTCACCCCGGCCGATCAGGACCGCCTGTGCCATGACGCCGTCCGCCGGGTTGAGCCGCGCACGTGCCTCGGTGACCAAGTCGGCGTTGCCAGTGCCTTCGCGCACGAGGTCGCGGGCGTGCACCGAGCCGACCGGACGCACGGTCAGCCCCCACAGCCCCGCGGACGGCTCGTCCAGCCGGGCGCGCAGCATGTCGTGGCGATCCAGCAGTGCTTGTAGGGCAACGGAAAGCCGGGAAACATCCACATCGGACGGAACGGGCAGCACGACGTACTGGCTGAATTCGTCCGCTGTTCCCGTCTGCCCCACCGTGTCGCCGTGCAGCTGATGACCGATCGGGGTCAGGTCGAGCGTGCCGACGCCGTCCTCCTCCCGCACCACCGACGTCGTGACCGGCTTGGCGACCAGCGCGATCGACGCCGGGGTCTTATAAGTGAAAATGTCGCGCGGAGTGAAGACGAGCCCCGCCTTGCGTGCCCGGCTGACCGCCTGGATCGAGATGATCGAGTCTCCGCCGAGTGCGAAGAAGTTGTCGTCGATGCCGATGCGGGCCATCCCGAGCACCTCGGCCAGCACCGAGCAGAGGATCTGCTCCTCGCGGTTGCGAGGGGCACGCCCCTGCGCGGCCTCCGCGAAGTCCGGGTCCGGCAGCGCGTCGCGGTCGAGTTTGCCGTGCGCGGTCAGCGGCAGCGCGTCGAGCACCAGCAGCGCCGACGGCACCAGGTAGTCCGGCAACTCGCCGCCGAGTTGCGCCCGTAGCTCCGCGGCGTTCAGTTCGCCTGCCGACGACGTCACATAACCGATCAGTCGCTTGTGTCCGGCGGCGTCGGAAGCCACCCGCACAGCGGCGTCCGCGATACCCGGCAGCGCGCGCAGTGATGCCTCGATCTCGCCGAGCTCGATCCGGTGTCCCCGCACCTTGACCTGGAAGTCGCGGCGCTCCAAGAACTCCAGCTGCCCGTCGGCACGCCACTGGACGCGGTCGCCGGTGCGGTACATCCGCGCGCCGCCGCCGGCGAACGGGTCCGCGACGAAGGTGCCCGAGGTGCGCTTCTCGTCGCGCAGGTAACCGCGACCGACGCCGGTCCCGCCGACGTACAGTTCGCCGGGGATGCCCGCCGGGACGCGGCGAAGCTCGTCGCCGAGCACATACAGGCGGGTGTTGCGCACCGGGCGGCCGATCGGCGAACGCGCGCCGACCTCGTCCGCGGCGGTGATGAACGCGTGGGTGACGTCGTCGGAGCATTCGGTCGGGCCGTAGGCGTTGACGAGCGGCACGTTCGGAAAGCGGTCCGCCCAGCGGCCACACAGGTCCGGCGGCAGAGCTTCGCCGGTGACAGCGAGCCAGCGCAGCGACGAGAGCGCGGGAACCTCGTCCGTCGCGTCCCACCAATCCAGCGCGGCACGCAGCAGCGACGGGACGACTTCGAGAACCGTGACGCCTTCGTCCGCGGCAACGGAAAACAGCGCGGCGGGTTCGGCGGCGACGTCGCGCGAGACGACACGGGTCCTGCCGCCGACGATGAGCGCGGAAAGCATCTGCCACACCGAAATGTCGAAGGTGACCGGCGCGTTCTGCACCACGCAGTCGCCGCCGGACAGACCCAGGTCCTCGACCTTGGCGAGCAGATGGTTGACCATGCCGCGGCGGTGGACCATCGCGCCTTTCGGCCGTCCCGTGGAACCGGAGGTGAAGATGACGTAACCGAGGTCGTCGCCGCGTCCGACCGGCCGGTGGAGCTGGCCGCGTGCGGCCCCCGCGAACGGCTCATCCGCTTGCACCATAACGATTCCGTCGCCGACGACGGCCGCGATCTCCTCGGCGAGCGCACGCTGGCCGGGACCGACCAGCAACGTCGGAACGTGGTTCTCGGCGAGCAGCCCCGCCGAGCGCGCGACCGGAGCCGAGTGGTCCAGCGGCACCCAGGCGGCCCCCGCGCCAAGCACGGCGAGCACGGAACCGACGAACCTGGCACCGGGCTCCGCGAGCACACCGACCAGACCGCCTACGGGCAGCCGGCCAGAGAGACGGTCGGCCCACGCGACGAGGTCGGCGTAGGTGACTTCCTCGGTGCCGTCGGCGACCGCGACGACGCCCGGACGCTCGACCGCGACCGCGCGGATCCGCTCGATGACGCCGTAGTCAACGTCTTCTTCATTGCCGGTGCGCTCGCCCCAGGCGCGCAGGCCGGCCGTCTCGTCCTCGCCGAGCAGCTCCAGGCGGCGGACAAGCTGGTCCGGGCGGGCGGCGGCGAGCGTGCTCATGAAGCCGATGAACCGGTCGAGGTGGCCTTGGACCTCGTCTGCGCTGTACAGGTCGGGGTTGCCGTTGACATGGATCTCGACCCCGCCGGGTGAAGGCTCGCCGACGACGAACATCAGGTCGTTGACCACCCCGGTCGACACGTTGCAGAGCACCGTTTCGCACTCGCCGAGCCACAGGTCGGGCGAACCGCTCAGGACGTTGACGAACGGGCCGAAACCGCGTCGGTCGTCACCGCGCAGGCCCATGTCGCGACGGATCTGCGAAGTCGGGTACCGCTGGTGCTTCAGCGCCCGGGCCAGCGCACCGGACGCCCCGGACAGCAGGTCCGCGGCAGTGGTCTCGCGGCCGATGTGCACGCGCAGCGGAACGTAGTTGGCGACCATGCCGGGGACCGCGCGCATCGCGGCTCCGACGCGGTTGGCGACCGGCAGCGTCATGAGGACGTCATCACCGCCGACAAGCCGTTGCGTGTACGCGGCGCTCGCGGCGATGGCAAAGGTGGCCCAGGTGACCTTCGCGGTTTCGGACACTCCGCGCAACGTGCCGGCGAGATCGTCGGGGAGCACGACGCTGCGGCGCAGGTGGCCGGTGGCGGGCTTCGGCGCCTGCCCGGACACGCTGACCAGCTCAGGAGCCCCGGCGAGCTCCTTCTTCCAGAACTCCCGGTCCTTGGCCCAGCGCGGAGACTCACGATGCGCGGACTCAGCGTCGAGGAGAGTCTTCAACGGGGGCAGTGGACGCGCGTCCACGGCGTTGTACAGCTCGCCGACCCGGCTCCAGTAGAGGGTTTCACTGAAACCGTCGCCGGCGATGTGGTGTCCGCACATGTAGCAGAGGAACCGGTCGTCGGCGAGCCTGATCAGCGCCCACCGGGTCAGCCCGCCCGCGATGAGCGAGAACGGCTTGCGCAGGTCGGCGTGCATCCATTCCAGCGCGGTGGTTTCCGGGTCGGGCGACGCGCTCAGGTCGAACTCGGCCAGCGGCAGCTCCGTCGCCGGGTCGACGAGCTGACGCGGTTCGCCATCGATCTCGACGAACCGGATGCGGGCGTTCTCGGCCTCGACGTAGAGCGCCAGCAGGGCTTCGCGGAACTTCGCGACATCCAACGGCCCGCGGATGTCGAGGTAGTCGGCCATGTTGTAGGCGAGGCCACCGGTCGAGAACTTCTCGTCGAAGTAGACGTCGTTCTGCGAAGCGGAAAGCGGGAGGGTGGACTCGGTCATGACAGCGTCCCGGAGAGAGCGTCGGAGTGAATGGGTTCGGGAGCGAGCCTGTTCAGCAGGACTTCGGCGCCGTAGATGTCCTCGACCCACTGGTCGGAGTAGACGGTGTCCAGGTACCGCTCGCCGAGGTCCGGCGCGATGGCGACGGTGGTCAGCTCCCCGGCGCGGTCGTGGGTGCGCAGCCAGCGCAACGCTCCACTGAGGACTGTCCCGGTGGAGCCGCCGAACAGGAATCCCCGGCGCACCAGCTCGCGGCAGGCGCGGACGGTGTCGGCCTCCGGCACCAGCACGACGTCGTCCACAAAGGACTCATCGAGCAGCTGCGGGCGGACGCTGGTGCCGAGGCCGGGGATCATCCGCTGCGAGGGCGGGCCCCCGAAGGTGACCGAGCCGACGGTGTCGATCGCGACGATCCGCACGGACGGCTTGGCCTCGGCGAGGTAGCGCGCGCAACCCATCAGCGTGCCGGTGGTGCCCGCCCCGACGAAGAGCACGTCGAGGTGCGGGAAGCTGTGCAGGATCTCGCGGCCGGTGGTGCGGTGGTGCGCGCCCCAGTTGCCGGGGTTCGCGTACTGGTTCAACCAAACGTAGTTGTCGTTCTCCGCGCACAGCCGCTTGACCCGCTGGATGCGCGCGCCGAGGAAACCCCGCTCGGGATGCGGTTCGGTGATCAGCTGGACCGAGCTGCCGAGCGTCTGCATCAGCTGGCGTGCGGCGAGCGTGCAGCGGGCGTCGGTGACGCAGATGAAGCCGTACCCGAGGCTCGCGGTGACGATCGCCAGCGCGACCCCGAGGTTGCCCGAGGAGCTTTCGACGAGCGTCGCGCCCGGGCGCAGGACCCCGCTGCGTTCGGCGGCAGTGACCATTTCGGCCGCGGCCTTCAGCTTGATCGACCCGGCGAAGTTGAAACCCTCGCACTTGAGGAAGAGCTCGGAACCGGCAAGGTCGCCCAGATCGACGTAGAGCTCGGAGACGTTGAACTCCTGAGGTGTCGAGATGACTTGCATACTGCCCCTCTCAAGAATGCTGAGCCGCTACTTGGACCCGTAGCGGCTCAGCTCCGCGAAGAAACCGTCGATCGTGTTCAGTTCGCCTGTCTGCCCGACCGCGTCGTAGACGTGCTTGCCCACGGCGAGGTCGAGCACCCCCAGACCGAACGGGGAGAAGATGAGCGGCTTGGCGGGATCCGGCGTCACCGCGCCGGTCATCACCTCGGCGAGGGTGCCGTCGAGAAAGTCGCGGTGACCGACCCGCTGCTCAGCAAGGTGGACGGAAGTGTTGGCCTTCAGGCAATGCTCGACGTCGTCGACGACATTGGCCGCAGACAGGATGACCTCGGGTGAGAGGTCGCGCAGCGAGACATGCAGAACGAGCGGTGCGTGGTCGAACCAGGACGGGTCGGTGATGTGCGGCTCGCCGGCGACGGTCGCGAAGACGACGAGGTCGCTGTTCCGGATCAGGTCCTCGGCGCTCGCGTGCACGGTGACCGGCGTGCCCGGCTCGCTCTGCTGGAGGTAACCGCGGAACCCCGCGGCGTACTCGGCACTGAGGTCGTGTACACCGATCTCGTCGAACGACCAGCCGGTACCGGCCAGGAAAGTGTGAATATAGCGCGCGATCAAGCCGGTTCCGACGAACCCGAGCCGCGTCGGCCGCGTGCGTCCCTCGCTGAGCTTAGCCGCGCCCAACGCCGCAGACGCCGCCGTGCGGACCGCGCTGATGATCGAACTTTCGATGCAGGCGAACGGATAGCCGGTCTCCTGGTCGTTGAGGATCAGCACGGCCGACGCCCGCGGCAACCCGGAGTCGATGTTGCCGGGGAAGCTGGAGATCCACTTGACGCCGTCGACGCCGACCTCGCCGCCGACCGACGCGGGCAGCGCGATGATCCGCGAGCTCGGGCGGTCGGGGAAGCGCAGGAAGTACGACGGCGGGTTCACCGTCTGCCGCGCGTGGTGCAGCAGGTAGGTCGCCTCGACCAGCTCGACGAGCTGCTTCTCGCGGTTGCGCAGGACGTCGTTCACCTGCGCGCCGCTGATCACGGAGAAGGTCGGGTGGTCGATCGGCATTGGTGGCTCCCTCGCTCTCGTCCCCCCGGACGCCGGAGGTTCGAGGGCAAGGTTGGCCAACGGCGCTGACACCGAGCTGACCGCGAACTGAGCACCAGTGCGTCGCGGGCTTGTCAGGCGGCTGTCAGCGGTGGATCACCGCGGGGTCGTAACATCGGGTGTGCGGGCGAGGACTGCGTCCGCGGGACACCGAGCGAAGGGATGTATCAGCGTGCGCGTCGCCGTCGCCGAGGATCAGTACCTGCTCCGGGAGGGGCTGGTCCGGCTGCTCGAGTCGCAGGGTTTCGAGGTCGTCGCCGCCGTCGAGAGCGGGCCCGAGATGCTCGCCGCGATGTGCGAGCACAAACCGGACGTCAGCGTGGTCGACATCCGGCTGCCGCCGTCGTTCACCGACGAAGGCCTGCAGGCCGCGCTCGCCGCGCGCAAGGTCCACCCGGGCCTGCCGGTGCTGCTGCTGTCGCAGTACGTCGAGCAGCTGTACGCCCACGAGCTGCTGGCCGACGGCGCCGGCGCGGTCGGCTACCTGCTCAAGGACCGGGTGTTCAACAGCGACCAGTTCTCCACGGCGCTGCGCCAGGTCGCGTCCGGCGGCACCGTGATGGACCCGGACGTCGTCGCGAAACTGCTCAACCGCAACGCCAACAACAGCCTGGTCAGCCGGCTCACTCCGCGTGAGCACGAGGTACTCGGGCTGATGGCTGAAGGCCGGTCCAACGCGTCGGTCGCCGGACACCTCTTCGTCACCGAAAAGGCCGTAGCGAAGCACATCAACAACATCCTGACGAAGCTCGAGCTACCGCCGTCGGAAGACGACAACCGCCGGGTCCGCGCCGTCCTCGCCTACCTCGAAGGCTGACGCGCGTCCGCGTGAACCTGAGCGCTTGTGACCGCACGCCGACACGACACGACCGGCCCTCAGATCAGCCAGGAAGTCCCTACTCGCCCCGGTCGCCGATGCCGAGGGGGTCGGCGCGGTTGATCTTGCCGGAGACGAGGCACTGGTACAGGGTCAGCATCTGCATGGTGCGGGTGCCTTCCATGAACTCGACGCCGCGCGCGTCGCGGACCAGCTTGTCCAGCAGCGGATGCTCGAAGCGTGCGCCGGGGCCGAGGAAGTCGCATGCCTGGAACGTGACGTCTTCGGCGAGTCGGCATGCCCTGGCCTTCGCCGCCGACGCGAGGTGACGGCCGCCGGAGTGGCTGTCGACGGCGGCGCCGGCGTACAGGACGAGCTGCCGTGCGCCTTCGATGCGTCGGCCGATCAGGTCGAGGCGGTCACGCTCGTCCTTCGTCGGCCGGAGCCGCTCGGCGAGCACGTATTCATACGCCGCCCGCGCGACTCCGACGGCCACCGCGGCGACGGCCGGCCGCAGCCGGTCGAACGTCTGCACGCAGGCCCACATCCCCCGCCGCGTCGGCGAAAGGTGCCGCCCGAGGATCCGGTCGTCGGCGATCTCGACGTCGTTGAGCCGCAACTCGCTGACCTGCACCCCGCGCAGTCCGATGGTCTCGATGGGCTCCGCGTGGAAACCCGGGTCCGCGGTGTCGACGAGCACGGCCGTGATCCCGAGCGGACCTGGCCGCACGCGGGCGAACACCACGCCGAGCGTCGCCCTGGCGCCGTTGCCGATGTACCGCTTCGTCCCGTTCAGCAGCGCCGGGCCACCGCCGTCGCCGACGCTCAGCGCCGATCGCATCGACGCCGGGTCGGACCCGCCGCCGGCTTCGGTCAGCGCGAAGAACGTCCAGGTCGGACGCGCGAGCAACGTGCTGTAGTAGAACTCCTTCTGCGCGGCGTCGGCAAGAATGTCCATCAGCACGGCGGACATCGACCCGCCCGGCGACCCGAGCAGCACCCCGGCGTCCCCCCACGCGAGCTCCTCCATCAGCACCACGCGTTCGAGCGCGCTCATGGCAGCGAAGTGGTACCCGTCGATCCGCACAAGCGGCGGTCCGTACTCCGGCGGGATCATCGAGGTCGACATGAACCGGACGCCGGGCAGGTCGACGTGCTCGGCGATGAGCGCCGGGTCGGCGTCGAGCGGCAGGGCGAGCTCGCGGAAGTCGGCGGCCCATTCCCTCGTCTGTCTCCGGAGCGCGAGCAAGCGGTCGTCCAGCTGGAACATCACGGCACCTCGGCAGGGGTGTAAGCATCGGCGAGCAGTTCGGAGACATAGACGGTCTGGCCGACCCCGGCCGCGGTGAACCCGCTGGCGCCGAGCAGCCGCAGCAGTTGGTGGTCGGCTTCGCTGATCTGGCGGTGCAGATGTGCCAGCGCGGGAGCCGCGAGCAGGCCGCCCGTGAGCACGGCCCGGACTTCGAGGTGTTCGGTCAGCACTTCGGCCAGCGCCGATTTGACCAGCTGCTGGCGCAGGATCGTCGAGTCGCCGCAGTCACGCCAGCCGAGGTAGTCGACGCAGTTGTGGAGCAGCCCTTCGGACAGCTCCAGCCGCACCCGCAGGACGCCGACATGCCACTCGTACCAGTTGTCCCGGTTCACGTCCGCCCCGACCACGCGGGGGTGACGCAGGATCAGCAGCAAACCGTCGTCGACGCGTGCCTCGCCGACAGCCTGCTCACGCCCGCGATCGACGCGGACGCCGTCCAGCCACACGTGGGCACCGTCGGCCAGCACCTGCGCCGGCACCACGGCGAACCCGCCGCGGCCGAACGGCACCAGCCCGGGCAGTACCCCGGCGGCCAGCAGGGACAGCGCGGCCATCGGCCCTTCGGCACGGGCAGCGAGGACCCACGGGCCCACGTCCGTATGCACAATCGTGGTCATGCTCACCCCTTTGGCCGATTAACCAGCGAGGCACAGGGAAAGATCTCCGTGCGCCGGGTCGTAGTCGAGATACGCCGTACGGCCCCGCGGTGCGGTCCAGAGCCCGGTACACGGGAAACCGGCCGCGACCCGCTTGAGGGCGTCGAAACCAGGGAGCATTCCGACGCCGCACCCGGCCACGATCGTCGCCGGGGTCACGCCCGCCAGCAGCTCACCGAGCACGTCCGGCACCTCGCCGGGCTCGACGTCGCTCACCTGACCGACCGACACCGTGCCGCTGCCGCGCTCCAGCACGAGCGCCACGGCCGCATCACCACCGAGGACGGATTCCCCAGTGTCGTAAGGCAAAGTCGCCTGGTCCATGCCCAGCACGAGCGCACGCCGGTAGTCGTGGCGGGCCGCGTACTCGCCGGCCAGGCGCAGTGCGGTGAAGGTCGCGCCGGAGCCCTGGTCGGACACTGCGAACAGCAGCGGCGATCCTGGCAGGACGTCGTTGAGCCGCGTCGCCGCGGAGCGCCACGGGTCGAGGTCCGGCACCGCGGCAGCGAGCACCACGACATCGAACGGTTCGGGCCCGAGTTGGTCCAACAGCTCCGGAACCATGTCCGGATAGGCGTTTCCTTCGGCGTGCCAGGACGCCCCACCCGTGTAGGGAACCCCGAAGCCGTCCGCCAGATCGGAGAAGTAGTCAGCGATGGCAGTACCGTCGACGCGCGAACGCGGACCGGTGAAGTCCCTGCTCACCACCGAGACCAGGCCGAGCGGCAGCTCGGCGAGGCCGGTCCGGCGGCGGGTCGCGAGGGTGGGTGGGGCGGCCTGGTACATCTCCTATTCCGCCATTTCGGCGGTGACGAAGTCGGCCAGTGAGCCGACGCTGTGGAAGTTGCTCATCTCGATGCCGTCCGCGTCGACCTCGATTTCGAGGGTGTCCTCGAGCAGCATCAGCAGTTCGAGAACCCCGGTGGAGTCGAGGCCGAGCTGCTCGAAGAGCCGGGTTTCCTCGGTGAGCTCAGGCAGCTCGGTATCGAGCACCTGCGCGAGCGCGTCGGAAATGGCGGCGATGATCCGCCCTCGGCTGGTTTCTACGGTGGTGGCGCTCATGGTTCTCCCTCTCTCGAAACTGATTCACGCGAAACTAGGCGCACAACTGGGTCAGCGGACGGCATCTGCCGCATAGGACGCGACGTCGTGCAGGTGCTGGCGGGCGAGCAGGTCGGTCGTCTGGTCGCGCTCGCGGATGAGGTACGACCGTCCACCGTGGACAAGTACTTCGGCGGGATACCCGTGGCTGAGGAAGAACACCGGCGACGCCGTCGGTCCGTACGCACCGGACCGTTCCACCCCGATCAGGTCGCCCGGCTGGACCGGCGGCAACGCGACCTTCTTGCCCAGCGTGTCATTGGGAGTACACAGTGGACCGGTCACGTACCAGCTCTCCCGTGCTTCCTCGTCGATCCGGTTGAGCACCCGCATCGGGAAGTTCCGCTTGACGAACGAGCCGATCCCGACCGCCGCCATGTGGTGGTTCGTGCCGCCGTCGGCGACCGCGAACCGCTCCCCGAGCGAGGTTTTGACGTACTCGACACGCGTGACGTACGTGCCGGACATCGCGGTGAGGTATCGGCCGAGCTCCATCACCAGCCGGGTGTCCGGGTGCCGGTTCGCGAACTCCTCGATGACCGGGTTGATCTTCGCGGCGAGCACGTCGAGGTCGAGGTCGTCCTCGCCCTCGAAGTAGGCGATGCCCAGCCCGCCACCGATGTCGACCATCTCGAGGGCGAACCCGTGCCGTGCGGCGACCCGCTCGGCCAGGTCGAAGATGCGGAAGGTGTTCTCGACAACCGGGTCCTCCTTGAGGATCCGGGTGCCCATGTACGCCTGGACGCCGATCAGCCGGATGTTCGGGTAGCGCGCGGCGAGCTCTTCCGCGGCGAGCAGCTGGGCTTCGTCGATGCCGAACTGACGCGGCTTGCCCCCCATAGTCAGCCCGGATCCCTTGACCGCGAACTCCGGGTTCACCCGCAACGCCACCCTGGCGGTGACCCCGCGTGCGGCGGCCAGTTCGTCGATGCGGTCGAGCTCGCCGAACGACTCGCAGATGATGGCGTAGATGTCGTGGTCGAGGCATGCCGACAGCTCAGCCTGGCTCTTGCCGGGTCCCAGGAACATGATGTCCGAGGGCGCGACGCCGGCGGTCAGTGCCGTCACCAGCTCGACCATCGACGACACTTCGGCGCGGGCACCGTGGGCGTGCAACAGCGCGCAGATCGACACGTTCGGATTGGACTTGAGGGAGAAGAACACCTCCAGCGACGGATGCAGGGTGGCACGCAGCCTGGTCAGCCTGCCGCCGAGCTCTTCGCCGTCGTAGAGGTAGAACGGGGTTCCGTATTCGCCGGCGAGCTCGGAGATCCCGAGGCCCTGCAGTTCGAATTCGCTGGTCACGGTCTGTTTCCTTCCCTAGTGTCGAGTCGCCAGGCGTGCGGTGAGTTCGGTGTCGAGGACGTTGGCCCGCTCGACGGAGTCCGCGACGATGAGTCCATACAGCCGCCCGTCGAACTCGGCCGCTGCGGTGGCCGCGGCGTTGACCGTGGCAAAGTTGTTGACCAGCAGACCTTCCCCGCCGGCGCGCTCCAGGAGCAGGCCGTGCAGTGCGGGTGCCAGCCGCTCGAACGGCAGCGGCGCGGACAGCCGCAGCGGGTAATGCCGGGCGATGACGACCTGGCCGGGGTTGACGAACTGCTCGGTCAGCCGCACCTGGTAAGTCGACATGTTGTTGCGGGCGTTGATCTCGATCACCGGGTGGACGGTCTCGTCCGGGGCGACAATGGCGTCGACGCCGACCACGCCGTGGTAGCCGTCCGAGGCCAGCTTCTTGCCGATCAGGTCGCTGACCCCGCGGAGCAGGTCCACCTGGGACGGCGAAAGCGCGGCAGGCATGCGATGTCCCTTATGGACACCACCTTCGGTGATGGCTTCCTTCACGAAGTCGAAGTGGACATCGCCGTCGCGGGAAACGGTGAACTGGTAGTTCAGGTCGGCACGCTTGGCCACCCAGTCCTCGATGACGAACCCGATCCGGTCCACCCCGCCGCGCTCGACCTGCTTGACGATCATCTTCTGCAGGCGCTGCAACCGGTGGATGGAGTCGACCACGGCGATCCCCTTGCCGGACACGCCGAGTGCCTCCTTGAGCACCACCTTTCGGCCGGCCTCCAGCAGTTCCGACGCCGCGACAACGGCGGCGTCGAACTCGGCGAGCGTGGCACACGCCCAGCCCTTCGGCTGCGGGATGCCCAGCTCGTAGGCGGCGCGCCGGCTGTAGACCTTGCTGTTGACGGCCTTGCAGATCTCAGCGGACGGTCCCGCCAGCGCGAGCCCGGTGACCGCGGAAAGCCGTTCCTCCACTTCGGACACCCCGTGCGGGGCGATCCGGGCACCCAGCGGAGCCAGCGCGGCCAGCTCGGCGACGACACGTTCGTCGTCGATCGCGTCCGCGGTGACCGTCTTCTGCGGGTCCTGGTCGGCGATGACGTGCGTCGTCGGCAGCCTGACCCCGAGGCCGACGAGGTAGTCCAGATAGGACTCGTCCGGCGCGGTCTTGAGCACGACGTGGTCGTCGGGCCCGGCGAGCAGCAGCGCGAACTCGTCCATCTTGTTCACCACGGCGACCCCCGAGGATGCGGACACCCTCGGCAGCCCGTACTCACCGCGCGCCCACTGCTCCTCGACTTCGAAGTTGCCGAGGAACACCAGCGGGGCCCCCGGCGCACCGACGGCCGCCTTGAGTCTCGTGGTGAAATCGGGTGTCGTATCCATGTCAGCCCCTAACCGTTCAGTGCAAGAAGGTGCTCGAAGATTCAGTGCTCGATGTTTCAGTGCTCGATGTTTCAGTGCTCGAAGAGCATCGCCGAGAAGGTCGAGCCAAGCCCGACCGAAGTCATCAGGTACCGATCACCCGGCCGCAGGCGGCCGAGCTCAGACGCGCTCGCGAAGTTGATGAACGGATCGGCGCAGAAGCAGTGGCCGGTCTCGGCCACGTTGTCCAGGAAGATCCGGTCCGGGTCCAGCCCGAGGTCTTCGGCCGACCGCGCCCAGGAGATGCGGTTGACGTTGTGCGGCAGCACCAGGTCGACGTCCGCGAGGGCGATCCCGGCCTGGGCCACCGCCGCGGCCATCACCTCGGCGAGCCCGTCCGCGTAGATCCTGCGGAACTCCGCGGCCCCCTGGTCCGACATCACGAACGCGGCGTCGGCACGGCCGTAGGAACGCGTGGCGTAACCCAGCAGGCGGTCCTGCGAGCCGCCGGAACCCACCAGCACCGCGGCGGTGCCTTCACCCATCACCCCGACGTTCGGGATCATCGCGACCGACGGCGTGAACGCCTTCTCCCCCAGCAGGACCAGCGCGAGCGCGTCCGGATCGCCGTCGGCCGCGAGCAACGTGCCGCACAGGTCGACGGCCAGCAGTCCGGAAGCGCAAGCGTGTTCGGAGAGGGTGAACGTCTTCGCGTGCCGTAGTCCCAGTTCGTCGCGGACCCGGGCCAGCGGGCTGGCCGGGTACGGTGCCGCGAACGGCACGGTCCGAGCGCGGACGACATAGCGGACGCGATCTTCCTGCCCTGCCAGGCCTTCGAGCTTGCCGGCCGCCGCCAGCAGCAGGTCCGCCTCGGAGTCCGCCGTCCGGCAGATCTTCGACAGCCCGTAGATCCGCTGGTATCGCAAGACCCGGACAGCGTCGAGCCCGAGACTGTCCAGCAGCGGGCCGACCGGAACCGTGTCGGGCAGGTGGGCCGACACCGCGACGATGGAGGTCATGTCAGCCCCCCGGCGGGCAAGGCGTGCCTCGGGTTGTCGATCTTCGCGAGCCCTCGCGCGTTGCGGCGGGCAGCACCGCGGCTGACCGCCAGTGGGTCCCAGCCGTTTTCACGCTCCGGCAGCAGTTCGGGGTTCCCGAAGACCGCACCACGGTAGACCTCGGGCAGCAGCTTCCTGTCCACAATGGAAGACGCGCAGGCGAGGCCGCTCAGCGCGACCCCGGTGACGCCCGAGCCGTAGCGGGTGTTCTGCCCGGCCAGGTACAGCCCTTCGACCGAGGTCTCGACCTCGGGCTGGCGGCCTGCCGGTCCCCAGCTCGCCATGCCGTACGCACCACCGCCGGTGGAGCGGGTATAGCGCTCGTGGGTCAGCGGAGTCGCCGTCTCGACATGCGTGATGTTGTCGCGGAACGGCCCAATGACCGCTTCGGTCATCTCCAGCAGCGATTCGGTCAGCCCGGCCTTTGCCCGCAGGTAGGCGGGTTCACGACGGTAGGACGCACCGCCGGCGGGGCCCGCCGACAGACCCCACGGCTCGTAGCCTCGCGGAACCAGGGTCAGGATCTGAATGTTCGTGTGCCCGCGCGGGCAGACCGAAGCCGCGCCGTGGTCCTTGAGCGAGGGGAACGAGAGTAACGCGAACTGCGGGTCCATGACCCCGGCTTCGATCTGGGCATAGGCGTGGTCGACGTCTTCACCCGGCCAGTACCAGATGTTTCCGTTGGGCAGGTCGAGTTCTCGGTCCAGCGCGAGGTACACCGTCGACGTCGAAAGTCGCATCTGGGCCTTCTCGGCGCGCTTGGTCTCCTGTTCGGAGAACGCGCCATCGGTCAGCTCCAGCACGGTCCGTTTGAGGTCCGCATTGGACACCACGATCGGCGCACACAGGCTGGTGCCGTCGGTGAGGCGGACCCCGGTGACCCGCCCGTTCTCGACCTCGATCCGGTCGACCCGTGTCTTGGTCAGCAGGGTCGCGCCGTGGGACTCCAACGCTTCGACCAGCGCGGCCACCACAGTCTGGCCACCGCCCGCGGGATAGTAGCTGCCGCGGAGACATTCGTCGATCATGGTGGCGTGCATGACGACCAGCACCTGCGAAGGCGGCGTCCCGTAGTTGCCCGACTGCGCCGCCAGCAACGTCCTGGCCTTCATGGACAGTCCACAGTGGTCGAAGAGTTGAGTCAGCGTGCGGCGGATCCAGCGACGCACGGCCCCGGTCATGTCGCCGACCCGCTTCGACGGGTCGATCATGATTTCCCGGTTGGCCCACGCGACGGCCTCGCAGACCTCGGCGAACGTCGTCAGCCCGGCGGCCTCCTCGGGCAACGCCTTCACCAACTGCGCGAGGTAGCGAGGCCAGCCGGTCGGCACATCCATCGACACGCTCGGCAGGATGATCCGGTCGAACCGGTCATCGTCCATGCGGCGGAACGGCACACGGTCGGAGACCCCCAGCCCGGCGAGGATCGACGGCAGCAGCCCACCGGGCCCGCAGTCGCCCACGTAGTGGATGCCGACGTCGAACTCATAGGACCGCCGTCGCCGGAACACGTGCCCGTTGCCGCCGGCGACGTCGTGCTGCTCCAGCACGAGCACCTTGCGTCCGCTGGCCGCGAGGTAGCCGGCGGACACCAGCCCACCGACCCCGGAGCCGACCACGATCACGTCCCAGTCCCGCTCGATCGCCGGTGAGGTCTTGTCCCTGGACTCAGTCATCTAAACCACCAGTCCGCCGGTGACCTCGACGACACTGCCGGTGATGTACGCGGCACGATCGGAGACCAGGAAAGAAACCAGGTCGGCGACCTCGTCGGCACGGCCGAAACGGCGCAAAGGGATGGCGTCGAGCAGCTTCTTGCGGGCAGGCGCGGCCAGTTCGGCGAGCATGTCGGTGTCGATCATCCCGGGCGCCACGGCGTTCGCCCGGATCCCGAACCGGCCGACCTCCTTGGCCAGCGCCTTGGTGAACCCGATGACCCCGCTCTTGGACGCGGAATAATTGGTCTGCGTGGGGTTTCCGTACACACCGGAGACAGAGGACAGCGTGACCAACGTGCCCGTGCGGCGCTTCATCATGTCGAAGACCACCGGACGGCAGACGTTGAACACACCGTCCAGGTTGGTGCGCAGTACCTGGCCCCAGTCCTCGGTCTCCATCAGCGCGAGCGGTTTGTCTCGGGTGATCCCAGCCGAGGTCACCACCACGTCGATCGGGCCGAGCTCCTCCTTGGTTCTGGCAAGCCATTCGTCGACGGCGTCGACGTCGGTGACATCGGCGCGCGCGGTGAGCGCCCGGACACCCAGTGCGGTGACCTCCTTGCCGAGGACGTCCGCGGCGACGGAATCACTGCGGTAGCAGAAGCTCACGTCGAAGCCGTCCTGCGCGAGCCGCTGGACGACCGCGCTGCCGATCCCCCGAGAACCGCCACTGACCAGTGCGACCTTGGTCATCGCACACCGCCGGCGGCGGCGAGTTCACGGGTGGCATCGGCGGGGACACCGTGGAGGCGCACCAACACAGCGCTGACCGAGCCGTCGTCCTCGCACGCGGTGACCACGGCGAGCGCGTCGGAGAGATCGGTCCCGGAGCCGGAAATGGCGAGCAGGCCCACGAGTTCGAAGATGCTCGCTGCGGACGCCGTGTCGCCGATCAGCCCGGAAAGCGACGGACGGCCGGTCACTTCCACGCCGAAGACGTCGAGCAGCGCGGAGTTCTCGGCCACGGTTCCGGTACTGCCTGCCGCCGCACGCACCTCGGACACGGTCACGCCGGCGCGATCCAGCAGCCTCCGCACGGCGAACTGCGTCGCGGTGTCGATGTCCCCGTCAACTGCGATCCTCGACTCGAAGCCCAGGAGTGTCGCAAGTGGAGAGTCTCCACGGGCGATGACGTCGGCCTCAGGCTCCAGCAGGAGCATCGCGCAACCCTCGCCAGGCGGAAGGTCCCCGGCCGCCCCATCGCGTGCCGCTCGCTCAAGGCGCGACCTGGCCGTGGTGTACTCCTCGGCCGCTCCACACAGGACACGGCTGGCGCGGCCGGTGACGAGTAGCCGACGTGCGTAGTTCAACGCCAGCAGGCCGGTGTTGCGGCCCGCCGCGATGGTCGCGTTCGGGCCCTTGACCTGGTGCCAGATCGCGACCTGGCCTGCCGCGCAGTTCATCACGCAGCTCGGAACCAGCGCGGGTTCGATGTGGTCGGGCCGTTCGCCGACAAGCGACGCGCGGGTCAGGCTCATCATGGACTCGGCGCTGCCGGTGGTCGTGCCGAGCACCAGCCCGATGTCCTCGGTTCCCTCACCTTCGGAGTCGTAGCCGATCTCGGTGAGCAGCTGCCCGGCGGTGGCCACGGCCAGCCCGGTGACCCGGTTCATCGAACGGGTCCCCTTGGTCCCGAGGAGCTCTCGGGTGTCGAAGCCGGGGACCAAACAAGCCTCGTCGTCTTCGACCGCCCAGCGCTCGTGGTCCGGAAAGGACACTGTGGACAGTCCGCTGCGCAGGCCCTCGGCGAACGCCTCGCGGCCGTAGCCGAACGGCGAGATCGCCGACCAGGCGGAGATCGCTAGCGGGCTGGTGTTCTCGATTCCGGTCACCGGTGCGCCCCTTCTGTGACGGCGTTTGTGACGGCTTCTGTGCGTGGGCCCGCTTCGTGGCGGCCGAGGATGATGACGGAGTTGTTGCCCCCGAAGGCCCAGCCGTTGTTCTGCACGATCCGCAGGTCGGCTTCGACCGAGGTGTTGGGGACGCAGTCGACCGCGCAGTCCGGGTCGGTCTCGAGGTGGTTGACCGTCGGCGGGATGAACCGGTCGGTGATGGCCACCGCGCAGCCGATCGCCGCCAGCGCGCTCGCCGCACCCATGGTGTGGCCCAGCATCGACTTCATCGACACCACCCGGGGAACATCCTCGCCGTACAGCTCGCGGATGGCGGCCGTCTCGGCGAGGTCGTTGGCCTTGGTCCCGGTGCCGTGCGCGGAGATCAGGTCGACCTCGGCCGGCTTGACCCCGGCGTTGCGCAGGGCAAGGTCCATGCACCGGGTGATGCCCGGCTGGTGCGGAGCGACCGGGTGGTGCGCGTCGCACGACAGTCCGTAACCGAGGACTTCGGCGTAGATGCGGGCACCGCGGGCGAGTGCCGAGTCAAGGCTCTCCATCATCAGCACGCCGGCTCCCTCGCCGGTGAGGATCCCCATCCGGTTCTTGTCGAACGGGCGGCAGCAGTCGGGCGCGATGCTGCGCAACCGGTAGAAGCTGGCGAAGGTCTTGCGACACACCGCATCCGCTCCGCCACAAAGCGCGAAATCGGCGTCCCCCAACCGGATCGCGTCGAAACCGTTGCCGATGGCGTAGTTGCCTGCCGAACACGCGGTGGCGATCGTCGTCGGCTCGACGTCGGCGAGCCCGATCTCCCGCGCGATCGCGGTGGAGATCCGGCCCGGCGAGATCCGCCTGGCCAGCGTCGGATCGAGTGCCGAGGGGCCGCCCGCCAACTCCATCTCCACGAGGGTGTCGAGGTCGTTGCACTCGCCGTCGGTGGTGCCGACCGAGATCGCGCCGCGCAGCTGACGCAGCGTCGACTCGTCCAGGCCGGCGTCTTCCACCGCCAGCCTGGACGCGGCGACCGAGAACCGGCTCGCGCGGCCCAGTTGGGCGAGGTCGACGTTGTGGATCCACCGTTCCGGGGAGAAGTCGGCCACCTCGGTGCCGTTCGAGTGCGCGAAGCCGGTGGTGTCGAAAGCGGTGATGGGGCGAACATTGCTGCGGCCGGCCCGCAATGCCGCGCTGAACTCCGCGACACCGGTGCCGATGCTCGAAATGACGCCGCATCCCGTGATGACGACGCGGCGCGCCGTGGACAGCCGAGCGTTCTCGGCAAGGTACGTGGACATCGTTCTCCCGATTTCTCCGGTGCCTGCGGGGTATCTTCGGTTACCAGCCGGCGGACTCGGCGACCACCGTGTACGCGCTCTCGACGTCGACGATGCGGGCGAACTGGGCCTGGTCGATCTCGACGCCGAACTCCTTCTCCAGCGCGGCGAGCACGTCCATCAGCGCCAGCGAGTCCGCTGAGTGGTCCTCGTGGAAGTTGCTGGTCTCGGTGACGTCGTCGAGCTCCAGCTCAAGGTGCTCACAGACGATTTCCTTGATACGCCCCATACGGTCCGAAATCGCGAGGGTCATGGCTACTCCATCCGGGTTCCTGCTGGAAGTTCCTGTCACACCCCGATTTACCGGGTCAGGCCAAGTTAGAGAGCAGCGGTGACCGCGAGCTGACCGTCCGCTGACAGCGTTCGGCCCCGCCGAGGTGCGGACCTATGTGTTTCTCATGGGCCCGGTCAGGACAATTACACTCCGTAGTCGTGCCGCGGACACTGTCCCGGTCAAGGGCCCGATGGAAGTCTTGGCGGAGGCCGACCGCCGATCACCAGTGCGGAGGCTCTCAAGCTCGACAGGGGTAACCTACGATGGAGATTCAGATACTGGGTCCGCTCTCGCTGGCCCGCGACGGAACCGCCCGCGACGTCGGCTCTGCCCGGGTACGCACCGTGCTCGCGATGCTCTCGTTCACCCCGGGCACGGCACTGTCGGCGAACCAGCTCGTCGACGAGCTCTGGCCGGACAGAGCGATCGGGAACACCCGCAACGCGTTGCAGGCCAACGTGGTCAGGTTGCGCAAACTACTGGAGTCGGTCAGCGGCGTCCGGGGCGACATACTGGTCCGGACCACCAGCGTCGGGTACCTGCTCGACGTCCCGGCCGACGCGGTCGACGCACACCGGTTCCTCGATCTCGCCGAACGCGGCGCGCGAAACGTCACACGGGAACCGGAACTGGCCGTCGAACAGCTCGAGAGCGCGCTGCGGCTCTGGCGCGGTCCGGCGCTGTTCGACGTCGCCGGCGGCCATCGGTGTCAGGGTGAAGCGACCCTGCTGGACGAACGCCGGCTGGCGGCCAGAGAAGACCTCATCGCGGCGAAGCTCGCCACGGGAGGCGAACGGGTCGTCGTTTCCGAACTCAAACAACTGGTGGCCGAACACCCGGAACGGGAACGGTTCAGTGAACAGCTGATGATCGCCCTGTACCGGAGCGGCCGCCAGGCAGAAGCCGTGGACGTATTCCACTACGCACGGAAATGGCTCGACCGCGAACTGGGACTGGAACCCGGTCGGCCGCTGCGTCAGCTCTACCATTCCATCCTCAACCAGGACCAGTTGCTCAGCGCTTGACCGCGTTCCGACTGCTGGTTCGCTGACGCTCCGACGCTGGTCAGACCCGCTGAGTGAAGACGGCAACCGGCGTATGACAGAAACATATGCCGGGGGTGAGTCGGGCACTGGCAAGCCATTCCCTGACGAAGCAGAATCTGTTCCACTACCGCAGCACGAAGTTCCACTCCACTCGAGAGACACCCGAAGAGAATGGACAGAAAACAATGAATGCACACGTCCCGGACTTCACCTCTTCCGTCGAGCTCGTCATCGACGAGTTCGACGGCTGGTCGAACCCGATCGGTGCCGCGGTGGCCCCGACCACGATCTGCTGGGGCGAGGACGCCGCCACCACTCTCCCCGCCAACCAGGCGTGAACACCCCGGGGGCCGCGGCCGCGGAGCTGATCGGATTCAAGCGGCACCTGCGTGCCGAGGTAGTGGCCGACGAAGCCGTCTACCTGTTCTCCGAGCGCGGCGTCACCGCCCTGCAAGGAGCCCACTTGGAAACCCTCGCTCCCCTGCTTGATGGCACCCGGGACCTGCATTCTCTGCTCGGCACTCTGGCCGGAGGGTTACCTGAAGGCCGTCCTGGGGGTATAGCGGCCGAGCAGCTCACAAGTCTTCTCACCCGGCTGGCCGACGCCGGCTTGGTCTCCTGGCACCGTCCGGTGCCGGAAGCCACCACGAACACCGACGAAAAGACGCTCGCCTACTGGGAGGCGAGCGGACTCGACGCCACCGAGGCGCTCAGCGGGGTGACCGAAAGCCAGGTCACCCTGCTGACCGCCGGGTCGGTCGACCCCGAGCCCGTGCTGACCGCGTTGCGGGCGGCCGGAGTCTCGGTGGCACTGTCCGAACTCGGAAAGCTACCGCCTGCCGGTGCGCTTTCCCTTGTCCTGTGCGACGACTACCTGTCGGTCGACCTCGCCGCCGTGGACGCCGCGCACCGCGCTGCGGGGCGTCCATGGCTGCTGGCCAACCCGACCGGCGCCCAGGTCTGGATCGGCCCGGTGTTCGCGCCGGACGGTCCGTGCTGGCACTGCCTCGCCACCCGGCTCTGGGGGTACCGGCAGGCCGAAGCCCACGTCCAGGCCGCGCTCGGCCACAGCGGGCCGGCTACCAAGCCGGCGGTTTCGCTGCCACCGCTGGGAACCGCGGCCACCGGACTCATCACGCTCGAAGCCACCAAATGGCTCGCCGGCTACCGCTACGCGGGCCAGCAGAGCATCTGGACCCTGGACAGTTTGGATCTCCGCGGCCGGCTACACGAAGTCCGACGACGTCCGCAGTGCGTTTCCTGCGGCGACCCCGGCCTGATCGCCGCGCAGACCCGGCGACCTGTTGTGCTCGAACCGCGACGGAAAGTCAGCCAGAGCGGCGGCGGACACCGCTCGAAGACCCCGGAAGAGATGATGGCCGGCTTCCGGCACCTGATCAGCCCGGTCAGCGGGCTGGTCAAGGAGATCCGTCGCGATCCGCGCGGCCCGGCGTTCTTCAACTCCTACCGGTCCGGCCCCAACCTCGCGCTCGGCGCGCGGCACCTGCGCGCGCTGCGCGCCAGCGTGCGCGTCGAGAACGGCGGCAAGGGAATCACCCCGCTGCACGGCGAGGTCAGCGCGTTGTGTGAAGCGCTGGAACGACATTCCGGCAACTTCCATGGCGACGAGTACCGCGTGCGGGGCAGCCTCCGCTCGCTGGGCGAGTCCGCCATCCACCCCAACGACTGCCAGCTCTTCGACGAACGCCAGTACCCCGGCCGGGCCGCCTGGAACGCGGCGCATTCGCCGTTCCAGCACGTCACCGACCCGTTCGACGAGAACGCGGTGCTGGACTGGACGCCGGTGTGGTCGCTGACCGCCGGACGGCAGCGGCTGCTGCCGACCGCGCAGCTCTACTACGGCGCGCCTCGGGAGCAGGGCGCGGTTTCGGTGCTCGCGGACTCCAACGGCAACGCCGCCGGAAGCAGCCGTGAGGACGCGATCCTGCAGGGCTTGCTCGAACTCGTCGAGCGGGACGCCGTCGCGCTCTGGTGGTACAACCGCACCCTCCAGCCCGCGGTCGACCTGGACGCCTTCGGCGACCCGTGGATCGCGGAGCTGCGCGAGGTCTACGCCGGGATGGACCGTGAGGTGTGGGTACTGGACCTGACCTCGGACTTCGGCATCCCGACCATGGCCGCGTTGTCCCGCCGGACCGACAAACCCGCCGAGGACATCATGTTCGGGTTCGGCGCGCATCTCGACCCCGCGGTCGCGCTGCGCCGCTCGTTGACCGAGCTGAACCAGCTCATGCCCGCGCTGGCCGAAGTCGGGCCCGCCGGGATCTACGAATGCAACGATGCCGACGCCGTCGCGTGGTGGAGCACCGCGACCGTCGCCGAGCAGCAGTACCTGCTGCCGGACCCGGCCGTGCCCGCGCGCGGTCCGGCGTCCTTCGGCAAGCTCGCCACCGACGACCTGCGCGACGACGTCGAAGTCGTCCACCGGCGGGTCCGCGAGCTCGGGCTGGAGCTGCTGGTATTGGACCAGACCAGGCCGGATATCGGGCTGCCGGTGGTGAAGGTGATCGTGCCGGGGATGCGCGGTTTCTGGTCGCGGTTCGCGCCGGGCAGGCTCTACGACGTCCCCGTGAAACTGGGCAGGCTGGCCGAACCGACCGGATTCGGCGAGCTCAATCCGCTCCCGCTGTTCGTCTGACCCGCTTTACCGACACCACCATGATTCAGGGGGCCGCTCGTGCACATCGAACCGGACGAACGGATCCGGTCGCCACTGCGGCTGTGGTCACTGCGCGAGGACGTGCTGGTGGAGGTCGACGAGGAGCTCGGTCAGCTGCTGATCGCGACCGAGTGGGGCGAGATCCGGCTGCCCGACCCCGGCCCGACCGTGCGCGAATCGCTGTGGCGCATGCAGCTGGGCCCGACGTCGCTGGCCAACGTGCTCGGAGACGACGGCGCCAACGCGGACAAGGCGAACTGGCAACGGTTCGAGGAGGTGCTCGGCGCGTTGCGGCACTGCGTCGTGCATTCGCTCGACCGGCAGACCGGCGACGGGCCGCTGCTGTCCGCGGTCCCCATCGCCCGCAACGCCGACTTCGTGCTGCCCAACTTGACAGGCGAAGACGTCGTGCGCATCTCGCGCTTCACCGCGATGCGGGCAGGCAATGGGGAACTCGTGCTCGAGTCGCCGTTGGCCCGGCACCGGATGGTCGTGCACTACTCGCTGGCCGCATGGGTCTCCGGCGCGATCAACCGCCCGATGACCGTGCGGGACCTCGCCGAAGCCGTCCAGGTGCCGAGGCCGCTGGTGACGCTTATCGTCGCGTACCTGGTCGCCGCGGGAATGGCCGTGCTCGGGGAAAACGGGGTACCGGCCGACGAAGCCCTGTTCGCCGAGGACAGCGATCCCGACCTGATCCCGTGGTCGCACGCCGACCTCATGTTTCACACGCACAGCCGCAGCGGCCGGTACCAGGGCCCGATCGGCGCCGACCATCCCGGCGCCGGGGTGCTGCCGCCGGCACCGGTGGTCAAGACGATCCCGCCGGGCCGCCGGTTCGTCCTGGTCCGGCCCGATCTCACCACGCCGTCGATCGCGGACCCGAAGCTGAGCGAAGTGATCGAGAACCGGCGTTCGTTCCACCGGTTCGCCGACGAGCCGCCGACGGTGGACCAGCTCGGCGAGCTGCTCTACCGCACCGCGCGGATCCGCTCCAGCAAGAGGCTGGTGGCAGGCGATGACGAGTATGTCGTCTCCGATCGGCCGTACCCGAGCGTCGGCGGCCTGCACGAGCTGGAGCTCTACCTGACCATCGACCGCTGCGCCGGGCTACCGCACGGTATCTACCACTACGATCCGGTCGGCCACGCCCTCACACTGATCAACACGGCCGAGGCCGAGTGCGACGAGATGCTCGACGCCGCGCGGATCGCCGCCGGCAGCGTCGCCCGACCGCCGGCGCTGATCACCATGACTGCCCGGATCGCACGCCTTTCCTGGCTCTACAGCGGGATCGCGTACTCGACCGCGTTGAAGCACGTCGGCGTGCTGCAGCAGACGCTGTACCTGGTGGCCACGGCGATGAACCTCGCCCCGTGCGCACTGGCCGTCGGCGACACCGAAATCGCGACAAGCGCGCTGCGGCTGCGGTGGCCGGTCGAGGTCAGCGTCGGCGAGTTCGTCATCGGGCTCCGTCCCATCGATACGGTAAATTGATGATCAAAGCTGGTGATGACGAGCAGTAGCGCGTTGTGCGCCTACCGTGCACACCGATTCCCCGATGTTCCGAAAATTTTCCTGAATGCGTGGGAAACACTCACCGTCGGACGGTTCCGATGAATTAAGGTGGTCACGCAGGAGGGGGATTACTGGGGAATCAGAGGGCACGTATGTCGTCGGAGCCGGATTTGGCAGACAAGAGATCAGGATCGGCGGGATCGGCGGGTAACGAACCCGGCGGAGCGGACATCGGCGGGTCCGACGGGGAAGACGGCACTCTCGCACTCACGCTGGCACCGAAGATCGCCAGGCTGATCGTCGCGACCGTGTTGAGTTGCCTGTGTCTCGTCGGGTTCTTGACCGTGTTGTCCCGCCACCTGGGAGTGGTACCTACCAGCTTGTCCTTCGCCTATATGGTGACGCTTCTCCTGCTCCAATTGCTCTATTTCGGACCATATGCCGGAGCGACACGTACGCCGATGGGCTTTGCGGCGCTGACTGTGCAGGCCTGTCTGGTCTATCTGCCGATGCTCGAATACAAACAGGCTTGGGTGGGCATGCCCGGTTTCCTCGCCGGGACGATGTTGCTGACACTGCCCACGGCCATCGCGTCGGTCCTGTTCACCTCCATCGTCGCGAGCATGGCGGTGATCCAGGCGAACTTCGGCGGCACGCTTTCGGATGTGGCCTATACCACCGTTTCCACGGTCATCACCGGGCTGGTCGTGTACGGCCTCTCCCGGCTGGCCAACCTCGTCGCCGAAGTGCACGCCGGCCGGACCAGGCTGGCCGAGCTCGCGGTGGCCGAAGAACGGCTGAGGTTCGCGCGCGACCTCCACGACCTGCTCGGTTACAGCCTTTCCGCGATCACGCTGAAAAGCGAGCTCGCCCACCGGCTGGTTCTCAAGAACCCGGTCAGGGCACAGGAAGAGTTCTCCGAGGTCCTCGAGATCTCCCGCCAGGCGCTGACCGACGTCCGCGCGGTGGCCAGGGGCTACCGGGAGCTTTCGCTGGAAAACGAGTCCACCACGGCACGTTCGGTGCTCGCGGCCGCGGACGTGGACGCGCGGATGGAGCTGAACTACGACGACCTGCCGGTCCAGGTCCGCACCCTGCTCGCGACCGTGCTGCGCGAAGGCGTGACGAATGTGTTGCGGCACAGCAGGGCCGAGCGCTGCGAGATCTCCGTCCGGCAGCACCGCGACAGCGCGAGCATCGATATCGTCAACGACGGGGTGTCCGTCGCCGGGATCGGCGGACCGCCGATCCCCGCGTCCGCGGACTCCCCCGGCGGCAGCGGAATCCAGAACCTCTCGGTGCGGGTGCGGAAACTGGGCGGCGACCTGACCGCGAAACACCTACCGGCCGGACGTTTCCGCCTCCACGCCCAGATCCCGCTGCGGCACGAAGAGCGAAATGACCAGCAACCCGCCGCTTGAGGGCAGACGCCAACTACCGCAACTCGCCGTCGACTCGCGGTCTCTTAGAAACTAAGAGACCCCACAAAAGCGCAAAAGTGGGAAGCTTGAAGAGTTCAGCAAAGGCGGGTCAGAGCCATCCGCTGTCTTTGGCGATGCGGATGGCATCGACACGGTTGCGGGCGTTGAGTTTCGTGGCGACCGTCGTCAGGTAGTTGCGGACCGTGCCCGCGGTGAGGAACAGTCGCGCGGCGATCTCGACGACCTCGGTACCGTCCGACGCCAGCCGCAGTACCTCGACCTCCCGCGGGGTCAGCGGGCAGTCCTGGGTGTCCCACGCGGCGAGCGCGAGCTGGCTGTCGATGACACGACGGCCGACGGCGACCCCGCGGATCGCGTCGGCGAGCTCGCGGGACGGCGCGTCCTTGAGGATGAACCCGCCGACCTTCGCCGAGAGCGCCCGGCGCAGCGTGCCAGGTCGGCCGAGACTGGTCAGGATCAGCGTGCGGCACGCGGGCAGCCGGGCATGCATCTCCCCGGCCGCGGTCAGCCCGTCCATGCCCGGCAGGTCGATGTCGATCACCGCGACGTCGGGCAGGTGCCGCTGCGCCGTCGGCAGGATTTCGTTGCCGTTGGCGACTTCCGCCACCACTTGGATATCGGTTTCGAGGTTGAGCAATGCGACCAGTGCTCCGCGCACCATGTGCATATCCTCAGCCAGCATCACCTTGATCATGCCGCGCCAACTTCCCAGCCCCAGTCCCCCCACAGAACGTACGCAGATTTAATCACTCTACGGAGCCATTTGGGGTAATGCGGGCGAGGTTGGTCCGTTCGCGCACGAGGTTTAGCGGAGCCCGCACGACCGATCGCGGCCGGTGGCGAAAAGGGGCTCAAGCTGCCGCGATCCTGCCGCCGTCGAGGTGCACGGTCTCGTCGGCCTGCCCGGCGACACCCGGGTCGGCGGTCGTCAGCACGACGGTCCGGCCGGTCGCCCGGAGCAGTCGCAGAAAGTCACCTGCGGCCGCCGCGTCGAGGTCGCGGACCGGTTCGTCGGCGAAAATCACCAGTGGGTCGACCACCAGCGCACGGGCCAGCGCGACACGCTGCCGCTGGGCGGCCGTCAGCTCCTCGGTGCGGTGGTGGGCCAACTCCGCGACGCCGACCTGCTCAAGCGCCTTGTCGGCCGCGTCGGCGGCGATGTCACGCCCGGCGAGCCGCAGCGGGAGCAGGACGTTCTGCCGCACGGTCAGCGACGGCTGCAGGTTCGCGTCGGCGGTGAGGAAGCCGATGCGCTCGCGCCGCAACGCCGTGAGCTCCGCGTCGTCGAGTTCACCGAGCTTGACGCCGTCAAGCATCACGGAACCCGTCGTGGGCCGCGTCAGCCCCGCCGCACACCGCAGGAAGCTGCTCTTGCCCGAGCCGGCGGGGCCCACCACGGCAGTGAAGCTGCCTTCGGCGAGGCTGAGCGTGACACCGGCGAGGGCAACCTCACCGAGAGGCGCCGAGTCGTAGCACTTGCGGACCGACTCGAGCCGGACGAAATCCGCGGTCCTGGCCTGCTGCGCGACTGCTGTGTTCACGTCTGCTCCCTGTGCCCGGCGCCGGCTGGCGCTGCCTGCTTCTTCTCGCTGGGGACAACACTAGGGAGAACCGAAGGCCGTTCCGAGGGTGCAGACCAGCCGATCGCCAGTGGTCCTAGGTCCACCCCCGATCGATACGCCCGCTCACCCAGAGCGACCTTCCGCAGGTCAGCGGCGTTGTGCTCAGGTGAGGCCGAAGAACGGCAGGCAGGGTGCCAGCCCCTCGATCTCGACCGGGACCGTCCGACGGCGCTCCCAGTCCGCCCGGGTGAGGCGCAGCCTGCGGTCGATCCTGAGCTCGCCGTCCACCACACAGCGCTCGACGCCGTCGTCCTGGTAGCCGAGCTTGCGCGATACGCGCTGGGACGCCAGGTTGTCCTCGAAGGCGGCCGAGCACGCTTCGAGCGCGCCAAGGCCGCTGAAGGCCAGATGCAGCACCGCCGCCCGCATCTCGGTACCGATCCCCTGCCCCTGGTGCGGCAACCCCAGCCACGAGCCGGTCTTGACCTCGCCGGTGATCGCCAAGTCCTGCGCGTGGAGCGTCTGCAGCCCCACGACGGTGCCCTCGCTGAGCACGGTGAAGTCGGCCGACCAGCTCTGCGGCCTCCACTTGCCCAGCCCCAGCCAATGCCGCTGGACGATGCGCGTCGCGATTTCGGCGGCCGGAAGCTCGGTCCACGGGATGAGGAACGGCATCGACCCCGGCTCGTGGATCCCGCCCGCGGCTAGCTGGGCCAGCTCGGCGAGCTGTTCTGGCGACGGAAGCCGCAGTTCCAGGCGAGGCGTCCGCAGGCGAAGCCCAGCCGGCGGGAAGTGGTCGATGAGCATGGCTTCAGGATGGCAACACGACGCCCGCGGGGCACCTCGATTTCCGGTATCGTCCGATCCGGGCCGTGACTGGCGTTCGGGTGGAGTACCACCGTGGAGCGGCCTCGCCGTGAGCCGTGCGCCTGGGCATCCCGCGACGCTCGAGGAACCCTCATGCACGACACCCAGCTCATGTCCGGTACCGAACTCGCCCGCGACCTCGTCGAGCGAACGACCCAGCGCGCGCGGCTTTTCCGCGAACGAACCGGATCGGAGCCCTGCCTGGCGACCGTGCTCGTCGGCGACGACCCCGCCTCGGCGACCTACGTGAAAATGAAGCAGAACCGCTGTCGGAACGCGGGGATAGCATCCCGGCACGTCCAGCTTCCGACGTCGACGACAACCGAGGCGCTGGTCGCGGCGATCACCGAGCTGTCACGCGACCCGGACGTCCACGGCATCCTGCTCCAGCACCCCGTACCGCCGCACATCGACGAGCGGGCGGCCTTCGAGGCCATCGCGCCGGGCAAGGACGTCGACGGCGTCACCATGGCCTCGTTCGCGCGCATGTCGTTCGGCGACGCGGGTTTCGTGTCCTGCACCCCGGGCGGGATCATGCGGCTGCTCGACCACTACGACGTCGACCTCGCCGGCAAACACGCGGTCGTCCTTGGACGCAGTCCGATCCTGGGCAAACCGGTCGCCATGCTGCTGCTCGCCCGGAATGCCACGGTCACGATCTGTCACTCGAAGACCCGAGACCTGCCTTCCCTCACGCGTACGGCAGACGTCCTGGTGGCCGCGGTCGGCAAAGCGGAGTTCGTCCGGGGTGACTGGCTCAAGCCCGGGGCCGTGGTGATCGACGCGGGCTACAACGCAGGCAACGTCGGCGATGTCGCGTTCGACGAAGCCACGACGCGCGCAGGGCTGCTCACTCCGGTCCCCGGCGGCGTCGGCCCTACGACGATCGCCGTGCTGCTGGAGCAGACCGTCGACGCGGCCGTCAGCGCGATGCGGTGATCCCGGGCGGCAGGGGGCGTGAGCTTTCGACGACCTTGCCGCGTCCGGTCTCCTTGGCCTCGTACAGCGCCACGTCGGCGGCTTGGAGCAGGTCGCCCAGTTCGGTGGCGTGCTGCGGGTACGCGGCGACGCCGATGGACGCGCCGAGCCCACGGACCGTGACCGGCGGTTCGCCGAGGTCCTTGGCCGGCACGTCGACGGCGAGTGCTTTGATGCCCAGCCGGACACGCTCGGCGACCTTCGCCGCCTCCGCGCCGGTGACGCCGGGAAGGAGTACGACGAACTCCTCGCCGCCGTAGCGGCCGACGAAGTCCTCCGCCCGGACCTGCCCTCTGATCGCGGTCGCGACCGCGCGGAGGACCTCGTCCCCGGCGAGGTGGCCGCGCTGGTCGTTGATGCGCTTGAAGTGGTCGATGTCGATCATCAGCACACCGACCGTCGAAGCGAGCCGCCGCGCGCGCAGCAGCTCGCGTTGGGCGACCTCGTCCCAGAAACCCAAGGTGATCAGGCCGGTCTTCGAGTCCGTGCGCGACGCCGCACGCAGTTGGGGCAGCAGCAGACCGAGCTGCAACGCGAGCGGGGTGATCATCAGCACCGGCAGCAGCCACGGCCGCACGGTCATCACCAACGCGACCCCGCAACCCAGCCCGACGGCGGCACCGACGATCAGGATGTCCGAAACGTTGCCGAGCGCCTGGCGACCGGGGTTCGCCGGGTTGGTCACCAGAATCATGGCGACGACCATGGCGTAGTTGACCCCGAAGTAGACGAAACCGGCGAGGATGAGCGTCACCATGCCGGAGAACCCGTCCAGCCGCGCCATGAACGGCACCTGGCCCGCCGTCCCCGCGTAGAGCACGGTGTACGCGCACGTGCACGCCAAAACCACCGTGGCCGCGGAAAAGACCTTTCGGTGCAAGACAGAGCGGCGCCGGTAGACCCGCACCCAGGAATGGCCGTAGCTGATCACGATCACCAGCAACACCAGCGGTGGCGGCACCAACAGCAACGCGGCGAAGATCCAGATCGACTGCAGATGCATGTGCGGGCTTCCGTCCGCGCCCAGTTCCCTGATCCGTTCGATACCGCGCGCGGCCTCGAGGTGACCGAGCTCGGCAACGATCAGAAGCGCGCACCAGATCAGGGCTTGCGACGTGATCGGCACCAAAGTCGCGGTCATCGTGGCGGCGACGGCAGCGGCGATTTCGACGAGACCGAGGTACATGAGCACCGGGCGGGACAGCGACCACAGCGGCCATCGCCGCGGATCGAGACCGTCTAGCCGCCTGGGGGCGCTGGGCAAGGACGTCCGCGCACGGGAAAATAGCATCGCGGGCCTACCCCCTCGCACCTGTGCGGATAGGACCCGTAATGGTAACCAGGCGCACGCCGTGTGTCATTAGCCCAGACGGTGAACGGCCTTCTCACGCAGGGTCGTCACCTTTCCCGCCGAGGAGGCACCCATCATGAACACCACCTTCCCCCGCACCGGCCGCCCGACCGACTGGACCCGCCGCACCCAGCGCCCCACCGACTGGACGCGGTTCTAACCGGGCTTCCCATGGCCTTTCACCGGTCGCCCACCGAACCGGGGGCGACCGGTGGAGAAGCCCGACGCCAAGCCAAGCCTGCCGCGCCGGCGGCCAGCACTCCCAACGCGCCGGCGAGCGCCACGACGAGGTGCGGCGACAGGTGTTCGGCCGCCAGCCCGGCGAGCACGACGCCAACCCCCTGGGACACCCGCAACGCGGTCACCGCCAGTCCGAAAGCCTGGCCCCGGCGGGAATCCGGCACCGCCTGCACGAACAACGTCGACGCGGTCAGGTTGTACGCGCCCGCCGCGCCGGAGCAGAACCACAGGGTGAGCGTCAGGCTCAGCCCGGGGTTCGCCGCGCAGCCGATCAGCGTCGCACAGGCCAACACCGCGAGCGGCACCATCAGACGTGTGCGCAACTGTCGAGGAATCCTTGCCAGCAAAGCCATCCCAACGACGTTGCCGACCGCGTACGACGCCAGCAGCGACCCGACCGTTGCCGCACCACCACCGAGTTCAGCCGCGTAAGGCGCCGCGATGGCCTCACCGGCGATGTAGAAACCCGACACACACGCGAGCGCGACGAGTGCCCGCAGCTTCCGATCACGCGTCACGAGGAACAGTCCGGCGCGAAGCTCCGCGGCCCAACGGACTTTCCGGTCAGCCGACGCGTTCGGCGCGGCCCGGAGCCGGACGCCCCATCGGATCACCGTCGCCGAAACCGCGAAAGTCCCCGCGTCGACCCATAAAGCACCGCTCGGACCCAAGAAAGCCACGGTCAACCCGCCGCCGGCGAACCCCAGCACCTGCGCGGACTGGGTGGTCATCGAAAACACCGCGTTGCCCGCGACGAACAGCTCGCCTTCGAGCACCTGCGGCAACAGCGCCGCTCGCGCCGCGCCCCAAGGCGTGTTGAGCAGTTGCACCAAAACCAGCAGCCCGGCCACCGCCGGCAGCGACATCCCCGGCACCGCCATCGCCGAGACAAGCACCAGCCGCGCCAAATCGGCCAGCACCATCACCGACCGCCGCGGAAAACGGTCTGCCAGCCCGGAAAGCAGCGGCCCCCCGAGGAGGTCCGGCAAGAACGTCAACGCGTACGTCGCCGCCGCCCACCCCGCCGAACGCGTCCGGTCGAACACCAGAATCGACAACGCCACGCGCGCCAACTGGTCCCCCGCAACGGAAACCAGCTGCGCCGCGAACAGCGCCCGGAACTCGCCGAGCGCGAACACCCGATGGATCCCCACCGGCCGGTCCAGTCCGGTCATCCCGCCTCCCCCGGCAGCACTTCCCCGGAGGGTACGCGCGATTCCCGGCCGACAAAGGCGGCGATCGGCTGGCCTGCGTGCCCATTTCGGTGACCCGCAGTAACTGCGGTTGGGCGAGGAGGGAACGCCGTTGGGGTTTCACGGTGATTGAAAGGGAATTTCCTTGCAGTGACCGCGCGCATCGCGCCGTTCGCAATTCGTCAATCACGGTAAGCGACTGCGCTCGTTCGTCTGGTGTATGAGTGAGTGACGCGGCAAGCAGTTGCAGGAGGCGAGCGGGCGAAATTCGTTGCTATAGAAGCCTTTCCGAATAACCAACGGCTACGTTCCGCGACTTAATCTAGCACCTGAACGTGTTCCGAATGTACGTTCGAATCGCAGTAGAATAGAGAAGTGCCCAGCGATACGATCACCCTCCCCGATGCCGCCGATATCCGGCGTGCTGATCCGGCGACACTGGTCGAGTACGCGCGGGCGATCACCGGGGAGATGAACCGGTACACCGCGCTGCTGGGTCTGGTGGTCACCAAGACTGAGACTGATGGCATCAAGGTGACTCATCAGTACAACTCGGCGGTGCAGTGGTTGATGCATACGACGGGGTTGTCCGAGCCTGCGGCACGTCAGATCGTGGTCCGTGCCCGCGGCACCAACTCCTTGTACGCCATCGACGGGACAGAGATCCCCGCTGTCGCACCCCTGACCGGTCTCGCCGCACTAACCGGTGTCCTCACTCCCGCGCATGTCGACGTCATCGTGAAAACGATGACGGCCATCCCGGCGACCGTGTCGGACGAAGACCGGGTGGCCGCGGAGAAGATCCTGGTCAACCTTGCCGTGAACGCGTCCCCGGTTGAGGTGAAGAAGGCCGGTGACCGGATCCTGGACACGTTGGATCCGGACGGGCCGGAGCCGAAGGACCCGCCGGAGAGACCGGAGCGGGAGCTGTCGTTCCAGGAACACCGCGACGGCTCCGCCACGCTCAAAGGCAAGCTGGACAACCTCGCCTACGCCCAACTCCGCGCCGCCCTCGACCCCCTCGCGAAACCACACTCGACAAAAGAGGAAGGCCGCGACACCCGCAGCCAATGGGAACGCCACGCCGACGCCCTCGTCGACCTCATCCGCCTCGCCATGACCGTCGACGAGATCCCGACTCACGGTGGTGACCGGGTGCATGTGGCGGTCACCGTGGACTACGAAACACTCAAGTCCGGCATCGGAACGGCGATGCTCGACTACGGTGGCGTCATCACCGCCGCCGAAGCACGGATGCTCGCCTGTGACTGCAAGGTGATCCCCGCTGTTCTCGGGACCGAGAGTGAACAGATGGATCTAGGTCGGTCCAAGAGAATCATCACCACCGGGCAACGGCGACGACTTGTCATGCGAGACCGCGGATGCGCTTTTCCCGGTTGCAATAAACATGCCAAACACACTGAGGGTAACCACATTATTTTTTGGATCCTAGGCGGGCCAACCGACCTGAACAACTTGACCCTCCTTTGTGAACGGCACCACCGATTAATTCATTGTGGCGGTTGGGAAGTACGGATGGGCGGTGACGGGAGACCGGACTTCATCCCGCCCGATTATCTCGATCCGCTTCGAAGACCCAGGCGAAATACCTGCCACCTGTAACAGAATATCCCCTCCAGGGCTCGTCAGTGCCGCGACCGGATCGCCCGGCCGCGACACTGACGAGCCCTGACTGCATTCGCGGCACACCAGCAACTCGCCATCGAGTTGCGAACGCGCCGCAGCACTACTGAATCGGGGGTCCCCGATTCGAATGGCAGCGGACGCAGTGAGCCGCAGCAGCCTCGGTGATCACGTCGGCACCGGTGGCACCACGGCGTGACGGATGCTGCCCTCGGATCCGTACTGCATGCCCGTCGCTGCCCCGGTCCTTGCTTCAGTGGACGGGACCACGAGCCCGGGCCTGGTCCGCTGATGCGGCTGGCGGAGTCCGTCCGGGGGTGGCGGACCTGGCCGGTGCTGGGCGCGGCTGCGGGCGCGAGGGTCACCGAGCCTGTCACCTCCATCGTGGCAGGGATGGCCGCCGGCGCGGACCCGGAAACCTGTCCGCATCTCCGACATCGCTGACACCCGCTACGCCGCGTTCACCAAGTCCGCCACCGGCGCGGACAGAAGATCGCCGCCCGCCTGATCGTCGCCGCCGCACGGCGTTACCAGATCTTTGGTCGGCATTGTTGATCTTGGTGGGCACGCTTACTGGTCCGGTACCTCTACGTCAGGTCTCCGGTCGCTGGGAAGATAACGTCCTCGTGCAGTTGCTGCGCAGTGACACGTGACGGGCCTTCGTTCTCCTCTGATGCTCCTGCCTGCCCTGTCCTTGCTTCGCTGCGCCGTCGCATCCACACATCGGCCGACCCGACTTTAGTCTGCCGCAAATCGGCTATTTCAGGTCATTTCGGACTTCGGTCGAGGGTTTCCGGTGAGTGGGAGTGTCAACCGGGTAGTGGTCTAGTCCAAAGTCTTGACACGATTAGTGGTCTAGTCCACTGTCGTGGCACCCGGCAGAGGGTTCTTCGCCCTGCAGAAGGAGAACAGATGCAGAGAGCAAGATTGTCGACTTTAGGCTCGGTGGTGACGAAACGGACAGCGGTGGTGGCCGCGACGGCCGCCGCGGTGGTCCTCGGCGGCCTCCTGGTGACCACGACGGCGGCCCAGTCGTCGCCGGTGACAGCGGCTGTGACGCCCGCCGCGGCCTCCGCGGCGACGAGCGGCGGCCTGAAGATCGCCTACTACGACCAGTGGAGCATCTACCAGAACGCGTACTATCCCAAGAACGTCGACGCGCAGGCCAACAACCTCGACTATCTCATCTACGACTTCGAGAATATCGACCCGTCGAACCTGAGCTGCTTCGAGGCTACCAAGGCGAGCAACCCCGACCCGGGCGGCGAGACCGACCCGAACGCCGGTGATGGTGCGGGCGACCAGTTCGCCGACTACCAGAAGTCGTTCGGCTCCGACATCAGCGTCGACGGTACCGCGGACGCCTTCGGCATGCCGATCGTCGGCAACTTCCACCAGTTGCAGGAGCTGAAGAAGAAGCACCCGAATCTGAAGGTCGTGCTGTCGCTCGGCGGCTGGTCGTACTCGAAGTACTTCTCCGACGTCGCCGCAACCGACGCTTCGCGCAAGAAGTTCGTCAGCTCCTGCATTGACATGTTCATCAAGGGCAACATCCCCGCCTCGGGCGGTTACGGCGGCCCCGGCACGGCGGCGGGGATCTTCGACGGCTTTGACATCGACTGGGAGTACCCCGGTTCGACCACGGGCCACCTCGGAAACCACGTGAGCCCGAACGACACCGCGAACTACACCGCGTTGATGGCGGAGTTCCGCGGTGAGCTGGACGCGTTGGGCGGCAAGCACTACTCGCTGTCCGCGGCGCTGCCCGGCGGGCAGGACAAGATCGCGAAGATCCAGACCGACAAGATCGGTCAGTACATGGACTTCGCGGACGCGATGACGTACGACATGCACGGCGCGTGGGACGCCACCGGGCCGACGAACTTCCAGGACCCGCTGTATTCCTCACCGAACGACCCTTCGGGGGTCATTCCGCCAGGCACTGAGAAGTACACGATCGACTCGGTGATCAAGGCCTACACGGCAGGGGACACACCCTATGGCATCCCAGGCGGGTTCCCGGCGAACAAGTTGACGCTCGGCATCCCGTTCTACTACCGGGGCTGGACGGGCGTACCGGCCGGGTCGAACCACGGGCTCTACCAGAGCGCGACCGGCCCGTCTCCCGGCCATACGTTGAGTGGCAACGTGCCGGGTGTGGCGATGTACAAGGAACTCAGCGGGCTGGTGGACAATTCCGCGGACACCTTCTGGGACCCGGCCACGCAGTCGTCGTGGTTCTACGACGGCACGAACTTCTACGCCGGGTCTTCGCCGCAGTCGATCAAGGCCAGGACCGACTACATCCATTGCAACGGCCTCGCCGGCGCGATGATGTTCTCGCTCTACGACCAGGATCCTGGCTCGACGCTGTTCAACGCGGTCTCCAACGGGCTCGCGGCAAGCACCTCCGGTTGCACCGGCCCGCCGCCGACGTCGCCGACCACACCGACGACGCCGACCAGCGGCACGACGCCGACGACCCCGACCACGCCTACGACCCCGTCGACCACGCCCACCACCCCCAGTGGCGGATCGTGCTCGGCGGCCGCGTGGAACGCCGCGACGGCCTACAGCGGTGGCGCGGTGGTGTCCTACAACGGGCACACCTGGACGGCGAAATGGTGGACCCAGGGTGAAGCGCCCAGCACCGGCGGCACGGGTGTCTGGGTCGACAACGGTGCATGCGCCCAGTCGACGTCCACGGCTCCGCCGGGCACCTGCACGGCGGCCGCGTGGAACGCGGCGACGGCCTACGTCGGCAACTCGGTGGTCTCCTACGGCGGCCACAAGTGGACCGCCAAGTGGTGGACCCAGGGTGACACCCCCGGTGGTGCCCAGGCCGTCTGGGCCGACAACGGGGCCTGCTAACCCCTGAAAGTCATGTGAAAGGCCCCTTTTCGCCGCGCAACCCGCCGCGAAAGGGGGCCTTTCACGGTCGGGGTCTCGCAAGGTCCCGCAAGCGCCGGGTGCGTCGGCGGAGCAGTGCCAGTGCGGACCCGCCGCAGAGCGCGACCGCCATGGCCAGCCAGCCCGTGTACGGCTCCAGCGTGGCCAGCGAGAATGTCGGCTGCCGCGCGACGGAGGCGCTCGGGGACACGTCCCAGACCACCGTGCCGGACGCCGGGTTCAAGTCTGGCCTGGCCGCGGTGACGGTGATCTCCCAGGGACCGCTCGCTTTCAGGTCGTCGGTCGCGAGCAGGTAGGCGTTGGGGCCTGCCGGACTGGCCGTCCGGGTCACGGTCGTGCCATCCGGCCCGCGAAGGACTACTTGGACGGCTCGTATCGGCCCAGGGCTCGGCCGCCGGGTGTCGAACACGTTCACCGTGACGAAGTTCCGGCCGGGCAGGTTGGGGCGGACGTCGACGGTCTCGACCAGATCATCCGCCGATGTCGAGGTGCTCGCGGCGGGTGTCACGGCCGGTCGCCACTGGGGGCCGCTCGCCTGCTGGGTCGAGACCAGGCCCGCGGTCAGGAACAGCGTAAGGCCCAGCAATACCGTTTCGAGCGGGACGGCGCGGAAAGCGCGTCCCGGGGAACCTCGGCGTCCGTGCAGCCTGAGAGTAGTCACCAGCCCGGCCAGCGCGGCAAGTGCCACCACCGACACCTTCAGCAGGAGAATCCGGCCGTAGGTGGACAGCAGGAGCGCGTCGAGTGAGGCGACCCGGTCCCCGGTCAGTAGGAGACCGGTGGCGACCAGCACGGTGAGCGCGCTGGTCGCGATCAGCCCGAAGCGGCGGAGGACCGCACGTGCCAGCACCCGATGGTCGCGCGCGCTGAGGAGCACGACTCCCGCGCTGATCACGGTGCCGGCCCACACCATGGTCGCCAGGATGTGCAGGGTGTCGGCCGACAGCAGCAGCGGTCCCGAGATCGACAGGTGTCCCTGCAACGCGGTGGACAGGGCCGCGACCAGTGCCAGTGCCCCGGCGATGCTGAACAGGACCCGTCCCGGCACCTTTCCGCGGAGGGCGACGGCGGACAGCAGGATCATTCCGGCGCCTGCCCCCTGCCTGGCCAGCCAGGGGGTCCCGACGGAGCTGTCGTTGACCAGCCGCCAAGCCACCCGGATCGGATCCCCGTCGAAGGCCGCGGCCCGAACGAGAAGGAGCGCGACGCCGCCGGTGAACCCGATCGCGGCCGCGACGGCGCCGGCCCGGAGCAGCCGTGAGCGCGCTCTGGCCGGAAGGTCGCCCTCGGCGTCGGTCGACCTGAGCAGCGACAGCAGCAATATCGAGCCCATCCACCCGCCCAGCCCGAGGTAGATCGCGGCCTGGCCGAGCACCTCACCCCAGCCGGGCAGGGGATCGGACGGGGCGCCCGCCGTGGCCGGGGCCACTGGCCGCCGCACTCCGAACACCAGCGTGCCGGAGGTCGCGTGGAGGTCGTCGCTGGACACCGTCGACCACGCCAGCCGGTAGGTGTCCGCGGCCAACGGCGGCAGGGGGATCCGGACTGTCACCGGATCCTCCCTGGCCGCCGTCGGCGCGCGGATCAGCTGCGGGGTCCCGGTCGCCAGCTGACGGCCGGAACCGTCCACGAGCGACACCTTCGTCGCCGCGAGCTCGACCTGCTCGGTCAGTCTCAGGTCCAGTGTCGCGGGTGAGCGGTCCACTGTGGAGCCGTCGGCAGGCACGCTGCCTGCCGGTTCGGCGTGTGCCGAAGCGGGCCCGGCCGCGAGCGTTGCCAGGCCCGCGCCCGCGAGCAGGAACCCGGCCACCACAGCCAGCCGCAGCCGGGTCCGCGTGCGGGACATCAAGTCACCGCACCGGGACGTGCTGGAGCCGGGCCCCACCCGCGTCGATCTCGAGCGTCTCGCCGCTCCGGATGGCGTTGGCGTTGTTGAGATAGAGGATGTAATAGGTCTGGCCCGGCCGCAGCTCGTGCCCCTGCTTCATCAGCGCCGCGCGGTAGACGTCACCGTTGCGACGCTCACTGTGTAGCAGCGGCGGGTGGTGGACGTCGTTCTGGAACTTGGACGCCTTTTGCCCGTCCAGCACCGTGTAGCGGATCTCGACGAGCCCGCCGTCGGCGACGACCGCCGCTTGGGAGATCCGGATGCCGAGACTGCTTTCCAGCTGCCGGTCCTGGGGCACCTGGTACGGCTTGCCGGCGTCGGCGGGCGACTGCACCCGCCAGACCAGTGCCGCGGCGAACCCGACGACGAGTACGGCCAGTACCGCGATCCGGACGGCGCTGCGCCGCCACCATTCGCCCAGCTTCACCTGGAACATCGCTGTTCTCCTCGCTCGAAGGTCGGGCGGTTCACGGGAGGGTGAACCGGGTGGTGGTGACGGCGTCGAACGACGCTGTGCCAGTGGTGGCCGCGCCGCCGCCGAAAAGGCCCAGCCGCAGCGTGTCGAGCCGGACCGTCCCGGTGTTGACGCCCGTCAGAGTCTGGGACGCGGCGCCGACGGTCAGCTTGTGGGTCGACGAGGTCCCGGCCGCCCAGTCCACTCTCAGCGTCTGAGTCCCAGTGCCGCCGAGCGTCAGGTACGTCGTGTAGACGACCGTGCCGTTGCTGCGGAGGACGCCGAGCCGGACCTGTGCCGCACCCGTGGACTTGCGGTACTGCACGACGAACAGCGTCTGTCCGGTGGCGGACAGACCGGCGGCCAGGTTCACCGTGCCGCTTCCGGTGACCAATGTGTCCGGCCGGAACTGGAACTGCAGGTGGTAGGCGGTCTCGTTGGTCGGCGTCGGGTCCGTCAGGTAGGCGGGCGCCGTGCCGTTCGCGGTGGCCTGCAGGCCGAGCGTGCCGGTGAGCGCCGAACCCGGAGTCACCGCCACCGGCCCGGTCGGCGGAGCCCACGCGCTGGTGTTGCCCGACTCGAAGCCGTCGGAGAACACGACGTTGCTCAGCGCGGTGACCGTGACGACCACCGTCGCCTGGACACCCCAGTTGCCCGCGGAGTCCTTGGCTCGGATGGACAGCGTGTGCTGCCCGGTGGTCAGTCCGCCCGGACCCGCCGCAACGGTCAGGTTCGCCGACCGGGGACCGGTGGTCGCGACGGCCATCGGATGGCCGAGGCCCTTGCCGGGGTCGGCACCGTCGAACCACTCCGCGCCGGTGATCGCGGTGAGGTTGTCGTTCGCCGTCGCGGCCAGGGTGACCACGGTGGTCGCCCGGTTGACCGTGTTCGGGGTCGCGCTCGCCGCGGTGACGACCGGTCCGCCGCGGTCGACCACGAGGGTCAGCGGTGCGTAGGGTCCCCAGTTCCCGGCGAGGTCCTTCGCGTGGACGTAGATCTGGTGAGGACCTTCCGCCAGCCCGGTGAGCTGACTGAGCGGGATGAGGCCGTAGGCGCCCTCTGCCGACGCGGTGAACGCCCCGTCGGAGGCGACGAACGTCAATCCCGTGCCGGGTACGCCGTTCGCGTTGTCGAGGAAGCCCTCAGCGGCGGCGATCGGCGAGTTCACCCCGTTCGACAGCGGGTCGGTGAACGCGGCGGTGACCTTGATCGACGTCGGGTCGACCGCCGAGCCCGCGGTGCCGTTGTTGGGACTCGGTTCGACGATGCCGCTGGTCATTGTGGGCGAAGTCCGGTCGAGGGTGAACGAGAGCGTCTGGGGTGGTCCCCAGAGGCCGAACGTGTCGTGGCTGTGCACGAACACGGCCACTAGGCCCTCGGGGAGGGACGACAGGAGGACGGCTGAAAGCGTCGCGGTTTCCGCGCTCACGGTCGCGGCGGTGAGCGTCATCGCCGTCCCCGTCCCGTTCGCGCCCTGGGTGCCGACGAAGTATTCGGCGCGGTCGACCGTGCCGCCGAGCAGTGAGTCGTCACCGGTCGCACTGAGGGCTACGTCGGCAGAGCCGTTTCCGCTGGGGGGTTGCAGCGCTCCGGCCGTGGTGGTCGGCCCGGAGCTGCTGACCGTCAGTACCACCGAGTTCACCACACCCCAGTTGCCCTGCGAGTCCAGTGCGCGGACGTAGACGGTGTGCTTGCCCGCGGCGAGTGCCGGGGTGAGCGTCGTGAGGTTGAGCGTCGCCTGGGCGCCGGTCACCGTAGGGCCGCCGAAGGCGCCGGAGAACGGTGTGCCAGTACCGACTGCGATGGCTGGGTCGTCGATGACGAACTCGGCGCGGGTCACGTTCGACCCGCCGTTGGGGACGTCGGTGAAGTCGGCGGTGAAGGTGACCGTCTGCAGTGCGGTGGCCGTGGCGGGCGACGCGCTGAGCCGCTGGGTCACGGGCCCGGCGGTGTCGGTGCCCGACGGCGCCGCGCCCGTGTCGAGGAAGGTCATCATCCCGCCGAACGCGACGGCGTTCGTGGTGCCGACACGGTGACCGGCGGTGTCGAGCCGTCCCGCGGTCTCGTAGACGGCGAACTTCGGACCGTCCTCAGGCGGCGGGACGGTGACGAGGGTGTCCTCGGTGCTGCCGGCGGCGATGCTGTCGGCGAACTTCAGGTAAGGCGCCTCACTGGCACGGGCGTCCTTGGCGAGCACGGACTGGTCGGCGCCGAGTACGCCCATCGCGTGGGCGGACAGCCCGGCATTGACGTAGCGCAGCAGGACCCGGCGGTTCGCCGAAGTCGCCACGGGATCGGTTTCCGGATAGGCCTTGCCGTTGATGAGCCGATAGACAGGCTTGACCTTGCGCAGGTCGTAGGTCAGGGGCGCGGCGTTGAACGCGGGGTCGATCTCGGACAGCACCAGTGCCGTCTCGTCGTCGAACGCCATGCCGTAGGCGGTTCCCGGGCCTGAAGCGGGACGCACGATCAGCGCGCCGACGATGCCCATCGCGGCCTGGCGTGCGCCGTTGGCGGTGTGGCCCGCCTCGTAGAGGAACGTCCCGGGCCTGTCGGCGGCGAACGTGTACGACTTGACCGCGCCGGGAGCGGCGCCGGCGCGGTCGTCCGAGCCGCCGAGCAGGCCGGGGACGGCCAGGCTCAGCGCACCGGGGAGTCCGTTGTGGACATTGACGGTGACCGCCGCGCCTTCGGTGACCACCAGCACGGGGCCAGGGGTGGTCGGCACGCCCGCGTCCGTCGAGGACAGTCCCCAGATCGGGATGGGGATGCTGGAAACCGTCAGTGTGCCCGGTTTCGCGTACAGTTCGCAGGTCGCCGCCGCTCCCGCGACCGTACAGCCGGTCTCGGGAAGCGCACCCTGGGGCGTCGCGGCGTGCGCCATCGGTGTCACGACGGGCGCGGGTGCCGCAGCCGCGGTCGGTGCGATCACCACGGTGCCGAGGGCGGCCACCGCCGCGGCCACCGCCGTCGTCCATGCCTTGTTCCTGAAGGTGCGCATGGTCGTGTCCTCTCGCGCCGCGGTCGTCATGACGGGCATCCGGCGGCCGGGTCGATGCGGACGAGGGTCATCATCCCGCCGAAGCTCGCGCCGTAGTTGGTGGCCTGTTCGAGCGCGTGGCTGTGCGCCACCATGTAGTACTCGCCGCACTGGTTGTTGCGGACCACCCCCGCCGGCACCTCGCCGGGCTGGCCGCCCAGGTAGGGGTTCTCACTGAACCAGGTTTCCGTGCCCGGCCCGACGATCTGGTCCTGCAACTGTGGCAGGGGCACCGGGATGGGGTTGGCGTCGCCGTTCCAGTGCTCCGAGTCGACCCACTGGTCGAGCGTGTCCGCGGTCTGCCCTGGGCCGACGTCGATGAGGAACTTGTCATAAGAGGCGTCGCTGCCGCCCGCTCCCTGCACCGCCTGGCCGTCTTCGGTGATCACTCGTTGGTCGTTGCCGTGCGGGTGGAAGGGGTAGTTCACCGAGCCCGCGTTGACGTAGCGCACCAGCGCCGGGCGGCTGTTCGGGTCGCCGGGGACGAACGGCTTGAGTCGCACGAGCGAGCCGTAGGGCTGGCTGGGCAACCAAGCGGCGCCGGTGGGGGCGATAGTGTCCGGCATACTGCGGCCGTTGATGAAGAAGTACCGCGCCGTGGTCCTGGTGACGTCGAATGGCCGGTTGCGTTCCACCGCCAGATGCATGTCCGGGTCCACTTCGGACAGTAGATAGACGTACTCGCGGCTGGTGTCGAACGCCGAGTCGGCGCGCGCGTTGGCGTGGTCGGGTTGCCCTGGCGGCCGGACGACGAGGGCTCCGGACAGCCCCATCTCGCGCTGCTTGGCCACGTCGGTGCCGCTCTCGTACAGGTAGGTTCCCGGCGAGCCTGCGGTGAACGTGTAGGTCACGGACCCGTTCAGCGCCGGTGCGGAGTCGGTCAGTGAGCTCAGGCCGGTGCTGTCGGTCTGCGGCTGGGCCGGGTGACCGTTCGCTCGCAGGTGGTGCTGGCCGGCGAACACGATCGACGTCGCTTCCAGCAGGGTGTTGTGCAGGACCACGGTCACCGTGACACCGGAGTCCACGCAGAGCATGGGGCCGGGGAGCTGGAAACCGCCGGTGTTGCCGGAATAGCCCCACATGTAGATCGAGTTCCCGTCGGGCGTGGAGACGTACCCGGACTTCGCGTCGACCGAAAACGTGTTCGCGGCGTTGGCTTGGCAGGGCAGTCCCACGACGGCGGTCGCGGCCGTGGAGGGGACCGGCATGGTGAGCATCAGGACGGTCGCGACAGCCAGTACGAACGGCGCCGCGGAGAGGACGGTGTTCGAGCGCGTCTTGTTCATGGCATTTGTCCCGCTCAGGTGTTGGGGGTGGTCTGCGGGCCCAGGGTGCCGCGCGGGCTGATCCGGATCTCTGTCATCTGGCCGCCGTAGCCGGTGCCGCCACCGTTGGTGAGGTAGCCGTAGTTGCGGTCGTAGAGCAGGTACGTGCCCGGTGCCGGCGCGGTGAACAGCACGTCGCGGCTTTCGCCGGGACCGATCTCCACGCTGTTGCCGGTGAGATAGTGCTTGCTGCCGTCGCGGCCGGTGAGCAGCGCCGCGTCCTTGGCGGCAGTGGTGAGCGTGATCGCGTCGGTGGTGAGCGAATGGTTCTGGTAGCCGAGGTTCGCCAGCCTGAGCAGAACGCGGTCGCCCTCGTTCGCGGTGATCAGCGAGCTGTTCGGCTGGTACCGCAACCGCCCGGCCGCAGGGTCGACGGGGTTGCCGTTCGGGGCGACGGTGTCGGGATAGCAGCGACCGTTCATGGCCCAGAAGCTCGGCGCGTAGTCGGTCCAGTCGGTCGTCTGGATGTGGGCGTCGCGGTAGTGGGCCTCCGCCCAGATCTCGGTCAGCATGAACGCGAACTCGCGGTCGTAGCGGGTCGAACCGTCGCCGTCGTTGTAGGCGTACTTGGTGCCCATCGGGTCCGCGCCGACCGGGTGCTGGTTCTGGACGGGCCGGACGAACACCACCCCGGTCATCCCCATCTGCACGTGTTCGACGTCTTCGAAGTGGCAGTGGTACATATACGTGCCTGCCTCGTGCGGGCGGTAGAAATAGGTGAAGTCGCGGCCGATCGGCACCGAGATCGACAGCTCGGGGACGCCGTCGAAGAGCGGGATCGCGTTCTGGAACCCGTGCCAGTGCACGGTATGGCCGTCGACGAGGTCCGGCCGCTGCGACAGGCCGAGGTTGGTGAGCGTCAGCTTGACGTCCGTGCCCTGATCGAAGGAGATCAGGGGTGCGGAGATCTGCGCTTTGCCCCGCTGCGCCTTGACCGTGGCGTCGTCCATTCCGGTCACGTTGCGGAACCCGAAGACGTAGAGGTCGAACGGGCTCGGGGCCAGCGCGTCGGGCCAGAACGGCGCGTTCGGCGGTGCCCCGGAGGGCATCGACACCCAGCCGTCGGTGGCGGCGAAGTGCAGCTCGGTCACGGGAGGTACGACCGCGGCGAGCGGCCGGACCAGCGGTGATGCCGTCGTGTCCAGGCGCGAGCCGAGGAGGCGGCCGCCGGCGATCGCGGCAACCGTCCCGGCGCCGCCATAGAGCAGGGCTCGGCGGCTGAACGGCCTTGGCTGCTGGTGGTGGTTCTGGGTACTCACGATGTCCTCCCGGCGAGCCGGTGCCGATGCTGGTGAGATGCGGGGGTGGAACCGGCCCGGCCGCACGGCTGGGGGGTTGGGGTGCGGCCGGACCGGAATCTCGGAGTTACTCAGAACGCTTCGTCGGCGCCGATGTCCGGTGGCGAAGCCCGGCGCTGGCCGTCGTAGTCGATCGCCGGAGCGAGAACCTGGCCGCCGTTGTAGGGCTGGGATCCGGTGCCTGCCCCGTTGGCCGGCGGGAACGGTCCGGCCAGGTGGTAGTCACCCTGCAGTCCTGGTGGCACGTTCTTCGCGACGATCACCGCTTCCCGGAAGGACGGGAAGGTCCGGGAGGTCAGGATGGTGGCCGAGACGTCGAACGCGTTCGCGATGCGGGGATCGACGCCGATCTTGTCGGTCGGACTGGGTGTCACCCCCGGGTCGTACTGCTGCAGCACCGAATACGTCGGGGTGAGGGTCACTCCCGCGTCCGTCGATCCCAGGTCCCAGTGCCGGATCGGGTCGGTCGCCGGTGCCTGCGGCGAGGCGATCCCGGAGACGTACAGCCCGTTCCAGTTTCCGGCTCGGTTGTCGTAGAAGATGTTGTTGTACAGCAAAGGCTTGCTGTACTTCGGGGCGTTGGCGGGCAAAGTCGCCTGCAGTTGCGCGCTGGTGAGGGCGGTCGACAGCCCCGCGGGGGCGGCTTCGCCCGTGCTCGTGATCGCGGTGGCGGTGGTGACGTTCTTCATCACCGTGTTGTTGACGATCCGGACGTTCGTGGCGTCGTCGAGCGCCAAGCCGCCGCCTTCGTGGGTGGAGATGTTGTCGGTGATCAGGTTGTTGGCGATCGAGATGGGGAAGTTGCCTGCCTGAAGGAGCCGGATCCCGCCGCCGTCGTCGTTGGCGAGGTTGTCCTGGATCAGGTTTTCGTGCACCGACACCGGCCCCGAGCCCGCCGACGGCAGGTTGAGGTTGCTGCTCAGCTCGCCGGCGATCATGATCCCGCCAGCCTCGTCGTAGGACTGGTTGAACCAGAGCCGGTTGTTCGCGATGTCGCCGTTGTTGCTGCGGCCGTAGTGGCTGATCCCGCCACCGTATTCGGCGGAGAAGTTGCCGCAGAGGTCGTTGTGGTGCACCGAGTAGTTCTCGGTGCCGTCGAACAGCCCGATCCCGCCGGCCAGGTTGGTCCCGCCGTTGTCGCGGATCTGGTTGTGGTCGATGGCCAGGGTGCGGTTGCGGATCGTCGTGACATACGGCGTGCCGACCCGGATGGCGCCGCCGTACGAACCGCCGTTGCCGACGATGATGTTGTCGGCCACGTTCAGCCCGTTGACGCCGGCGTGTACGTATACACCGCCGCCTTGGGTGATCGCCGCGCCCGGCGCGCCGGCGGGTGTCTTCGTGCCACCGTAGATGTCGTTGAGGTTGGTCGCGAAGTCCGCCTGGGCGCCGCCGGTGATGGTGAACCCGTCGATGGCCGAGCCGTTGTTGCCGTTCGGGGGTGCGAGCACGGTGATGACCGCGGAGTCCGGGACGTTCGCCGGGCCCTGGTAGTTGAGGCCGCCGACGAGTGCGAACCAGGCCGTGCCGGACGGGTTGTCCGGGTTGAAGCCGAGCCCGTTCAGCACGGAGCCGCGCACGTAGCTGCCGTCCGGCCGGAAGCCACCGGGGCCGACGCCCTGGAGCCGTACCTGCGAATGGACGACCAGGTTTTCGAAGTAGGCGCCCTGGGGGTTGTCCTGCCCCTGCGGGCCCGGCCACACGACGACGACCTGTTGGCCGTTGCCTCGTGCCGCGGCCTCGAGGGCCGCCTGGACCGTGGTGAATCCGGTGCCCGCCGGCACCGGGGCCGGCGGGTTGACCTGCAGGATCCGCGGGTTGTACGTCAGGCCGAGGACCTGCAGGGCCACGCCGTTGACCGTGGTCTGCCCGTCGCCCTTGCGCACGGACAGTTTCACCGGGCCACCGGTCAGCGTGATCGGCACGGTCGCCTTGATCTGGGTGTCGCTCCAGGCCGTTGTTCCCAGGTTCACCGTCGAACCGTCGGCTCGCGTCATGATCACCTGCCCGGAGCCCTTGGTGGCGCCGAACCCGGCGCCATCGAGCGTCACCGTCCGGTTGGTGAAATCGGTCAGCCGGAGATAGGGCCGATCGAGCGCGAAGATCTGTGGCGCGGTCGCGGGCGGGGTGCAGTCGACCGGGTTCACCTGAGTCGAGCCCGGTGCGACCGCGACGACGCCGACCTGGGTCGGTGCGGTGTCGGTGACGGTGTAGAGCCCGGGCCACGCTTGGAAGTTGGTCGCGATCGTGCGGAACCGCGGGTTGTAGTCACGGTTGATGTGTCCGGGTTGGCCGGGGTCGTTGCCGACGAACCGGTACATTCCGGGGCACGGTCCCGCGGGCAGCGGGCAGTTGTAGGTCGACGTCGACGGTTCGAGTGCTTCGTAGTAGCCGTTGAAGTCGGTCGCGACGGTGTCGACCAGCCTGCCGCTCCAGTCGTAGATGCCCATCGGGACGCCCGGCAGCGGCTGCGCCTCGCCGTACTGGATCGAGCGCTGGTCGCTGGACAGTCCCAGATCGTTGATGGTCAGCCCGAAGAAGTGGGTCGGCAGGGGTACCGGGGTGAACAGGTTGAAGTTGGGCGCGGTCGACTGTCCACCTCGGACGGTGACCAGCTTCTGGTCGCACAGGGGTTTCGCCTGTCCTTCGAAGGGGCTGCCGCCACCGTCGATGAAGGGCTGCTCGGTTACGTGCACGGTGTGGTTCGCGCCCGCGCAGGGGGCGACGATGCCGGCGCCGCCGGACGGCGGGCCGCCCGGGTCGGGCTGAGGCTGCGCCGGGGTCGGCGGGTTGTTGCCCAGATCGGGCGAGGGCGGGAAGTTCTCCTGCGGCAGGTAGCCGTCACCGCTGAAGATGTTGACGTCCTCTTCCTTGGTGACCTGGTACATCGGTTTCCCGCCGACCGGGTTCTGCGGTACTTCCACCGAGACCAGATAGTCGTCGGGCAGCAGCGCCTGGTCGTCGTAGTGGTTGTCGGCGAGGTTCGCGTACTGCGGGAGGTCTTTGGCCGGCGCCGGGTTGTTCGGGTCGCCCGGTGGGTAGAGGTTGAGTTTCGACGTGGAGAAGCCGTAGTTGCCGTTCACGGTCTGACTGAAGTTGCCGGCCGTGGTGTCGCTGGGCTGGACCTGAATGCCGCTCATCGGTGACTCCACACAGGACGGTGGATCTTGCCCTGGTATGCCCACGGCCTGCTGGCCGGTCAGCACGTCGCCGTTGTAGAGCCGGGGAGTGCAACCCGTCGGCTGCTTCCAGGTCTCGGAACTGTAGGTGTCGGCGAGTTCAGGCCCGCGGGCGGTCGAGCCGTCGGGGTTGATGACGGGATCGCCGTTGCTGTCACGCAGTACGGCATAGAGATGCACTGGAACGTTGGGGATGCCGGGTTGGTAGGCCTCAGTCACCGAGTAGCGGGGGTCGAGCTCGTTGCGGGTCGTGTCGTAGGTGACCGTCCCGACGATGCCGCCGTTCGCGGCGCCGGCGTAGGGCTGGACGCCCCAGTCGACTCGCCCCTTCAACCCGATGATCGGCAGGATGGACACGTCGACCGCGGAACCGAGCAGGGTCGTCGGCGAGGGCTGGTTATCCGCCTGGTAGGTGATGCCGGTGGTCTTGTACCGGGTGTTGAAGGCTTCCAGCACAAGGAACTTGCTGAGCGGGTAGACCTCGGGGATCGAGTAGTGCCCGGTGTCGTCGGTCTTCACACCGGCGATGCCCTGGTCCATCGTGGAGTTGTCGCGCTCCTTCACCGAGACGGGGAACTGCGGGACGCCCTGTTCACCGGGATCGCGTTTGCCGTTGGCGTTGGTGTCGACGTAGACCGAGCCTTCGATGGCCGCGTGCCAGCCGACCAAACCCTTCTGCCCGACGTCGACGATGCCGCCGTTGTTCACCGTCACGGTGAAGCTGTCGATGATGACTTCCTGCGGGTAGTCCCACAGCGTCAGCTGGTAGTCGCCGTTCGGGACGTTCTTGATGTCGAACTTCCCGTCCGACCCGGCGCGCGCCATGTAGGCCACCTGGTCGTTGTTGCCCAGCGCGGACAGCGCCACGAACGGCTTGTCGACCGGACCGCGGACACTCGCCCCGGCCACGCCCGCGTTGGGAACGCCGACTCCGCCGGTGCCGCCGACGTAGGTGTTGATCTGCACCGCGACGCCCTTGATCTCACCGGTCGGCCCGGCGGGCAGTGCTTTCGGGCGGACGAAGCCGAAATGGACGGCGGGCACCGGCTCGGCCCCGATGGTCTGCTCGTTGTCGAAGCCGGTGTCGCCCTCCTGGGTCCAGATGTCCCAGTCGTGCGCGCCTTCCAGCGTGGTCGTCTGCGCCCAGTCCGTACCGACCGGCGGCACTACGGTCGCGGCATAGCGGTTCGGACCCATGTTCGGGATGGTGATGTCGCCCTGGGCGTCGCTGACGCACTTTCCGGTCGAGGCCGGGTCGATCTGCGGCTTGCCGCCGACGAACACCATTTGACCGTTCGCTCCGTGGGTGTACTTGGTGCACAACGGGTTCCCGTAGTAGTCGGTGGAGACCTCACCGAGCACATCGGACAGATGCGCGGTAAACCCGGCCAACCCGGATTCCGCGCCGATCTCGTAGGTGGCGTCGACCGGCGCGGAGTCGTTGAACACCCGCATCTTGACGTTTCCCAGCGGTAACGGGTAGGGCTGCATCGACACGGTGACCCGCTGCGTCCCGCCGTCCACGGTGAAATGCGCGCCGTCGATCTTGTAGCCGCCCGCCGTCACCGAGATCAGGTACTTTCCCGGCGGCAGAGCGGCCAACGCCGTTCCGTCGTTGAGGTCGTTCTGGTCGCCCTGTGCCACGACCGGCACGTTGCCGGGGGTGGACCGGACTGACGGCCACTGGCACTTGGTGGCGAAGTCGGCGCTGCCGCCGGCACGCGACGGCAGGCAGTTCTGCAAGCTGTCTTTGGGGTTTCCGACGTCCTCGGCCGCAATGAGCCACTTGTATTCGGTGATCGGGTCACCTTTTCGGACCTGGCCCGGTGCGGTTCCCACGGTTCGCGCGCTTTCCGCGTGCATCGTGATCGAACCTGGTTGCGCCGCATGCGCTTGTGGGGCCAGTTGGTGCACCACCACCGGCACGGCAAGCGCAACACCGGTGAGCGCGACCACCACGATGACCGCCGAGCGGAATGTCAGACGAGCCATGACCAGCCTCCAGTGCTGCACTGCGAATGCACCGATGGTGGACGTGATCAGGACTGCTGCGCCGAAGATGACAGGTCCGTCATGTGGCTGTCACGGAGTTCGAATCGTTATCACTTGGTGTAACGATTCCCGCAGGTGGGTCGACATGGTGCCTGGGACACCTAGCCGGTGTGAACTCGCAGTCAGCCGATGGTGCCCGAGCTGTCCCCGCTTGGTGAACGAGGTGAACCCGTTGAGCCGTCTACTGGTTGTCGATGACGAGGAGCGAATACGACGCCTTCTCCAGCGCGTGTTCCAGGCAGAGGGCTACGCGGTCGATCTGGCCGCGACCGGCACGGAAGGGCTCGAAGCAGCTACGCAACGTAGTTACGACTTGGTGCTACTGGACCTGATGCTGCCGGACAGGTCGGGTGCCGGCGTTCTCGTCGAACTGCTCGACCGGCTCCCCGGCGCCCGGGTCGTCGTCCTGTCCGCCGTCCCGGAGATCGGCACTCGCGTGCAGGTGCTCGATGCCGGGGCACTCGACTTCCTGCCCAAGCCGTTCGTGATCGCCGAACTGCTCGCCAGAGTCAGGGTCCGCCTTCGCGAACCATCCGGCGGAGGTGGTGGAGACCGCTTCCTCCAGGTCGGGGACCTGAGGTTGGACACTCAGCGCCGCACGGTCTCGGTGGGCAACCAGCAAACAGCGTTGTCTCAACGTGAATTCGTCCTGCTGACCCATCTGATGCAACGCGCGAACCAGGTCTGCAGCAGGGAAGAGCTGCTCGCGGATGTCTGGGGCTACCAGTTCGACCCCGGCAGCAACGTGGTGGACGTCTACGTGCGCCGGCTGCGGTCCAAGCTGCACGCTCTTCGGAGAATCGAGACGGTGCGTAATGTGGGTTACTGCCTCCCCGCGAGCTAAGCGGGTCGTCCTGGTCTGCTGGGTGATCTTCGCCTCGATCAATCTCTGGGCGATGTCGAAGTTCCCGACGGGCGAGACGATCCCGTTCCACTTCGTCTGGATCAGCATCGCGCTGGTCTTCGGGGTCAACTCCTGGCCGCTCGCGGGGATGCTGAGCGCCCTGCTCGTGGTGACGGTGTCGACCGGGTTCGTCATGCTGAGTCAAGCCGTCCGCGGCGAGATCCGGTTTGAGGAAACGTCCGAGGTGCCGCTGATGGTCGCCGTGTTCCTGGTGATGGTCTGGCATGTGCGCCGACGCCAGCGGGCCCTCCGGGAGCTGGAAACCGTTGCGGCGTTGGAACGGCAGCGCGCCGAGACACAAGGCCTGTTCGTCCGGCTGGGTTCTCACGAGCTGCGGACGTCGATCACCGTTGCCCGTGGTTATGCCGAGCTCATCCGTTCTGCCCACGAGGACGAGCAGACGGAGGAAGACGCCACGATCGTCCTCGACGAACTGGGCAAGCTGGACCGGCTGACCAGCGGCCTCACCACGCTCATGCGGCTCGACTCACCGGTGGAGACGTCGTCGCTGGAGCTGGACGTCTTCCTCGAACGGCTGGTCCGCCGCTGGATCCCAGCGGCGGAGCGCGCGTGGTCCGCGGAAAGCCGCGTCGGCACCGTGCAGGCGAACGCCGAGCGACTGCAGGCGGCGCTGGACAGCCTGCTCGAGAACGCCATTGCCTTCACCCAGAACGGCGACCGGATCTCTGTACGGGCCTGGCGTGAACAGGGGTTGTTCCGCATCACGGTCTCGGACACGGGTTGCGGGATCGCCGCTGACGACGTCAGTCACATCTTCGAGCGTTTCTGGTCTTCCCGTGCGGGCGAGGTTGGCGGAGGAAACGGCCTTGGCCTCGCGATCGTGCGCGCCGCTGTCGAGGCACGAGGAGGGCGGGCGTCGGTGACCAGTGTTCCCGGCCGTGGCACGACCTTCACCCTCACCATCCCCGACGGCATCCGCGAACGCCGCCCGGTAGCGCCCGCTGTGGTTTTGGAGTCACCCACGCCGGTCGGCGGAGTCAGTCTGGGAGACCCCGTCTGACGACGACGATCGGCCTGGGTCTGTACAAGGAAGGCCCCCGGCGCGGGTGCGCCGGGGGCCTCGCCGCGTGTGGCGGTCAGTTGTGGATGGTCCAGGTTTGGGCTTGGCTGGCGTTGCAGTCGTAGAGCTGGAGGTGCGTGCCGTTGGACGTGCTGGCGTTGGGGTCGTCGAGGCATCGCCCCGACTCCGGGTTGACCAGCTCACTGCCGGACTTCTGCCACTGCTGGGCTCCGGTGCTGTTGCACTGCCACAGCTGCACGACGGTGCCGTTCGCCGTGCCGCTGTTGGAAACATCCAGGCAGCCGCCCTGTGCCTGCAGGCTGCCGTCCGGTGCCTGATACCAGTTCTGGGCGCCGGTCTGGTCGCAGGTCCAGAGCTGAACCGCCGTTCCGTTGGCCGTGCCGCTGGTGGAGACGTCGATGCAGTCGTTGGGCAGCGCGGAGGTGATGGTGCCGATCTTCGTGCCGTTGGCGGTTCCGGCGTACGACGGAGGAGCCGCCGATGCCGATGTCGCCCACGACGTGTTCGCCGTGGTGCCGAGCGTGTAGTTCAGCGTTCCGCCGCTGGTGATCGCCGTGGTCGGGGCGTAGGCGTTGTTCCAGGCGGACCCGTTGAACGTCGCGCTCTGCACGTACGGGGCGTTGTCCGCGGCCTGCGGGGCGTTGATCGTGAGCTTGTTGCCGCTGGGCAGGCTGAGGATCTCTTGGCTGAACAACGGGCTGCCCAGCGCGAGGTCGGCGGTGCCGGGGGTCTCCGGGTACATGCCGAGCGCCGAGAAGACGTACCAGGAGCTCATCGCGCCGAGGTCGTCGTTACCGGCGAGGCCGCCGGGGGCGTCCGTCCAGATCTGGTCCTGGACCTGCCGGACCACCTTCTGCGTCTGGTACGGCTGGCCGACGTAGTCGTACTCCCACGGCAGTTCGAGGCTGGGCTCGTTGCCGAGGTCGGACTGGCTCCCGTTGGCTCCGTGGAAACCGGCCAGCACGCTGTTGAGGTAGGAGATCATCGCGGCGTTGCCGCCCTTGGCCGTGGCCAGCCCGGCGACGTTGAACGGCACCATCCCGGTGTACTGCCAGGACGTCCCCTCGACGAAGTTGTCACCGCTGCTCGGGTTGAACCCGCCCGTCCACGACCCGTTCGCCAGCTTCGGCTGCATGAACCCGCTGCCGCTGTTGAACGTGTTGTGCCAGTTCTGTGCGCGGTTGGCGAAGAAGTTCTGGTCGGTGGTGTCGCCCTGTGTGCCGGCGAACGCCGACACCGCGAAGTCGGCGCTGTCGTATTCCAGCTGCGTCGACACCGGGCCGTAGAAGTTGCAGCACTGGTAGGTGCCATCGCTGGGCAGGTAGCCGGGTGCGTTCAAGGCGTTGACCCCGGGCCGGACGTTCCCGTTGATGCTCGCCTCGTGCACCATGTCGGTCAACGCCGTGCCCGTGTCGAAGTTCCGCGCGCCGAAGGCGTAGTAGTCGGCGAGGATCGGGTCGGCCGGATCACCCACCATCACGTAGGTCTCACCGTTGTTCTGGGCCCATTTCGGCAGGCCGCCGCCCTGGGCGTAGTCGGCGAGCATGGACTGTGCCATGTCGCTGCTCTGCGTCGGTGCGATCAGTGCGGTCAGCTGCGCCTGCGTCCGGTAGATGTCCCAGCCGGAGAAATTGGCGTACTGCGCCGAATGCCCACTCGCGACGGTGTGGACCTGGTTGTCGAACCCGGGATACTGCCCGTTGGTGTCGGAGAAGACGTTGGGGTGCAACAGGGAGTGATACAGCGCGGTGTAGAAGACCTGCTGCTGGGCGGTGGTGCCGCCGCCGATCTGGATCCGCCCGAGCATCGAGTTCCACGCGTTGTGAGTGCTCTGCTGGACCGCGCCGAAGTCCCAGCCGGAGTTCTCGGCGGTGCGGTTGGCCTGGGCGTTGGCGACCGAGACGTAGGACAGCCCGACCTTGGCCTGCACGACCTGGCTCGCGGTGGTGTCGAACGTGACGTATCCGCTGTTGGGACCGGCAGCGGCAGCGTTCGGGGCGACGGTGCGCGCCGCGGGCACAGCCCCGTGCATCTTGTCGACCATGGCTTTCGGTGTCGCGGTGGCGGCAGCGGTGCCGTTCTTGGCGAACGGGTGGTCGAACACGATGTCGAAATACGCGGTGTAGGTGAACCCGGCACCGCAGAAATGTCCAGAGGTGACCGAGCCGGACACTTCGCTGTTGTTCACCACCTGCCACGAGGTCGCGGAATCACCGTTCTGGCTGCCGTTGAGCTTGAACACCAGATTGGCCTGGGTGGTGGCGGGGAAAGTGAACTTCGCCATTCCGGACCGCGTGGTAGCGGTGAGTTCGGTGTGGACGCCGTTGTCGGTCTTCACCGAGTAATAGCCGGCGTTCGCCGATTCGTTCGCGTGGGAGAAGGAATCGGTCGCGCCGGTGTTCACCGCGCCCACGGTCGGCAGGATGGGGATGTCGCCGTCGGCGCCGCAGCCGGGGCCGGACAGGTGGGTCAGGCTGAAGCCAGTGATGGAGGAGTCGTTGTACTCGTACCCCCCGCCGTCCGGCCGGTGCGGGGTGTCGGGACTCCACTGGACCATGCCGAAGGGCGCATCCGCGCCAGGAAAGTCGTCGGCGGCGTTCGAAGTGCCGACGAACGGGTTCACCACCGAAGCGGGATCGCTCACCAAAGTCGCGGCGTTCGCGACCCCTGCCAGCGGAGTGGCTGTCGCCACCACGAGGATGGCGGCCGCGGCCGCTCGTGTCACCAGTGCTCTCAAGACCATGTCGTTAATCCCTCGCGTCGTGGTGACAACGTTGTCACCTCTCGGGCTCGGTTTAAGGGAAGCGCTGGTGCGTGAGCAAGTCAAGAATCCGCGGTTGTTCTGTCGCTCTTCCTGACAATCCTTCGTTTTTACTCCGGCAAATGCCCGAGCCAACGCATTGTCGAGGCTATTCGGAGGGGTCGTGGGTGCTGCTGTGGCGGTGCGTCGCGCGCGTGAGTGACTCGGGGGACGTTTAGTACGAATCATTTGTATCGGGGGACGTTTCGTGCACAGCGGCAACGGCCCGGCCCGCCCCAGCCGCCTCCGACCGTCGAACTCGCGCGTTTGAGCGTGGGACTCGCCGCTCTGAACGTGGGACTCGCGGGCTGCGCGGGGTCGGCGATTACCATCCGGGGTCGTGGGTAAACCGGGATGGTCGTCGAGACTGGGACTGCTCCAGGGCGTCGGACCGGTGACCCGGTCCAGGCTCAGCGCGGAAGCTCTGGCCGGGCTGACGCTGGCGGCGCTGGCGGTGCCTGAGGTGCTCGGTTACGCCCGCATCGCCGGGATGCCCGTGGTCACCGGCCTCTACACGATGCTCATCCCGCTCGCGGTGTACGTCGTGTTCGGCTCGTCGCGGCACCTCGTGGTGGGCGCGGACTCCGCGACCGCCGCGATCCTCGCTGCCGGGCTGATCGGCGCGGCCGCGCCCGGGTCTCCGCGCTATGTGCAGCTCGCCGGCACCGCGGCCCTACTGGCCGGTGGTCTCCTGGTGCTGGCGCGCGTGATCAACCTGGGCTTTCTCGCCAACTTCCTGTCGCGGACCGTCCTGGTCGGGTTCCTGACCGGGGTCGGTATCGGCGTCGCGGTGGGCCAGCTACCCGAGATGCTCGGCGTGCGGGTCACCGGCTCCGGGACAGTGGCGAAGTTCGTCGACCTGGTCCGCTCGCTCGGGCACGTCGGAGTGTCCACAGTGGTCGTCTCGGCCGCGGTGATCGCTGTGGTCCTGGGTACCCGCAAGCTGACCAAGCGGATTCCGGGCGCGTTGATCGCGGTCGTCGGCGCGATCGCCGTCAGCAGGTTGGCGCATCTGGCCGATCACGGCGTGAGCGTCGTAGGCGCTGTACCGCAGGGGTTTCCCGAGTTGGCGCTGCCGAGTTTCGCGTTGGGGGACCTCACGACGCTGCTGCCTGTCGCCGTATCGATGTTCGTCGTGATCCTGGCGCAGAGCGCGGCGACGTCGCGTGCCTACGCGAGCAGGTACGACGAGAACTTCACCGAGGACGCCGACCTGGTCGGGCTCGGCGCGGCCAACGTCGCGGCCGCGTTCACCGGCGCGTTCGTCGTCAACGGGAGTCCGACCAAAACGCAGATCGTCGACAGCGCGGGCGGCCGGAGCCAGCTTTCCTCTGTCGCGGCGGCTGTCGTCGTGGTGCTGGTGCTGCTGTTCCTGACCGGACCGCTGGCGTACCTGCCGCTCGCGGCGCTGGCGACCGTGGTGTTCCTGATCGGCGTCGAACTGGTCGACCTCGCCGGGATGCGCCGGATCCGCGCGGTGCGGCGCGGTGAGTTCGTCGTCGCCCTCCTGACCGCGGCGGCTGTGGTGCTGGTCGGTGTCGAGCAGGGCGTCGTACTCGCGATCGTCGTCTCGATCATCGACCACTTGCGCCACAGCTACGAACCGCGCAGCAGCGTGCTCGTCAAGTCCGCCGCCGGGCACTGGCAGTCGCTCCCGGTCGAAGCCGGCATCCGCACCACACCCGGCCTGGTCGTCTACCGATTCGGGACGAGCCTTTACTTCGCCAACGCGTCGAAACTCGCCTCGGACCTCACGGCGCTGACCCACCACGGCGACTCGTTGACGTGGTTGTGCCTCGACGGCGCGGCGATCGGCGATGTCGACTACTCCGCCGCGGCCGTGCTGACACGCGTCCACCAGGACCTGCGCCACGCCGGTATCCGGCTGGTCCTGTCCAACATCATCGAGCCCGTCCGGCACCAACTCGACCGCTACGGGCTCACCGCCGCGGTCGGCGCCGATGCGTACTTCGACACGGCGGGCGAGACGCTGGAAGCCTTCCACTCGGCCCACTGAGTGAGCCGTCGAAATACGCTGCGAAAATTCCGCGGTGCCCGCTTTCGGAACGTCCGCCCTGGTCATCGAAGTCCCCGCGGCCGAGGTGCTGCTTGACGTCGCGAGGCGGGTGAACCCGATACTCGTGCGTCCGGGCCTCCCCGCGCACGCCACGGTGCTGTATCCGTTCCTGCCCGCGGCCGAACTCACCGCCGACGTCGACGCCGCGGTGCGGGCGATCGCCGCGCGGGTGCCGGTGACGGACCTCCGCCTGACCGAAGTCATCTCGGCACCGGGTTTCGTCGCCATGGCGGTACCCGAACTACAGCCGGTGGCCGAGGCCGCCTACGCCGTCTGGCCCGAAGTCCAGCCCTACGGCGGCCGGTTCGGGCCGACGCCCCCGGTGCACCTCACCGTGGCGATCGGCGGGACGGAAGACGAACTCACGCAGGTCGCGGCACAAACGCGTGAGGCACTTCCGGTGTCGGACCGGCCCGAGGCCGTGCATCTCGTCGTGCTGACCGAGCAAGGCTGGCAGCTTCGGCTCAGCGCTCCGCTGGGCTGAGCCGCCGGTACGCAAGCGCGATCGCTCGCGGCGGGGCGACGTCGGCAGCGAACGCCGGCTCGGCCCCGTTGACCAGCATTGACGGCCGACGCCGCCGTACCGGGTTCGTCACTCCGGTTTGCGTGCCCGGCCGGAACGCGGCCGGTTCGCGTCGTAGCTGTTCAACTGGTCCATCAGGGTGGACACCGTTTCGCGGTCCCGGGGCGAGAGCCGCATCGCGCGCTGGGCCATCGCCCGCGCCTCGGTGTCGCGCCACGCGACGACGTCGTCGACCTGCTTGTCGATCTCTTCGGCGACCGCGTCATCGAAGAAGTAGGTGACCGGGATGCCGAAGAACTGCGCCAGCGCCTGGATGTGCGATCGCTTCGGATCCAGGCGCGCGCCGACGGCGAGCTGCTGTACGTGGGTGGCCGACATCGACACGCCGGTGGCATCCGCGACGCCATGGGCGATCTCGCGGTAGGAGTACGGCTTGCGGTCCGGCGGGTGGATCGTGGCGATCAGGTGTGTCAGCCTGGCGGCGAAGCTGCTGCTCTTGTCGAGCGCGCTGTCTGTGCTGCCTGCGTCGTCACGCCGCGTGCCGGCCATCGTGCATCCACCTCGTCCGGTCTGTTCGTATCGGCGACCCGGCTACCTGCTTCGGAAACTTGACAGATTCCGTTCCGCAAAACCTACAATACGCGCGCACGATGTACAGAAAACTAAACGCAAGGATCCACACCGCGCCCGCGCATCAAGTGCACACGGGCTCGGAAGCCGTGTGTGCAGTTGACGCGCGGGCGCGGGTAATGGGGGAACGGGTCAGATCGCGCGTTCGCCCTTGCCGAGGACGACGATGCCGCCGTCGCTGACGTGGTAACGGTGCCGGTCGCGGTCGAGGTCGACGCCGATGTGGGCACCGGGCGGCACGACGACGTTCTTGTCCAGGATCGCGCGGCGGACGACGGCTCCGGCGCCGACGCGGGCGCCGTCGAGCAGGACCGAGCCCTGCACGACCGCACCGGTTTCGACGATGACGTCCGGGGAGAGCACGCTGTCGACGACCTGCGCGCCGGAGATGATGCAGCCGGGGCTGATGATCGACTGGTTGGCCGTCCCGCCTTCGACGAACTTCGCCGCCGCGCGCTGGCCAGGGTGCGCCAGGATCGGCCACTTCTTGTTGTACAGGTTGAAGATCGGGTACGTCGAGATCAGGTCGGTGTGCGCGTCGTAGTAGCTGTCGATGGTCCCGACGTCGCGCCAGTACCCGTGGTCGCGCTCGGTCTCGCCGGGCACCACGTTGCCGCTGAAGTCGTAGACGGCGGCCTCGCCGGTGCCCACCAGCGCCGGGATGATGTCCCGGCCCATGTCGTGGCGCGATTCGCGGTTCGTCGAGTCGGCGTGCAACGCGTCCAGCAGCACCTGTGTGGTGAACACGTAGTTGCCCATCGACACGTACGCTTCTTCCGGCGAGTCCGGTAGTCCCGGCGGATCCGCCGGTTTCTCGAGGAACGCGTCGATGTGCGTGCCGTCGCCGGTCTGGATGACGCCGAACTCGGTCGCTTCGGCCCGGTTCACCCGGATGCCGGCCACGGTCACCCCGGCGCCGGACGCGATATGCGCGTCGATCATCTGCCGGGGGTCCATCCGGTAGATGTTGTCCGCGCCGAAGACCGCGATATAGGCGGGCGACTCGTCGTAGACCAGGTTGAGGCTCTGGTGGATCGCGTCCGCGCTGCCCTGGAACCAGTGCGGCCCGAGGCGCTGCTGCGCGGGCACCGGCGTGACGTACTCGCCGGTCAGCGACGACAGGCGCCACGTCGTACTGATGTGCCTGTCCAGCGAGTGCGACTTGTACTGCGTCAGCACGCAGATCCGCCGCACGCCACCGAGCACGAGGTTCGACAGGACGAAGTCGATGAGCCGGTGCACCCCGCCGAACGGCACGGCGGGTTTGGCACGGTCGGCGGTCAGTGGCATCAGGCGTTTTCCCTCGCCGCCGGCGAGCACGATGCCGAGCACGTCCGATCCGTCGGTCACACGGTCCTCCTGGTGGACTCGTAGAGCGCGACCGTCCGTTCGGCGATCGCGCTCCAGCCGAACTCTTTCACGGCGCGCGCGCGTCCGGCGACGCCCATCTCGGTGGATCGGCGCGGGTCGCCGACCAGTTCGTTGATCCGGGCGGCGAGATCCGCTTCGAAGGCCGCGGTGTCGTTCTCGTCGTAGTGCACCAGCAATCCGGTGACGCCGTCGTCGACGACCTCCGGGATGCCGCCGACATCGCTGGCGACGACCGCGGTACCGCAGGCCATCGCCTCCAGGTTGACGATGCCGAGCGGCTCGTACACCGACGGGCACGCGAAGACCGCGGCGTGCGTCAGCAGTTGGACGACCTGCGGGCGCGGGAGCATTTCCGGGATCCAGTGCACTCCGGTGCGTTTCGCCTCAAGTTCGGCGACCAGCCCGCGGAACTCCGCGTCGAGCTCCGGGGTGTCCGCGCCGCCCGCGCACAGGATCAGCTGGGTGCCCTCGTCGAGCGCCGCCGCCGCGCGGACCAGGTGCGGAACGCCCTTCTGGCGGGTGATCCGGCCGACGAACAGGACGTAGGGCCGTCCGGGGTCGATGCCGTGGGCCTCGAGGACGTCGGTGGCCGGATCGGGTTGGTAGAGCTGCGTGTCGATGCCGTTGTGGATGACGTGGACCCGGTCCGGCGGCACCGCCGGGTACGCCTCGAGGACGTCGCGGCGCATGCCCCCGCTGACGGCGATGATCGCATCGGCCGACTCGAAAGCGTCGCGCTCGATCCATGACGAGACTCGGTACCCGCCGCCGAGCTGCTCGGCCTTCCACGGCCGCAGCGGTTCGAGCGAGTGCGCGGTGATCACGTGCGGGATGCCGTAGGTCATCTTCGCGAGGTGCCCGGCCAAGTTGGCGTACCAGGTGTGGCTGTGCGCGAGGTCGTGCCCGGCGAGCGCGTCCGCCATCGACACGGCGATGTCCATGGTCGCGAACGCGGGCTGGCGGTAGCTGTGCGCGTCCGTGTGCCCGTGGGCGCCTTCGCGGTCGGCCCCCCAGCAGTGGACGTCGAGGTCGACGAGCGCGCGCAGTTCGCGGGCGAGGAATTCCACGTGCACCCCGGCACCGCCGTAGACGTCCGGCGGGTACTCCCGGGTGAGCAGGCCGATCTTCATGGTCGGAACCCTACGGGCAGCGGCGCAAGGAATGCAGCATGGTTGGCGGGTTGTTTCCCGGCAGCCGTGCCGAGTCTTCGATGGTCACTGATTCGGACCAGTCCACTCAGTGCTGGTCCATCCAGTGGGAAACTCGCCGGATCGATCTCCGCGGACTGCGTTCGACGTCGCCCACACGCGTGCACTTTCGGTCCGAACCACGCATTTGGGCTGATGATCAACACTATGACCACGACGACAGCACACACCTTCACCGGTGTCCTCGAAGATGTCGAGCGTGAGGTCGACGGGGTGCTGTCGACCTTCCTCGAAACCAAGAGCCGCAACGCCGCGCACCCGTCCGTTCGCGGGATCCTCACCCGCCTGCGGGCGCTGGTGCTCACCGGCGGCGAGCGACTCCGGCCGCGCCTGTGCGTCCTCGGCTGGCAGGCGGCGGGTGGGTTGTCCGGGGGTGGGCACGGTGACTCACACGCGGTGGCCGGCGCCGCGGCGTCACTCGAGATGGTGCACGCCTTCACCCTCATCCACGACGACATCGTCGACGACAGCGATACCCGGCTCGGGGTGCCCACCGTGCACCGCGCGTTGGCCACCCACCACCACGAACGGCCCGAAGCGGCCAAACTCGCGCTCAACGCGGCAGGGCTGCTCGGGGACGTCGCGCTGGTTTACGCCGACGAGATCCTGCATGGCGCCGGGCTCACGTCGGCCCAGCTGCGCGCCGCGTTGCCGGTGATGAACGTGATGCGCACCGAGGTGATGTACGGGCAGTACCTGGAACTGCTGGCGACCGGACGGCTGAGCACCGACGTCGACGGCGCACTGCAGATCGCCCGCTACAAGTCTGCCAAGTACGGCATCGAACGGCCGCTGCATCTTGGTGCCGCGCTCGGCGGCGCGGACGACCGGCTGCGGGCTTCGCTGACGGCGTTCGCGCTGCCGGTGGGTGAAGCGTTCCAACTGAGGGAGGACCTGGTCAGCGTGTTCGGCGGACCAGGTTCGGCGGACGTCCGACCGGCGAAGCAAACCGTGTTGATGGCGCTCGCGCTGCAACGGGCCTCCGACTCGGATCAGGAGCACCTGCGAAGAAGCGTCGCCGGGCCGGAACCGAGCGAGACCGACGCCGCCCGTGTCCGCATGATCCTCGACGACACCGGCGCCCGCGACACCGTCGAACACATGATCACCACGCGCTGCCGGGAAGCGCTGCGCGCGCTCGCCGCCGCCGACCTGCCGACGGAGACGGCGTCGACGCTCAGACAGATCGCGCTCCAGGCCACCGCTCGCCGGTCTTGACAGCGCGGCTCGTCACTATCATTGAGGCGTTCTCACCCTGAGGAGTCGCCTTGGCCCAGCCCGTCATCCGCCCCTACCGCGCGACCGATCGTGCCGCCGTCGGCGACATCTGCGTGCGCACCGCCGACAACGGCAGCGACTCCGGCGCGCTCTACCCCGACCTCGACCTGATGCCGACGGTGTTCGCGTGGCCGTACGTCGAGTTCGAGCCGGAACTGGCGTACGTCCTCGATGACGGTGAGCGCGCGGTGGGCTACATCCTGGGCACCGCGGACACCCCCACGTTCGTCAAGCGCTTCCGCGAGGAGTGGCTACCCGCTGTCAGCGGAAAATTCCCGCTTCCGCGGGTTCAAGCGACTCCGTCGGACTTCATGGTGAGCCTGCTGCACAACCCGGACCGGATGGTCGTTCCCGAGGTGGCCGCGTTCCCCGCGCATCTCCACATCGACCTGCTTCCGGAGGCCCAGGGCGGCGGGCACGGCCGGGCGTTGGTGGCCGCCTTCCTGTCTGCTCTCGGCGCGGCCGGCGTCGACCGCGTGCACCTGTGCATGGGACGGCAGAACACGAACGCGCGGGCGTTCTACGACCGGCTCGGCTTCACCGAGATCCCGGTTCCGGGTGCGGACTCTGTGGCCTACCTCGGTCGTGACACCACTCTGTGAAAGTCTCCGCGTGAGAGTCCCCGGCCCAGTGTCTCCGGCTGAAGTTTTTCAAGAACCTGCGCGATCGATGTCGAATCCGTGAAAAGTGCCTCGACTACCGGCGTAAGCACCCGGAAGCAGCACACAAGGAGCGACATCATGGACAGCGACATCATGGACAGGGTGACTTCGGCCGACGGCACGACCATCGCGTTCGACCGGCTGGGCGACGGGCCGCCGGTGATCGTGGTGAGCGGAGCGCTCTGCAACCGCGCCGTGACCCGTCCGCTCGCCGACAACCTGGCGCAGCACTACACCGTGTACAACTACGACCGGCGCGGCCGGGGCGACAGCGGCGACATCGCGCCGTACGCGGTGGAGCGGGAGATCGAGGACCTCGCCGCGATTCTGGCAGCGGCCGGTGGGTCGGCGGCGGTGTACGGGCATTCGTCCGGCGCGGCACTCACCCTCTACGCGGCGGCACGCGGACTCGATTTCACGAAGATCGTCCTGCACGAACCGCCTTTCGTGACCGTCGACGACGCGGCACAGGAGGGGCTCACCAAGCAGACCGACGAGATCCTCGATCTGCTCACCCAGGACCGCCGTCGTGAGGCCGTCGAGCGGTTCCTGGTCATGACCGACACTCCGGCGGAGTACGCCGTCCCGATGAGCCAGGACCCGGGGATCCAGTCGAGCGCGCTGACCATCCGGTACGACCTCGAGCTCGTCGGTGAGGCCGCGCGGGGCGGCGCGACCCCGACCGAGCAAGCGTCGAAGGTGACCGTGCCCGCGCTCGTACTGGCCGGCGGGGCGAGTGACGAGTGGATGATCGACGCCGGAAGGCGGCTCGCGGAGGCGATTCAGGGTGCCCGGTTCGGCATGGTGGACGGCTTCGCGCACGTCGTGCCGCCGGCGGTGCTGGTGCCGATCCTGGCGGGGTTCCTGAACGGCTGACCGCCGCACGGCGGAGTACGTTGGCGGCAAGATCGTCAACGTTCGCCAAGGAGACCTCTTCCATGAAAATCGGCATCGGAATTCCGAACCAGGTCCGCGACCTCCGCGCCTCGGTCATCCCGGAATGGGCGTCGCAGTCCGAAAAAGCCGGCTTCTCGACCCTCGGGACGGTCGGCCGCATCGCCTATCCGGGGGTGATGGACACCGTGGCGCTCGCCGCCGCGGCCGGCGCGACGAGGACGATCGGGCTGTTCAGCAACGTTCTGCTCGCCACCGTGTGGCCGCCCGAGCTCCTGGCGAAGGAAGCCGCCGGTATCGACGGTGTTTCCGGTGGTCGGCTCACGCTCGGGCTCGGGATCGGCGGGCGGCCGGACGACTTCGTCGCCGAAGGCGCCGGGCCGAAGGGCCTCGGCAAGCGGCTGGACCACGACCTCGAGGTGTACCGCGACTTTTGGACAGGCGGCCCGGTCGGCGGGGGAGACAACCCCGGCGTCCCGGCCGGCACGCGCGAAGTGCCGCTCATGTTCGGCGGGTTCGCCGAAGCCGCGCTCGACCGCATGGCTCGGTGGGGCGAGGGCTACGTCGGCGGGTCGATGCCGGCGGAGATGGTGTCCGGGGCGTTCGACGGCGCGCGTGCAGCGTGGACCAAGGCCGGTCGTGAAGGGTCGCCTCGGCTCGTCGCGATCGCGTACTACGCGTTCGGCGACACCGACAAGGGCGTTGGCAATGTCCGGGACTACTACAGCAATATGGGCGAAGGGGCAGACTTTATCGCGTCGACCGTCCGCACCTCGCCCGACGCGGTGAGGGCCGCCGTCAAGGAGTTCGAGGCCATCGGCGCCGACGAACTGATCTTCAACCCGACGCTCGATGACCTCGACGAAGTGGCCCGGCTCGCCGACGTCGTCTTCTGACGCGACACTAGTGTCGCGGGGTGCCTCCGTACCTGCACCTCACCTGGAACGACCCGGTCACCGAGCGCCAGGGTTTCGTCGTGATCGATCGCCTGGTCCGAGGCGTCTCCAGCGGTGGCCTGCGCATGCGCGCGGGCTGCACGCTGGAGGAGGTGCGGGGCCTCGCCGCGGGGATGACCCGCAAGGAAGCCCTGCACTACGACCCGGCAGGCCGTTATGTTCCGCTCGGCGGGGCCAAGGGCGGCATCGACTGCGGTCCTGAGGACCCCGGCGCCCGCGCGATGCTCGGCCGGTTCCTGGCCGCGGTCCGGCCGATCATCGAGCAGTACTGGACCACCGGGGAAGACCTCGGTGTCCGCCAGGACACGATCGACGAGGTAGTCGCCGAACTCGGCCTCACCAGCTCGATCCAGGCGATCTACCCGTTGCTCGATGACCCCACCGAAGCGCGCCGACGCCTGGCCGACGCGTTCGCGATCGAGGTCGATGGCGTCAGCCTGCCGGAACTCGTCGGCGGTCTCGGCGTCGCCGAGTCGGCACTCGCCGTGCTCGACCACGACGGCGTCGATCCTCGAACTGTCCGGGCCGTCGTCCAGGGCTTCGGGTCGATGGGAGGCGCGACGGCCCGCTACCTCGCGCAGGCAGGTGTCGCGGTCGTCGGGCTGGCGGATGCCCAGGGGACGATCGCCAATCCCGACGGCCTAGACGTGGAACGCCTGCTTCGCGCTCGGGGTCCGCATGGCGAGATCGACCGGTCGCGGCTCGCCGACGGCGACCGTCAGCTCGGTCGCGACGCGTGGTTGGACGTCGACTGCGATCTGCTGGTGCCGGCCGCGGTGTCGTACTGCGTCGATGTGGCCAACGAATCCCGGGTCACTGCGAAGCTCATCGTCGAAGCGGCGAACATGCCGGTGCGGCCGGACGCCGAGGCGCGGCTGGCCGAACGCGGTGTCCGCGTCGTCCCCGACTTCCTGGCCAACTCCGCGACGAACGCCTGGTGGTGGTGGACGTTGTTCGGGGATATCGGTGCGGACGCAGCGGAAGCCGAAGCAAAGGTGCGCTCTTCCTTGCGCGGCCTCGTCACGAAGGCCCTCGACCTCGCCGAACGCCGGGGCGTCACCGTCCGGACGGCCGCGCAGCTCATCGTCGACGGCAAACTCGAAGCCATCACCGCTCGATTCCCTGCCGCTTGATTCACCACTGCCCGGTTCTGTGGATAGGCTCGCCGGTATGAACTGGACCCTCGAAGTGCTGTGCGTGCCGGTGTCCGATGTGGATCGAGCGAAGTCGTTCTATGTCGAGAAGGTGGGCTTCCGGCTGGACCACGACCATGCGATGGGGGAGGACTACCGGGTCGTGCAGCTCACGCCGCCCGGGTCCGGCTGCTCTATCGTCATCGGGACGGTCACGACCATGGTGCCGGGGTCGCTCAACGGCATGCAGCTGGTCGTGCCGGACGTGCGGGCCGCGAGGGCGGAGCTCATCGGCCGCGGTGTCGAGGTCTCCGAGGTCACGGCCTTCGGCCACGACGGCGACAGCGCCGTGCTGGAGAAGCGTGAACTGGACAACGTCGGCTTCTGCTACTTCAGCGATCCGGACGGCAATGCGTGGGCGGTTCAGCAGATCAGCTCGCGGGGTTGAGCGCCGGGTTCAGCGCCCTTGGAGGGACTTCACGTTGTCGCCGAAGGTCCAGTTCTTCGACCCGTCCCAGTTGAGGGACCAGGTCATCAGGCCCTTCAACCCGTTGGCGTAGGTCTTCCACGCTTGGGAGACCAGGCCGGTGGACATGTAGCCGCCACCGGCGCCGGGCTGGGCGGGCAGGCCGGGTACCTGCTTGTCGAAAGGAACCTTGATCGTGGTACCCCCGACGACCAGTCCCTTGTTGAGGCAGTTGGTCTGTGCGGTGAAGCCGGCGACCGTGCCCGCGGAGTACGAATCTCCGGAACAGCCGTACATGCTTCCGTTGTAGTACTGCATGTTCAGCCACCAGAGCCGGCCGTTGTCGGCGTACTTCTTCACGATCGGTAGGTACGCGCCCCAGATCGAGCCGTAGGTGATGCTGCCGCCGGTGACGTAGGCCGTCTCCGGGGCCATGGTCAGGCCGAAGTTCGACGGCATCTTGGCAAGCACGCCGTCGATGATGCGCTCGAGGTTCGCCTGCGACGGGGACAGAGTGGTGATGCTGCCGCTGCCGACGAGGCCGGTCTCGATGTCGATGTCGATCCCGTCGAAGTTGTACGCCTTGAGGATCGGCACGATGGTGGCGACGAACTTGTCCGCGACCGCGCTGGAGCTCAGGTCGATTCCCGCGGCCGCGCCGCCGATCGACATCAGGATCGTCGAGCCGGCCGCCTTGGCCTGACACATCTCGGCCGGGGTCGCGACCTTGACGGTGGCGTCCATGCCGTCCTGCCACAGGACCGTGCCGTCCGAGCGGATGACCGGGAACGCCGCGTTGAGCACGTTGTAGCCGTGGGCCGCGATGCGGGAGTCGGTGATCGGGATCCACCCCAGTGGCGGGTGGACGCCGTTCGCGGAGCCGTCCCAGTTCTCCCAGTACCCCTGCAGCACCTTGCCCGCGGGCCGCGACTTCACCGCGCAGGTATCGGCCTGCGGGGCTGCCTGCGCCGGCGCCGTGACGACCACTGGCACGGCGAGCGCTACTGCCACGGCTATTCCGAGCGCGCGTGATATTCGACCGAACATACCCAGCTCCCATCTCGAAGCACGGTAACCCAGCGAGAACAGTGGTCCAGCGAGAACGCGGCCGGTCGGCCCAACATAGACGCGCCCCCGGCGGGTGCCTACCGACGATCGGGTGGTCTAGACCAAGTACTGAGCGTCAGCTCGCAAGTCACGGCTGATTCCGGGCAGGCCCCCGCCGACCGTGGTGACGGTCGTCGTCACCATGGCCAGCGGTCCACCCGAATCAGGCCGCGTGCTCGTAGGGCCGGTCGTGTGCGGTGTTGTGGATCGGTTTCTGTTCCTGATCCAGCCATTTCGGCGGGATGAACTCCGGCACCCCGTCCACCATCCGCATCGACCAATCCGAATGA
>NZ_JAODNM010000126.1 GCF_025464955.1 Amycolatopsis sp. | reverse complement strand
CAGGGAAACGCCCGGTCCCATTCCGAACCCGGAAGCTAAGCCTGGTAGCGCCGATGGTACTGCAGTCGAAGGGCTGTGGGAGAGTAGGACACCGCCGGACATATTTTCAGTGAAGGATGACGGTAGCTCCGGTCGAGAGCATTTATTGTTCTCCCGGGGCTACCGTCATTTCCACGTCTGCGCGCACACACGAGTTCGCCGTCCATACACGCGAGTGTGCAGTTCATGCGCGCGTGTGCGTGATCGGTGGACATCCGCGTGCGAACCGTGCGCACGGAACGTCGGGCGACGCGCAGGGAACGTCGGACAGCGTGCACAGAGGGTCGGACGACGAGCCGACCGGTTGCGACCGCCGGCCGGCTGGGTGTGTACGCGAGCCGACCCGCCGCGGCATAACCAAATGCTCTACGGTTGTCCGGCGCCGAGGATCTCGCTGACGACGGCCGTGGTCGTGGGGGCTTGGGTTGCGCCGAGCGCGCGGATGATCGGGCCAGCGATGGCGTCGAGCTCCAGCGGCCGGTTGGACAAAAAGTCCTTGAGCATCGATGACTGCATGGTGGCCGGCATCTGCGCCAAACGCGTTTGCGCCGCTTCGCCGTCGAGGTCTACTCCGACCTTCGCCGCGGCCGCGACTGCTTCGGCGACCAGAAGCGTCGGCCACTCGGGACGCTTCTCGCGTGCCAGGCCGGCGGGCAGACCTGTTCCGGTGGTCAGGAGGGCGAACGGGGCCAGCATGGCGAGCTTGAGCCAGAGCACGCGGTTCTCGTCGTCCTCCGACCTCACCGCGAACCCCGCGTCCGACAGGAGCCCGGCAAGTCCGGCAGAATTCGGCGCGACCACGATGTCCGAGAACGGCGAAAGCTGTTCGATCACCCCCGGCCGGTGCCGAGTGGCTTCGACCGCGATCGTCGCGGCGACGACGTCCGATCCCGGATAGACCGCTCGGAGCAACGGAAGATGATCGACGCCGTTGAGGAACGGGACGATGGTCGTCCCGTTCACCATAGCCGCGGGAACTCGCTGCAGCGCAGACAGAAGCTCGGTCGCCTTCACCGCGATAAGCAGAATGTCGACCGGTCCGCCGAGCCAGGCTCGCGCCTCCGGACGCGTGGTGATGACGTCACGTCCGGGCAGTTGCAGCGTCAAGCCGGACGCGGCGATGACCGCGGCCGTGCGCTCGGTCGCTACCACCGTGATGTGGTGTCCCTGCGCGCTCAGTCGCGCCGCCAGCAGGCCGCCGATCGCGCCGGGCCCCAGCACGCCGATCCGGCGGGGCCTGGTCGATGGTTCAGCGTTGTCGCTCATCCTGGATCTCGCTTTCATTCTGCGGGTCGGGGTTCGCGCGGCATGCGCGAGAGTTTGGCCTCGTGCGCGTCCGGCCCCGCGACGTAGACGAAGGTGTCGAGGTTGATCGGCTGACCACTGCGCTTGTCGATCAGTTCGGGGTCCGCGACTAGACCGGTCTCCCGGTTGACCAGCCGCACCGGTGCTGTCCTGGCCGGTCCGTGTTTCGCGCCCCAGGCGCGTAGCGACTCGATGGCCGGTTGCAGGTCACGACCGCGCTCGGTGAGCAGGTACTCGTAGCGCGGCGGCCGGTCCTGGTATTGGCGACGTTCGAGCAGGCCCGACTCGGTGAGCGCCTTCAGCCGGCGAGCTAGCGAGTTGGTGGAGATCCCGAGGCTTCGCTCGAACTCGTCAAAGCGCGTCAGCCCGTGCAGTGCATCCCGGAGGATCAGCAGGCTCCACCACTCGCCGACCTGTTCGAGGCACAGCGCGAGCGAGCAGGTCATGTCTTCGAAACTTTTCCGCTGCATCGGCACCTCCCTGTGCAGCCTACTTCCATCATGGAAGTCATGGCGAATCGAGAGGTGACACCTCAGACAGTCATCAGATCTATTGCCGACCAACGACCCTTGATTCCGGGGATTCGTTGACAATCCTCCAGGATAGATCCTATCTTTTGGGGGTTCTTGGCCAGCTGAAGGGACTCAACGATGACGGACTCTTCCCCCAGTCGGAACGAGGCGGACCGGCAGGGCCCCTCGCGCCGCGACTTCCTGAAGATCGGCGGCACCGTCGGGGCAGGGCTGGCGCTCGGCGGACTGAGGCCGTTCGTCGCCCAGGCCGAGCCACTCAGGCCGCCGGGGCAGGCCGAATCGCAACTGGTCGCCGACTCCGTGGCCACCGAACTCTGGTACCCGGCTCCGGCGGACGAAGCGAAGATCATCGAACAGGGACTGCCGATCGGGAACGGGCGGCTCGGTGGCCTGGTCGGTGGCGACCCGGCACACGACGTCCTTTATCTGACCGATGCGACGCTCTGGACCGGCGGCCTCAACGCGGAACTGCAGAGTGACGGCCAGTTCCCGTATGACACAGCTCATTTCGGTACGTTCAGCCTCCTGGCGAAGCTGGCGGTCTCCGTGACCGGGCATTCGACGTCGTCGATCGCCGGTTACCGGCGGCGGCTCGACCTCAGCAACGGGCTCGTCACCTCGGCCTACACCTACCAAGGCGTCACCTATCGGCGCGAAACCTACGCGAGTCACCCGGACGACGTCGTTGTCATCCGCCTGTCGCAGTCCGGTGGCGGAACCCACAGCGGTTCGGTGTCGCTGGCCGGTACGCACGGCGAGACGACCACAGCCGACGCCGCGACCAAGTCGGCTTCGTTCAGCGCGACCTTCGGCAACGGCCTGAAGTACGGCGCCGTCGTGACGGCTACGTCCGCCACCGGCAAGGTCTCGGTCAGTGGCACGGATGTGACGTTTACGCACTGCGACGAGGTGGTCATCGTCGTGAGTGGCGGGACGAACTACACCCCCGACGCCGACGTGGACTTCATGGATGCCGGCTGCGATCCGCTCGCGCTCGCGCGCGTCAAGGCTCGAGCGGCCGCCCGAGTCGGCGGCAAGGTCCTGCTGGTGACCCACGTCGTCGACTACCACTCGCTGTACAACGGTATGACCGTCGACCTCGGTACGTCCACGAAAGCGCAGAAATCCCTCGACACCTGGGCGCGCTTGACCGCGCGTGCCGCGGCAGGCTCTGCCCCCGACCCAGAGTTGGAGGTGAGCTATCTGCAGCTCGGTCGGTACCTGATGATCTCGGGTTCGCGCGACAGCCTCCCGCTCAACCTGCAAGGGCTGTGGCTGAGCAACAACACGCCGGACTGGATGGCGGACTACCACACCGACATCAACGTCCAGATGAACTACTGGCTCGCCGATCGCGCGGGACTTTCACGGTCTTTCGACGCCTTCGCCGACTACTGCCTTTCACAGGTTTCGTCGTGGACAACGCAGACGCAGCGACTGTTCAACGACCCGAAAAACGGATTCCGCAACACCTCGGGAAAGGTCGCGGGCTGGACGACGGCGTTTTCGTCCAATATCTATGGCGGACTCGGCTGGTGGTGGCATCCGGCGGGTAACGCCTGGCTCTGCAACTCACTGTGGGAGCACTACGAATACACCCAGGACCGCGAGTTCCTGCGCAAGATCTACCCGATCATCAAGGGCGCGTGCGAGTTCTGGGAAGCCCGGTTGATCACCACCACCGTCACCGATCCCGCGACGGGCACTTCGCGCACCGTGCTCATCGATGATCACGACTGGTCGCCCGAGCAAGGTCCGACCGACGAACGGGGAGTCACCTACGCCCAGGAAATCGTCTGGGACCTCTTTGAGCACTATCGGCTGGCGACCGCGACACTGGGCAAGGATTCCGAGTACGCCAGGACGATCACCGGTCTGCAGAGCAAGCTCTATCTGCCGGTCGTCAGCCCGAAAACGGGGTGGCTCGAAGAATGGATGTCGCCCGACAACCTCGGCGAGGTCGAACACCGGCACTTGTCACCGCTGATCGGATTCTTCCCCGGAGACAGGATCAAGAACGATTCCAGCCCGGCAGAGTTGCTGACCGGTGTGCGCAACCTCCTGACCGCTCGCGGAATGGAGAGCTTCGGCTGGGCGTGTGCGTGGCGGGCATTGTGCTGGGCGCGGCTTCACGACGCCGAGAAGGCATACCAGCTGGTCCTCACCGTTCTCAAACCGTCGGTGAACTTCAGCAACGGGGCGGCGGCGAACCTGTTCGACATGTACAGCTTCGGTGACCGCACGATCTTCCAGATCGATGCGAACTTCGGCACGCCGTCGGCGATGATCGAAATGCTCCTGTATTCGCGGCCCGGGGTCATCGAGCTATTGCCCGCACTGCCGGCCGCTTGGGCCGCGTCCGGCCGCATCGCCGGTATCGGCGCCCGCGGCGGGTTCACCGTGGACTTCGCCTGGAAGGCGGGCAAGGTCACCTCGGCGACAGTCTGGAGCACCGGCGGCACGTCGACGACGGTCCGGGTCGGGTCGTGGAGCAAGAAGGTCGTACTGGCGCCGGGCCGATCGGTCACCGTGGTCCCGGGGAAGTAGGCGTCCGACAGCTGACTTGGTTCGGTGGAGTTGTCGTAGGGTCGGGGCATGACGTCCTCAGCCGACAAGGCCTCGACCCTGCTCAAACTCCACGAAGCGCCGGAACTGCTGAAGGTGGTGAACGTCTGGGACGTGATCAGCGCCAAGGTGGTCGCCGAACTCGACGGGACCCGCGCGCTGGCCACGGCCAGTCACTCCATCGCGGCTTCCTACGGTTACGCCGACGGGGAGAACATCCCGGTCGACCTGATGATCGAGGCCGTCGGCCGCATCGCCGCCGCCACTGACCTCCCGGTGAGCGCGGATCTCGAAGCGGGCTACGGCGATCCGGGTGAAACGGTCAGGAAAGCGATCGACGTCGGCATCGTCGGCGCGAACCTCGAGGACCAGGCGAAACCACTCGGCGACGCCGTTGCCGCGGTCGAAGCGGTGGTGAAGGCCGGTGAATCGGCCGGCGTGCAGTTCGTGCTCAACGCGCGTACCGACGTCTTCGTCAAGGCCGGCGACCGCGCGCCCGAGGACGTGCTCGCCGACGCCATCGAACGAGGTAAAGCCTTCCTCGACGCCGGCGCCCCGGTGGTGTTCGTGCCAGGCAAGTTCGACGAGCGGACCGTCGCCGCGCTCGTCGAGGCGCTCGGGCCGCAGAAGCTGACCTTGATCAGCCTGCCGGGATCACTCCCGCTCGAGACCCTGGAACGACTGGGCGTCGCCCGGGTGTCCTTCGGCCCGTGGAGCCAGCGCGTCGCCTTGACCGCCCTCAGCAACTTTGCGGCCGACGTCATCGCCGGCGGCGGCATCCCGGACGGGACGCGCCCGCTGAACTGACTCCGGTCGACCTCAGCCTGTGCGGTGCACCCCGTTTCCCGTTCTGCCCGGGGCGATTTCCGGGCGCAGCACCAGGTCCTTGTCGTAGTCCCCGCTGTTCTGGCGTCGGAACGGCAACGGTGTCGTCGTCGGCAACGTGCGTAGCCGCTCTCGCAACTCCTTCGCTGCTTGCTCGAACTGCTCGGCGGAGAACCGGTCCGCTGCCGGCACCAGCAGTGGGGGCACGACGTCCATTCCCGTGTACCACAGGGTTCCGTGCTGCAAGGGGAACAACAGGTCGTTGATCTCGCCGTTGATTCCGCGCGGCGCGAAGGTCGCTTCGCGGGCTCCGGCGCTCACCACGACCATCGCCCGCTTCCCGGAGAGTCCTCCTTCGCCGTACCGCAAGGTTCGACCGTTTTCGACGACGTCGTAGGCGAAGCCTCTGACGAAAACCCGGTCGAACCAGCCTTTGAGGATCGCCGGCATGCCGTACCACCAGAGCGGGAACTGGAGGATCACGGTCTCTGCCCAGCGGAGCTTGTCCCGCTCGGCGCGGATGTCGTCACTCAGCTTCCCTGACATGTACGCCCGCTTCGACGCCGAGCCGACTCGGAACGGTTCAGCGCTGTCGTGGTCGAAGTCGTCCGCGTCGACTGCTGCCTTCCATTCCATCGCGTACAGGTCGGACTGCCGATACTCGTGCCCGAGTGCACTCAGTTCCCGGATTCCTTCGTCTCTCAAGTGCGCGTTCAACGAGCGTTGGTCGGGGTGGGCGAACAGCCAGAGGATCTTCATAACTCCACTGTCGTTCGATCCGAGGACGTCGGCGAGTGGCCTGAAAGCCAACATGTGAAAGAATCGGGCCATGACCGCTTTCCCGTCGCCCGGCCGGCATCAGGTTGCCGTCCTCGTTCGCGACGGAGTGCTTCCGATGGAGTTGGGCATCGTGCACCGCCTGTTCGGACAGGCTGTTTCAGCCGGGGGCGACAAGCTGTACGAGGTCGTGACCTGCACGCTCTCACCCGGCGAGATCCGGACCGATGCCGACTTCGGCGTCACCGTTTCGACCGGCGTGGACGCGTTGAGCGAGGCCGACACCGTGGTCATCCCGGCTTCGACGGAGGACTACGAGTCGACCGATGCGCAACTGTCGGGCCCACTCACCGAAGCCCTCGCTCGTATTCGCCCCGGCACGCGCCTGGCGTCGATCTGCACCGGGTCGTTCGTGCTCGCCGCGGCAGGGCTGCTCGACGGGCGTCCGGCCACGACCCATTGGAAGTCAGCCGAGCAGTTCCAGGCGCTCTTTCCGCTGGTCGAGCTCGATCCGGATGTCCTCTACACCGACGACGGCGACATCCTGACCGCAGCCGGCGTCGCCTCCGGGATCGACCTCTGTCTCCACATGATCCGGTGTGACCACGGTTCTTCCGTGGCCAACGCCGTCGCGCGCACCACGATGGTCCCGCCTCACCGCGACGGCGGTCAGGCTCAGTTCATCCAGCGACCGGTACCCGACGCTCGGCAGCTGTCGACCGCCGCCGTCCGGGCTTGGGCCCTCGAGCATCTCGACCGGCCTCTCACCCTGTGCGACCTGGCAGCTCGCGAGTCGATGAGCAAGCGGACCTTCACCCGGCGTTTCCGCGACGAAGTCGGCGTCTCGCCTGGGCAGTGGCTGGCCCAGCAGCGGGTCGAACGCGCCCGTGAGCTGCTGGAGAAGACCGACCTCGCAGTCGACCGCATCGCGGAGGACGCTGGGTTCGGCACCGCGGCGTCGCTGCGCCAGCATCTGCAAACCTCGCTCGGTGTGTCGCCGAGCGCCTACCGCCGGACCTTCCGTGGTCCCGCGGCGTCGCCGAGTCCGGCGAACTAGTGACTGGAGCACGTTTTGCGTGATCTCTTCACCCCCTGCCTGCCCCTCGATCGTGGTGCACCGGGCATGCTCATGGGCGAGGACACCGGCGAAAGGGAGAGATCGTTCATGGGATCAATGCGCGCACTCGGCCTGGTCCTGCACCCGCGCCGGGACTGCGCGCCGGTGATCGCGACGATCGTCGACTGGGCACGCTCGCGAGATATCGACGTGCTCGGACTCCCGGAGGAGCCCGGTCGCGCGTCGGACCGGGTCTCCATGCTGGAGTCGGGACCCCTCGCGGCCCATGCGGATGTCCTGGTCAGTCTGGGCGGTGACGGCACGATGCTGCGGGCGATGCGGCTCAGCGCCGACAGGCGTATCCCGGTGCTCGGGGTGAACCTCGGCAGGCTGGGTTTCCTGGCCGAGGTCGATGTCCCCGAACTGGCCGAGGCACTGTGTTCGATCGAGCGCGACGAGTTCACCGTCGAAGACCGGTCGGGTCTCCGCGCGACGACCGGCGACACTGATGTGCGGGCGTTCAACGACATCGCGCTGGTCCGCGTCCCCGGGCACGGGATGACCGACGTCCAGTTGCACGTCGAGGGCAATCCGTTCGTCCGGTATTCCGCCGACGCACTCGTGGTCGCGACTCCGACCGGGTCGACTGCCTACAGCTTCTCGGCGGGTGGACCGATCGTCTCGCCCCGCGCGGAGGGGCTCCTCGTGACCCCGGCAGCGCCGCATTCGGCGTTCAATCGGGCGTTGTTCCTGTCCAGTGGTGAGAAGCTCGCTCTCGAGGTGCTGCCCAGCAGCGGGGAGCTCGCCGTGGAGGCGGACGGACTGCTGATCGGCCATGTCGTGCCTGGCGCGATCATCGAGATCTCGGTGCTCCCGGCCGCGGCCAGGGTGATCCGCTTCGGCCGGACCACGTTTTACCAGCGCACACAGCGTAAGTTCCGGCTCACCGGGTCCGCTGAGATCGACTAGTGGTTCGGCAGCGCCGCGACGTGGTCGGGCAGCTCGGCCAGCAAGTCACCGTCGCGCTCGAGACGTTCGAGGACGTCGTCACTGGTGAACGTCAGGTCTGACGTCGTCGTGCAGGCCTCGACTTCGGCCCAGGTGACGGGCGTTGACACCGTCGGCTGGGCGCGTCCGCGCAGCGAGTACGGCGCGATAGTGGTCTTCGCCGGGTTGTTCTGGCTCCAGTCGACGAAGACCTTGCCGGGGCGCAGCGACTTGACCATTTTGGCCACCACGAGGTCGGCTCGCCGCTCGGTCAGGCGCTCCGCGAGCGTTTTCGCGTACTCGGAGGTGGCTTCCGGGCGGCGGGTGCGGACCGCGCAATAGAGCTGCATGCCCTTGGAACCGCTGGTCTTGGCATATGCGGTCAGTCCGTCTTCGGCGAGCGCGTCCCGGAGGAGCACGGCGACTTCGGCGCACTCCACCACCGTCGCCGGCTCGCCCGGATCGAGGTCGAAGACCAGCAGGTCGGGGTCGCGCCGCGCGCCGCGTGGACCGACTGTCCACTGCGGAACGTGGAGTTCGAGCGCGGCGAGGTTCGCCGCCCAGATGAGTGTCGGCAGGTCGGTGATCACGGGATGGTGGTTGATCTCGGTGCCGCTGCCGCGCGAATGCGTTTCGAGCCGGGCGGTCCGCACCCATTCGGGTGCGTGGCGGGACACGTCCTTCTCGTAGAACCCCTGGTGATCGACCCCGTCGGGGTAGCGCAGGAAAGTTGTCGGGCGATCAGCCAGCCGGGGAAGCAGTACCGGTGCGACCTGGCGGTAGTAGTCGATCACGTCGCGTTTGGTGAACTCCGCCTCGGGATAGAGCACCTTGTCCAGGTTGGACAGCGACAGGCGCCGACCGTCTACTTCCACCTCGATTCGGCGGCCGGCCATCGGTGTCTCCTCGTGTCGCGGCGCTTGGCCACCAGTGTCGCGGACCTGGTCGGAACACGCCATGCAAGCGGCCGGAACGGCCCGTCGGTGCTGGTCACAGGCGCTGGTTCGGGTTTCGCGGAGTGTCGTTTCCCGGCTCGACAGCGTAACGTCTAAAAGCGTCGTGAGTTCGTTTTGCGATGGCGGAGGTGCGATTCGATGCGAGCGATGTGGAAGGGCTCGGTTTCGTTCGGGCTCGTGACGATCCCGATCAACTTGTACGCGGCCACGGAGAACAAGAACGTTTCGCTGCGCCAGGTGCATGAAACCGACGGTGGACGCGTCCAGTACAAGCGGTTCTGCAGTATCGACGGCGAGGAGGTGCCCTACGCCGAGATCGCCAAGGGTTACGAGCTCAGCGACGGCCAAATGGTGGTCATCACTGACGCTGACCTGGCGGAACTGCCGCTTTCGAGCTCAAAGACGATCGACGTGCTCGAGTTCGTCCCGCTGGAATCGATCGACCCGATCCACTTCGACAAGACCTACTACCTCGAGCCGCAGAAGGCCGCGATAAAGCCGTATGTGCTGCTGCGCGACGCGCTGCACAAGTCGAGCCACGTCGCGATAGCCAAGGTCGCCATCCGGCAGCGCGAGGCGCTTGCCGTGCTGCGAGTGCTGTCGGACGTGTTGGTGATGACGACCGTCCTGTGGCCGGACGAAGTCCGCACACCGGACTTCGCTTTCCTGCGCGAGGACGCTCCGTCGGTGCGGCCGCAGGAGATGACGATGGCGACCTCGCTGATCGATTCCCTGTCTGAGCCGGTGTTCGAACCTGACAAGTACCAGGACGACTACCGCGAAGCCCTGGACTCGCTCATCCAGGCGAAGATCGACGGCAAGGACACCACCGCGCCGAGCAAACCGGGGGAGAAGGCCGAGGTCGTCGACCTGATGTCGGCCCTGCAGGCGAGTGTCACCGCTGCGAAGAAGACCCGCTCGACCGGTCTCGTGAAGAAGACTCCCGCCGGTCGGCCCCGCAAAGCGGAGCCCGATCCAGAGCAGGAGAAGCCGGTCGCGAAGAAGCCCGCCGCGGCGACGAGAGCCCGCAGGACACCGAAAAGCGCCTGACCTGACCCGTCCGGATGGTGCTGGGGACTGCCCGCGGCGACACGCCGCGCATGTGCCAAACTCTGTCGTCCCGCAGTGGTATTAAGGGCTCAGCGATGAACTGGCTGCCCGTGCTCAGACCGGCGGACGGATGCGGTTCACCAGCGCGAGCGGAAGGCGGCGGGATGATGGATTGTGCGGCCTGCACCAGCGGGATCGACCACTGCCACGGCACCTTGGTGGTTCACCCCGACGGTGGGTACTCCGAGTGCACGGACGTCGAGTGCAGTGGCCTTGACCGGGTGCGTCACGCGTTGATCATCGACTGCCAGACCGTCCAGGGCGGCTGTGGTTGTGTCGACACCGACGCCGACGAGTCGTCGGACGGACTGCTGCGAGCGTCCTGATCAGCCGTGGTCGGTGAAGAACCTGGTCAGAACCGGTGCCAGTGCCGGTGGCTTCACGAGGTGCGTCTGTCCTGGCAAGGTCTCGTAGCGGGCCTGAGGCAGTACGTCGGCGAGTGACTTCGTGCCATTTCGCATCCATTTCGGGCTCTTGCCTCCGTCGATCACGAGCGTGGGTGCGGTCGCGGACGACCACTGGGCGGCCGGCAGCGGCGTGCCGTGCTGGTAGGCGTCCACCAGCCTCACGTCGTAAGGCAACGTGTGCGCCACCCCTTTCAACTTCGGCCACGCCGGCATGAGCCGCATCATCGCGACGACGAGGGCGGGCAGTCCGACGCCCTTGCGCATGAAGTGCTTGACCGAGTCACCCCGTCGGTCCGTGGCGACCAGCCGCTCCAGCTGCAGTAGGTAGTCCGGCGACAACGCTGCCCGTGTGTTGTCGACGATGAATGGTGCCTCGTACAACGCGAGCTTCTTCACGGGCAGCCCGCGGTTCGTTGCTTCCAGCGCAAGCGCGGCGCCCGAGGAGATGCCATACAAGTACGCGGATCCACCGGCCTCGGCGAACAGCGCTTGGAGGTCTTCGACTTCCCGCTCGGCCGAGTACGCCCCGGCGGCGCTGTTGTCACCGCTTTCGCCGCGCCCCCGCCGGTCGTAGGTGAAGACCGTGAAGTGCTCGGCGAGCAACGCCGCCAGCGGACCGTTCGGCCCGGACGCTCGGTAGCAGAGCGCGCCGTCGACCAGGATGAGAGCCGGTCCTTCGCCGATTCGGTCGAACGCGATGGCGGTGCCGTCCTGGGATGTAACCGTGTTCATGGGTCTCTCCATTCTCGACGTCTTGTCTCTCGTCGGGTCAGCCGAGCAGGTCAAGCCAGGTACGCCAAGCGGCTTCCGTCGACGACCTGTCGATCTCGGCGAACACGTGGTGGACGGCGACCATTGAGCCGCCGAGGCCCTGCATGAACCCGTACAGCGTGTCGCCGGTCCGCACCCCCAGGCACTGGGGACTGACCGAATACACCACACCTTCGATCGGCGGGAGTCCATCCGGAACGAACCGGACGGTGTCGCCCGGACTGATGGAGCCGGATAGTCCGAGCCGGTCGGCGAGTGCCGCCCAGGTCTTCTCCCAGTCGGCAACCGGCGGACCGAAAACGGTCACCGGGGAGGCCGTGCGACCAGCGAACCAGGCGAGGTATTCCCTCAGCGCCCGGAAGAAGAACGCGAGGCCGTAGTTCATCGCCTCGTACTCGGCTTCCCAGTCGTCGCCGGGGAGGAAACCGCTGGTCACCATGCGAAGTACCGTGCTGCCGCTGTCCTGTCCCTCGATGAGGAACTCGTAGGCGACGAACCGACCGTCCGGGGCCACGCCGCTGGTGTACGCGAGTCGTTTCAGCGGATCCCATTCGGTCACCGCGGATTCCGGGTTGTAGTCGCCGAACGCGGTCCGGACCGCGCCGCCTATCCCGGGGTCGACCTCGTTCCGGCCCATGAACCAGGAGTCGATTCCCGGTCCGGTGGCGATGGCTGCCCACACTTGTTCCGGGGTCGTGTCGACCTCAGCTTCGGCGGGGGTCCGGAATTCATGGCCCATCTCAGTGTTCCTCCTGGGGAGACCGGCGGTCGCGGCCGGCGCGCTCGGGTGCGAGGCGACTCAGCTCATCCCGCGGACTTCGCGGCAAGCGCGATCGCCGTCACCTTGACCATGCGACCAGAATCCCACCGACAACTAAAACTGTCAAGACTTCTTTCGCTGTCGGATGACCAGGTGTCGAGACTGTCAGTCTTTCGTCGCGGAAGGCGCCTCCGGAATGAAAGCCCCAGATGGCATGCCCGAAGCGAGGTATTCGTCGTACAGCGTGCGCCATGGTTCGGCGGTGTCGCTGTGGGGGCCGTCGGCGAGCTTGCCGTCCAAGTGTTTGGCGAACTCACCGAGGCAGACGCTCCAGCCCGCGGCGTTGCGTGCCGCTGCGTCGCGGGCTTCCAGGACATCGGTCAACGTGAGTCGGCACCTCCCAGGGTCGACTTCCTCGAGTTCGAAGTGAAGCTCGTCTCCGCCCCAAGTAAAGGCCAGATGCCGTGGCGGGTCGAACGAGATGACTCGACCCGTCATCGGCTCGGTGTGGGGGTCGTCCGAGAACGAGATGAGCCCGTCGACTCGCGGTTCGAGCTCGACTTTGGACGGGAACCAGTGCGCGAGCTCCGCCGGGTCGACGACCGCGGCCCAGACTCGCTCGATCGGGTGGTTGTAGGTGTGCTGGAAGCGGACGGACGGCCGTCCCTGGTGGTCAACGAACGTTCCGCGGTCCATCGGCTCTCCTTGTGGTAGTCGGCTTGCGGTGATCACCTCGCAATATGCCATAGACAGCATATGCCCTACAAGGCACTGACGAGATCAGCCCATCTTCGGTCGAGGGCTTTCGCGCATCGCCGGCTGGATCGTTCCTTGATAGTTGTCGCGACTACCGATAATGTAGTCGCAACAACTATCAAGGAGTCGGCGATGCACCTGATCTCGGCAGAAAAGACCATCAGGGGAGACCTGTCGGCGATCTGGGCTGTCGCCGTCGATGTGAACCGTTGGGCGAGCTGGGATCCGCATGAGGAGGAGGCACGGCTCGACGGAGCATTCGCCCCCGGCGGCACCGGCTGGTCGAAGCCTCACGGCGGACCGGCGACGACGTGGACGATCACCGACGTCACCGAGCGGAGCATTTGGGCGTCGGAATGTGCCCTGCCCGGAGGGAAACTCGCTGGTGAGAACGTCTTCGAAGCGTTAGGGGACGGGCGGGTCCGGTGTGTGAAAACGGTGCGCGTCACCGGTCCTCTGGTGCCGCTGTTTCGCTTCTACTTCGGTCGCCGCATCCGCCGGGACATGCTCAAGACCTTCACGGCGCTCGAGATCGCTGCCGCGCGGTACGCGGCAGCGTCATGACGGATCGGGAATCCGGCCCCCTGCTGTCGGCCGGGTTCTGGTTGCATCACGCGGCGTTGACCTGGCGGGCAGAACTCGACAACCGCTTGCGGCCGCTGGGACTGACCCCGACGCAGTTCCTGCTCCTGGCGTCGGTCGGGTGGCTGGAGCACCTCGATGGTCCGCCGACCCAGCAGGAGGTCGCTCGCCAGGCGGGTGCGGACCGGATGATGACCTCCAAGGTCGTGCGCACGCTCGAGGAACGGGGATTGGTGGATCGGCGTGCGCACGAATCCGATGCTCGTGCACTGCGATTGGCCTTGACCTCCGCCGGGCGAGTGTTGACCAGGCAGGCGACTGCGGTCGCACGTGAGGTGGACACCCGATTTTTCGGCGAAGAGTCCGAAGACCTCCGTGCCGCTTTGCGGAGCGTCGCGCTTCTGCGCAAGAACGCGCTCTCATCGGTGGCTTCGGTGGACGATGGTGCGTTGGGTCGCTGAGGCCGTGCGACCATCGATTGGCTGGTGGTCGCGCCACCGCCGGCCGTTCTCGGCGACACAACCGAACGGTCTGGCCGGTATCGGATCGGCGGACGCCAGGTTCTGCCCGACGGTGGGCGTCCGTTCTCATATGCCGACCTCGCCGCCGCAGTGCTCGACGAGGTCGACGTACCTCGACACCATCGCGAACTGGTCGCTGTGGCAGTGTGATGCGCTGAGCGGACCTTCGGCTTTGGCTACAGACTTCCTTGAGCGTGCTAGCTCGGTGACGTTTTCGACGTCACCGAGCTAGCGACGTCTCACGCCTCTACGTCCGCGTCCGCTTCCGGGGCTAGCCACAGCACGCCGCTCGGTGGCAGCTGCAGGATCGCTGACGCGGGCTGGCCGTGCCAAGGCTTGGCTTCGACTTCGACCATGCCGAGATTGCCAACACCGGAACCGCCGTATGCCACGGCGTCGGTGTTGACCACCTCGCGCCATCGGCCGGCTGACGGCAGGCCCACCCGATAGTCGTGGTGTGGAGACCCGGAGAAGTTCGCCACGCACGCGACCTGCGAGCCGTCCTCACCGATGCGCAGGAAACTCAGCACGTTGCCACCGGAGTCGTTCGCGTCGATCCACCGGAAACCCTCCGGCTTGCTGTCCGCGCTGAACAACGCCGGCGAAGATCGGTACACGCTGTTGAGATCGCCGAGCAGGCTTCGCACGCCCTGATGCAACGGCTGGTCGAGCAACGCCCAGTCCAGCGAACGAGACTCTGACCACTCCCGCTCCTGGCCGAACTCGCCGCCCATGAACAACAGCTGCTTGCCTGGGTGGGCCCACATGAACGCCAGCAGCGCGCGCAACCCGGCCGCCTTGTTCCAGTCGTCGCCCGGCATCCGTTGCCACAGCGAGCCTTTGCCGTGTACGACCTCGTCATGCGAAAGCGGCAGCACGAAGTTCTCGCTCCACGCGTATACGAGCGAGAACGTCATCTCGTTGTGGTGGAAGGATCGGTGCACCGCTTCACGGCCAAGGTAGTGCAGCGTGTCGTGCATCCAGCCCATGTTCCACTTGAAGCCGAAGCCGAGGCCGCCCAAATGCGTGGGCCGGGTGACGCCGGGCCACGCCGTCGATTCCTCGGCGACCATCAGTACCCCGGGATGCCGCTTGTAAACAGTCGCGTTCAGCTCCTGCAGGAACTTCACCGCGTCCAGGTTCTCGCGGCCGCCGTATTGGTTCGGCAGCCACTCGCCTTCCTTTCGCGAGTAGTCGAGATACAGCATCGACGCGACGGCGTCCACGCGAAGGCCGTCGAGGTGGAATTCCTCGATCCAGAACAGCGCGTTGGCGACGAGGAAGTTCCGGACCTCGTTGCGGCCGAAGTCGAATACGAGCGTGCCCCAGTCCGGCTGCTCGCCGCGGCGGGGGTCGGCGTGTTCGTACAGCGGGGTCCCGTCGAACCGCGCGAGCGCCCAGCTGTCGCGGGGGAAATGCGCGGGCACCCAGTCCACCAGCACCCCGATACCGCGCTGGTGCAACAGATCGACGAAGTATCGGAAGTCGTCCGGGGTGCCGAATCGGGACGTCGGTGCGTAGTAGGAGGTGACCTGGTATCCCCATGAGCCGCCGAACGGGTGCTCGGACACCGGAAGCAGCTCCACGTGCGTGAAGCCGGTCTCGATGACGTAGTCAGCGAGTTGCTCGGCCATCTCCCGGTAGTCCAGGCCTTGCCGCCACGACGCCAAGTGGACTTCGTAGACGCTGACGGGTGCGTTCGTCCAGTTCGTGGCTTCGCGCTTGGCTTCCCACTCCGCGTCGCCCCACGTGTACTCCGACGTCGTCACGACTGACGCGGTGGCAGGCGGCTTCTCGGTGGCGAACGCCATCGGGTCGGCCTTTTCGTGCCAGCTGCCATCGGCGCCGAGAATGCGGAACTTGTAGTGTGCGCCGGTCGCGACGCCCGGGATGAAAATCTCCCAGATGCCCGAGGAACCCAAGGAGCGCATCGGGTTTGCGCGGCCATCCCAGCCGTCGAAGTCGCCGATCACGCGGACACCGCGAGCGGTCGGCGCCCACACCGCGAACGACACGCCCTCGACAGTGCCGCTTGGGGTGTCGTAGCTGCGGACATGCGCGCCGAGGACGTCCCACAGCCGCTCGTGGCGTCCCTCACCGATCAGGTGCCGGTCCAGCTCGCCGACCGTGGGTAGCCACCGGTATGCGTCGTCCAGGGTGACCGGATGCCCGGAGTAGTCGATCTCCAGCCGGTAGTCGCCGGGGTGCTCGGGCAGCACGCCGGCGAACAAGCCGTCGACCACCCTGTCCAGCGGGAATCGGCGATCGCCGGCCACGACGTCCACCGACGTCGCGCCGGGGCGCAGCGCCCGCGCGACGATTCCGTTCTTGACCCGGTGTACACCGAGCACGGAGTGCGGATCGTGGTGTGATCCGGCCAGCAGCCGGTCCACGTCCTCCGGCGACGGCGCCGCCTCGGGGAGTTCGGCTGGGATCGCGTTCACGTCCTTCACTCGCTTCCTTCGGTTATCCGGGCGATCGACGACAGGGGGATGGTCAGCCACTCGGGCCGGTTCGCGTGCTCGTAGGAAACCTCGTAGACCGCCTTGTCCAGCTCGAACGCGCGAAGCAGCTCGGCATGATCGCGTGGGTCGCCGATCGATTCGGCTGCGGCCTCGGCGTATCCCTCACAGAACGCCGCACGGTTGCGTCGGGCCCACTCGAGCGCCCGCTCGGTCAGTGTCGGGTCTTCTGGCTGGCCGACGAGCATTTGGTACGCCGCGTAGTCGAATGACCGCAGCATTCCGGCGACGTCTCGTAGGGGGGAGCGCAGCGCCGTCCGTTCCGCGACCGGCGCGGCGGGCTCACCTTCGAAATCGATGAGCAACCATCCGTTGACCGTCCTGAGTACCTGGCCGAGGTGCAGGTCTCCGTGCACGTACTGCATGAACATGCCGTCACCGGCTTCGCGCAGTTTCTCGAAGGCCGCGCGCAGCGCCGGAACATGCTCGGCCAGTTCCGCCACACTCTCGACGACGGTATCCAGGCGATCGAGCATCGCCTTGGCTGTCCGCTCGAACTCCGCGGAGTCGGCTGGTTGCTGCCCCAGCGCGCGCTGAAGGTCGGCGTGCACCGTGGCGACGGCATGCCCCAGCCGGTGCGACTCACCTGCGAAATCGCCGCCGACCTCGTCGGGATGCTGGTCAGGGTCCGCCAAGAGGTCCCGGACGCTGGTCGTGGCCATCGCCCAGCCGTCGACCGCGTCGGGCAGGAACTGCTGGAGCAAGCCGATGGTCGTCGGTTCGCCGTCGAGTTCGCCGATGATCGACCCGAGTGGCTCCGCGATGTGTTCACACCCGACCTCCCGGAGCGCGCGGTGCAGAAGTAGATCCGGGTTCGCGCCGGTGGTGAGCTTGCGGAACAGCTTCAAGATGTACTGATTGCCGTAGACCAGGGAGGTGTTGCTCTGTTCGGAGGTGATCGGCCTGGCTCGCAGGTCCTGGGGCAGTTCGATGCCGGGTTCGGCGGAGAACCGCAGCGATCCGACCTGGTGGCCTGTTCTGATGAAGTCCAGCAGACACGCAGTGAGATCCCCGTCGCCACTCGCCTCGTAGCAGGGCAAGCCCGCCTCGGCGCCGATCCAGCTGGAGCCCAGGTGCTCGGGCAGCTGGGCCCGGCTGCCGATGAGCAGTTGGTACGGCTCGTGGCGGTCGTCCTGCACCACGTCCACGACCACGTGCAGCAACAACGGGTCACCGCCGAGCAGCACCGTGGTGTTCAGCGCGTTCACCGCGGTGATCGGTCGGTCCTTGCCGGCGAACCACCGCTGGGCCGGGAGCCACTCGGCCAGATGCGTGACAAGCCGGCTGACTAGTTCGTGGGGTTCGGTCACGTGGTTACCTCGTGTCGCCTTCGTTGTCCTCGACCAGCTGGAACCAGTAGAAACCGTGGCCCGGCAGGGTCAGCAGGTACGACAGCTCACCGATGTCGGGAAAGCGCACGCCGCCGGTGAGCTCCACCGGCGTGCTCCCGCGATGCTCCGACAGGTCCAGTTCGACCGGCTGCGGGAACCGGGAAAGGTTGTTGACGCACAGTACGACATCAAGTTTGCCGTCTGGCCTGATCCAGCGCCGTTTGTAGGCCAGCACGCTGGGGTTGGAACCGCCCAGCTCGATGAACTCGCCCTCGGCGAAGGCGTGGTGCTGCTTGCGGACCTCGATCATGCGGCGGGTCCAGTTCAGCAGCGACGAGGCGTTGTTGGTCTGCGCTTCGACGTTGATCGCCTGGTAGCCGTAGGTGGCGTCCATAGTCACGGGCAGGTAGATGCGGCCGGGGTCGCAACTGGAGAACCCCGCGTTGCGATCGGGAGTCCACTGCATCGGCGTCCGGACCGCGTCGCGGTCTCCGAGCCAGATGTTGTCTCCCATGCCGATCTCGTCACCGTAGTACAGAACGGGTGAACCGGGCAGGCTGAGCAGCATGGCGGTGAACAGTTCCTGCTGGTTGCGATCGTTGTCCAGCAGCGGCGCGAGTCGTCGGCGGATGCCGATGTTGGCCTTCATCCGCGGGTCCTTGGCATATTCCGCGTACATGTAGTCGCGTTCTTCGTCGCTGACCATTTCGAGGGTGAGCTCGTCGTGGTTACGCAGGAAGATGCCCCATTGCGTGCCGTCGGGAATCTTGGGCGTCTGCGCGAGGATCTCGGAGATCGGGAACCGGGACTCGCGTCGGACGGCCATGAAGATGCGGGGCATGAGCGGGAAGTGGAACGCCATGTGGCACTCGTCGCCGCCTACGGCCGGGTCGCCGAAGTACTCGACGACGTCTGACGGCCATTGGTTGGCTTCGGCGAGCAAGATCCGGCCCGGGTACTCCTCGTCGACGACCTTGCGGCAGCGTTTGAGAAATTCGTGGGTCCGGGGCAGGTTCTCGCAGTTGGTGCCTTCCTGTTCGAACAGGTAAGGCACGGCGTCGAGCCTGAAGCCGTCGATACCCAGGTCCAGCCAGAACCGCAGAGTATCGATCATCGCTTCCTGGACATCCGGGTTCTCGAAGTTCAGGTCGGGTTGGTGCGCGAAGAACCGGTGCCAGTAGAACTGCCCTCGTACCGGGTCGTAGGTCCAGTTCGAAGTTTCGGTGTCGACGAAGATGATCCGAGCATCGGAGTAGCGGGAGTCGTCATCGCTCCACACGTAGTAGTTGCCGTAGGGGCCGTCGGGTTCCATCCGCGACTGCTGGAACCAGGGATGGGCATCGGAGGTGTGGTTCAGTACGAGGTCGGTAATGACCCGGATACCGCGCTTGTGGGCTTCGTTGAGCAGCAAGACGAAGTCGTCGACGCTGCCGAACTCGGGGAGGACCGCACGGAAGTCACTGATGTCGTAGCCGCCGTCCCGCAAAGGCGAGGCGTAGAACGGCGGAAGCCACAGGCAGTCGATACCGAGCCAGGCGAGGTAGTCGAGCTTGCTGGCCAGACCTCGCAGATCGCCGGTGCCATCGCCGTTGGAATCGCGGAAGGCACGAACCAGAACCTCGTAGAAGACCGCGCCTTTGAACCAGTCGGGGTCCTTGGGTGCCTGTTCCGCGGAAAGGAAGTCTTCAGCCTGGGGTTCGACCAGCATGCCGTCGGGCGTCATCGTCTCACCGGTGTGCGGCACACCGTCCAGGCCGAGCGCCGCGTCGGGTCGGGGGTTGTCGTCCATGGGTTCCACCTCGTCCCACCTCATCGGGGGTGCGTTCGATCCGCCCCTGCGTACCTTGTGGACGCGGGGTTGTCTACGGGACTGTCTTGTCCCGGGCTAGATAGCGAGCCGGCGTTGTACGCCGACGACGTGAGCGACCGCGCGCCAAGGTTCGAGGCGCACGTAGTTGGCCTGTCCCCAGTCCCACGTCTCGCCGGTGACCTCGTCGTGCGCGATAAGCCGCTCGTGCCACTCGAAGCCCAATGAAGGCAGATCGAGCCAAAGAGTGCCTTCTTGCGCCGCTCCGGGGTCGAGGGTGACCACGGTGACCACGGTGTCCCCGGTTTCCGGATCCTGTTTCGAGTAGGCCAAGAGTGCGTCGTTGTCGATGTGGTGGAAGCGCAGCGTTCGCATCTGGTGTAGTGCCGGGTGCGCTCGCCGTGCGGCGTTGAGCCGGGTCAACCACGGCTCAAGGGACCGGCCCTCGGCCAGTGCGCCGGCGAAATCACGTGGCCTCAACTCGTACTTCTCCGAGTTGAGGTACTCCTCACTGCCTGCGCGGACAGGTTCGTGTTCGAACAGTTCGTAGCCTGAGTAGACACCCCAGGTGGGCGACAATGTCGCCGCGAGCGCTGCCCGCAGCGCGAACATGCCGGGACCGCCCGTCTGCAGGGATTCGTGGAGGATGTCCGGGGTGTTGACGAACAGGTTCGGGCGACCCTGCTCCCAATGCTCGACCAGGTCGACGCCGAATTCGATCAACTCTTCCTTCGTCGTGCGCCAGGTGAAGTAGGTGTAGCTCTGGGTGAAACCGAGCCTGGCCAAACCCCACAGGCGTGCTGGGCGGGTAAACGCCTCGGCGAGGAAGAGCACATCCGGGTACGCGTCCTTGACCGACTTGATCAGCCAGGCCCAGAAGTCCGGTGGCTTGGTGTGGGGGTTGTCGACCCTGAAGATCCGGACCCCGTGGCCCACCCAGTGGAGTACTACCCGCAACACCTCGGCATAGATGCCTTGGGGATCGTTGTCGAAGTTGACCGGATAGATGTCCTGGTACTTCTTCGGAGGATTCTCCGCGTAGGCGATCGAGCCATCAGGTCGGGTGGTGAAGAACTCGGGGTTTTTCACCACCCAGGGATGATCAGGAGCGACTTGCAGGGCCAGATCGAGCGCGACCTCCATCCCCAGTTCTGCCGCGCGCGCCACGAAGGCGTCGAAATCGGAGATCGTGCCGAGCTCGGGGTGGATGGCGTCGTGTCCGCCTTCGTCCGAACCGATCGCCCACGGGGAACCGACGTCTTCGGGCCCGGTGATCAAGGTGTTGTTGGGACCCTTGCGGTTCAACTGGCCGATCGGATGGATCGGGGGAAGGTAGACGACGTCGAAACCCATCTTCGCCACGCGGTCCAGCGCCGCGGCGGCGGTGGCGAACGTGCCGTGCACCGGCCGACCAGCCTCGTCGGTGCCGCCGGTGGACCGGGGGAAGAGTTCGTACCAGGCACCGAAAGCCGCACGTTCGCGGTCGACCCATACCTTCAGCGGTTTGCCTTTGGTGATGAGTTCACGAACCGGGTGTTCGTACATGACCTCCCGCACCGCCGTCGACGATGCTGGTCCTACGCGCTCGGACAGTGAGAGCTCGTTGTCGCGCAACGCCGTTGCCGCGCCGGCCAGTGTCATCCGCTCGAGTCGTCGGCCCGGGCGTCGCGACACCCTGTCCAGCAGCAGTGCCCCCGACTCCAGATCGTTGGCGAGTTCGGCAGGTCCCTGGCCGGCTGCGATCTTGACCTCGACGACGTGACGCCAAGTGGCCCACGGGTCGCTCCAAGCGTCCACCCGATAGGTCCACAGGCCTTCGGTATCCGGGACGATCATCGCTGCGAACGCATCGAGCCCGGTGCCCTGCTCCACCATTCGGGTCTGTCTGGCAACCCGGTCGTGGGGGCCTCTCCAGGACACCGTCGCCGATACGGCGTCGTGTCCTTCGCGCCACACCGTGGCTGTAACGGGAATGTGTTCGCCCACAACGGCTTTAGCCGGGTACCGACCACAGCTCACCGCCGGGGCCACGTCGTCGATGCCGAGCCGACCCGTCATGCGCAGCGCCCCTCTCGCCCATGGTGACGCGACATTGCCGCGGCCCTGCTCAGTCTGCCCGGTTGGGTCAGGAGGCTTGTCACCGGGGACTCTTGTTTGCGGTGTACCCGTTCTCCAGTTGGCTCACACTTCCTTCCTCAGCTGCCTGCTGCCGGCGACTGGTGTCCAAAGTGGTCACTGAGCGGTAATGGAGCCGTCATCTGCGTGTCACCCGTCCGGACGAAGACGGTTCCTGCGTGCCCGATTTTGGTCATTCGAGTGACGATCGCGTGTAGTGGGCTGTGCCGGCAGCGTGAGGCTCAGGCGATTTGCGGCACGTCTTCCGGTGAACTGCAACGGGCTGCGGAACGCGGGTGGCGGGCGACTACCGGTTGGTAACTGCTCCCGTTGCTTGTCGTCCTGCCGCCCTGTCCTCGTACTCAGCGTGGGGCGCAGAGGAGAAGCAACGACCTGCCTGGCAGGGTCACGCGACTGCCGGCTTTGAGTGCGCCGGGGTTGGCGGGGCTGCCATCGCGAGTGCTGGTGTCAAGCTTCGGGTCAAAGGTGACGCCGTACTCCGGCCCCGGCAATACGACGTCGACCGGCGATTCACCCGAGTGGAGCAGCAGTAGCCACGAGTGGTCCTTGATCACCTCGCCGTCGCGGGTTCGGGACTGGCTGTTCGAGCCGTCGATCCACATACCGAGGGTATGGCGGCGCTCGTCGAACCAGGTCGTTTCAGCCATCTCTTCACCGTCGGCCGAGAACCAAATCAGGTCAGGATCGCCACTGGGGGTTGTGCGGCCTTCGAAGAACTCCGGCTGCCGCAGCGCTGGGCTGTTGGCCCGCAGGTGCACCGCCCGTCGCGCGAACGCGAGCATCGATTCCGCGTCGGTGGACAAGTTCCAGTTGACCCATGACGTCTCGTTGTCCAGACAGTAGGCGTTGTTGTTGCCTTGTTGGGTGCGCCAGATTTCGTCCCCGGCGGTCAACATCGGAGTACCGGTGGAGAGCAGGAGGGTCGCGAACAGGTTGCGGGCCTGCCTCGCGCGAAGTTCCAGCACCTCGGGATCGGTGGTCTCCCCCTCCTCACCATGGTTCCATGAACGGTTGTCGTTTGTTCCGTCGCGGTTCTCTTCGCCGTTCGCTTCGTTGTGTTTGTTGTTGTAGGACACCAGATCCCGCAGGGTGAATCCGTCATGGGCAGTGATGAAGTTGATCGACTGCCACGGGCGCCGCAGGTCGTCGGCGTAGAGGTCCGACGACCCTGACAGCCGGTATGCGAGGTCGCGGACACTCCGATTGCCCCGCCAGAAGTCACGGACGTCGTCGCGGTAGATGCCGTTCCACTCCGTCCACTGCCTGCCGAACTCGCCCACGCGGTATCCGTCGCCGGTTGCGTCCCACGGTTCGGCGATCAGTTTGCAGCGCGACAGGATCGGATCCGTGGTGATCGCGGTCAGCATCGCCGAGTCGCGGTCGAACGCGCCGCCGCCAGGACGTCCCAGAGTGCTCGCGAGATCGAAGCGGAAGCCGTCTACTCCCAGCTCCGCCGTCCAGTAGCGCAGCGAGTCGGTCACCAGCCTCACGACGGCCGGAGAACCCGCGTCCAGCGTGTTACCGCAGCCCGTGATGTCGGCCATGTCCCCGTTTGGCGAGTGCAGGTAGTAGGCCGGCGCGTCGAGTCCCCGGAAGCTCAATGTCGGTCCGTCAGGACCACCTTCGCACGTGTGGTTGAACACGACGTCGAGCAGGACCTCGATGTTGGCCGCATGGAGTGCGGCGACCATGGTCCGGAACTCCTCGATCTCACGACCCGGTTCGCTTGCGTAGCCGGCGTGCGGTGCGAAGTAGCCCAGCGGCGAGTAACCCCAATAGTTGTGGCGGCCGGCACTGACTAGGGATGGTTCGTCTGCGAAGGAGTGCACGGGCAGCAACTCGACCCCGGTCACGCCGAGCCTGACCAGGTGTTCGATCGCGGCCGGATGGGCGAGGCCCAGATAGGTCCCGCGCAGCGCCTCGGGAACACCCGGGTGACGCTGGGTGAAGCCCTTGACATGCAGTTCGTAGAACACGGACTCTTCGAAGGGCGTTTCCGGCTTGATGCCCGTGTCAGGACCGCCGGGGGAACTCACGACCGACAGCGGGACGCTCCCGAGCGAGTCGATCAGCGACTCGGGCCCACTGGGGTCGCCGACGTAACCTACGGCGGCGTCCATGTCTGTCAGCCGGCCCGCAATCTTCCTGGCGTAGGGATCCACCAGCAGTTTTGCCGGGTTACAGCGCAGGCCGCGGGAGGGGTCGTACGGGCCATGCACCCGATAGCCGTACTTCTGGCCAGGGGTGACCCCCGGTACCAGACCATGCCACACGCCGAACGTTCGTTCGATCAGATCGATGCGTCGTTCAGAGCCGTCGTCGCTGATGAGGCACACCTCGACGGCGTCGGCGACAGCTGAGGTCACGGCGAACCGGACACCTCCTGCCTCCGAGTGCGCGCCCAAGGGGAACGGTCGGCCGGCGAGTACGAGAGTGTCGGACGCTGGTCGGGTAGCCATCCCCCGATACTTCCAGGGATCTTCACCGAAGTGTGCTGTTACCCCCATGGTCGGCTCCGTGAGGTGCCTGGCGGCCAGCGAGCAGGACGAGCGGCAGGGCGGTGCTCGACCCGATGAGGCGGCTAGGTGCGGTAATCACCACAAGCGGTTGATAAGCCAGCCGCAAGCCACCGAGACGTCGATCTTCACGGTCGGTGGCTTGCAGTCGCGAGAGAGTCAGCGGCTCGCTGGCCACGCGCATCGTTCAACTGGAGGCCGAAGTGGTCGGGCTGCGCACGGGCGGTGCAGGCCCGCGCGGCGATCGGCCAGGCGACAGCTCTGATGGAGCCAATCTCGAGTGCGCCCCGCAGGATGTCTCAGCAGCAGAACGTCAAGTTGCACCTCGATGCGAGCAGGTTGGTAGCCGCGTTCGAAGCGACCCGTCACGGAGACCTGCAGCCTCGCTCAACGGACGACGAGGTACGCGAGGGTCAGTTGCTATGGGAGCGTCTTGCGAGAACTCGGCCGGCTCAAAGGATTCTGCTCACGAATGACGCCTGCGGATCGAGCGCCTGGCCCGGTACGAGTGCTTTCGAGTCGTGTTCCGTCCCTGGGCCCGACAGTCGAAACATCACGCTTATGGGTGACGTGCGCAAGGCGGATTCTGTCGGTGCCCCTCAGTATGTTCGAACGCGTGATCGAACAAAGAAGACCTGAAGCGAAGTCGAGCCCGGACCCACCGGGGCTCGACGTCAACGCGCTGTTCGCGGTGGTTGTGGATGAGTTGGACCAAGACGATGCCTTACGGATGGTTCAGGTGATCGGAAAGGCGCAGGCGATGCTGGACGCTGTCCGGCTGCGTGTGCTGGGTCGGTTCTCCGCGCTGCGTGGTGATGACCCATCGGCTCTGAAGTTGGTGGCATGCACGGAAAAAGTCAGTACCGCCAGAGCCAGCCGGGACCTCGCGCTCGCGCGCAGCGTGAGGAACCGCCTTCCGCGGGTGTTCGCGGCTTTGGAGTCAGGACAGCTTGGAGGTGATCGCGTTGCCCAGATCGCCCGTGCTACCCACTCGTTGTCCACCTCCCGGTGCCGAGAGGTGGATCAGGCACTGCTTCCACGAGCTCGTGAGAAGACCCCAAGCCAGCTTGCTCACCTGCTGCGCGTTGTGATCGCGCAGATCGATCCGGTCGGTGCCGCCCGCCGGGCCGAAAAGCGCACGGCGGAGCGGCGTGTGTCCGTCGGGCGGGGTTCGGGTGGAATGTCGTGGCTGCGTGCGCTGCTTGATACCGACGAGACTCTCGCGGTGTACAAGCGGCTTGACGCGATCGCCCAAGACGTCCATAGAGGTGGGGATCGTCGGTCTCTCGATCAGTTGCGGGCTGACACGGTCCGGGACCTCCTGCTGGGGAACATGTCCAGTCGAGTCGTCACACACGTCTATGTACCGTCGGCGGGGCACGATCCCTCGCTCGGCCCAGATGCCGGGGCCGAGCCGCTCCGAACTCATCGAGGGGGCTCCCACCGGTCGGGTCGAATGTCTTCGTCGGGAGGCAAGACCGCGCGCAGGGGTTCGCGCAAGAACAAGGTCGGCAAGCGGCGATGAATATGCTTGCCTGTGGTGCTCGTGGGGCGGAATGTGCGACCGATTGTTAAGCCGGTGAATCAGGGTGGGGTGGCTGTCAGAAAACCCAGCCGGAGCCACTGCCAGGCTCCGGCTCTCGATCACCGGGCCGGTGAAACCGTCAGAAGCACAAACGACTCGGCAGGCACGCGAACCCCGTTGCCAGACAGGACTGCGTCTCCCCAGGACAGCAAGACCTCCTTGCTGTCACCGTCGAGCGGCACGGTCGCAGACTTGCGACTGAGATTGCATACGAGTCTGATGTTGCCGCGATGCAATGCGATCCACGAGTCGTCCGATGCGTGATGAACCGTGAGTGTGTCCAGCCTGGGGTTCGCCAGTACGGGGTGATCTCGTCGCAGGGCGATCAGCGATCGGTAGAGGCCGAGTATGTCGCGATGCCCGGGCTGGGTTAGTTCGGTCCATTTCAGCCGAGACCGCTCGACAGTCGCCGGATCCATGGGATCCGGCACGTCGGCTTCGCCCCAGCCGTGACGGCCGAATTCTCGACGACGCCCGGTGCGTACCGCCTCGGCGAGCGCGGGATCAGGAAAGGAGGCGAAGAACTGCCACGGAGTACTGGCTGCCCACTCCTCGCCCATGAAGATCATCGGCGTGTAAGGCGAACAGAACACAATCGCAGCACCACAGGCCAGCAATCCAGGGGAAACCGTCGCGGACAGCCTGTCACCGGTCGCCCGGTTGCCGATTTGATCGTGGTTCTGCAGGTAGGCCAGGAAACGGTGACCAGGGATGCGATGGGTATCTACGGGGCGACCATGGGTGCGCTCACGGAAGGAGGACCAACTGCCCGCGTGAAAGAATACTTCGCGCAATGTGCGTGCGAGTGCGCCGGGAGCGGCGAAGTCCTCGTAGTAGCCGCCTGTTTCTCCCGACAATGCGACGTGCAGGCTGTGATGCATATCGTCAGACCATTGGGCGTTCAAGCCGTAGCCGCCGGCTTCACGTGCTGTTACGAGCTTCGGGTCGTTCAGGTCGGACTCGGCTATGAGCGTCAATGGGCGTGCGAGGTTGGCTGACAATGCCTCGACTTCTGTGGCGAGCTGTTCGAGAAGGTGTACCGCTCGCCGGTCGACGAGTGCGTGAACGGCGTCGAGGCGCAGAGCGTCGACATGGAAATCGCGGAACCAGCTCAACGCGTTGTCGATCACGTACCGGCGTACTTCGTCGGAGTTCGGGCCGTCCAGGTTCAGGCCGGGTCCCCAATCGTTCTGCCCGGCGAAGTACGGGCCGAAACGACCCAGATATGCCCCGGACGGGCCGAGATGGTTGTAGACCACGTCGAGTGCCACGCCGAGGCCTCGTGCGTGGCACGCGTCGATAAGCCGTTTGAAGCCGTCAGGTCCGCCATATGGCTCGTGAACAGCGCCCCACAGCACACCGTCGTAGCCCCAGCCGTCCGTGCCATCGAACGAATTGACCGGCAGCACCTCGACCAGGGTGATGCCCAGCTCCACCAGGTGGTCGAGCTTTCCTATCGCCGCATCGAAGGTACCTTCCGGGGTGAACGTGCCGATGTGCAGCTCATAGACGACGCTGCCCGGCAGCGCACGACCGGTCCACGACTGGTCAGTCCACAGAAAGGTGTTGTGGTTGTAGACACGCGATGGCTTGTGTACGCCGTTCGGTTGCCACGTCGAACGTGGGTCGGGGAGGGCTGTGTCGTCGTCATCGAGGAGGAACGCGTAGTCGGTTCCGGACAAGTCTGCCGTCCACCAGCCCCCGGTGGCGCGGGTCATGGCGTGGACCCTTCCATCGACCTGCAGTCGGACGCGTTCCTGGGCTGGTGCCCATACGGTGAAGGTCACGGTTCACCTCGGACGAGCAGCGCAACGGGAAAGCGGTCGAGAAGCGCGGTCAAAGCGGGCAGGCGACTTTCGACCGAGCGGTCTGTCAGCACGTCGATCCACGTTCCGGACCCTGCCGGCAAGGGCAGGACTGTGTCGCGCCAGCCGCCGCCGGCCTCCAGCTGCGCCGGCAGTCGAGTGGCGACCACGACCAGGTCCGAGCTTCGAGTGAACGCGATGGCGTGGTCGGCAGCGTCTCCTGCTGCGTGGATGGCCCGGTAGCCGTGGAACAGGGCGGGACGGTCACGGCGAAGTGTCAACGCCCGGTGCGTCACCAGCAGTTTCGCCGCGCCGGTGTCGTCGACTTCGGGCAGCCACCCAGTCGAAATGCGGCCGAGGATTTCGCGGCGCCGGTCATAGTCCACCGGTCGTCGGTTGTCGGGATCGACCAGCGATAGGTCCCACAGCTCGGTTCCCTGGTAGACATCGGGGACGCCCGGCGAGGTGAGCTGGAGCAGCTTCTGTCCCAGACCGTTCGACCAGCCATGGTGGGATACCCGCTGCACGAATCCGGCGATCTCGGCTGCGAGTTCCTCGTCACCGAGGACCTCGTCCGGCCAGGCCGCGACGGCGCGCTCGAACGCCTCGTCGTGGTCGACCCAAGTCGTACGGACTTTGGCTTCCTTGGCGGCTTTGTCGAGATAGTCGCGCAACCTGGCCGGGCTGATCGGCCAGGCGCCGATCAGGGTCTGCCAGGCGAGCAGATTCAGCGACGGCTCGTCTATGCCATGCTTCGTCGACCAGGCAGTCACCGCGGCGGCGAATTCGCCGGGTAGCTCGGAAAGCACAGCCAACCGGGCACGGACGTCTTCAGAGCGTTTCGTGTCGTGGGTGGTGAGGGCGGTCATCGTCGAGGGCCATCCAGCCTCGCGCGCTGCGGCCAGGGAGTGGAACTCGTCGACTCCGACGCCGAAGACGTCCGGCGAGCCGCCGACCTCGTTCAAAGCAGCGAACCTGGTGTACCGGTAGAACGCGGTGTCCTCTGTGCCTTTCGCCACGACCATGCCGGACGTCTGCTGGATGCGGGTGGCCAGCTCATCTGCCGGAGCGTCTCGAACTTGGCTGTCCAGCGCGTCGAGTACTCCGACGAGGTCGGGTCGGGCTTCTCGGACGCGGCTTATCGCCGCACTCCAGTTCGGCTCACCCTCGGGCAGATACGAGCGGTACACATCGAACCCGATCATGATCTCGGCGACCGCTTGGCGTATCGCCTCGACGCCGAAGCTGTCGCAGCCGTCGATGAGGGCGGCGATCCGCCGGACCTCGGCCACCAGGATCGTGTCCGTGACCAATCGTCGCGTCGTGTCCTCGCACTTCGCGAAGTCCGTCGGAACACCGAGCTCGCCTGCAAGATCGGTGAAATCCGGAGCGGCCGAGGCGTCGACGAACACGCCGCAGATCTCTCGCAACGCGTCGTAGCCCGTAGTCCCGTCCACCGGCCAGCTGGTGGGCAACGCCTCGCCGGGATGCAGGATCTTCTCGACCACCAACCAAGCGTCGGGCGCTGCTTCCCGAAGTCGTCGCATGTAGGCACCGGGATCGGCCAGCCCGTCCGGATGGTCGACGCGCAGCCCTGTTACTTCGCCGGCCGAGATCCACCGCAGCACCTCGTCGTGGGTGGCGTGAAAGACCTCTGGGTCTTCCACGCGTGCTGCGGCAAGAGTGGTGATGTCGAAGAACCGCCGGTAGTTCAGCTCCGCATTGCCCCGCCGCCAATCAACCAGCTCGTAATGCTGGCGGTCGTGCACTTCCTCCGGTGAACCGCCTTCAGTGCCAGGGGCGATCGGGAAGCGGTGGTCGTAGTAGGCCAGCTCCCCGTCCTCGATCGAGAGCTCTGATACGGCGTCGGCTGAGCCGAGCACCGGCAGCAGCAGGCGTCCACGCGACCAGTCGATGTCGAAGTACCCGGCATAACGGGATCCCTGGCCGTCGCTCAGCACGTCCCACCACCACGGGTTGGCCCGGGGGACCTCGACGGAAAGGTGGTTGGGCACGATGTCGACGACTAGACCAAGCCCCGCTTCGCGTAGCGTGCCCGCCAGTACGAGCCGCTGTTCCTCGCCGCCCAGTGCGGGGCGTGCGCGGGTCGGATCGACGACGTCGTAGCCGTGTGTCGATCCGGGAGCGGCGTCCAGCACCGGCGACGCGTACAGCGCGCCGACGCCGAGCGCTCGCAGATAGTCGACGAGGTCCGCGGCGTCGGAGAATGTGAACTCCGGCCGGAGCTGTACCCGATAGGTCGAAGCGGGAACCGTCACTGAGCTGCCTGCTCGGTCTGCTTGGCGCGCCGCAGCACGACCAGTGACCGGGCCACGACCTTGAGCGTTCCCCCGGCCACGGCTGCTTGCTGACCAGGTTCGGCGGCCACCTCGCCGGTTGACGTATCGACCACCACCGTCCACTCGCGGCCGTAATCCTCGCCGGGCAAGGTCATCTCGATATCCTCGTAGTGGGCGTTGAAAGCCATCAGGAACGAATCGTCGACGACGGGCATCCCGCGCTGGTCGAGGTCGGGAATGCCTTCGCCGTTGAGGAACACGACGACCGCTTTGCCGAAGGCGTCGTCCCAGTTCTGCTCGGTCATCTCCTCGCCGGCCGGGGTGAACCAGGCGATGTCGCGGAGCTCGTCGCCCTTGCCGATCGGCTTGCCGGCGAAGAACCTGCGGCGGCGGAACACCGGATGCTGTTTGCGCAGGCTGGTCAGACCGGCGGTGAATTCGATGAGTCCCTTGTGCTCCTCGGCGAGCGACCAGTCAACCCAGGACAGTTCGGTGTCCTGGCAGTAGGCGTTGTTGTTGCCTTGCTGGGTACGGCCCATCTCGTCACCGTGCAGCAGCATCGGTACGCCTTGGGAGAGCAGCATCGTGGCGAGGAGGTTGCGCCGCTGCCGTTCACGCAGCACGTTGACTTCCTTGTCTTCGGTCGGGCCCTCGACTCCGCAGTTCCACGACCGGTTGTCGTCGGCGCCGTCGCGGCCGTCCTCACCGTTGGCCTCATTGTGTTTCTCGTTGTACGACACGAGGTCGTTGAGGGTGAAGCCGTCGTGCGCGGTCACGAAGTTGATCGACGCGAACGGGCGGCGGCCGTCGTCCTGGTACAAGTCGGAGGATCCGGTGATCCGTGACGCGAACTCGCCCAGCGTCGCGGATTCGCCCCGCCAGAAGTCGCGGACGGTGTCGCGGTACTGCCCATTCCATTCGGTCCACAGCGGCGGGAAGTTGCCGACCTGGTAACCACCGGGACCGACGTCCCATGGCTCGGCGATCAGCTTCACCTGGCTTACCACCGGATCCTGCTGCACGAGGTCGAAGAATGTCGACAGCCTGTCGACGTCGTAGAACTCGCGCGCCAGCGTGGCGGCGAGGTCGAACCGGAAACCGTCGACGCGCATTTCTGTCACCCAGTAGCGCAGCGAGTCCATGATCAGCTGCAGCGTGTGAGGGCTCCGCACGTTGAGGGAGTTCCCCGTACCGGTGTAGTCCATGTAGTACTTCGGATCGTCCTCGACGACCCGGTAGTACGCGTCGTTGTCGATGCCGCGCATGGACAACGTCGGGCCTAGGTGGTTTCCCTCGGCCGTGTGGTTGTAGACGACGTCGAGGATGACTTCGATGTTCGCCTCGTGGAAGGCGCGCACCATGCCTTTGAACTCCTGGACCTGGCCGCCTTGGTTGGACAACGCCGCGTAGGCGTCGTGCGGGGCGAAGAACCCGATGGTGTTGTAGCCCCAGTAGTTGCGTAAGCCTTTTTCGGCGAGGCCGTGGTCGGTCAAGAACTGGTGCACCGGCATCAGTTCGATCGCCGTCACACCCAGGTTCTGCAGATGCTCGATGATCGCCGGGTGCGCGAGACCGGCGTAGGTGCCGCGTAGCCGCGCGGGGACTTCGGGGTGGTTCATCGTCATGCCCTTGACGTGGGCTTCGTAGATGACCGACTCGTTGTACGGCGTCTTCGGCTGTCGGTCGTTCGCCCAGTCGAAGAAGGGGCTCACCACCAGCGAGTACGGCACGTGTCCGGCCGAGTCCGCGTCGTTGCGCTCCTCCGGTGAACCGAACTTGTAGCCGAACAGCGACTCGTCCCAGTCCACGCCGTGGGAAACGGCCTTGGCGTACGGGTCGATCAGCAGCTTGTTCGGGTTGCAGCGCAGGCCGCGTTCGGGATCGTGCGGCCCGTGCACGCGGTAGCCGTAGCGCTGACCGGGGCCGACGCCGAGCAGGTAGCCGTGATGCACGAAGCCGTCGACCTCGGGCAACCTGGCCTTGGTCTCCTTGCCGTCGTCGTCGAACAGGCACAGCTCGACGAAGTCGGCGACTTCGGAGAACAAGGTGAAATTGGTGCCGACACCGTCGTAGGTGGCGCCGAGCGGGTAGGGCGTTCCGGGCCAGGGCCGCACGTGTTCTCCTCAGGCGGTCGGGGGCTTAAAGGTACCCAAGCCGGGTCAGGGCATCCGACGGGCGGCGCGTAGCGGCGCGACCGCCGCTCGTACCCGCTCGTCGTCGAAGAACTCCTCGATGGTGACGGGGAGGGGGATACGCCAGTTCGGATACTGGTCGATCGTGCCGGGCAGGTTCGGCTGGCGGCGTTCGGCGACCACGTCGGCGGGTGAGGTCAGGACGAGGCGCGATGATGCGGAAGCCAGGAGCGCGTGCAGCGCGACGACCAGGTCATCGGTGGGCACCTCTTCACCGTGCAACAGCGCTATGAGTGCTTCTCGGTCAGCCATCGCGTCGGCGTATTCCAGGTCTGCCGGGCGGTCGAGCAGCCCCAGCTCAGCACGTACGCGGACGTGTTCGGCGGTGAGCCAGCCGGACACCGTCGGCAGGTCGTGGGTGGAGATGCTCGCCATCGTTTCGGGCTCCCATCGGCGAGGCGGGACGAACGGGCGCCCGGCCGAATCCCAGTCGCGCTGGAACCACAAGACGGCCGAGCTGAGTACGCCGCGGTCGTGCATGGTCTCGGTGACCTCGGGCTCGATCGTGCCGAGGTCTTCGCCCACCACGACGGCGCCGGCGCGATGCGCCTCGAGCGCCAGGATTCCGACCATCGCCTCGGCGTCGTAGTGCACGTAGGTGCCGCGGTTCGCCGGCTCGCCCGGCGGGATCCACCAGAGCCGCCACAGTCCGGCGATGTGGTCGATCCGGATACCGTCGGCATGGTCCAGGACTCCGCGCAGCACGTCCCGGAACGGGGCGTAGCCCAGCTCGGCGAGGCGGTCGGGCCGCCACGGCGGCAGGTTCCAGTCCTGGCCCTGCTGGTTGAACGCGTCCGGCGGCGCGCCCACCCGGACCTGCGCGGCGAAGGCGTCGCGAAGTGCCCAGGTGTCGGCGCCTCCGGGGTGGACGCCGACCGGCAGGTCGTGCACGACGCCCACGGGCATGCCGGCTTCCCGGGCTGCGCGCCGCACGTCATCGAGCTGACCGTGGCAAAGCCGCTGCAGCCAGACATGGAACGCCACCGCGTCGGCCAGCTCATCACGAGCGGCGGCGACCGCGGAACCGCCCGGATCACGCAGGGTTTCCGGCCATTCACGCCAGTCCGCACCGTGTACCTCCGCCAATGCGCAGTAGGTGGCGAAGTCTCGCAGGGCGAAGCCGTCTTCGATGCCAGAGGACTCGTGGAACGGCCACAACAGTCGCAACGCGGCCCGTTTGGCTTCCCAGACGGCGTCGTAGTCGATCAGTTCGGTGTTCTTCGGCGGCTCGAGGGCGAGCACGCGCGCCCGGGTGGCGTCGTCAGCGCGCTCGAACTCCACGGTCGCGGAAACACGCAGGTAGAGCGGGTTGGCGAAGCGGCGACTCGACGGCGAGTAGGGCGACCGCTCGACGGGGTGGGTGGGACTGATCGCCTGGACCGGGTTGACCAGTAGCACCCCGGCGCCCAGTTCGGCGCCCGAGCGGTGGGCCATCGTGGCCAGGTCACCGAAGTCGCCCATACCCCATGATCCGGCCGAACGCAGCGAGTAGAGCTGCAGCATCCACCCCCAAGCGGGCGGGACCTCGGGCAGGCGATGCGGTACGACGGCGAGCACCACGGACTGTCCGGCGGTCTCCACCCGATGCCAGCCGAGGGGCACGTCGGCGGGGATGACTCCGTCGAGGGTGCGGCGGGTGCCGTCCTCCAGGTGAAGGATGGCCGGTACGCCGATTTCGCGTGATGCGCCCGCCTTGACCACCAGCGTGGGCGGCAGGTCGGCGGCGGCGCGAGTGGTGCGGACGGCATCGAGTTCGCGGGTGACCGATTCCGGTGTGGATGCGTCGACGTCGAACTGCGCGAGGATCGCGACGACGACATCGTCGTCGACCTCCACTTCGCGCTGGTCCGCGTTCTCGTAGCGGGTCGCGACCCCGTAGGCGGTGGCGAGGTCGGCGAGGTCGGTGTGCACGGGGACAGCATTCCCGCACGGGGTCCAGGCCCGCCACACGGGTGTGCGGTCACCACCCGAAGGACACCTGCCGGATTAGTGTCCACAATGGATTCTGCGGCCGCCGAGGTCGGCCAATACCACAGATTATCGGGGTACGCGAACAGTTGCCGGACCGCTATGCTGCGGTCGCACCTTCCGCGGGCTCATCGGCGAGCCGACCGGTGTCCATCATCCCGGTTCATTCAGTCGTATTCGAATGAGGAGTCACATGACAGCCATTGTCCGTGTCGTCGGCCGCCAGATCCTGGACAGCCGCGGCAACCCCACCGTCGAGGTCGATGTCCGGCTGGCGGACGGGTCGATCGGCCGCGCTGCGGTGCCTTCGGGAGCGTCGACCGGGACCAAGGAGGCGGTCGAGCTCCGTGACGGCGACAAGGGGAGCTACCACGGCAAAGGCGTCCGCAAAGCGGTCGAGGCGGTCAACGGAGAGATCGCTGACGCGGTCAAGGGGTTCGACGCCGAGACCCAGGCCGACATCGACCGGGTCATGATCGAACTCGACGGCACTCCGAACAAGGCGAGGCTCGGCGCGAACGCCACTCTCGGCGTGTCGCTCGCGGTGGCCAAGGCGGCCGCGGCGGCGCACGCGGTTCCGCTCTACCGCTATGTCGGCGGGGTCTTCGCGCACCTGCTGCCGATGCCGATGATGAACATCATCAACGGCGGCGCGCACGCCGACAATGCGCTCGACTTCCAGGAGTTCATGATCGCGCCGGTCGGTGCGGAAACATTCGCCGACGCGGTCCGGATCGGCTCCGAGGTGTTCCACACACTGCGAAAGTCCCTCCACGAGGCTGGGCACAACACCAACGTGGGGGACGAGGGCGGCTTCGCGCCGAACCTCGGGACCGCCGACGAGGCGCTCGAATTCGTCACCGCCGCGATCGAGAAGTCGGGGTACATCCCGGGCGAGGACGTCGCGCTCCTGCTGGACCCCGCCGCGTCCGAGTTCTACGGCGACGGCGTCTACGACTACAAGGGCGAGGGGCGCAAGCGGTCGATCGAGGAGCACGTCGCGTATCTCACGGAGCTGGTCAACCGCTTCCCGATCGTGTCGATCGAGGACGGTATGGCGCAGGACGACTTCGCGGGCTGGAAGTCGCTGACCGAGACCATCGGCGACCGCTGCCAACTGGTCGGCGACGACGTCTTCTGCACCAACGTGAAGCTGCTGAAGGACGGGATCGACCGGGGCATCGCGAACTCGATCCTGGTGAAGGTCAACCAGATCGGCACGTTGACCGAGACGCTGGACACCGCGAACACCGCGTTCAAGGCCGGTTACACCGTGGTGATGTCGCACCGGTCCGGCGAGACCGAGGACACCACGATCGCGGACCTCGCCGTCGCGATCAACTGCGGCCAGATCAAGACCGGTTCGCTGTCACGGTCCGACCGGACCGCGAAGTACAACCAGCTCATCCGCATCGAGGAGGAGCTCGGATCTGAAGCCGTCTATGCGGGACGCAACTCGCTCAGCCGCGTCGGCTGAGCAAAATTCGGGTGCCGCGGCCGGGATTTCCGATTCCTGCCACGGCTCCGGGTGCGCAGGACGTGCCTCGTCAGGCCAACGACCGTTTGAGATAGACAGCTGTGTCTTCGAACCCCAGCCGCAGGTAGTAGTCCCTCGCCCGGCGGGTGGGGACGGTGACTTCCACTGCACCGCCCGCTCGCGCCCGGTCGACGACGGCGAGGACCAGCTCACCGCCGATGCCCTCGTTTCGAGAAGCCGGGGCGACCATCAGTTCCTGTAGTTCGACGATGGGCCCGTTGGCGTGGAGCGTCAGCAGCCGGAAGGCGAGCGCGTAGCCGACGACCTCGTGGTGCCTGCCGGCTTCCGCTACCAGCAGGTCCGCTGCGCCGGACGCAGTCAGCCGCACCAGTTCCGGGAACGTCGTGTCGAACGCTGTCAGCAGGGGGCGGTGGCTGGTCGCGAACCCGGTCAGCAGTGCGAAGACCCGTTCGGCATCACCGGCCACGGCGGCCCTGACCAGTATCCGGGTCATCGCGCCTGCAGGTAGGTCAGGGCTGTGCGGACCCGGCGGTTGTCATCGTCGGAACGTTCGAGGTGCGGCTTCGTGAAGATTCCGTTGATGTGTTTGGTGACGGCACTGATGGACAGGAACAGCCGGGCGGCGATGGCGGTGTTGGACCGGCCTTCCGCGAGGAGTCGCAGAACGTCGTGTTCCCGGGGCGTCAACCGGGCCAGCCGGTGGTCCGCCGGGCGATGGGTGAGTAGCTCGGACACGACGTCCGGACGTAGAACTGTTCGACATGCTGGGAGAGCACCAGCGCCGGCAGGCCGGGGACGAGGCGTCGAGCCGTGAGAGCTGCTCGCAGGCCTTCGTCGGTGAACGTCGGTGGTAGTCGGACGTCGACGACGGCGACGTCGGGCCGATGACGGACCATCGCTTCGAGGAGCGCGGGACCAGTGTCGACCGCCGCCGTGACAGTGATGCCCGCGGATTCGAGCAGCCGGATCAGACCTGTCCAGAGGAGGTACTGGTCTTCGGCGAGGACAACTCGCACGGAATCTCCAAGGTCGCGACGGTCGGGCCGCCTGAGGGGCTGGTGATCTCCAGTGTGCCGTCGAAGCTCGCGATCCGGCGCTGGACGCCTCGCAGCCCGGTGCCTGTGCAGCGTCGACGCCGCCAAAGCCTTGGTCTGTGATCGTCACCCGTAGCCGGCTTCCGTCATGGCTCGCGGTGAGGGCGGCGTCGACCGCGGTACTCGTGCTCGCCTCGATGGCGTTGTCCCTGGGGTCGCGCTGATCACCGGCGATCAGCGGGCACTGCTCGCCAGGGAAAGCTGGCTGACCGGTGCGCTGGGGCTCTGGATCCTCGGGTCGTTGGCACTGGCTCGACCGTTTCTTCTCGACGTCGCGATCAAAATCAGCCGTCCGGGTGCGGGGGGCGCGACTTGACGCCCTGTGGCGCCTTGAACCCAAGTTCCGAAAGTGGCTGGTGCTGGCCAGCGTCGCTTGGGGTGTCGCCTTTCCGCTCGACGCGGCGGCCCGGGTCGTGGTGGCCTACGCGCTGCCGTCGACAGCGTGCCGTTGATCGGCACGGTGCTGCTGGTGGGCCTGATCGTCCTCGCCCACGCCGTCGTGATGGTGTGCGGGCGCCGCAATGGCGCGTTGGCGCTGCTAAGGCGTCGCGGCTGACTTCCCTCGCCATTCCGAGGCGAGCAGGCCGAGGAAGACTTCGTCGACGAACTCCCCGTTTACCCACGCCGCGAGCCGCCGGGTGCCTTCGAGGACGAACCCCGATTTGGTGGACGCCCTGATCATCGGTTCGTTGGTGGCGAGGGTGTCGACCTGCAGGCGGTGCAGGCCGCGGATGGCGAACCCGTACTGGCACAGCGCGGCGGCGATGTCCACGCTCAGCCCTTGCCCTCGAAAGGCCGGTCGGAGCGACAGCCCGAGATGGGCTTCCCGGTTGTGCGGGTCGATGCTCCACAACAAGGCTTCGCCGACGAGCTCGTCATCGGCCAGCCGGACGACAGAGAACGACGCGGTGTCATCGCTCGGATCCGTCACTTTGTGCGGGGCCGTCGAGGAGCCGGGCGGAATAGGTCGCCAGGGGCGGGAGTCGGCCTTCGACCTGGTTTCGACGTCGTTGTAGAGCTCGGAATGGAGAATGGCAACGTCGGTTTCGTGCCGGGCTCGCAGCCCGATCGTCTCGCCACGGATCATGGCGAATGTCTAACCGACGCGTGCGGTCGCGGGCAAGCCGATTACCCCGATGCGTTCCCGAGTATGACTTCACGACGCTTGTCGATCGGCGCTTCGCCTTGCCAGCGTTGGATTTTGCGGACCTGTAGTCCGAGTTGTCCGGCGCAGGCAAGGCGGTCACCTGACCATGTGGAGTCGGCCACGAAAGGTTCAGACATCGGAGGGCCGGCGGCCATCACCGCCCCATTCGGCGCGGGCGCGGCGGTGGACAGGAAACGGTCGTCCCGCGTGCGCTACCGGGGGTACGGCCTGATCGCCGCGGACGTGACGCCGGCCCTGCCTGGCAGGCAGACCACGATCAGTGTCCGCGCGCTCGCCCAGGACGGCACGGTCATCGACAGGTTCACCCTGGTGCGCCGAGCCAAGTAGGCCCCTAGTGCGTATGTTTTTCACGTTGCCCCCTGCCTGTCCCCACCAGAAGGAGCTCCATGATGTGGCGTAAGGGAATTCGTCGTGCCGCGGTCCTGCTCGGAACCGGTGCGGTGGTGTTGCTGGGTGTGACGGCGCCGTCGGCCGAAGCGGCCACGGCCACGCCGCACGGCGTCACCGGCTGGACCCAGGTCAGCGAAACGCCCGAATTCACCCCGATGTACAACGAAGGCGTCGCCACGGTCAACCCGCCCGGCGGCAGTCCGCACCAGTACTACACGGGCACCCTCTCGGTACCGCTGGACCTGGTCTCCAGCTGGAACCACATCGGCGACCCGGACTCCTCCAAGGGCTACATCTTCGACGACTTCCAGTACAGCGCGAGCAACCCGACGTCGAAACTGTTTCGCGTGACCACGCCGTCAGGCGGCCACTACGACTACACGCACACCCTGGTTTCCGGCGAGGAGTACAACAACTCGTGGGTCGCGGTCTCCCCGGACTCGCAGTGGATGGTCAACGGCGAGTGGGACACGATGAACCACTTCCTCGTCTTTCCGACGCCGGTCCTGAACTCGTCCACCCCGCAGACGGGAGGCGCGTTGAACCTGGCTGCGTACCTGAACCTGGACCACCCGGTGCGCGACATCCAGGGCTGCACGTTCTTCTCGGCCACCCGGCTGCTGTGTGCTTCCGACGACACCGGTACGGATCTGTACCCGACCAGCAAGCAGCTGCTGCAGATCGACCTGCCGCACGCACTCGACGGCACCGAGGTCACCGGGCACGTCACCTCGCTGGGGCAGCTCCCGCTGTCCAGTATCTGCACGGGCAACTACGAAGTCGAAGGCACCGACTACGACCCCGCGACCGGCAACCTGCGAGTGCTGATCATCCAGCCGGGCGTGTGCGCGGCGGTCACCGAGCTGTACGCCTTCAAGCTGGCGTGACTCCGCCCCGGTCATGGCGCGGTAGTGTCGCCGACGTCGGTGCTTCGCCAGGACAGGGGAACGGATGACACGAACGTGGAACCCCGGCGGCGTGGTCCGATGAGCGCTCTCGCCGCTCGGCCGATGCGCACCATCGGGATGCTCGGCGGGATGAGCTGGGAGAGCAGCGCCGAGTACTACCGCCTGGCGAACGAACTGGTCCGGGAGAAGCTCGGCGGACTGCATTCGGCGCGATGCGTGCTGCATTCGGTCGACTTCGCCGACGTCGAACGCCTGCAGGTCGCCGGACGTTGGGACGCCGCCGGATACCTGCTCGCCGAAGCCGCGCGTGGACTGCAAGCAGCCGGCGCCGACCTGCTCGTGCTGTGTACCAACACCATGCACAAGGTCGCCGACCAGGTGCAGGCCGCCGTCGAGATCCCTCTGTTGCACCTGGGCGACGCGACTGCAGCGGCGGTATTGGGCGAAGGGCTGGCGACGGTCGGCCTGCTCGGTACGGCCTTCACGATGGAGCAGGACTTCTATCGGGATCGTCTGGCCGGCCATGGGCTGAAGGTGCTGATCCCGGAGGCGCAGGACCGGGCTGTCGTCCACCGCGTCATTTACGAAGAGCTGTGTCTCGGAGTAGTGAGAGAGTCGTCGCGCGACGCTTACCGAGCGGTGATCGGGAGACTGGTCGATGCCGGCGCGCGGGGAGTCATCCTGGGTTGCACGGAGATCGAGCTTCTGATCAGGCCGGAAGACAGTCCGGTGCCGGTGTTTCCCACGACCCGTCTGCACGTCGAAGCGGCCGTGGAGCGCGCTCTCGCCCCGTGAACGATGCTCACGGTGGCTCCTCCCGCCGGTGGCTCTTTCGACGCCACCATGACGTCCGTTTTGGCACGGGCTTCACTATTCTCGGCGCGCTCGGCGGGATTTCCTTGGCGTGCAAGCGATCCGCGTGCCACCGTTCGACAACCTCGCCGACAACCACCGGACGCACCGGAATCGACGGGCCCGATGGCGCGCGCATCCACGCCACGATTTCCTGATTGAGCTTTTCGACGACTTCGCGGACCGCGCGTTCGGATGTCAAGCGGCTGACCGTGTCCGGCAAGCGCTGGATCTCCTTGCGAAGCCTCAGTGAGGTGGGGAGCAGCGCGTCAGCCGACAGTCCCTCGCTCGCCAGCTTCCGCTTGATCCACCAGTTTTCGTCGTGGGGCCCGCCGGCATCGGGCAGCGGCTTGCCGGTGCCGGGCAAGTTGTCGAAGTCTCCGCGTGCTTCCGCTTCGCGGATCTGCTTGTCGACCCAGGACTCGAAGTTGACGCCGGACGGCTTGCGTTCGGTCATCAACCGATTGTCCCGAAATCCCACCGGACGTGCCAGCGCCCGGAGGTGGGTGCGGTCCGCTGCCGCATCACACCTCACCTCCGGTGTCGAGTCTTCGCACGGTCGCCTACCAGATCACCGGCACCGAGGCGACGCCCCCGGTCAGCCGGTCGGCGCGGATGACAAGGTCGTCGACGTCGATCGCCAGGCGAAGGTTCGGGAACCGACGGAACAGCGTCGAGAACACCACGCGCAGTTCGGTCCGGGCGAGACTGGCACCGATGCAGAAATGCCCGCCGTGCCCGAACGCGAGGTGGGTGTTGGGACGGCGCGACGGGTCGAACCGGTCGGGCTCCTCGAACACTTCGGGATCCCGGTTCGCCGCGTTGGAGGCGATGAGGACGGCTTCACCCCGGGCGATTGTCTGCCCGCCTACCTGAATGTCGGCATGCGCGTAGCGCAGCAGGCCCAGGCCTCCCGGCGCGGACATGCGCAGGATCTCTTCGACCGTGCCGGCCACCAGGCCGTCGGGGTCGGCGGCGAGAGCGTCACGCCGGTCGAGGTCGCTGAGCAGCCGTAGGACCCCGAGGTCGATCCGTCCCGCAGTAGTCTCGTGCCCGGCGAACAGAAGGCCGGCCGCCAGTTCTGCGAGCGCCTCGTCGGTGAACGTCGGGTCTTCGCTCTGCGCGAGGACCAGGTCCGAGATGACGTCCTGGGTCGGCTCTGCCCGTTTCGCCTTCGCCAACTCGCTGGTGTAGGCCGAAAACTCCTGCAACGCGTTGCGGGCATCGTCGCCGGCGTTCAGCTGACCGATCCGGTCGGACAAGCCGCCGAAGCGTTCGCGGTCCTCGTATGGGACGCCCAGCAGCTCGCAGATGACGAGCACCGGAAGCGGGAACGACAGATGTTCGTGCAGGTCGACGGGCTGCTCAGGGGCATTATCGTGAGCGGCCTCCATAGTGTCGAGACACGCGTCGACGATGGTTTGGACATGCTCGGTGAGCAGCCTCATCCGCCTGGCCGAGAACGCGGGCACGAGCAGCTTCCGCAGGCGTTGGCGATCGGCTTGCTCGTCGTCGTACTCACCGGACGGACCCGAGAGAACGGCCGCGTCGGAGACCTTGGACGCCTCCTCGGGCACCGGGTGCGACCGGCCTAGGCGGGAGTCCCCGAACAGGGCCTTGGCCTCGTCATGGCGGGTCACCAGCCACGCTGGATCGCCGGCGGGTGTGCGGACGCGGGTCATCGGAGCGGTCCGCCGCAGGACTTCGTAGAGCGGGGCGAGGTCGAGGATGTTCGGCCGGGCGAAGGGCAGTTGCGGGGCGAGCTCAGTGCTTGTGGTCATCGGAGTCCTCCTCGGATGGTGGGGTTGCTCGGTCGCGCAAGAGAGTGAGCCAGTTCTGTTCGGCATGGAGCCTCCTCAGCAGCTCGTCGAGTACGACACCGCTCCATGCCTCGGGTTCCCTTGTGTCGCGTAAGGCCGTCAGCCGGATGTGCTGTTTCGCCAGTGCTCGTTCACGCGCCTCGAATATCTGCCGACGCTCGTTGTCGGTGAGCCACTGGAATTGGCTCACCCTGACGAGGAACTCCGCGTTGTCGTCGGCCAGCTCGTCGGGCAGATCGGCAAGCAGGTCGTGCAGCAGTTCACGGCCGACTTCGGTGATCGTGTAGACGTGCCGCGGTGGACGTCCTTCCTGGGGCTCTGCGGTCTTGACCGCGGCGCCGGCCTCGGCGAACCGGCGCAGAGTCGGGTAGAGCGAGTTGTTCGACAGGGCGTATCCGGTGGTTTCTTCGACGCGCCTTCGCAGCTCGTAGCCGTGTGATGGCCGGGCTGCCATGTTCGCCAGAAGTACCACGTCGATCCACATAAGGCACTCTAACCTAGGTCACGATAACTTAGCTAGAACTCAATGTTCTCGTCGGCTGACAGCGGGTAATCTGGAAGCAATGTGACCGTCGTCACGGCGGCACCACCCCGTTGAGTGACAATATGAAGTCCATTCATGTACCGATGGAGTGAAAGATCGTTCTTCTCGGTCTCATGACTGTCACTGGGCGTCATATGTAGGCCAAGATGATCTTTATTCACCGCACACGGAAGGGGCTATGACCATGGGCGTCGAACACAGCGTCACCCGAGCGACGATCGTCTTCGGGCTGCGAACCTTCGGGGCCCGCCCGTCGCCTCTCAAGGTCGATCTCGAGTACGACACCCGCGACCCGTACGCCGTGACCACGGCCTATCACACCGGCCACGGCACGGTCCGCTGGATGTTCGGCCGCGACCTGCTCGCCGACGGCCTGCTCACCCAGGTCGGGGACGGGGATGTGCGAGTCGGCCCGGCCTCACATCCCGCGCTGGTTCTGTTCGAACTGAACGCTCCGGACGGGTCCGCGGTCCTGGAAGCTCCGGCACACGAACTCGCGACCTTCCTCAACCGCACTTATGAGCAGGTACCGCCGGGTGCCGAATCCGAACGGTTCGACTTCGACCACGAACTGGGCAAGTTGGCTTTCGGGAACTTCTGAAATAGCTCGCCTGGGGATGTCGAGAACTCGCCGCCGGCTCCGTTCCACTCCTGAATGCGCCAAGATGGGCGCGCGGAAGACTGAGGAGCCGGACATGCCGAAGTTCATGTTGCTGCAGAACTACACGCCGATCGAGGGCGTGGAACCGATCTCGAGCTGGGCGCCCGAGGACATCAATGCGCATGTCGCCTTTCAACTGGCGCTGAACAACGAGCTCGTCGCGTCCGGTGAATTCGTCGACGGTCAGGGCCTGGCCGGACCCGAGTTGGCGAAATTCGTCACTTTCGACGGCGTCGGCGCCCCAGTGGTGACTGACGGACCGTTCCCGGAGGCCAAGGAACTGCTCGCGGGCTACCGGATCGTCGACGTCGAGTCGGAGGCGCGTGCCGTCGAGATCGCGGCGAAGACCTCCGCCGCACCGGGTCCCGGTGGAGCCCCGATCCGCCAGCCGATCGAGGTACGCCAGGTGATGGGCGCGCCGACCCCTGAACTGTGAATCCCCGACCGGGGTTCGAGGATGTGTTGCGTGAGCTCGCGCCGCAGGTCCTCGGTGCGGTCATCCGGCGGTTCGGCGATTTCGACGCCGCCGAGGACGCGGTTCAGGAAGCGTTGCTCGCGGCGGCACTGCACTGGCAGCGGAACGGCGTGCCGGAGTACCCACGTGGTTGGCTGATCCAGACCGCCGTGCGGCGGATGACGGACCAGCTGCGCAGCGACAACGCCCGGCGACGTCGCGAAGAAGCCGTCGCCTCCCAGCTGCCGCCGGCTCGTGATGGTGACGGCGGAGTCGTCGTCGCCGACCATGACGACACGTTGACTCTGCTGTTCCTTTGCTGTCATCCGGCACTGACCCCGTCTTCGGCCATCGCGCTGACTTTGCGCGCGGTCGGTGGCCTGACCACCGCCGAGATCGCGAACGCGTTCCTGGTGCCGGAAGCGACCATGGCGCAGCGGATCAGCCGGGCGAAACAGCGCATCAAATCGTCCGGGGCGCAGTTCTCACCGCCCGAGGGCGGGGAATGGGCACCACGGCTGCGATCGGTGCTCCATGTGCTCTACCTGGTCTTCAACGAGGGGTACACCAGCAGCGTCGGCAGCGGCCTACATCGCACCGAGTTATCGGACGAAGCGATCCGGTTGGCGAGGCTGGCGCACGGCTTGCTGCCCGCAGACGGTGAGGTCGGCGGACTGCTCGCGCTCATGTTGCTCACCGACGCCAGGCGTCCCGCCCGTGCCGGCGACGGCGGCGCGCTGATCCCGCTCGCCGAGCAGGACCGGACGAAGTGGGACCGGCGGCTGATTGCCGAGGGAACCGCGTTGATCACCGCCGCGGTGACGGCGGGAGCGATCGGCGAGTACCAGTTGCAGGCCGGCATCGCGGCCGTCCATGACGATGCCGACCGCGCGGAGGACACCGATTGGCCGCAGATCCTCACCCTGTACGGCCTGCTCGAGCGGATGACCGGGAACCCGATGGTGGCGCTCAACCGGGCGATCGCCGCGGCCATGGTGCACGGGCCGACAGCCGGTTTGAAGTTGCTCGAAGCGCTTGACGAACCGCTGGCTGGCCACCACCGCCTGGATGCTGTCCGCGCCCACTTCTTCGAGATGGCCGGTGATATCGACGCAGCCGTGGCGCATTACCGGGCCGCGGCCGGCCGCACGACGAATCTTCCGGAACAGCACTACCTCGTCACCCGCGCAGCCCGGCTCGCGCGGACGGACGGCTGACCTGGTGACAGCGGCGTCCTGTGGGGACACCGCCGTCACCGTGCCGCTCGGGCGGTCATCCCCGGGACGTGGTCTTCGGCAGCCTTGGGATGAGCACCACACCGACGGCGAGATGGACTAGGACCAGGGAAATCTCGGTGCCTACTGTGGCGTGCTCCAGGAAGATCGGGACGAACGAGAGCACGAGGACGGCGGTTGCCAGTGCGGACCAGATTTTGGCGGCGCTTGGGGTGAAGTGCTCGAACAGTGCGAGAGCGGCCCAGCCTAGGGCTGAACACACAAGGGTGAAACCGGCGATGATCGGCAGCGTCAGGACGACTTCGCCCTGACCGTCGGCGAGGTGGAAGTCGACGCCCAGCGCCGAGGCAACGAACCAGACCGCGCTGGCGGCGACAATCGCCGCGCCGACGGTCAGAGCCCGGATCCACCGGCGGGCGGAACCGGCGGTGGCAGTGCGGGACGAGGGGCTGAAGGTGGTCGACGCAGTCATGGCGGTTCCTTGTCGGTGTCGTGCCGCCGGAGGCGCTCCGGCGGGCTTCTGCTGACACGTCGAACAGCGGACGGACGGATCGACACGGTCTCCGAAATTTCTTTTCCCGACCGGCCCGGCCATTAGGGTTCGGGGGATGAACGGTGAACTGGTGTACGGCTGCATGGGTCTGGGCGGTGCGTGGTCCGACGCCCCGCTGACCACCGAAGACGTCGATATCGCCGAACGTGCCGTGCGAGTGGCGCTCGATATCGGGATCACGTGGTTCGACCAGGCTGACATCTATCGGAATGGCAAGTCCGAGGAGGCGCTGGGGCAGGTCCTGTCCCGCGACCCCGGATTGCGAGACCGCGTCCGCATCCAGACGAAATGCGGCATCCGGCTTGGCGAGAACGGGCTTGAGGCGTACTACGACCTGAGCAAAGCGTCGATCCTCGAACGTGTCCACGGCAGTCTTGAACGGCTCGGCGTGGACCGCGTCGATGTGCTGTTACTGCACCGGCCCGACCCGCTGATGGAGCCCGACGAAATCGCCGCGGCGTTCGCGGAACTGCGTTCGGCGGGCAAGGTCGGCGCGTTCGGTGTCTCGAATATGTCTGCGTCGCAGATGGAGTATCTGCGGTCCATCGTGGACGAGCCACTGGTGGTGAACCAGTTGGAGATGAGCCTGCGCAAACGGGACTGGGTGGAGGCAGGAGTCCTGGTCAACCATCCGGAGGGCGCCGGGATCAGTTTCCCCGAGGGCACCATTGAGTATTGCCAGGCCCACGATGTCCGGCTTCAAGCCTGGGGCGCGCTGGCCCAGGGGGTCTACTCCGGAGCCGCGCCGGCGGACCGCTCGCTTGCCGAGGAGCGCACGGCCGTCCTGGTCTCGACCATGGCCGGGGAAAAGAACACGACGCCGGAGGCGATCGTGCTCGGCTGGCTGATGCGGCATCCCGCGGGGATCGAACCCGTCATCGGCACGGCGGACCCGGTCCGGATCCGCGCCTGCGGCGACGCCGCCCGGCAGGCCGCGGCGATGACCGGGCCCGAGTGGTACTCGCTGTACACCGCGGCCCGTGGTCGTCCGGTGCCCTGAGAGGTCTGTCCGCCCGCCGTCACAGCGGTGACGGCGGGCGTCGGTCGCTGCCCGGCACTGAGCCGGTGAACCCGACTAGGGAGTCCGTCAGTTCGGTGAGCGCGGTGTTCGTATCCGCCGGTGCGGTTTGTTGCCGAGGCGGCTTGATCTTGACCCCGTGCTCGGCTGTACCGGCAATGAACTCTTCGGTCGAGCTTTGGCAGACGAGCTTTCCCGCATCGATCACGACAAGTCGGGAAGCGGCCAAAGCCACCTCGGAAATGACGTGCGACGACACCACGACGGTGCGCCCTTCATCGGTGAGACGGCGGGTGAATTTGCGGGCCCAGAGGATGTCTTCCGGCGCGAGTCCGTTCATCGGTTCGTCGAGCAGCAGCACCTCGGGGTCACCGAGCAGCGCCGCCGCGAAGCCGAGACGCCGCGCCATACCGAGCGAAAGCCCACCGGCCCGGTCGCCCGCGACGGTACTCAGGCCGACTGCCTCAAGCACGTCATCGACGCGGACTGCCGGGACCCTGTTCGACTTGGCCATCCAAGCCAGGTGCGCTCGTGCGGACCGGTTCGGGTGCGTTGACCTCGCGTCCAGCAGGGCGCCGACCGTGCGCAGTGGATGTTTCAGTTCGCGGTACCGCTTGCCGTCGAAAAGGACCTTCCCCGCCGTCGGGTTGTCCAGTCCCAGCGCCAGCCGCAAGGTGGTCGACTTACCGGCGCCGTGGGGCCCCAGCAGTCCCGTCACCTGGCCGGCTGTGACCTCGAACGTGAGGTCGTCCACGGCGCGCGTTTTGCCGTACGACTTCGTAAGGCCTGTTACCTCGATCATGCCGTCTCCCCGCGATGGTGCTGCCCGCCGCGTCATCCTGACGGACGTCGCGCTCCTCCGCCTCCCACGGTGGGATGATCTTTTCCCTGCCGCGGGTTCGGCGGTCCATTGAGGACGGGCAAAACATGTCCGAGACGGTTGAACCTCGTCTTCAGGTCGTCTGACGGCCTTTGACCTCGGCGAAGGAGCGCAGCCGCACCCGGTTGTCGTCGTCGATCAGCACCACGCCCGGATTCGGACCGCTCAGTGCCTCCATCACGCGGATGGCGGCGGCCGCGGCGGCATCGTTCCGCAACGTCCACAGCGGGTAGCTGTTCGGGCCAGTTCCGCGCTCCCGGTCGTCCCCCGGACCTGGGTGATCTCGATGGCCACGGCGCCGCCCTGGCCGGTGTCGATCGTGCGTACTTCCACGATCTCATCGCCGCGATTCAGGTCAAGAACGACTGCGCGAACGAAGGTCCTCGGCATCGGTGGTCGCCCGCGCGATCTGGCGGACACGCTCCATCGACAACCGCCCCGCCGCCAACTCCGCGCCCGTCATCGGCAACCGTGACACCAGCACGCCCGCCAACTCCACATCACCGCCAGCTTTCGCCACGCTGGTTCGCTCCACACCCGCTACCACTGCAGCGGTATCACTTCCGCGGAGTCCACTCAAACGCCCGACAAACCGCAACCGTACCGCCTCCAACATCGCTTGTGCGCGAGCCAACGCACTCAACGCCCGCACTACGCCGGCTTCGTCCACTCCCTCTGCTGACAACTCCAACAACGACGCCAACTCAGAATCTCTACAATCGATCACCCGCCCGACGGTAGCCATCACCTCCGACAAAAACTCGGATCCATCACTCACCCGCACGAGTGAATCCGTCCAGATCATGAAAAACCCATACGCAGAAGTAAAAATATCGTCCTTGAGCGAGCGGATCCGGCTGAGTCGCCTTGAACGAATTCGTCAGGCGACTCGAACTCGCACCCAGGATGGGGAGGTCCCTCCGTGGCGATCCTTACCTCGCGCGCGTTGCGTCGGCCTGATCTGCCGTGCATCCTGGCGGGGCGTCGTCGACAACGGCGGCGTTCGGGTTGTGTGGCAAAAAGGGACTAGGCTGCCGATGACCGCGAAGCCCCCACTGCGACGACACCCCAAAGTCGCAGCAAGGCGTCGAGAAGGAACAGCCGCGATCCTTACCCGGGTTCAGGGCTTCGGACCCTGATTCCATTCGTAGCGGACGAAGGAGCAGGACATCATGGACGACGACATCGATGACAACGCGGATACCGGCCTACTCGACGTCGAGGACACGCTTGAGGACAGGGGCGTCCGCGACGCACTGGACGAAGGCTACTCGCCGCCTGAACGTCCTTGGGCAACCCAAGACTGGGGAACTACGGCGCGAGAGGAATCGTCCGGCGAGAGCTGGAAAGGCCGGCTCGCTCGGGAGGTGCCCGAACTGTCCGATGTGGATGGTGATGGGCTCGGGGACGTCGTCGGAACGGACGGTGAGTTGCTTGACCGCGAGGTAGGGGACAGACGGGCCGGCAGGTTGGTTTCCTCGGACGAGGGAACGTCGGACGATCGTGACGAAGAGCTGTTCGCGTCCGATGTCGGCATCGACGGCGGAGCGGCATCAGCCGAGGAGGCAGCCGTTCATATCGTTGTTCCCCCGGATTCGTAAGGTAGCCACCTTTGCGTGCGAGATCGGGGCTAAACCTGGCTGCGCGAAGCCTTCAACAACGCGGCGAAAGTCTTGGCGCAACAGTGGTGTGGCTGCGTTCGTCAAGACACGCTCGAAAGGATCACGGCTAGTTGAAGTACGAGCCGTATGCCCCGATCGGATTGGCCGGCGGGCTCCGTGCCGACGGGGTGAGTGTGAAAGCCGCGGCACCTGCCTGATCCACGAGCAGTGGACGGCGTCCTGTAGACGGGGCCGGATGATCAGCCAGGCGACCCAAGTCGACAAGGCAACCATCAGGCCGGCCGAGTCGATGGCCACCGAAGCAATCGCCAACCCCCGTCGCGGCAGCGCGGTGTTGATACTTTCCTTCCCGACCTCTGGCGTTGTCACAGTTGTTCACCCTGGGCTCGTTCTGATCGCTTGCAGGTGTCATCGCTGCCCGGGCGTTCTGACGTTACTCACTGGTTCGGTTCGATGCCTGCGGAACTCAGCTTGCCAGGCCGAGATGGGCAAGTTCTGTTCAAAAGTCGTTCCCCTAGGCTGATGCGGAGCGCCTTTTCGGCGTCGAATCGACTTCCGAACCAGGAGTTTCCCGTGGACCTGAACCTGACTGGCAAGACTGCCGTCGTCACTGGCGCGAGCAAGGGGATCGGACTGGCCGTCACCCGCGCTCTGCTTAGCGAGGGTGCGAATGTCGTCGCCGGAGCCCGTTCACACGGCGCTGAGTTGTCCGATCTCTCCGCGCTGGGTTCGCTGCATCCAGTCGAGGTCGACCTGAGCACCCCCGACGGACCTGCCGGGCTGGTCGCGGAGGCGGTCCGACAGTTCGGTGGTGTCGACATCCTGGTCAACAATGTGGGCGGCGTGACCGTCCGGGTGGACGGGTTCCTCGCGATCACTGATGAGGACTGGGAGCGGACTTTGACGATCAACTTCCTCTCGGCCGTCCGGACCACCCGTGCGGCCTTGCCTTACCTGCTCGAGCGTGCACCTGCCACCATCGTCACGGTCAGTTCGGTGAACTCGTTCCTTCCGGATCCGACGGTTATCGACTACTGCGCGGCAAAAGGCGCGCTCACCAACTTCTCCAAATCGCTGTCGAAGGAGTTCGGCCCGCGCGGGATTCGCGTCAACACAGTCAGTCCGGGGCCGGTGGAGACCGCGCTGTGGCTAGGTGACGACGGAGTTGCGGCTACTGTCGCGAAAGCCGCCGGCGGTCAGGCCACCGACGTCGTGGCACAGGCTTCGGCGGGTGTTCCGACCGGCCGCTTCACGCGCGCCGAAGAAGTCGCTGACTTGGTGACCTTGCTGGCCAGCGGGCGCGCGGGGAACGTGACCGGTTCCGACTTCGTCATCGACGGAGGTCTCATCACTACTTTGTGAGCATGGCGCTCTGCTGCCTGGGCCGCGAGGTCGTTGACATGACGTCGGCTGATGGCTGCTGGTGCCAAGAGCAGCCTCGGCTGAGTCGGCTGAAACGCCATCCGGGATGAGATCGAACCCCGTGCTACTCCTCGATGGCCCCGCCGATCTGGCGGAGGTGGTGCCGGAAGGTGTAGGAGGGGTCGGCGACGCGACGCGTGAGGTAGTTGTCAAAGGCGGTCTGTCGACGCAAGGTGTCGCCCGCTTTGATCCGGTCGGCCTGTGTCCGCTCGGTCTCCCAGATGCGGTGCGCGGTCGCCAGCACTTCTTCGACGCGCTCGGCAGCGACGAACAGCACGCCGTCGTCGTCGCCGAAGACGACGTCCTCGGGGCTGACCATATGAGGCCCGAACCTGGCTGTCTTCAGCGCTTCGGGCTCCTGCTCGTCCAGTCGCGTCGGGCCGGGTGGATAGCTGCCGTAGCTGAATACGGGAAGCCCGATGTCCACGAGTTCTGGGGTGTCGCGATGCAGCCCCCAGATCACCAGGCCTGCGACTCCGGAGGCCTCGGCCTCGAGCACCGCCAGGTCACCGACGCAGGCTTCGTCAGTTCGTCCGCCGTTGTCGACCACGAGCACGTCACCTTGCTCGGCCTTGCCGAACGCCTCCAGGAAGACATCCACGCTTCCGTAGTGGCGCGTCGGCAACGCGCGGCCGGCTATCCGGTGCCCCGCTGCGACCGCGCAGATTCCGGGTGGCGCGGGCCGCAGTGGCACGCCTAGCCGCACGCAGGCATCGGCGACCAGCGGTGTGGAGAGGTCGGCGAAGGCCTTCAGCATGGGCGATTCTCCCGGGTTCGGACCCGCCATCGGGTGATGCCGTGATCCTACCGACGCGTCCGTCAGCGCGTTTGTCACTCAGCGAGGGCCGGGGCGATGTGCACCTCGACCAACCCGCGGAATTTTCGGCGAGATCACCCAAGCCAACTCCTCAGGTTCTTCCGCGTGGTCTTGGCACGCGTGACGAACGGCGCGGCAGTGACGCTTGCGCAATGCCAGCATCTTTGGCCGTGCGGGTAGCTAGCGCTCCTGGGCGCGCCAGAGGGCGGCGACTTCGTCGTCAGCGGGTTCGGTGACGAGACTGCCGGAGCCGCCGAACTCGCGGGTGTTCGAGCCGGCGCCGCCGTCGTAGACGGGCCAGCCCGGGTCGCCGGTGCTGACAAAGCGCCTCCAGGCGTCGAGCAGGTCGTCCGCGATCGCGACGTTTTCCGGCGTGTCGGCGCCGGCGACGTTGAGCTGGTCGAAGAAGTAGGGGACGTCGGCGCCGTGCGGTGTGCCGGCCTCCGGTCCGGCCGGTTGGCCGCTGAACAAGGCGGCGTAGGCCTTACCCCCGGCGTCGACCTGCGCTTGTGCCAGCCGACTTGCCGGGATGCGGTAGATCGCGTCGGTGAGGAACCGGGTGCGCAGCCGGGCAAGGCCCGCGTCCGGGTCGCGCTTGCGGTAGGCGGACAAGAGGGCGTCGGGCTCGCTGAAGCCGGTCCGCCGCATCTCGGCGAGGAGCTCGTCGTCGTGCGAGGGGACGAATCCGGGGAGCTGCTCCCACATCCGTATCTCGTCGCGGTTGGCGCTGACCAGCAGAGACACGTTCTTGGCGGACCCCGCTCGCACCGCCTGCTGGGGCAAGATCGGAAGTACGGTTCCATCGTGGACTACGCCCCAGGCTCGGCCGCCGGAGAGGTTGCGCCGGCCGATGTCCGAGTCGATCACGGTTGCCTGAGCTTCGAGAATCCGTTCCGCGGACATGGAACGAAATTCGTCCACAGTGGAAACACGCAGCGCGGCAAAGAGATCATCGGCGATCGACGCCGCGATCTTGGCGCTGTACACGCGTTCGGTGCTGCCGCTGCTCAGGATCGCGTGATGGAATGTTCCGGCGGCCGAAGGCGCGGCGAGCAGCGCACCGATGGAAAACGCGCCGGCGGACTCGCCGACCAGGGTGACGTTGCCGGGATCGCCGCCGAAGGCCTCGATGTTCTCCTGGACCCAGTGCAGGCCCGCGATTTGGTCCTGGAGGCCGAGATTGCTGCTGTCGGCCCATTCCTGCCCGCCGACGCCGGCGAGATGCAGCCAGCCGAGCGCGCCGAGCCGGTAGTTCAGCGCGACGACCACGGCGCCCGTCCGGCGACCGAGTGACGCCGCGTCGGTCATCGGCGGCGACGCGGATCCCAGCTCGAACCCGCCACCATAGATCCAGACGATGACCGGCCGTGCCCCCTCGATCCCCGGCGTCCAGATGTTGAGGTAAAGACAGTCCTCGCTGGTCCGGCCCAGCGCGGACAGAGATTCGTTGTCCGGCAGGGAAACCGTTCCGCGCTGGGGCGGGCAGGGCGGGAATTCGGAAGCCTCGCGCACGCCCTCCCACGACGCGTTCGGCTGTGGCGGGCGGAGTCGCAGCTCGCCGACTGGCGCTTGGGCGAACGGGATGCCCGCGAACAGCGCACCGCCGGTCGGCTGGGCGCGGCCACGTACGTCGCCGCTGGTGGTGGTCACGGTGGGCCTGGTCGTCATCATGTCTCCGTTCGGCCGGGCAGTTCCATCTCCAGTAACGAGGAGCCAAGGCTCTTGCCGTGGATGTCGAGGTTGAGAGTGCGGGTGACCCCGCCGCCGAGCGCGTCATGCAGGACGAACTTCAGCGCGGATAGCTGGGGGAGTTCGTAGCGTTCGACGTGGCCGTGGACGATGTCGGCGAAGTGCTCGCGGACGCGGCCGGCCGTCACGTGCTGCCGGAGGAACTCGTAGTCGCCGGGTTGGTAGGCGACGACGGAGATGTCGGAGATCGTGCCCTTGTCCCCGGTGCGGCTGTGGGCGAGCTCGTGCAGCCTCATCAGACCTCCATGGCCGTGAGCTTGAGAGAAACCTGCCGGCGGGGAACGAAAACCGACAGGATGGCCACCACCTGGTGGGTCTCGCGGGTGGCGCCCCCGCCGCCGGCCGGACCGTTCAGCCACAACGACGTCACCTCGTGGCCGACGCGCTTGGCCTGGTCGAAGCTGTCCGTCCGGCCGACCACGCGGACGCGCACTTCGGCGGGTTCGGCGGTGGACTTGCCCGCGCCCCGGTGCGCCGCGTCGACGCCGATGAGCTCGAACCGCGTCTCGGTCGTCGGCACGCCGACGAAGTCCAGCCGTTCGCGGACGACGTCGAGCGCGAGCTTGCCCCGAGCGAGCGCGTTCGGGCCGGTGTAGGAGATCTGCCCCTCTCCGATGAAGCTGTCGACGTAGCCGACCGACACCTTCAGCGTGGGCGGCCGCTCCCGGCCGGTGATACCGGAAACGGCGACTTCGTCGGGGCCGACTTGGGTCAGTTGAGCGCCCGAGAAGTCGGCGACGGCGTCTGCGGACAAATAGGCCGAAGGGTCGTGTACTTCGTACAGCAGTTGTTCGGTGCACGTCCGGACCGTGACCCGGCCGCCGGAGCCCGGGACCTTCGTGACGGTGAACGAACCGTCTTCGCTGACTTCGGCGATGGGAAAGCCGAGGTGGGCAAGATCTGGGACGTCCTTGTAGCCGGGGTCCGCGAAGTAGCCTCCGGTGACATGGCCGGTGCACTCCAAGAGGTGTCCGACGCAGATGCCCTTGCCGAGCAGATCCCAGTCGTCGTGAGCCCAGCCGAACTCGTGCACGAGCGGCGCGAGGTAGAGCGACGGGTCCGCGATGCGGCCGGTGATCACGATGTCGGCTCCGCCCGCGAGGGCCGCGACGACACCTTCGCAGCCGGTGTAGGCGTTCGCCGACACGACCGTGTCCCCGAGCGAGGACAACGTCGCCTCGCGCTCGAGCAGCGGCAGATCGGTGCCTTTGATGATGTCGAGCATGTCGTCGCCCGTCACGGCGACGACCTTCAGCCCGGTCAGGCCCTTGCGATGAGCGATGTCCGCGACCAGCCTGGCCGCGGCGAGCGGGTTTGCCGCACCCATATTGGTGATGATCTTGATGCCGCGGGCGGCACACGTGTCCAGGACGGCGTCCATGCGGTCGCCTAGCCATTCGTTGTATCCAGCGGCCGGATCGCGGAGGCGGTCGAGCTGGGCCAGGGCGATTGTCCGCTCGGCCAGGCACTCGAAGACGAGGTAGTCCAACCTGCCGTGTTCGGCAAGTTCGGCGGCGGGTTCGATGCGGTCGTCCGCGAAGCCGGCGCCGGAGCCGATTCTTACTTTCTTCATGATCACTCCCTGCCACCATCATGACCGGAGGACCTGTGCTTTGCCACTATCAATAATGCACTCGGTTATGCTCTTGGCGTATGGATCTCACTCTCCATCAGTTGACCGTGTTCTGCCGGGTCGCCCGGACCGGCTCGTTCACCCAGGCCGCCGGCGAACTGCTGCTGAGCCAGTCGGTGGTGAGTAGAAGCATCGGCGAGATCGAGCGCAAACTGGATGTCAGCCTGCTGAGCAGAACGACTCGATCGGTGGACCTGACCGATGCGGGCACCGAACTGCTCGACATTGCCGAGGGCATCCTCGACAGCTACCAGAGCGGGTTGCGCCGGTTCGCCGACTACCGGGCCGGGGAGCGCGGCCATGTCACGATCGCCGCCCTGCCGTCGATCGCGGCCGCAGTTCTGCCGCCGGTCGTCGCTGGGTTCCTGGCCGACTTTCCCCAGGTCAGGGTGCATCTGGTCGATGGGACGACGCGGGAGGTGCTCGAGAAACTCCGCTCTGGCACGGCGGACATCGCGGTCACCGAGAGCAGCCCGGCGTCCACCGGTCTGCTCTTGCGTCCGCTGTTCGAAGACCGGGTTGTCGCTGTACTGCCGGAAGGGCACCACCTGGCCGCGCGAGCCAAGCTCACCTGGACCGAGCTGGCTGCCGAACCGTTCGTCGCGTTGAGTGCGGACAGCAGCGTGCGGCGGCTGACCGATCTCGCGTTCGCTCAAGCCGGCTCGGAGCCTGAAACACTGGTGGAAACCCGAACTATTGCCACCGCCGGCGGCATGGTGGCGGCCGGGCTCGGCGTCAGCGCGATGCCCGAACTTGTCCTGCCGCTGCTGTCGTTCACCCGGTTCGTCACCCGCCCGCTGGTCGGACCGGTGGTCACCAGGAAGGTGGCGATGCACTTGCGGCACGAATACCCGCTGTCCGCGGCAGCGCATCGATTTGTCGACCGCCTTGCCCAGGCAATGCCGGTTGTGAGCTGATACTCGACCGCCTGGGCCGGCGTCCGCTGGGTCAGTGGTTGCGGCACTGCGACTCGGGCAGGTTGTCCCTGGCCCAGGTCGTGAGTTCGTTGAGCGCCGGGAGCAGGGCCTTTCCGGACGCCGTCAGCTCATAACGCACCGCAATCGGCGGCCCCGCTTCGACGGTGCGCTGTACGAGGTCAGCCTTGACCAGCTCGGACAGTCGTTCCGACAAGACCGAGTCGCTGATCCCGCCGACCGCCCGTTTCAGGTCAGCGAAGCCCGCCTGGCTCTGCATGAGAGCTCCCAGCAATACGCCGTTCCAGCGCTTGCCCAGGAAGCCGAACGCGCGAGCCAACGCCTTGTCACAGGCCTCGACCTCGTGATCCGGCTCAATCCTGGTCTCCATAAACCCAGCATACCTGCAAGCTAGGTTTGCACCTGGGGCTAGTTTTTTCAAAGTCGCCATGGTTGAAGAAGTTGATGCGTGATATCTTCGAAGATGTCGCTAGTTTTATAATAGTTGCAACTGAAGGAAGAGTCATGACGGACGCCGTGGAAGACCTGAAGCTCGACCGGCTGGACGACGCCGGGCGCGCGGTGCTGTTCACCGACGCGCGCACCGCCAACAGCTTCGCGCCGACTCCGGTCACAGACGCTGACCTGACCGCGATCTGGGACCTCGCGAAATGGGCGCCGACCGCGGCCAACACCCAGCCGCTCCGCGTGCTGTACGTCCGGGCGGGCGCGGGCCGCGACCGACTCCTCGAGCACATGGCGGATGGCAACAAGGCCAAGACCGCGGCCTCCCCGGCCGTCGCGGTGCTCGCCGTCGACACCGAGTTCCACGAGCACATTCCCACCGTGCTGCCGTTCCGGCCGGAACTGAAAGACGTCTTCGATGCCGACGAAGACATGCGGACCGGTACCGGGGAATTCAATGCGACGCTGCAGGCCGGCTACTTCATTCTCGCCGTCCGCGCGCAGGGCCTCGCAGCCGGTCCGATGGCCGGATTCGACAAAGCCGGTCTCGACGCCGAGTTCTTCCCCGACGGCCGATTCCGGTCGTTCCTGGTCGTCAACATCGGCCACCCGGGTGAAAACCCCTGGTTCGACCGGCTTCCCCGGTTGGACCACGCCGACGTCGTGCAGTGGGCCTGACCGGTCACCCTCGACGACAGCGGCGGCCGGGCGACGTCGCCCGGCCGCTGGTGGCTCCACGCGCAGGTACGCTTGATCCGCTATGGCTACCGACTCGAAACGCGGCCCCTACGCGAAGGGTCGGAACGGCGTGCCCGGATCCTGGCTGCCGCGCTCGACGCCTACGCCAGCTCCGGTCGTCAAGGGCCGTCCTTGCGGAACATCGCTGACAGCGTCGGATTGACGGAGGCCGGCGTCCTGCACTACTTCGACAGCAAGGACGAGCTGCTGGTCGAAGTGCTCGCTGCGCGTGACCGCGCCGATGCGGCCGCATTCGACATCGAGACCGTCGACGGCGTCTGGGCGCTGCTCGGACGTGCCACGCAGACCCCGGGACTGGTCAAACTCCTCGTCGACATGACCGCGGCGCCGGCGTCCCCCGAACACCCCGCGCACGCGTTCATGCAGGCTCGGACCAAGTTCATCGTTGACCTGCTCAGGAAGCTCTTCGACGCCGAGGACCGTGGAAGGCCCGCGTCATGGTGGCCGCGGCCGAAGGACTGCAGGTGCAGTGGCTGCGCGATCCGACCGTGGACATCATCGCCGACCTCAAGCGCCTCGTCCGGCAGCTCACCGACTGACTTCCGCCTGCCGCTCCAGCGCGTGCAACCTGGTGCTGCCCGGTACTTCTCGGTCAAGGTGTCGCAGCGCAAAGCAGGTGATCATCAGCAGTCGATCTGGGAGAGTGCAGGTCATGGGCGAGGGCGGAACCGGTCGACGAGTGATGCACCGACGGCGCCGTTATCCCTTGTGTCCGGTGGAAAGTCTGCCGGGACAACTGGAAATCCGACCCGATCGGACAGCGCCGGAGCAAAATTGTCGGTGCCCTTCGCTAGTTTCGGATCATGTCGTTGTCAGTGGAGGAGAGAGAACGGTTTCTTGCCGAGCCACGCATCGCGGCGCTCGCCGTTTCCGACGGCCCTGATCGCGGGCCGCTGAACGTGCCGATCTGGTACCGGTACGCGCCTGGTGGTGAGCCGTGGGTGGTCACGTCGGCGTCGTCCCGCAAGGCGCGGTTGATCGAGGCGGCGGGTCGGTTCAGTCTGATGGCGGAGCGGCTCGAACCGACCGTCCGATACGTCTCGGTCGAGGGGCCGGTCGCCCGGATCGTGCCTGCCACCGATGAGCAGTTGTGGGAGATGAGCCGTGGCTACCTGCCCGAGGACAAGGCTGAGGGGTACATGGAGTTCGCCAAGGTCGAGCTCGGTGCGCAGGTGTCGATCTACCTGGAACCGGTGCACTGGCTGTCGGCCGATATGGGCGCAGCCTGATGCTCGGCGGTCGAGCCGCGGACGATCAGGGTAAGCGGGAGTGTCGATGATCGGCCCGGTTCGCCGTTGATGCGGCCGACGAGCGCGCGCACAGCGGCCGCACCGAGTTCAGCGGCGGGAATGGACACCGACGTCAGCTCGGGCGTGAGATAGCTGGCGAGGTCGATGTCGTTGAAGCCGACGATCGACAGGTCTCCGGGGATGTCGCGGCCCAGGATGCGGCACGCACGGTAGAGGCTGGCTGCGAGCAAGTCGTCGTCGCAGAACACAGCGGTGACACTGGTGTCGCGCAGGAAGTCGACTGCGGCGGCTGTCGACTCGTGAAGGTCGAAGCTGGACGCGAACTGCCACGAAGGCTGGAAGTCGATGCCGTGCGCGGCGAGTTCGTCGATCAACCGGCTTTCCCTCACTCGGAAGGTTTCCCGGTCGAGGTCCGCTCGGGCGTGCCCGATGTCGCGGTGGCCGAGCCCGTACAGGTGCTCGACGACCTGCCGCATCCCGTCACCTATGTCGATTTCGAGCGACGGCCGGATCGGTGTCGTCGGGCATTCGACGACCACGAGGTTGTCGGTGGCGTCGGCCAGGCCGGCGGTGATTTCGGTGTCCTCGGCGTAGACGATGACGCCCGCGAGCAGGCGCGTCTTGATCATCGCGATCGCGCGGTCCGCCCATTCGGGGCCGGCGGCGGTGTCGACCAGCACGACGGCCATGTCCTCGGCGCGGGCGGCCTGTTCGGCGGCGACGAGCACCCGGCCGAAGTACTCGTGCCGCACGTTCGGCACCGCGAGCGCGATCACGTGCGGGCGGCCGCCGCGCAGTACCTGCGCGGAAACGTTGGGTCGGTAGCCCAGGCGCGCGGCGGTGTCGATGACCAGTCGCTGGGTTTTCGCCGACACGCGCCCGGACGTCTTGCCCGAGATGACCAGCGACACCGTGGATTGGGACACCCCAGCCGCGTCGGCGACATCGACGCTGGTCACAGCCTTGGGCTGGCCTTGCTTCCGCGACGTCATCGCCTTCCTTCCGTCTATTGACTGCCACACCGTACCGCGGTTAACGTGACGTCATACGTATGACTTGGTACGTATGACGCGGTACGTACGACTTCGTTGGGAAGGATCTTCTCGTGTCAGTGTTGGCTACACGGATCGACTGGGCGCGGGAGCACTGTCGCCTGCTGCGGAGCATCTCGGCGGAGTACGCCGGGACGCGTCCTTTCGAGGGGCTGACGATCGGGACGGGCATCCACATCGAGGCCAAAACCGTCGCGCTGCTTCTCACGCTCCGAGATGGCGGCGCAAAAGTCGTCGCCACCGGGAACCTCAATACCACCCAGGCCGAAGCTGTCGACGTCCTGCGGGCGGAGGGGATCACGGTGGTCGGATCAGTGACCAAGGACGCGGACGTCCACGGCCGGTACCTCGACGAGGTGCTGGCCGCGGAGCCGGATCTCATCCTCGACAACGGCGGCGATCTGTTCGCGAAGTACCTCGAAAAGCCTTATCCCGGCCTACTGGGTGGCACGGAGGAGACGACGTCCGGTCGCATGCGGCTCGAGCCGTTGCGTGACGCGCTCGGCGTGCCGGTACTCGTCATCAACGACAGTCCCATCAAGCAGTTCGCCGAAAACGAACATGCTGTCGGCCAGAGCACGCTCGAGTCGTTCCTGCGCTTGACGAACCGGTCCACCAACGGCGAGCGCGTCACCGTCTTCGGTTACGGCGCTTGCGGCCGCGGTGTCGCGGCGAACTTCCGCGGGGCGTACGCCCGGGTGTCCGTCGTGGACGTCGACCCGGTGCAACGGCTCCGCGCGCACCTGGACGGCTTCGCCGCACCCGCGCGGGAAACGGCGCTTGCGAACGCCGACGTCGTCATCACGGTGACCGGCGGCCGGAACGTCGTTACGGCGGCGGACCTACCGCTGCTGAGGGACGGCGTGATTCTGGCGAACGCCGGGCACTTCCCGGTCGAGATCGACGTCGAGGGCATCCTCGGCCACCCGGACGTCGTGGCCAGGCACGAATACACCGACGACTTGCTGACCGTGGAACTCGCCGACGGCAGGCGCGTCCATGTGTTCTCGCGGGGACACATGTTCAACCTCGCCGGGCCCAGGCCGATCGGCAACTCGATCGAGTCGATGGACTTGGGGTTCGCGTTGCAGGCGAGGTGCCTCGAAGCCGTCGCGTGCGGGACCGTCGATGCGAGCAGCTGTGTCGTGCCGGTGCCGCGCCGCATCGACGACCGGGTCGCCACCGGCTACCTGGACCAGCGGTACTAACCGAGGCCGAACCGCTTCGCCCAGGCCGTCATGTCGCCGGTCGTCGCGTTCCCGCCGCACAGCACCAGACCTAGACTCGCTTGGTATCCGACTCGGTCGAGCACCCGCCTGGCGGCGGGCAGGTGGCAGCCGCCAGGCGGGTTCGGCCCACACCTTCGCGTAGTCGGCTAGGTCGAGCGTGCCCTGGACGGCTTCCGCGTCGGACACCACGAGCACTTCGGTGACTAGCGTGGATACGTGGTCGTAGGTCAGCTGTGAAACGCTGGGGCACTGAGCGTGGAAACGATCGACGTCAGCTCGACCGGCACCGGGCCACCGGCCGACAGCGCTTCGGGCATAGCCTGTGCGCCTTCGGTTTCCACGCCCCACACGCGCACGTCCGCCGCCGGGAGCGCAGCGCCGCGGCGACGCCGGAGATCAGACCGAGCCGTGAACGACGAGCCGCGCTGCAGCAGTTCCAGCTTGGCGGTCACGGGCACGCCGAGGAGCTCGGACAGTCCCGGGCTCGGCACCGTCGGCGTCCGCACGACGTGACCGGCGATCCGGTCCGCGGGTCTTCGATCCCGGAAACATCGATCGCTGGACTCATTTCCTTCCCAGTCTCCCAGCCGATCCTGTGACGGTTCCGCTGCGGCACGCTGACGTGATCACCGCCCCCCGACACAGCGACTCGCCGCCGAGTTGCGAGCGTGCAAGTCGGCGGCGAGTTGCTGACGGGTCAGGCGGTGGGGGTGAGGATCCAGCGCTGGTTGTCGCCGTTGTTCGCCGGCCATTGGATGATCGCGGCGCCGTTGGCCAGAGAGTTGTTGGTCTCGTCGACTACTTGACCGTCGTACTGGCTCTTCAGCTGGATCTGGTTGGGTCCCGCGTCGACGAGTTGCCAGCGGGAGTTCGCCCCGCCGTCATCGGAGAACTGGATCAGCTGGGTCCCGTTGGTCGTAGTCGGGCCGGGGATGTTCAGCAGCTTGCCGCTGTTGACGTTGGTCACGGTGTCGTAGCCATTGCCGGCCGACCGCACGTGCCACTGCTGGTCGGTGCGGCCGTTGTCCTGCCACTGCACGATTTTCGCGCCGTTGGCCGTCGAGTCGTTGTCGACGTCCAGGCGCCCTCCGCTACTGGCGTTGACCAGGCGGTAGGTCGTGTTCGGGTCGGGGTCGGGCACGAGCCGCCATTGCTGGCTCGTCGCGCTCCCTGCCGAGGACTGGACCACGGGTGCGCCGTCGGCGGTGGACGCGCCGGCGACGTCGGCGTTCTGCCCGTCCGAGCGAGCGGCGAAGGTGTACGCGCCGGAGCCGGCCGTGTTCACCCGCCACTGCGCGTCCGCGCGGCTGTTGTCGGCGGACTGGACCAGTTGCGTGCCGGACGTTGTGGTCGCGCCGGGGACGTCGAGCACCTTCCCGCTGCCGACGTTGACGATCTTGTAATACCCATCGCCGGTCGACGTCAATTGCCAGCGCTGGCTCGCCGACGTACCGGCCGAGGACTGTGCGATCCCGGCGCCGTCCGCCGTCGAGCCGCCGGTCACGTCGAGATACTTGCCCGTGGCCGAGTTGACGATCGCGTAGTGCAGCCCTGTGTAGTGGGAACCGGCAGCCGGGGTGACCCGCAGCAGGCGCGACGCGTGCGGCGCCAGCGTCGCCGAGAAGCTGTTCGGGAACGAGCCGAGGTCGGTGTGGCTCCACAGGTCGCGCGCGGTCGCCGTGCCGCCGAAACCGACGTCCACCCAGTTCGCCTTGACCGTCGACGCGCTGTTCGACAGGTTGAACAGCGCCACGGTGTAGCTGCCGTCGCCGTTGGGCGTGGCCCATACCTGCTGCTGGGTGGTCCGGTCCACCGGACGCGCCGCGTGTCCGCGCTGGTCGGTGGCGATGACCTCGTCGTTCGTCAGCAGCCCGACGTCATAGGCGTCGAGATGGGTCAGGTCGCTGCCGAGCACCAACGGTGCGGCAGACGCCGCCCACAGCGTCATCTGCGTCTGGCGTTCGTCCTGGGTCAGCCCGTCGTTGCTGCCGTTCCCGAGTTCGACCGAGTCCAGGTCGTTCCAACCGCCCGCACCCGCATACTTGGCCCACGCCGGTGCGTCGGTGAAGCGCGCGGCGATGTTGTTCCAGTTCGTAAGGGGAAACGACGTCGACGAGCAGTAGCACTCGATGTCGCCGTCGACGCGCCAGCCGTTCGAGTATTGCCGCCAGAGGGCGCCGTTGGCGAGGTCGAGCGAGTTCGACAGCTCGAAGTGGATCGTCCGGCCAGTCTGCCGCAGGGCTTGCGACCAGTGCTGCACGTCGCCGATGTCGCCGTCCCCGACGCCGTCGAGCTTGATGTAGTCGACGCCCCAACTCGCGAGCTGGTTGGCCCACGAGTTGAGGAAAGCCTGTGCGGCAGCGGGGTTTTTGGTGTAGTCGATGAAGTACATCGCGCCGTTGCCGAAGTTGTAGTTCGCCTCGTAGCCGGTGGTGCTGGACACGATGTCGCGCGCGTGGAAGGCGGTGCCCTCGATCGGCGTGTTCTGTTGGTAGGCCGCCACGGAGATGCCCGGCGTCAGGTACATGCCGAACTTCTCGCCCTGGCCGTGCACATAGTCGCCGACCGCGCTCATCCCGTGGGGGAACTTCGAGGTGTCGATGACCCAACGTCCGTAGGCGTCGACGGTGGTGGCCGGGTTGAGGTAGAAGAAGTCGTCGATATTGAGATAGCCGTAGCCGTGGGCGACCAGCCCGCTGTCGTGCATAGCCTTCGCCTGAGCCTCGATGGTGGCTTCGGTCGGGCCTTTACGGACGAAGCTCCAACTGCTCCAGCCCATCTGCGGAGCGAGGGCCGCGCCGTTGTCGGCGGCCCGTGCCGGCGTCGCTGTCGGCATGGTCACCACCAGCGCGGCCGCGGCCACCAGCGCCGCCAGCGCGGCGATGAGACGTCGTGGATTCGAGGACTGTGCGGCGATGCCGTTCACGTGCCACCAACTTCGTCGGGGTGGGGGACGCTTCATGTAACACGCTGGTCAGCGCCGGTTCAACAGTGGTCCAGTCCAATCGGGGATTCTGTCCGCTTTCCTGTCCGTTCCTGTCCGTTCCCGTTCGGCAGGTGAAGCCGACCTTGCCGAACTGGGTGCCGGTCAGCAGTCGCTCGATGCCGGAGACTCCTCGCTCCAGCGGCCGCGCTGAGTCGATCGCCGGTCGCCGCGCACAACCTCGCGAGCCGGTCGAGCTCGGCGGGGCGACCGTCGCTCGGTGATCGTCGAAGTGGTTGCAGTCTAGCTTGCTAGCATGCTATTTTCAGGTTATGGGCGACGAGGACGTCAAGCAGTTCAACGTGTACTTGCCGGTGGGGCTGATCAGACAGGTCAAGCATCACGCCGTCGAGTCGGAGATGTCGCTCTCCGCATTGGTCGCCGAAGCGCTGCGCGCCTACCTCGACGACATCCACCGGCAACGGCAGTCCGAAAAGGAGACCTGACATGGCAACCGAAGGCATCGAGGCGGTTTTCCTGGGAACCCACAACTGGGGCAAGTCGGCCAAGTTCTTCCTGGCTCTGGGCTACAAGCTCGAGTTCGAGACCGACCACAACTCCGGGCGGCTCAGCAACGGTGACAGTCCACCGCTCTTCATCGCCGAGATTCCCGAAAACGAGGAACCTCAGGCGCGGCTCGTGCTGAAGGTGCCCGACGCGGACGCGTTCAGTGCCGATCCGATCGTCGAGGTCGTCACGCCGTTCGAGGAAACGCACTACGGGACCAGGGAAATGACTGTTCGCGACCCCGACGGGCGCATCTGGAACCTCCAGGCCCCGCTCAAGAACTGAACAGGAGCCGACTGTCATGGACGAAAACGGAGCCGCCGAGCCCGACAGCACGGCTGTGCGAACTGCTTTGTGGCGGGCCATGCACGTCCAGGTCGATCCGCCGCCGCACGTACTCGACGACGAGATCGGGCTGCGCCTGGTGGCCCCGGATGACGGCTGGCGCAGCCGTCCGGACATGGACCAGCAAGGCACGAGGCTGTTCCGTGCATCCATGGTGGCGCGGGCTCGCGTCATCGAAGACCTGGTTGTCGAGGAGGCCTCCGGTGGCGTCGGCCAGTACGTCATCCTCGGCGCCGGTCTGGACACCTTTGCCCAGCGCAGGCCGGAAATCGCGGCCGGCCTGCGGGTGTTCGAGGTCGACCAGCCTGGTCCTCAGGCCTGGAAGCGTGAGCGGCTGATCGAACTCGGCCTCGGCATCCCGGAGTGGCTGCGGCTCGTACCGGTCGACTTCGAGACCGATGGGTCCTGGTGGAAACGGCTGGTGAGCGCGGGTTTCGATGCGGGACGCCCGGCGGTCGTGGCTTCCGCGGGCGTCAGCATGTACCTGACCAGGGACGCGATCATGGAAACGTTGCGCCAGATCATGGCACTCGCCCCGGGTTCGACGCTGGCCATGACGTTCATCCTGCCGCCGGAACTCGTCGACCCGGAGCTGCGCCCCGCCATGGAGGGCGCGGCGCGAGGTGCGCAAGCGTCCGGGACGCCGTTCCTCAGCTACTTCACCCCGGACCAGATGGTGGACCTGGCCAGGGAGACAGGTTTTCGAGACATCCGGCACGTGTCGGCGGCCGATCTCGCCGAGCGCTACTTCGCGGACCGGACCGACGGCCTTCGTCCGGCCAGCGGGGAGGAGCTACTGGTCGCGACAGTTTAAAGGACCGGAGCCGTCGGTTGCATAGTACGTAACGTGCTAGTACGGTACGTACTATGACACTTCGAGGGCACCTTTCCCCTGTCTCGATCGCAGTGTTGGCGCTGCTGGCCGAGGAACCGATGCACGCCTATCGGATGCAGCAATTGATCAAGGAACGCGGCGTGGACATGGTGGTCAACGTGCGCAACCGGTCGGGACTCCATTCGGCGCTCGAGCGGCTGGTCCGGGACGGGCTGATCCAGGTCCTCGCCGTCGAGCGCGACACGCGCCACCCCGAGAGAACGGTCTACGAGCTGGCTGAGCAAGGCCGCGACGCGTTGCTGGCCGGCTTGCGAGACAGCGTCGCGAATGCGGCTCCGGAGTTTCCACTGTTCCCTGCGGTCGTGTCGTTCCTGCATCTGCTCGACTCGCAGGAGGTGCGACTGCAGTTGGACAAACGGGCCGAGGGGCTGCGCCAACGGCTCGCCGCGGCGCGTGCGGTGATCACCGCCTCGGAGGAGTACGGGGTTCCCCGGCTGCACCTCCTCGAGCATGAGTACATCCAGGCGGTCACCGCGGCGGAACTGGACTGGGTGCGCGGGGTATCGGAAGACATCGTCGCCGGAACCCTCACTTGGAAGGCCCATGTCTGACCAGAAACGGCCGCAGGCCGGTGGTTTGCTGCCGGCTCTGCTGGAGGTCGCACTTTCCTTGGGGCTCTACTACCTCTTGCGCGCCTTCGGGGTCGGGGTCTTCTGGGCGCTCCTCGCGCCGGGGCTCGCCGTCGGCATCATCACCGTGGTGGTGACCGTCCGCCGCGCGCGGGTGGACATGATCGGGCTGCTGGTGCTCTGCGAACTCGCCGTGACGATCGTCCTTACGCTGACGACGCAGAATGCTCGCATCGCGGCTCTTCGTGAACCGGCGTATTTCCTCATCGCCGGTGTGTTTTGCCTGAGTACCCTGTTCTCTCGGATGCCGCTCACCCATGCGAGCACGTCCTCGATGGCCGGCTTCGGAGATCCGACACGCGAAAAGGCGTTCGAGCTCGCGTGGCGGAACGACCCCAGGTATCGCCTGTGGCAGCGGCTGCTGACGGCTTCGCTCGGGCTGATCATGGTGGTCGGCGCCATCGTCAGGTGGTGGTTCCTCGTCTCCGTCACGGATGCCGAGATCCCCCACGCCATCGACGTCTCCAACATCATCAGTTTTGTGACGATCGCGGCGATAGTCGTCGTGAGCGCTGTGCTCATCCAGCCGCCCCGGCGGATCGTGCTACGACTGGTCGAGAGTTTGCAGACGGAGTCCGACAACGCGAGTCTCGGGTGCTGATCAGTCTTCGACGAGCCGCCGGTATTGCTTGACGAGCGATGTGCCTGCCACACACGCGCCGATGAGGGTGCAGGCGAGTGCGACGAACAGTTCGAGCCGTACATGCGCGTGCGTGTGGGGTGACATGAACATCGGCAAGCGGAACGCCCAGTAGGTGAGTACGAGGCCCAACGGGACCATCAAGCGCGCCACGATCAAGGCAACCGGGGGTACGGGCTGCGATCTTTGGCCCACTCGCTCGACGTGTGTCATGGTGTCCTCTCTCGGAACTGCTCCTTTCAGGTCGCGTGGATCACCCTCGGCGTTACCGTCACCAGTTCGCCGAAAAGGCGAGGGCCCTGTCCGAAACTCGCTGGCATCTCGTCCCGTCGGCGGATTGACTGTCCTTGTGCAGAGCGGAAAACCCCGGTTCGACGTCGTTGTGCAGTTCGGCCTGCTGGCACTGGCGTGGGGGGCGAGCTTCCTGTTCATCAAGATCGGGCTCGAAGGGCTCTCGCCGGCGCAGGTGGTGTGGTCTCGGCTGGTGTTCGGGGCGTTGACGCTGGGGCTGATCATGGTGCTGACACGTCGGCCGGTGCCCCGGGATCCGGTGCTGTGGGGGCACTGCGCGGTGGTCGCACTGATGCTGTGCGTGGTCCCGTTCCTGCTGTTCTCCTGGGCCGAGCAACACATCTCGTCCGGGCTGGCGAGCATCTACAACGGCACCACGCCGCTGACGACGATGGTGTTCGCGGCAGCGGCGCTCCACGCCGAGCGGATCACCCGCGACCGGGGGATCGGGCTGGGCCTGGGTTTTGCCGGGGTGTTGCTGATCATCGGCCCGTGGTCGATCGACCCGGGCAGCGGCCTGGCCCCGCAGTTGGCCTGCCTCGGGGCGACGACCTGCTACGGCGTGGCGTTCGCGTACCTGCGCAAGTTCGTTTCCCCCCGTGAGGTGCCGGCGTTGACGGTCGCGTTCGTTCAGGTCACCAGTGGCGCCGTCGTGATGGTGGTGGCCACTCCGTGGATCGCGGGTAGCGCGCTGCGGCTGACGCCGTCGGTCGTGGTGAGCATGATCGTGCTCGGCGCTGTCTGTACGGGGTTGGCCTACATCTGGAACACCAACGTCGTGGGCGCCTGGGGCGCGGCCAACGGCGCCGCGGTGACCTACGTGACGCCGATCGTCGGTGTGGTGCTGGGCATCCTGGTGCTCGAAGAGCCACTGAGCTGGAACCAACCGGTCGGGGCGGTACTGGTGATCACGGGCATCCTGGCCGCGCACGGCAGACTCACCCCGAACAGCCGGACCCCGAGCGGTCAGACCGGGTAGGACGCCGTCCGGAGCGCCTCGACGTCGTCGGGGGAGACCTCGCGGCCGTCTTCGTCGATGAAGCCGACGTGGACCGGGCGGTCGGTGTCGCGGACACGCCGTTCGATGGTGGGCCCGGCCGGCCACGGCAGGTACTTGTCGCCCCACTGCTGCAGTGAGCCGAGCGCGACGTGCAGTTCGCGGCCCGCTTCGGTCAGGTGGTAAGCGTCACGCGGCCGGCTGCCGGGTTCCTGGTAGGGCTCGCGCGTCATGACGCCGTACTCGACGAGCGTGGTCAACCGCGCGGCGAGCACGTCGGGGGCGACCCCCAGCGACTTCTGGAACTGCGCGAACCTGGTCGTTCCGGCCAGCGCGTCACGCAGGATGAGGAACGTCCAGCGCTCACCGAGCACGCCCAGGCTGCGTGCCACCGAGCAACTGGAATCGGTCAGTTTCGGAGTCGCCATAGCGTCCATCATACTCTGACTTGTGGTTTCCAACTTAGAATGCTAGCTTCAGCCGTAGTTGAGTTGGAAACTCCAAGTCAGACCTGCCGAGGAGAACGCCATGAAACTGGCCGGAGCCACCGCTCTCGTCACGGGAGCCAACCGCGGCCTGGGGCGACACTTCGCCCAGCAGCTGCTCGAACGCGGTGTCACCGTGTACGCCGGTGCCCGCAACCCTGATTCGGTCGACCTCCCCGGTGCAATCCCGATCGCTCTCGACGTCACCGATCCCGACTCCGTCGCCGCTGCGGCGAAGGCCACTTCAGGGGTCTCGCTGGTGATCAACAACGCGGGTTCGTACACCGGCGCGTCGGTGACGAAGGGTTCGATGGACGACATCCGCCTCGAGATGGAGACCCACTACTTCGGGACCCTGGCTGTGAGCAGGGCGTTCACGCCGCAACTGGCCGAGCACGACAGCAGCGCGATCCTGAACGTCCTGTCCGTGCTGTCGTGGGTCACCTACCCGGACTACAGCGCGTACTCAGCGGCGAAGTCGGCCGCCTGGTCGCTCACCAACGCGCTGCGCACCGAACTGGCCGGCCAGGGCACTCAGGTCAGCGCCCTGCACGTCGGCTTCATGGACACCGACATGATCAGCCACGTCGACGCCCCGAAGAACGACCCGGCGACCATCGCGAAGCTCGCGCTCGACGCCGTCGAGGACGGAGAGGTCGAGATTGTCGCCGACGAGCAGAGCCGCAAAGTCCAAGCGGGCCTGGCCGGCGGCGTTGCCGCCCTGTACCCGGCATGACGTCGTTTCCCGCAGATCCCGTCTACCTCGGACTCAGGACGCGTCGGTGGTGATCTGGTCGCTGTCGGTGTCGTAGTCGAACAGTTCGGCGTAACGGCCCCAGTCGATCGCGGTGTCGAGTTGCTGCTGGGCGTCGGAGGTGGAGAAACCTCGGCGGAGCGGATCGAGGAAGAACCCCGCGCGCAGGTTCCCGTCGGCGCTCGCGGCCAGTGCGCTGCAGATGGTGCGCACGAGCGGTGCCCGGTGCCTGACCTGCTCGGCGAAGAGCCGTTTGCTGTGCTGGATGTCCGCGGTGGTGAAGTCCTTCCCGACAGCGGTCAGGGTGAGGTCGCCACCGGCGACCTCGACGAAACCGAGCATGGTCGCGGCGTCGACGAGCGGGAGCAGATCGTCGATGTCGAAGGTCAGTTCCGCGGCGAGACCGGGTAGGTCGACGCGGCCGCCTTGGGCGTAGACGATTTCGACGAGTCCGGCGAGCCCGCCCACCGAGGCGATGGGCAGCGGCTGGGCGGTAGGCGTCGCGGTAGCGGGCTCGGCCAGGTGGGCGTCCGGTTCGCGGCCCGTGAGCAGGTCGTAGAGCCGGTCGACCAGCGCCGCGAAGGCGGCGGAGCGGCGGTCGCGGGGGCGTTCGAGGTCGACCGGGACTTCGGCACGGATGCGACCGGGATTGGCGCCCAGTACGACAACGCGGTCCGCGAGCAGGACGGCTTCTTCGATGTTGTGCGTGACTATGCAGATGCCCTTGGTGGGGAACTGCCGCCCGGTCCATAAGGACGTCAGCTCGGTGCGCAGGTTCTCGGCGGTGAGGACGTCCAGCGCGGAGAACGGTTCGTCCATCAGCAGCAGGTCGGGTTCGAGCACGAGTGCGCGCGCGAACCCGACTCGCTGGCGCATGCCGCCGGAGAGTTCCTTGGGGTAGGCGGATTCGAAGCCGTCCAGCCCGATCAGGTCGATCGCTTCCAACGCGCGTTCGCGGCGCGTCACGGGGGCGACCCCCCGGGCGGCCAGGCCGAGCTCGACGTTGTCCTGCACGGTGAGCCACGGCATCAGCGCGAAGGACTGGAACACCATCGCGACCCCCGGGTTGGCGCCGTTGAGCTCCTGGCCGCGGTAGCGGACGCTCCCGGACGTGGGCGCGATGAGCCCGGCGATGGTGCGCAGCAGGGTGGACTTGCCCGACCCGGACCTGCCGAGCAGCGCGACGATCTCGCCCACGCGCAGGTCGAGGCTGATGTCGTCCAGGACGCGCAGCTCGTCGCCCGCGGCCCCGGTGAAGCTCTTGCTGACGGCGTCGACGCTGACGAGTATCTCGTCGGACATGGGAACCTCCGGAAAGTGGTGGTGTCATGGTGTTGGTGTCACAGTGAAAAGCGGCGTTCGGCAAGCGCGTAGAGCCGTCGCCAGAACAGCCGGTTGAGCCCGACGACGTAGAGGCTCATCACGGCGACGCCGATGAGGATGCGGGGTGCGTCGCCGGCGCCGGTGGCCTGCGCGATGTAGGCGCCGAGGCCGGTGGCGGTGAGTGTCGTCGAGCCGTAGGTGACGATCTCGGCGACGATGGAGGCGTTCCACGCGCCGCCCGCCGCGGTGATGCCGCCGGTGATGTAGCTCGGGAAGATCGCCGGGAGGATGAGCTTCCGCCACCACAGCACCCGCGGCAGCCGCAGGTTGGCGGCGGCTTCGCGCAGGTCGTTGGGGATCGCACTGGCCCCGGCGATGACGTTGAACAGGATGTACCACTGCGCGCCCAGGCTCATCAGGATGATCCCGCCCCAGTTCAGGCTGATTCCGGTGGCCACGAGCACGCCGGTCAGCAGCGGGAACAGGAAGTTCGCGGGGAAGCTGGCGAGCACCTGAACCACCGGCTGCGCGAGCCGCGACACCTTGGGGCTCAACCCGATCCACACACCGACCGGCACCCAGATGACGGTGGCGACGGCGACCAGCACGAGCACCCGGCCGAACGTGATCAACCCGAGCAACAGCGCGTGCCCGACTTCGCCGAACCCGGCCGTGCCATGGATGAACGTGACCATCCGGACGAGTCCGTAGGCGATCGCGCCGAGAACCACCACGGCGAAGACCACGTCTCCGGTACGGCGTCGTGCTGGAGACGTCCGCAGCGGATGTTCGGCGAGCCCGAACGCGCTCATGACCCGGTCGAGCGGCGCGACCAGCCTGCCGAACGCCCGCCCCAGCAGGGCTGGGACACGGGAACGGCGCAGCAGGTCCAGAACGATGCTGCGCGGCGCTTCGGCAGCTTCGGAATCCTCCACTCGGAACCGCTCGGCCCACGCCGTGAGCGGGCGCCAGAACCCGACGTTGACGCCGACCACCATGACGATCATGACCACGATCGCGAGCAGCACCTTGCCCAGTTGCCCGTCACCGGTGGCCGTGGCGACATACGCGCCGATACCGGGCAGCGCGTAGTGGTGGTTGTTGACGGTCAAGGCTTCCGAAGCGACCAGGAAGAACCAGCCGCCGCCGAAGCTCATCATGCCGTTCCAGACCAGCGGGATCATCCCGCCGGGCAGATCGAGCCGCCAGAACCGCTGCCAGCGCGACAATCGCAGCAACCGCGCGGCCTCGTCCAGCTCGCGCGGTTGCGAGACGAGCGAGTGGTAGAAGGCAAAGGTCATATTCCACGCCTGCGACGTGAAGATCGCGAAGATCGACGCGCATTCCAAACCTAGTTCCGAACCGGGGAACAGGGCGATGAACCCGGTGATCGTCACCGACAGGAAGCCCAGGATCGGCACCGACTGCAGGATGTCCAATACCGGCAGCAATACCTTCTCGGCGCGTCGCAGTCTCGCCGCGGCAGTGGCGTAGACGAACGTGAACAGCAGTGAGAGGGTCAGCGCGACGAACATGCGTAGGAGGGACCGTGCCGCGTAGTAGGGAAGTTCGGCCGGATCAGTGGACACTGTGGACGGTGCCGTCGTCTGGTCGAATGGCGCGGTCAAACCGTGCGACAGGCGAACGATCAGCCACAGCAGCACAGCGCCGCCGACCAGGACGAGGAGGTCGGCACCACGCTGCTTGGGGCGGGAAAGCACGCCTCGGGAGGGAAACGAGCGCAACAAGGACATCGAACGGCACCTTTGTCCGAAGTAGAGGGTCAGCGACCGGTTACAGCCACGAACCGGTTCGGTGGATGTAGCGGGCCTTGACGACCTGTGCGGCCAGGACGTAGACGAGCAGAATCGCGAGCAACCAAGGGAAGTAGCCGAGTGGCAGGGGCGCCAACCGCAATGGCCCCGCCAGCGGTGACAGCGGCAGCGCCAGCCCGGTGAGCACCACCGCGGCGGACGCGGCCAGGACCGGTCGCGACGGCGGGCGCCACCGGAAGCCGGTTTGGCGGCTGCGCAGCACCAGCACGACCAGTATCTGAGAAAGGAGGCCTTCGACGAACCAGCCGGCTTGGAATAGCGCCTGCTGCTGCGGGGTATCGACGTCGAGCGTCCACCACAGCACGGCGAAGGTGGCGACGTCGAACACCGAGCTGAGCGGCCCGAACGTGAGCATGAACCGGGTGAGCCCGGCGGCATCCCACCGACGCGGCTTGCGGAGGTACTCCTCGTCGACCCGGTCCCACGGCAACGCCAGCTGAGCGGAGTCGTAGAGCAGGTTCTGCACCATCAGCTGGATCGGCAGCATCGGCAGGAAGGGCAGGAAGGCGCCCGCCACCAGGACACTGACGACGTTCCCGAGATTCGATGCGGCGGTGATCTTGACGTACTTCATCGAGTTGGCCAGCGTGCGGCGCCCGTCGAGGACGGCTCGGGACAGCACCGTCAGGTCCTTGTCGACCAGCACCAGATCGGCGGCGTCCTTGGCGACGTCGGTGGCAGTGTCCACGCAGATGCCGACGTCGGCCGCGCGCAACGCGGTCGCGTCGTTGACCCCGTCGCCGACGAACCCGACGGTGTGGCCGAGTTCGCGCAGAGCGGCCACGATCCGAGCCTTGTGGTGCGGGTTGACCTTGGCGAAAACGCCTGCGCGCGCGACGAGCGCCCGCAGGTCGGCGTCACCCGCCGCCTCGACGTCGTGTCCGCAGATGATCTCGCCTGCCTCGATGCCGGCCTGCTCGCAAGTCCGCCGCGCGACCCTCGGGGAGTCGCCGGTCAGGACCTTGACGGTGACGCCGTGGTCGGCGAGTTGCCGCACGGCCGCGGCGGCGGTCGGCTTCACCGGGTCGACGAACCCGACAAAACCCACCAGGACCAGGTCGGTTTCATCGTCGGGGCCGTAGTCGTGGAATCGCGGCGGGGTGTGCTTGGCGGCGATGGCGAGGACGCGCATGCCGTGCGCGTGGTAGGCCGCGACGACGTCGTGAGCTTGCCGTCGCAGGGTCGTCGTCAGTTCGACGACGTCACCGGAGCGCCGGGCGTGAGTGCAGTGGGGAAGGACGTCGTCGGGGTCGCCCTTGACGACCAGGAGCGGGTCCTCGCCGTGGCGCCGGACGACGACAGCGGAACGCCGCCGGTCGTGGTCGAACGGGATCTCGTCGACCTTGGTGACCATCGCCTCGATCAGCAGGCGCTCGCCGGAGGCGACCTGGTCGGCGATCGCCTCGTCCAGCCGGTTGTGCGGCACGGCCTGGAAGTGACTGGCCAGGAACGCGTACGTCGTCGGCTCCTCGCCGAGTTCTCCGTCGAGGGTGATGCCGTGGGCGAACACGACCCTGTCCTCGGTGAGTGTGCCGGTCTTGTCGACACACAGCACGTCCATGCCGCCGAGGTCCCCGATCGCGTCGAGGCGCTTCACGATCACCCTGCGGCGTGCCAGGCTCATCGCGCCGCGGGCCAGGGTGGTGGTCACGATCACCGGCAGCATCTCGGGAGTGAGCCCGACCGCGACTGCCACCGCGAACAACCCGGCCTGCGCCCAGTTCCCGGTGACCGTCCCGTTGACCACCAGCACGATCGGGACCATGACGAGCATGAACCGGATCAGCGTCCAGCCGACCGCCCGGACCCCGGAGTCCAGGCTGCTGTCCGGGCGTCGTTTTCCCGCCTCACGGGCCATCGCCCCGAAGTACGTGCCTTGCCCGGTGGTGAGCACGACCGTCGTCGCCGAGCCGCCGACCACGGCGGTCCCGGCGAAACACACCGACGGCAGTTCGACGATTTCGGTGCCCTCATGGGCTCGACGACGGTGTGGGGTCCGCGGCCAAGGCTCGTCGGCGGCCAAGTGTTTGCGGACGGGGAGCGCCTCGCCGGACAGCGCCGACTGATCGATCAGCAAGTCGTGCGCGGTGAGTACGCGCAGGTCGGCGGGAACGACGTCACCGGGCGCCAGGACGACGACGTCACCGGGGACGAGGTCTTCGACCTGGATCTCACGCTCGGCGGCGGCGTGTCGGTCAGTGGCGCGGCGCCGCACGGTCACCGTAGTGGTCACCAGGCTCCGCAGGGCGCGCATCGCTCGGTCCGACCGCACCTGCTGCCACCAGCGCAAACCCACGCTCACCACGATCATGACGCCCACCGTGACCGACCCGCGAAGGTCTCCGACGACTACGAACACGACGCCGAGACCGGTCAGCAGCGCGACGAACGGGCTGCCCAACGTGCCGCGCAGGCGGGCGAGTGGCGTGGTGTGCGGCGTCGCGTCGACGTGGTTGTCGCCCACGGCGTGCAGGCGTCCGGCGGCGTCGGCCTCGGTCAGGCCTTTGGGTGAGCCGTCGAGCGAGCGGAACACGGTGAGCGGCGCGGCCGAGGCCAGTGCGCGCAAAGCCGCTTCACGCGGGTCTTCGGCGGACGGCAGGCGTGAACGGAGCGTGGAAGGCATTCTGGACATCGGAGAGTCCTGGTGTTTCGTGGGTGGATGAGGGCACCAACTCCCACCACGCGGACCGCCGGGTCGACTACCGGCTACCTCCAGGGCAGAGCCGGACGCCCGCGTCCACGTGGCCGCGACTACTTCCTTCGCCGGTCACCCGGCTCACCTCCCTCTACCGTCCGAAAGCACTTTTTGCCCGCACTACAGTGTCGCGGGCCAGTTCAGTAGATCAGCCGCCCACGCGATAGTCAAACACTTGCGCAAGTGTTGGGTGGTAGGTCACGCTGTTCGTCATCGTCGGAAGGAAGTGTGTGGCCGAATCGCCGTCGCAGCTGCCGGGCGAGCCGTTGCCGGACGACCTGCTGCAGGACGCCGCGTCCACGTTCGGCCTGCTAGCGGCCACAGCGCGGCTGCAGATCGTGTGGCTGCTCGCAGCCGGCGAGCGTGATGTGGGCACGTTGGCGGCGGAACTCGGCCAAGCCGTGCCCGCGGTCAGCCACCATCTCGCCAAGCTCAAGCTCGCCGGCCTGGTCCGGGCGCGTCGCGAGGGCCGTCGCCAGGTCTACCTCGTCGACGATCCTCATGTCGTCGAGATCGTGCAGTTGATCGTCGGTCATCACGGCGAACTCCGCGCCGCGCCTACCATCCGGCGTTTCCGCGGCGCTTGAAGCGGTACTGGCTGTGCTCTTAGGCGCCGTTGGCCAGGTTCTCGCGGCAGGTCAACAGGAATTCGCGGAGCCGGGCAGCTTCGACGGTGTCCAGCCCGTGCAGCATTTCCTGTTCGAGGGCGGCGACTTTCCCGCGGTACTTGCGAAGCAGTTGCCGGCCGGAGACGGTGAGGGCGAGCACCAGTCGCCGCCGGTCGACGGGGTCGCGGTGCCGTTCGATCAGCTCCCGGCTCTGCAGCATGGTGACCATGTCGGCCATCGTCTGGTTCGTCACGAATGAATTGCGGGCCAGTTGCGCCGACGTCAGATCCGGGTGCCGCTCGAGGACGGTGAGTGCCGTGTACTGCAGGGCCGTCATCCCTTCGGGCCGGAACATGTCGTCCAGCCGCGACCGCACGGCCAGTTCCAACTGCTTCATGACGTAAAGCAACGTCGGCTCCGCGGCCTGGCGAGTGCTGGTGCGTGTCATAGGCCTCGTTCGTTTCCGCTTGCGGTGTACCGACTGCCGGTGCCGAGCCTAGCCGATGACGAGAAACTACGGAAACCTGCTGAACAGGAACACTGTACGTTTGGTCGCTCCCGGTCGCGGGCGTTCGTGAAGGCTGCTTTGGCATCGTGGAACGCGGTGAAGGTGGCCTTGACGATTTCGGGCGTTCATGGCGTTGGGATTTGTTGGGGTGTAAGGGGTTCCGTACTGCGGTTCTCGGCCATAGTGGACACCTTCATGCCGGTGGACCCCCGGCGGCACGAACACGGCAGTCGCCATAGTCAGCGAGCGGGTTTCCCAGGGATGCGCTGGTAGTCGCATCGCTCGGAAAGGTTGCGCGCCGAATGATCTTTATCGACGCAACTTCGCCCAATCCGGGGCGTCTTGAGGGAGGTAAGCAGTTCTTCCGAACAAGAAGGAGACAGGTTCCATGCGTATTCCCGCGGTCGCCCCCGTTGTTTCGATGCTGGGTTTGCTGGCCGTGCTGACGGCGTGTGGCGGCGGCCCCCAGGCCACTCCCGCGGCGGTGAGCCCGACGCCCACTACGGCTGTCGTTTCGGCTGGTGGCACGACGTCCGCCGGCGCGAGCACCACGCCGTCGGCCAAGCCAAAGAACACGCCGGCCGCCGGCGTAGGCGACACGGCGAAGTCGTTCAAGGCGGAGTTGGACATGCAGCGCCAGGACGTCGCCATGGTCACGCTGACCAACACCAGTGGCCATTCGGTGACCGTGCAGGGGTGGCCCGACCTGACCTTCACCAACGCCCACGGTGACAAGCTTTCCGTGCCCGCGCAAAAGGTCGAGGTGCCGGGGCCTGGGCCGTCGATCACCGTGGTGGCGGGCGGTTCGGTGTTCGCCCCGGTCGAATGGACCGAGGGTGACAAGGCTGACGACTCGACGTTCGTCGCCGACGGCGTCGCGGTCACGCCTCCCGGCGGGAAGAGCCCGGTCGACACGAAGTTCGTCGGTGTCGACGGCACGACGCCCGGCTACTACGAGTTCGACCTCAAGTCGGTCAAGATCGGTACCTTCCAGCCCAGCACGCACAACCTGCTCCAGTTCTGACCTGCGGCCGGGGACCCCTCCCGGTTCGGTGGCCCTACTGTCCGCGGCGAGATGGTCCACTGCTCGCCCCAGGAGGGTGCCGTGCAACCCGGTCAGCGCCGTCGAAGTATTCGTCCTGCTCACATAGCCGTTCTAGCGCCTTGTTTCCTGCTGGTCGCCTGCACGTCGCAGGGCCCCGCGGCCAAGCAGGCGCAGGGGAACAGCGAGAAGCTTCAGTCACAGGTGTACGTCCAGCACAACAACGTCGAGTTCCAGAACTACAACGAGCGGCAGAAGGTCGCCGACGACCCGGCCACGATCCTGTGGTGCACCGCGTATCCGACCAACAGCAACGCGAAACCGCTGACCTTCCCCATCCGGGGGAAGCTGACCTCCAGTGACAAGCGGCCGTACCCCACCACGGTCATGCAGCCCGGGACCAACGATTCCTCCTATTCACCGGAGGTTCCCGGCCCGGACAGCATGTACGGCCCTTCGGCCGAGTACCGGTACGGGTTCACCCCGGCTGGTATCTATGTCGACTTCACCGGGCTGGAAACTGTCTGCACGACCCAGCCGACGGTCTACCAGAAGCAGAAGACCGACATCGTCTTCCAGGCCGACCAGGGTTTGACCGATGCGTCGGCCAAAGCGAAGGCGGCTCTGCAGGCCGGCGATCCGACGAAGGCCACCCAGATCCTGCAGCAAGCGATCGGAGGCCAGTGAGATGCCGGACGACGATTCTGCCACTGCGAGGCCGTACTCACCGGAAAACCGTGCTTACCGCAGCCTTGGCCTGCGCTGGCTGGCCGCCGCGGTCAGCGCTGTTGTCGCCCTCGGTGTGCTGTTCGGGGTCCTCGGGTTGGCGTTCGGCTGGTTCGATGCCGTCACCGACGTCGTCTCGCCTGAAAACGTCAAAATCCAATACCGCGACGCCTATACCGGCTACGAGGCGCTCAAGGCCACCGCGGGCGATATCTGTGCGGCCAAGTCGGCTGTCGCCGCGGAGACCGATCAGGATGCCAAGTCGCAGCGGGTATCCGAGGAATTGGCGTACGAGCAGAACTATCGGCGTATCGCGGCGAGCTTTGACGCGGCCTATGACGATGCTTTCCGCGCGGAGCACGTCGGCCCCGGTGACCTGCCGAACAAGGCGCCGGACCTGGCATCGCAACTGGCCGCGGCGGGTTGCCATTAGTTCACTGTTGGCCCGGAACGGAACTCGTCGGGACGTCGATGAGGAACCGATCGGTCGGTGTCTGCGGTTTTGGCTACGCTGCCCGCAGGGAGCGACAAGGAGTCAGGCATGTCAGGCGACACTGATCGGGTCGACGTCGGCGAAGGCGCCAAGGTCGTTCACCGCGGCAACCGGCACAAGCGCAGCGAAGAGGCTCGTCAAGCCGTTCTCGAAGCGGCCGACAACTTGCTGGTCGAACGTGGTTTCGCGGGACTGACGATCGAGGGGATCGCGGCCAGGGCGGGGGTCGCCAAGCAGACCATCTACCGCTGGTGGACGTCGAAGACCGACATCCTGATGGACGCGTTCGTCGACGACGCGGCCGAAGCCATGACCCCGCCTGACAGCGGCGACCTTGCCGCCGACCTCCGCATTCAGCTGGCCCGACTCGCCGACTTTCTCACCCGCTCCGATGCCGGTGCGGTCTTCCGCGCGTTGGCTGGGCAGGCGCAGCACGACGCGGACGTGGCCACCCGACTCCGCGCGGACCACCTCAGCAAGCAACGTGAACGCGACCGTGTCCCGCTGCGGCGCGCGGTCGAACGTGGTGAGCTACCGCCGGAGACCGATCTCGACCTCGTGGTGGAGCAACTCCTCAGCCCGATCTACTACCGCGTCCTGGTGACAGGCCAGCCTGTTAGCAGGGAATTCACCGGCGCTCTCGTGGAGCAGTGCTTGTCGGTCGTCACCCGGGGGTAGGCCTCCTTCGATGCCGTCTTCCCTGTTCGGGGTGTGTCGTGTAGCGTCAAGACGACCGGTCATATTGAACGGCGAAGCACGCGAGCCTCCGAATCCAGGGAGAACCACATGTCCAAGGTCGTCATTCTCGGCGCTTCCGGTTACGCCGGCGGTCACATCGCGAACGAGCTCGTGGATCGGGGCCACACTGTTGTCGCGGTGGCTCGCGACACCAGCAAGCTCCCCGCCCGGCCGAACTTCAGCGCCGTGTCCGGTTCCGCCTACGACACGGCCTTTGTCGGCGAGGTGACGGAGGGGGCCGACGTCATCGTCGTGTCGATCCCGTCCATCCCGCCCGACGGACCGGAACTGAAGGATGTCCTGCCGGACGTCCTGGCTGTCGCAGGCAAAGTGGGGGCGCGGCTGGCCGTGGTCGGCGGAACCGGGAGTCTATTCGCGACCGAAGGCGGCCCGCGAGTCTACGAAATCCCGGAGTGGCCGGCGGAATACCTGGGTGAGGCGCTCGCGCACGCACGTGCCCTCGACGTCCTGCGCGCGCACGACGGGGAGGTCGATTGGTTCTACGTCAGCCCGCCGATGGGTTTCGGCTCGTGGAACCCTGGGGTCAGGACCGGTGCGTACCGCGTCGGAACCGATCTGCTGCTGAAGGACGCCGAAGGAAACTCGCAGATCTCGGGTGCCGACATGGCCGTCGCGTTCGCCGACGAGATCGAGACCCCGAAGCACCACAAGACCCGCTTCACCGTCGGCTACTGAACTTCGTGGCCCAGCAGGAATCTCTATGCGCGTTGCTTGTCAGCCTTGACCCTCGAGCTGGTACTGCAGCCGGAGAGCGCGATTGCCTTGAAAAATCGAGATCGATGACAGCAGGTCGGCCACCGTTCCTGATAGACGTTCTCTGTTCTCATCCGGCTGTATTGGCAGTGTGAACCGGAATGTCAAACCGGTTTGACGGTCGGTTGGTGCGATTATCCACTCAGGTCCGGAACGGGCTAGCCTCACATCTATTTCGTCTTTGTCATTTTCTTCCAGGTAGGTTTGAAAACCCAGGGGATTATCCGGACGAAGTATCAGTAGTAACGGTGCGGACGGGAATCCTACGACCAGATCGCCGATGGAGCTGAGGGCACGCCCGCCCAGCGCCGACCCGGTGATCACAGTCTTCCCCTCTTGCCTGTCTGCCTGCCGATACCGCCATGGTCCACGGTTCGTTGAGTCGCCACGCCGACTTCGTGCTCGTGTCACTACTTCGAGTGACCGCACGGACGGTTGCGGGTGTAGCGACCTCGATTTCTTTTGCGGCTCAGGAATCTCGGATGCTCGCCCAGTGGGGCACCGACTCGGAGCGGCGTCCGCGGACGTTGGAGGTGCCGGAGTTGGTCCGACCGCGCGCGGCCAATCGTCGAGAAGGCTTGCGATTTCGTGAATTCTTGGCGTGGTCCTGCTGGTCGTGTCGCAGTCGGAGGGTCCGGCTCGGGGGAGCTGGGCGTGGGTTGGACGCGCTGTGCTCGATCGGCGGATCACCCGATGTGGCCTACGTCTCTTATCGAGTGGGTGCCGTTGTTTCGTGCGGTGATCGATTCATTTCTCAGTGTTACCCCATGGAGACATTATTCTGAACGGGAGGAATCTTGGCGCGGCGGTGCGAGTGTGCAGGTCCGGTCGAACCGATCATCGCGGTCGCCGATGTTTTCCGAAATATCTCTCACGTCCGTGCGGCGGTTGGCCCCCTGCCATAGCGGCCTCACCAGGCCGGTTCCCCGGGGCGCCACGGGACCTGCTTGCAGTTCCGGCGTGTGTCACGTTCGTGTCACGAGTGCTGTCCCGCGGGTTGTCCCGGGCTCGGTGCCCGGGACAAAACCGCAGGTCAACTGCAGTGCCCTCAGCAGGACTCGAACCTGCGACCTAGAGATTAGAAGGCTCTTGCTCTATCCAGCTGAGCTATGAGGGCCCGCGCCGGCGAACCGGACCACTGCTGGTCGCCCAGCGGTAGCTTAGTCACCGTCACCCTCTGATCGTTCGACACCGCCGAATCGTTTCAGGGTGGTTCCCCGGGATGGGTGAGGGGGCCCGCGGACGTGCCACGCATAGCCGGCCGGCACGTCCGCGGGGTGGGCCGCTTCGGGGGAGCGGCCCTGGGTTCGGCGCCGTCCTGCGACGGCCTGCCCCTCGCAGGGGAGGACGGTCGGCGAACCCGGCTGGAGGTCTACGCCCAGATCTGGATCCCCCGGACGACGAACGGTGCTTGGGGTACGAACGTGCCGCCGCCGGGGTAGGTGGTGAAGTCGCCTTCGGTCGAGCAGTCGCGGCCTTCGTACACCGAGATCAGGCGGCTCATCTTGTTCACGAAAGAGTGGCCGTCGAAATTGTCGGGCAGTGGGATGCATTCACCGGGATTGGCTGTTCGCAGGTCGAAAGTCTGGGGTTGGCCGGAATAGAACTCGCCCGGCCAACTGCAGAACTGACCCTGCTCGCAGCCTGCCTCGGGAGGCTGCCCGCCTGGTGCTCCTGGCGAAGCCTGCGCCACGCCGGCGGTGCCCAGGACAGTGGCGACGGCGAGCAGCAGCATCTTCGGCAGGTACGAGCGGACACGGAGCGGATAGCGTGACATGGGTGTGATCTCCCCCAGAATGGTCGCGGTATTTCCGATGACCGCGGTCGATTGTGATGCCTTTGACGATGCCCGGGGAATGGGTGGTTGTCAGCCCGCAATTTCACTTCTGTGGATAAGTGGCTGCAACCTCCCCCGATCGGGGCGTGCTTATCCACAGATTGCCGGAAGGGCTTGTTGAGGGTCCGGGGGCGTGCTAACGCTTGGGCGCCGGGCCGGTCGACCCGCGGATCACCAGTTCGACGTCGAGGGTGGTGGGCGCGGGTGTCCGATGGCCCGACAGCATCCGTACGACCGCTTCGCCGGCCAGCCGGCCTTTGCCGACCAGGTCCTGGCGGACCGTGGTCAGCGTCGGATCCGACCAGCGTGCTGCCGGAGCGTCATCGAAGCCCACCACGGACAGGTCCCCTGGCACGCTGATCCCGAGCTGCCTGGCCGCCGAAAGCACGCCGGGCGCCAGCTGGTCGGACAAGCACAGCACCGCGGTCGGCCGCGGGTGGCGTTCGAGCAGGTCGCGGGCGCCGGGCACGACTTCCTCCGTCGAGGATCCCGCCGCCTCCCAGATGGGCACGCTGCCGGTGTCGATCCCGGCCCCGGCCAGGGTTTCCAGGTAGCCGGCCATGCGTTCCCGGTAGTAGTGGAACCGGCCGGCCTCGGTTTCGATTGCCTCGATCGGGCCGCCGACCGGCGAGGAGAAGCACGGGGCCGTCAGGATGGCGAAGCGGCGGTGCCCCAGGTCCACCAGGTGCCGAGCCGCGGCCACCGCGCCTCCGCGGTCGTCGATATTGACCCTCGCGGCGCCCGGGATCGGCCCGTGGTCGATCGTGACCAGCGGGAGCCCTCGGTCCCGGATCGCCCGGAGCGCGGGCGCGCCGTCCGCCAGCGAGTACGTGACCGCGATGTCGGCCTGCGCGGCCAGCACGCGGTCGACCCGCGGCCCGCCGTCCTCGCCGCCGGGAAGCAGCAGTAGCGCGTGGCCTTCGGGGTCCACCGCACTGGCCAGCGCATCGAGGGTGATCGATAACGCGGGATCGGAGAACGCGGCGGACAGCCCGGCGTCGAGCATGAACGCGATCGCGCCGGTCCGGTTGGTGGCGAGACTGCGGGCTGTCGGGTTCGGGCCCGCGTACCCCAGTCGTTTCGCCGCGCGCAGGACCTCCGTACGCAGATCCGACGACAGCTGATCCGGCCGGTTGTAGGCGTTCGACACCGTTGCCCTCGACACGCCCACGGCCCCGGCGACGTCGTCGAGAGTCGGTCGTCGCCGTCGCGTGTTGGTCACCCGGACAGTCTAGTGCGAACTACCCGTTGGACTTTCTGAAGCGCTTCAGTCATTCTGGGACAAGGTTCTTCGGAAGGGGGTGCGGTGGTCTCGCAACGGACGGCCGTCTTCGTGGTCTTCGCGATCAACGGTGCGGGGGTCGGTTCCTGGGCGCCTCGCGTCCCAGCCCTGACCGAGCAGGTCGGCGCCGTGCCCGGTTCGCTCGGGCTGGCGCTACTGGGCAGCAGCGTCGGCATGATCCTGTCGGCCTCTGCCGCCGGTCGGGTGATCGAACGGTTCGGCGCGCGGGTGGTCGTCGCGGTGTCGACGATCATGGTCGCGATCGTCATGCCGCTGCTCGGCAGCGCGGGGTCGGTGCCCTGGCTGGCTGTCGCGTTGTTCGGCTTCGGGATGTCCGTCGGCATGATGGACGTCGCGATGAACATCGCCGCGGTGAGCGTCGAGCGCAGGCTCGGCCTGCCGATCATGCCCTCGTTCCACGCTGGATACAGTTTTGGCGCCCTGGCCGGCTCGCTTGCCGCGGGGCTGGCCGCCGGGACGCACCTGTCGCCCACGCGCCATCTGCTGATCGCGGGCATCGTCATGGCACTGGTCGTGCTGGCGGTCATGCGCGCCGTGCCGAACACCGCACCCCACCCGACCGCCGAGCGGGCGCCGGCGCCGAAGGTCACGCCGCTGCGCCGTCCCGTGCTCTGGCTGCTGGCCGTGGTCGCGTTGTGCTCCGCCGTCGCCGAAGGCGCCAGTGCCGATTGGTCTGCCTTGCTGATGGTCACCCGGCACGCGATGAGCCAAGGTGCCGCCGCGCTGGCCTTCTCCGGGTTCGCGCTCGCGATGGCGTTGGCCAGGCTCGGCGGAGGCTGGGCGCAACGCCGGTTCGGTCCGACGCGCACGCTTGCTTCGGGTTCCGCGGTCGCGGCTGCCGGCCTGCTCGCGGCCGCACTCGTACCCAGTGCCGCTGTCGCCTACGTCGGATTCGTGCTGGCCGGCGCCGGACTCGCGGCGGCGTTCCCGATCGCGCTCAGCTTGGCCGGCGCTGCTGGGAAACGGGCCGACGACAGCGGGGGAGAGCGCGAGCTCGCCTTCGTCACCACGATCGCGTACAGCGGCTTCCTGATCGGCCCCCCGGTGATCGGCGCGATCGCCCAGCTGACGACGCTGTCGGCGTCGTTCGTCGTGGTCGGCTTCATCGGTGCGCTCATCGCCCCCGCCGCGATCGCCGCCGCGCGGTCGCGGGACAAGGAACACAGCCTTGTCTAGTGCGCCTGTGTGGCGCCGTCCGGGGAGAGCCGCCACTGCCGGAACGGCCGGTCGAGGGTCCATTTCCCGTTGACGTGCTCCACCACCCGGTACTCGCAGGTGTCGAGGTTCGACAGCGACTCGAACAGGTCGACACTCCAGCCGAACAGGCGGCGGCACAGCAACCGGATGGTCAGTCCGTGCGAGACGATCACCACAGTGGCGGGATGCTCGTGACCGGTGGTCCGGAGGTCGGACAGGAACGCCGCGACCCGGTCGTCGACGTCGGCGCCCGATTCGCCGAACGGCAGCCGGTAGAAGAAGTGGCCGAACTCATGGCGCAGGCGCTGCTGGATCTCCTGGTCGGCGGGGTCCTGCAGGTTGCCCCAGTCCTGCTCGCGCAACCGCGGCTCCGGCACGATCCGCTCGCACGACGGGCCGATGTCGAGCAGCCGCAACGTTTCCCTGGTCCGCAGGTACGGGCTCACGTACACCGCCGCGCGCTGGCCTTCGAGCAGTTTCGTGACGATCGGGCCGGCCAGCTTCGCCTGGAGGGTGCCGGTTTCGGTGAGCGGCAGCGCGTGGTCGGGAATCCGGGTATAGGCCAGTTCGTCCACATTGCCCAGCGATTGCGCATGCCGTAACAGGATGATCCGCACGAACCCATCTTGCCCGCCGAACCCGCGGACCGGCGCAGGCACGCCCGGCCTACCCTCGTGACGTGCCTTCTGACTTGCCTTCTGACGATGTGACCACCCCCCGTGGCCGGGCGAGTGTGCTGCCACTGATCTCCGTCGGCGTCGTGATCGCGGCGATGGTGGCGGTCGGCCTGGTCGCGCTCACCGGCGGCGCGGGCGCCCTGGTCACCGGGCTCACCGACCCCGGGCTCGTCACGCGGTACGGCAGCACGGCGGTCCGGGTGCTGGCCGAGGCCGCGTCCGTGGTGTGTGTCGGTTCCTTGCTGCTCGCGGCGTTCCTGGTGCCGCCGCAGGAGTCCGGGACGCTGGCGCCGGACGGGTATGGCGCGCTGCGGACCGCCAACGTCGCGGCGTGGGCGTGGTTCGTCACCTCGGTGGCGTCCGTGGTGTTCACCGCCGCCGACGGCGCCGGCAAGCCGGTGGCGGAGGTGCTGAACCCGACCACGCTGGTGGAGCTCGTCGACGCGATCGAGCAGCCCAAGGCCTGGGTGTTCACCGCCGTGATCGCGCTGGTCCTCGCCGTCGGCTGCCGCCTCGCGCTGTCCTGGGGGTGGACCACCGCGCTGTTCTTCCTGGCCGTGGGCGGGCTCGTCCCGGTCGCGGTCACCGGCCACTCGGCCAGCGGCGGTTCCCACGACATGGCCACCAACAGCCTGCTGTTCCACCTGATCGCCGCCGCGCTGTGGGTCGGCGGGTTGATCGCGGTGCTCGCGCTGGGCTGGCGCAAGGGCACGAACTTGGCGCTCGCCGCTCGTCGCTTCTCCCGCCTCGCGCTCGTGTGCTGGATCGTGATGGCGATCTCCGGGGTGATCAACGCGCTGGTGCGGATCTCGGTGTCCGACCTGCTCACCACCGACTACGGACTGCTCGTCGTCGCGAAGATCGTCGCGCTGCTCCTGCTGGGCGTGTTCGGGCATCAGCAGAGGCAGCGCGGGGTGCGCCCGCTCGTCGACGGAGGCAGCGGGCGGCAGCTGCTCAGGCTCGCGTCGGTCGAAGTGCTGCTGATGTTCGTCACCCTCGGCATTGCGAGCGGCCTGGCACGCACCCCGCCGCCCGCCGAGAGCTTCACCCAGCCCTCGAACACCGAACTGCTCATCGGCTACAACCTCGACGGGCCGCCGACGGTCGGGCGGCTGCTGTTCGACTGGCGCTTCGACCTGATCTTCGGCACCGCCGCGCTGGTGCTGGCCTGGCTCTACCTGGCGGGTGTCCGGCGGCTTCGGCGTCGCGGCGACAAGTGGCCGGTGGGCCGGACGATCGCGTGGCTCGCCGGCTGTTTCGTGCTGCTGATGGGCACTTCTTCCGGCATCGGCCGGTACGCGCCGGCCATGTTCAGCGTGCACATGGGTCAGCACATGCTCCTGGCGATGGTGACGCCGGTGCTGTTCGTGCTCGGCGGACCGGTCACCCTGGCGCTGCGGTCACTGCCTGCCGCGGGCAAGGGGCAGCCGCCGGGACCGCGTGAGTGGCTGCTGGCCGCCGTGCACTCACCGGTGTCCAGGTTCCTCACCCATCCGATTATCGCGCTCGTGCTTTTCGTCGGGTCGTTCTACGCGCTGTACTTCTCCGGGCTGTTCGACTCGGCGTTGGACTACCACTGGGCACACATCTTGATGAACCTCCACTTCCTGCTGACCGGCTACCTGTTCTACTGGCCGGTGATCGGGGTGGATCCCGCCCCGCGCCGGATTCCGCACCTGGGCAAGCTGGGCATGATGTTCGGTGCCATGCCGTTCCACGCGTTCTTCGGGGTGATCCTGATGAGCATGCAGACCGTCATCGGCGAGCAGTTCTACCGGTCGGTGAAACTGCCGTGGGTCAGCGACCTGCTCTCCGACCAGCGGCTCGGCGGCGGCATCGCATGGGCCTCGGGGGAGATCCCGGTGCTGCTCGTACTCATCGCGTTGCTGGTGCAGTGGTCGCGCGCCGACGACCGCGAGGCGCGCCGCAAGGACCGCCGCGAGGAGGTCACTGGTGACGAGGACCTCAACGCCTACAACGAGATGCTGCGTCAGATGTCCGGCGGCAAACCGACCGAGTGAGTCCGGAGAGCGCTACCACAGGCCTCCGACATTTCCCGCCTTCGCCGGCCGGACCGCGGCGAGTTGTTCACCCGCGCCGCCAGTTGTCCACAGATTGGCCGAGCACGCCCTTTTCCCCTTCACGCTGACGCAAGCTGGGTTCACGCCTCGCCGGCGGCAGCAGGCCCCGGCACCGTGAAGGGGAAGGGATCAGGATCATGGCGGTAGGGGAGACCACGGTCACGTTGGTCGGCAGCGTCGCCAGCGAGCTGACGCGCTCGACGTCGAACGGGCACGACGTCGTCAGCTTCTGGGTGCGCAGTACGGAACGCCGACGGGACAGGGGAAGCGGCGACTGGATCGACGGGCGCCACCTGTCGGTCAGGGTGACCTGTTGGCGCAAACTCGCCGAGGCCGTCCACAGCTCGCTCACCAAGGGCGACCCGGTCATCGTCACCGGCCGGCTGTTCACCGGCGGCCCGGCCGACACCGAACAGTCTCGTCCTGTACCTGAGCTTGAGGCCTCGGCCGTGGGGCCGAACCTCAACCGGTGCACGGCGGTCGTGCAACGCGTCCGCAGGCCCCGTCCGATCGAGCGACCCGAGTTCCGGGCGTGGCGCCCGCTGCCCGGACCGCGCCCGGCCGGTGCCGAGAACGCGCTTGTCGGCGAGGGTGCGGGGGTGTCCGCCGCATGAGTGCGGGGGAGACGCGGGAGCGCTGGTGGCGTCGGCGTTTCGCGCGGCACCGGGCCCGGCCGGGTAGTGATCGCGGCCTTACGGTCGGTAGAGCTGTGGTGACCGCCGTCGAGCCCTCCGCGAGCTCGCTCTACGATCGCTCGCATGGCCGAGTACATCTACACGATGCAAAAGGTGCGCAAGACCGTCGGGGACAAGGTCATCCTCGACGATGTCAGCACCGCGTTCTTCCCCGGAGCCAAGATCGGCGTTGTCGGTCCCAACGGTGCTGGAAAGTCCACCGTGCTCAAGATCATGGCCGGGTTGGAGAACGCCAGCAACGGCGAGGCCGTCCTGAAACCGGGGGCGTCGGTGGGCATCCTGATGCAGGAGCCGGTCCTCAACGAGGAAAAGACCGTGCGCGGCAACGTCGAAGAGGGCCTGGGCGACATCAAGGTCAAACTCGACCGGTACAACGAGATCGCCAAGCTGATGGAGACCGACTACAGCGACGAGCTGATGGAGGAGATGGGGCAGCTCCAGGAGGATCTCGACCACGGGGACGCCTGGGAGATCGACTCCATGCTCGAGCAGGCCATGGACGCGCTGCGCTGTCCCCCGCCGGAGGAGGGCGTCGGCCACCTTTCCGGTGGTGAGCGCCGCCGCGTGGCGCTGTGCAAGCTGCTGCTGTCCAGCCCGGACCTGCTGCTGCTCGACGAGCCCACCAACCATTTGGACGCCGAGAGCGTGCTCTGGCTGGAGCAGTTCCTGTCCACCTACCCTGGCGCCGTCCTGGCCGTCACGCACGACCGGTACTTCCTGGACAACGTGGCCGAGTGGATCATGGAGATCGACCGCGGCCGGGTCGTCGGCTACGAGGGCAACTACTCGACCTACCTCGAGAAGAAGCAGGAACGCCTCGAGGTCCAGGGCAAGAAGGACCAGAAGCTCGCCAAGCGGCTCAAGACCGAACTCGAGTGGGTGCGGTCCAACGCGAAGGCCCGCCAGACCAAGTCGCGGTCCCGGCTCGACCGGTACGAGGAGATGGCCGCCGAGGCCGACAAGTACCGGAAGCTGGACTTCGAGGAGATCCAGATCCCGCCTGGCCCGCGCCTGGGCAATGTCGTGGTCGAGGTCGACAAGCTGCGCAAGGGATTCGACGGCCGGGTCCTCATCGACGGGCTGTCGTTCGACCTGCCGCGCAACGGCATCGTCGGGGTCATCGGACCGAACGGGGTCGGCAAGACGACGCTGTTCAAGACCATCGTCGGGCTCGAGGAAGCCGACGACGGCCTCGTCCGGATCGGCGAGACGGTCAAACTGTCCTATGTGGACCAGAACCGTGAGGGGCTGCTGGACCCGAAGAAGACGGTGTGGGAGGTGGTTTCGGACAAGCTCGACTTCATCCACGTCGGGCAGGTCGAGATGCCGTCCCGGGCCTACGTCAGCGCCTTCGGTTTCAAGGGGCCGGACCAGCAGAAGCCTTCGGGGGTGCTCTCCGGTGGCGAGCGCAACCGGCTGAACCTGGCGATGACTCTGAAGCAGGGTGGAAACCTGATCCTGCTGGACGAACCGACGAACGACCTGGACGTCGAGACGCTCGGCTCGCTGGAGAACGCGCTCGAACAGTTCCCCGGCTGCGCCGTGGTCATCTCGCACGACCGGTGGTTCCTCGACCGGGTGGCGACCCACATCCTCGCCTGGGAGGGCACCGACGAGAACCCGTCGCAGTGGTACTGGTTCGAAGGCAACTTCGAAGGGTACGAGAAGAACAAGATCAACCGTCTCGGCGCGGAAGCCGCCCGGCCACACCGGGTGACCCACCGCAAGCTCACCCGCGACTAGGCATCCGGCGAGCTTGCTCCAGCGGGCTCACGCACTCGGCGATCGCACGTTCCCCGACGGAAGGGACGATCCTTGTGATACTCCTGAGTACCGCTGAGCGAGCACGTCTTAGCCGACATTGAAGCGGAGTCCCCAGTGGTAGCCAGCAAGCACATCCGAACAAGCACGTCCGCCGGTTCTCCGGCGGGCGCGTGGAACGCGGTCATGGGCGATGGCGGGCTCGACGCCGTTGGGCACCTCCTCGGCAAAGCGGCGGACGTCTCGTTGCGGGCGCCCGAGCTCTCGCTCATCCTCGGCGAGCGCGCGGCGGCGCTGGCGGAGGCGGCCGGGTCCGATCAGCTGTGGGTGCGAGCCGAGAGCCTGGTGGTCTCGGCCAGTGTCCGGCTCGGTGACCGCCCGGCGACCGTCGGCCGGGCGGTGGCCGCGCTGCGTGCGGCCGAAGACGCCGGCTACGCCGACATCGCGGCCCGCCTCCGGATCGACCTGGCGGTCTGCGCACGCGCCGTCGGCGCGCCGCTGACCGCGCTCGCCGCGCTGCGGCCGGTGCTGGCGGAGCCGCACCTGTCGCCGGTCCAGCGAGCCGAGGCGCTGTGCCACCTGGTCGGCTGCCTGGCCCAGTTCGGCCGGAAAGCCGAGTTGGACAGGGTGCTGCTGGAGGCCGACAGGCTGTGCTCCACCGACGAGAGCCTCGACGCGGACACGGTCCTGCTGCTGCGCGCGCTCCTGCGGGTCGGGACGTCCGCGCACCGCCGCCGCCACGGCGACCTCACGGCCGCCGCCGATGCCGCGCGCACCGGGCTCGGCCTGCTCGAACGCCTCGACCGGCCGGAGGACGCCGCCGGTCTGGTCCGGATCCGCCTGGTGCTCCAGCTGGCGTGCACCCTGCTCGACCGCGGCGACACGGAGATGGCGCTCGAGATCTCCGAGCCGGTGCTGGCCGCGCCGCTGCGGGCGGCGAGTATCGCGCCCGCCGGCTGGCTCCGCCTCGCCATCGCCACCCGGGTGCACCTGCCAGCCGGCTCCGGCGAGGCGGCCACGGTCTTGCTCCGCGAAGCCGTCTACAGCACCGACCAGCACGGTCTGCACGCGTTGACCGCGCGGTTGTGGCTCGAACTGGCGCAACTGGAGGAGCGGCTCGGCAGGCCGTCCGAGGCGATCGAATGCCTGCACCGCTCCCGCGCCGCCGAACACCTCCACTCCAGGGAGCGGCGGCAGGCCTGTGGACTGCTCTCCGGGGAGTTCGGCTCCGGTGAGCAGGCGCAGGTCGACCTCGATGACATCCTCTCGCCGACCACCTCGCGCTCGGCGGTCTCTCCGGCGGCACCCGCGGTACCGGAGCTGCAGCTCGCGCCGGCCCCGGCCGCTGAACCCGCTCCGAGGGTTCCTCAGGTCACGGTGAGCCACGTGCCACTGGCCGTTCCGGAGTCGTTCGCCCCCAGCTGGGAACTGCCCGAGCCGCCGCGCAACGGCTCGTCGAACGGCCGGTCCGCCCACGTCAGCCCCGCTAGTGCGACGAGCCAGACAAGCCCGACAAGCCCGACAAACACGGCGAGTCCGACGAACGGGCGCGCCACCGAGAGCCGGTCCCCGGCCGTCCCGGAGCCGGTTAACGGCCACCGCGACGCCCTCGCGCCTACCACCCGCCACGACTCCGAGCACGGTTCGGTCGCGGCGCGGTCGGTCCTCGACAGGCTCGGCATCGCCGGCGCCAACACCGGTGGCGGCGGCGGACGGCGACGCGCCACCGACGACGTCTCGTCCGTGCTCCCGCCCGAGCCGGCTCGGGCAACTCCAGTGCCCACCCCCGAACCAGTGGCGGTCTTCGAGCCCGAGCCCCCGGCTCCCGCGCCCGTGGTGACCGAACCCACACCCGAACCTTTCCGGCGCCCGGCGCCGTCGAATGACGAATTGTCCATCGGTGACCGGTATGGAGACCAGGTTTCCGATCCGTGGCTCCCGCGCCTGCGCATGCCGCCGTCTCTGGAACCTCTTCAGGACAGCGGCGGTTCCCAGTGGTCGTCGACCTCCGAGCCGTTTGGCGACGGTTACGCCCGCGCGATCTCCGCCGACGAGCCGCCGCCGGACGCCGGCCTGGCCGAGCTGCTTGCCAGGGCACTGGCCGAGCACCAAGCGGGTACGTCCAGCGCTTCGGCCTTGGTCAAACGCCTGGGGCCGCAAACCGAACGGCAGGCCGAACGACAGGACGTGCGCCCGATGAACGGGCATCGGCGATCGGGGGAGACTGCCGCGGACAGCGGCCGTCACCGCACTGACGAGAGTTAGCTCGATCACTAGGTAAATCACCGGATCCACTATGGAATTCACCTGGATTGGGTACTGCTTTCAGCGCACTGGATCGATGACTGAACCGATCACGTTTCCCTTGTGGGTTCAAGCATTCTCGCCCTATGGGGGCGCAACCCGGTGTTCTGTGAACGCCGCGGTGTCCGGGCATTAAGGTGGGCCTTGCCGTCCACATCGAAGTGGCCGGCACCGTTTACCTCACGCAAAGTGGAGAGTTGCTCAATGAGCTCGACGGGAGTCTCGTCCCCGCCCGAAAGTGGCGTCGGCATCGAGAACGGTGGCGTTCAGCGCCGATCGGCCACCCCGGAACAGATCCGGGACGACCTGATCGACGCGGCGGCCGCCCTGGCACCGGAGATCGGCGAGCTCGTTCGCCTGTACTACCGGCACATTCCGGCCGAGGAAGTGCTCGGGGACGACCCGGTCGCGCTCGTCGGCGCGGTCCGTTCGCATCTGCAGCTGGCCCAGCAGCGGGTGCCGGGACGGCCGGCCGTGCGGCTGTTGAACCCGACGACCACCGAGGACGGCTGGACCCGCGAGGCCACCGTCGTCCAAGTGGTCACCGACGACATGCCCTACCTCGTCGACTCCGTGGCCGCGGAGTTCGCCCGCGACGGAGTGCAGGTCCAGCGGATCGTGCACCCGATCGTGGTGGTGAGCCGCGAGCTGACCGGCGAGTTGCTGGAGGTCTACCCGACCGCCGACGCGGCGTCGCCGCCGGAGGGCGCGGCCGCAGAGTCGTGGATGTATGTCGAGATCGATCTTGTCTCGGACCCGAACCGCGCCCGTGAGCTCGACAACCGGCTGTCCTCGGTGCTCGGCGACGTCCGCGAGGTCGTCGAGGACGCCGACAAGATGGCCGAAGCGGCGTGCCAGCTGGCCGCCGAGCTCGACGCCCATCCGCCGCTGCTGCCCGCCGACGAGGTTTCCGATGGCGCGGACCTGCTGCGCTGGCTCGCCGACGGCAATTTCATGTTCCTCGGCTACCGCCGCTACGAGATCGTCGAGGACACGAACCCCGGCACCGATGAGCCGGCGCTGCGCACGGTGCTCGCATCGGGGCTCGGCGTCCTGCGGCAGGACAGCCTCGCCGCCCGCAGCCTCACCGCCGGTCCGGACACCGCGCCCAGCGCGCTCGAGCCGACCCTCCTGGTGCTGACCCAGGCGAGTGCGCCCTCGACCGTCCACCGGCCGATCTATCCGTACTACGTCGGTGTCAAGACGTTCGACGAGCGGGGCCTGGTGACCGGGGAACACCGCTTCCTCGGCATGTTCACCACCACCGCGCTGCACGCCAACGTCCTGGACGTCCCGGTCATCGGCGGCCGTGTGCGGCAGGTCATCCACCGCGCAGGCTTCCCGATGGAGTCGTTCTCCGGGCAGCGGATGCTCGAGGTGCTGCAGAACTGGCCCCGCGCGGACCTGTTCTCCGCCGACACCGACTCGCTGTACTCGACCACCACCGGCGCGATCACGCTGTCGGACCGGCGGCGGCTGCGGCTGTTCTTGCGCCGTGACACCTACGGCCGGTTCTACTCATGCCTGGTGTTCCTGCCGCGTGACCGCTACACGACGCGTTCGCGGCTGGCGATGCAGGAGGTGCTGCTCTCCGAGCTCGAGGGCACCCAGCTCGAATACAGCGCGCGCATCGGGGAAACCGTGCTCGCGCAGGTGCATTTCATCGTGCACACCGACCCGGCCAGCCGGATCGAACCCGACACCGTGGCGATCCAGGAGCGGCTCAACACCGCCGTCCGCAGCTGGGACGACCTGATGGTCGAGGCCATCCTGGCCGAACGCCGGGAGCGCGCCGAAGACGGCACCACCGCGCTGGGCATGCTCCACGAGGAGTCCGCGGTCGAGCTGGGGCAGCGGTTCGCCTCGGTGTTCCCGGAGGGCTATCGCGAGGACTTCCGCGCGAGCGAGGCACTCGCCGACCTGCGCCAGTTGGACTCGCTGTCCAACGACGGCGAGCTCGCGATGTCGTTCTACGTCCCGGTCGATGCCGAGCCCGGCGAACGGCGGTTCAAGCTGTACCTGCTCGGCGAGGGCGTGACGCTGTCGAAGGTCCTGCCGATGCTGCAGCGGATGGGCGTCGAGGTGGTCGACGAGCGGCCGTACGAGCTCCGCCGTGACGACGGCACCTGGTCGTGGATCTACGACTTCGGGCTGCGCATCGAGCCGCGGGTGCTCGACCAGATCGCCGCCGGCGGCGAGTCCGACCTGCAGACCCGGTTCCAGGACGCGTTCAACGCCGCCTGGTGCGGCCAGACCGAGGTCGACGACTTCAACGCGCTGGTCCTGCGCGCCGGGCTGTCTTGGCGCCAGACCGCGATCCTGCGCGCGTACTCGCGCTACCTCCGGCAGGCCGGGAGCCCGAACTCCCAGGAGTACATCCAGGACGCCGTGCTCGCGCACTGCGATATCGCGACCGAGCTGGTGCGGCTCTTCGAGCTCCGGTTCGACCCGGCGCGCCCGGAAGCTGAACGCAAGAGCCTGGGCGACGCGCTGACGACGTCGATCTCCGAGCTGATCGACGAGGTCAAGAGCCTCGACGAGGACCGCATCCTGCGCCGCCTGCTCGCGGTCATCGGCGCGACGCTGCGCACGAACTACCACGTCACCGACGCCGACGGGAAGGCTCGGCCGTACCTGGCGATCAAGCTCGACCCGCAGGGCGTGCCCGATCTGCCCGAGCCCCGGCCGCGGTTCGAGGTGTTCGTCTACTCGCCGCGGGTCGAGGGCGTGCACCTGCGCTTCGGCCCGGTCGCGCGTGGCGGGTTGCGCTGGTCCGACCGGCGTGAGGACTTCCGCACCGAGGTGCTCGGCCTGGTCAAGGCGCAGGCGGTGAAGAACGCTGTCATCGTGCCCGTGGGCGCGAAGGGCGGGTTCGTCGTCAAGCGTCCGCCGTTGTCGACCGGTGATCCCGGCTTGGACCGGGAGGCGCAGCTCAAGGAGGGCATCGCCTGTTACCGGATGCTCATCTCGGGGCTGCTCGACATCACCGACAACCGGGTCGAGGGCAAGACCGTGCCCGCGCCGGACGTCGTCCGCTACGACGGCGACGACAGCTACCTCGTCGTCGCGGCCGACAAGGGCACCGCCACTTTCTCCGACATCGCGAACGAGGTGTCGGCGGATTACGGCTTCTGGCTCGGAGACGCGTTCGCTTCGGGCGGTTCGGTCGGCTACGACCACAAAGCCATGGGCATTACCGCCAAGGGCGCGTGGGAGAGCGTCAAGCGGCACTTCCGCGAACTCGGCAAGGACTCCCAGGCCGAGGACTTCACCGTCGTCGGTGTCGGCGACATGGCCGGGGACGTCTTCGGCAACGGCATGCTGCTCTCGGAGCACATCCGGCTCGTCGCCGCGTTCAACCACATGCACGTGTTCCTCGACCCGGACCCGGACGCCGCGACTTCATTCGCCGAACGGCGTCGCCTGTTCGACCTGCCGCGCTCGTCGTGGGACGACTACGACCGCTCACTGATCAGTAAGGGCGGCGGCATCTTCCCGCGCAGCGCCAAGATCATCCCGATCAGCCCGCAGGTGCGGCGCGCGCTCGGCCTCGGCGACGACGTCGTCAAGCTCGCGCCCACGGACCTGATGCGCGCGATCCTGCTGGCGCCGGTCGAACTGCTGTGGAACGGCGGCATCGGCACCTACGTCAAGGCCGAGCGCGAGACCAACGCCGACGCCGGGGACAGGGCCAACGACGCGGTGCGTGTCAACGGCAGCCAGCTGCGCGCGAAGGTCGTCGGCGAGGGCGGGAACCTCGGGCTGACCCAGCTGGGCCGAATCGAGTTCGCCCGGTCGGGCGGCAAGATCAACACCGATGCCCTGGACAACTCCGCCGGCGTCGACTGCAGCGATCACGAAGTCAACATCAAGATCCTGCTCGATCACCTGGTGGCGGCCGGCGGGTTGGAGCAGGGGCAGCGCAACGAGCTGCTCGAGGAGATGACCGACGAGGTCTCCGCGCTCGTGCTCGCCGACAACTACCAGCAGAACGCGGTGCTCGGGGTCAGCCGGGCGCATGCCGGGCCGATGCTCTCGGTGCACCAGCGCCAGGTCGCCGCGCTGGTGGCGGCCGGCGCGTTCGACCGCAAGCTCGAAGGGCTGCCGTCGACCTCGGAGTTCCGGGCGCTGGACAAGGCAGGCAACGGCCTGTCTTCGCCGGAGCTCGCGACGCTGCTGGCGCACGTCAAGCTGGAGCTCAAGGACGAGCTGCTCGCCAGCGAGCTGCCCGAGTCGGAGGTGTTCGCGAGGCGGCTGCCGGAGTACTTCCCGAAGCCGCTGCGTGACAGGTTCGGCACGGCGATCTTCGACCACCCCCTCAAGCGGCAGATCATCACCACGCTGGTCGCCAACGAGGTCGTTGACGGGGCGGGCATCTCGTTCGTCTTCCGCCTCGCCGAGGAGATGAACGCCACCGCGACCGACGCGGTGCGTGCCTATGCCGTGGTCAACCACGTCTTCGACCTGCCCTCGCTCTGGCGTGAGATCGCCGCGCTCGACACGGTGGTCCGCACCGAGGTTGCGGACGCGATGATGCTCGAGACCCGGCGCCTGCTCGACCGCGCGGCGCGGTGGTTCCTCACCAACCGGCCGCAGCCGCTGGCCCCGCTCGCCGAGATCAACCGGTTCGGCCCGGTGGTCGCCGAACTCGCGGCCAAGGCGAGCGGGCTGCTGCGCGGTCGCGAGGCCGAGTCCTTGCAGGCCGGTGTCGACAAGCTGGTGGCGGACGACGTCCCGGAGCCGCTCGCGCGGCGGATTTCGGTGCTGCTGCACGCCTACGGCCTGCTCGACGTCACCGAGGCCTCCGAGCTGGCCGAGCACCAGGCCGGCTCCGACGCGGTGCGGCACCCGGAGGTCACCGCGGAGCTGTACTACGCCCTGTCCGATCACCTGAACGTCGACCAGATGCTGACCTCGATCAGCGCGCTCGAGCGGGGCAACCGCTGGCACGCACTGGCCAGGATCTCGTTGCGCGACGACGTCTACGCTTCGTTGCGGGCGATCACGCTGGACGCCCTGCGGCACAGCGATTCAGAGGACACAGTGGACGAAAAGATCGAGTACTGGGAGCGGGCGAACTCGCTGCGGCTGTCCAGGGCGCGGGTTGCCCTCGACGAGATCAACCGGTTGGGCCGGTTGGACCTGGCGACCCTGTCCGTCGCCGCGCGGCAGATCCGCAGCACCGTCAGATGACCGACAGGGCCTACGTCGCGACCGTCCGGCCGCGGTGGACCGACATGGATCCGTACGGGCACATCAACCACGCCAAAATGGTGACGGTGCTCGAAGAGGCGAGAATCCCGCTGCTGTTCGGCGAAGCGAACCGCGCTGGTCTCACCGACCTGCCGAAGGGGATCGTGGTGGCGAGCCTGACCGTTCGCTACCTCGCGCCGATCATCGTGTCCGGGCAGGAGCTCCGGGTCGACATCACGCTGACCCGGTTGAAGTTCGCGTCGTTCACCCTCGGCTACGCCGTCCACGATGGACCGTCCGCAGAGGACAAGGTGGCCGTCACCGCGGAAACCCAGCTGGCGCCGTACGATCTCGTGTCCGGGCGGCCGCGCCGGCTGACCGATCCCGAGCGTGACTTCCTGCGGGACCGGATCGCCGCGGGCGACGCTATGAAGGGAACCTGAGCGTGCCTGAACTCCGCATTCCCGACGAGGCCGATCGGGAGACGCTCGGCGCGTTCGTGGCCAGGGCCGTCCGGCTCGACGGTCAGACGTTCGTGCGGTTGCGTCAACGGCCGGGAGCCGGCGTGGTCGAAGCGTGGGTGTCGACGCCGTTCGAGGTGCTCGCCACCAGGGCGGTCGCCGGTGAGATCACCCCCTCGGACATCACCGTCTCGGGGAACGAGCTGCTGGCCGCGCTTACCGTCGTCGGCGGCGAGCGGATGGACCCGGGACCCGCGCGCGACATCATGTGGCATTCGGAGCTGCCGGCGGCCGAGGGCTGGCAGCTGGTGGACGAACTGCCGGTGATCGTGGTGGCCGACCTCGCCGACCGCGGGGTCACCCTCGCCAAGGACAACGTCGGCCCGCACGGCACTCCGCCGGCCTCGTTGATGGATCAGCCGGTGCTGACCGTCACCGGGGAGAAGGTGGAGATCAAGGTGCAGCTCCGGTGCCTGTTCGCCTTGTCGGGCATGGGGTTCCTCGACTCCACCATCGCCGGCGACGTGGTCCGGGTGACCGCCACGGACTCCTGGATGCGCCTCGACGCCCGCTACGGTGCCGTGTTGAAACGCCGTCACGCACTGCTGCCGCTGCTCTTCTAACAGCTCCTAGCGGCTTCTGGCGTCGATTACGGGTTTCTTATCGCTCGCCCGGCTGGTGGTGCCGGGCGAGCGGCGGTGCCACAGTGGGGTCATGATCGAGCGACGCGGCACCGAGGACGACGGGGACCCGACGGCGGATTTCCTGGCCGACGTCGTGCCTGGTGAGACGCCGTGGCGCACCGAACGTCCCGCCGATCCTGCCCCTGAACAGGCAATGGAGGCCCATACCGTCGTGCGGCCCGCGCAGAAGTGGGCGCGGACCAGGGCGGTTGGTCGTGGCACGGCGAAAGCCGCGCCTTACGTCCAGGCCGCGGCGGTCGTCGGCTGGCTGGTCACCGAGGCCTTCGAAGCCGGACATAACTCCGGTGGATCCGCCTGAGCTTTTCCGGCTCAGTACACCTCGCAGGGCGATTGTCCGCAGCGCGGCGGATGGGATCGAAAGCTCCCCGATCGGCACCCTCGCCGTGCTGAGTTTTACCTGTTAAATCCCGGCCCTTCCGGGTGGGTGGCCGTTCACCTACGGTTACTCGGAAATCCGATTCCGCCGGGGAGGGCCGTGTGACCGTTCGTCTGGGGGAAACCGGTTCATTTCCGGAAGTGCTGCGTGCCGCCATCCGGGCCAGGGGACTGGGGTTGGAGCGCATCCAAGAGCGGTTGTCGCGCGAAGGGATCTCAGTCAGCCTGGCGACGCTGAGTTATTGGCAGAACGGCCGCAGCCGCCCGGAACGGCCGAAATCGCTGGTGGCGCTCGCCCGCCTCGAAGAAGTGCTCGGACTGCCGGAGGGGACGCTCCTCGGGCACCTTCCGCCGCCGCGCAAACGGGGACGATGGCTGAAGGCCGCTGGTGCGGACCACCGGATGTCCGCGTTCTGGACGCAGCCCGAGCAGGTCTCGGACCTGGTGAGCGGGCTCGACACGCGGTGGGACGACCGCCTGGCCAGGATCAGCCAGCACGACCGGGTCACCATCGGATCCGACCGCGGCGAGCGGTCCTTCCTGTCGCGTCAGGTCCTGCGCGCCGAGGCCGACGGTCCCGACCGGTGGGTCGTGATCATGCACCTCGACGAGCACAACCGGCCGGTTCCGCGGGTGCGGGCGCTGCGCAACTGCCGGACCGGCCGGGTCGTCGCCCGCCCGGACATTGGTTTTCTCGCCGCCGAGCTGCTGTTCGAGCGGCCGCTGCGACGCGGCGAAACGGTGCTCACCGAACACGAACTCGTCACTTCCGCGCCGTTCCCGCCGGCCACCAACTACGAGCGCAAGTTCCGGTTCCCCGTCCGCGAATACGTGCTCGAAGTCGGTTTCGACGGCGACGAAAAGCCCGCGCGCTGCATGCGATACGCCCGTCCCGATACCGGAAAGGAAGAGGTCATGGCCATGCCGATGGACGACGTGTCCTCCGTGCACGCGGTGGCGCTCAACTTCGGCCCCGGCTGCTACGGCTTCCGCTGGGAATGGGACTAGTGTCGCGTGAAAGGGACTTTCCGTGCGGTGGACGCAAGGAAAGTCCCTTTCACCGCACTGTGGTTACAAGGTGATGGACCAGCCGTTCAGCGTGCCGGTGTCGCCCGGTCCGTTGTCGGCGACCCGCAGCGTCCAAGTCCCCGAGGCCTGCTGGCCGGAGACCGGGACCGAGTACGTCTCGCCCGCGGGGTAAGCGTGGCAGGTCGCGCCGCCGGACCGCTGCAGCGTGTACCTGTTGCCGGACGGCGAGACCAGCGTGATCGTCAGGTCTTCCACGCACGTGTGCGTCGCCGAAACCCCGACGGTGACCGGTGAAGCGGCCGCGCCGGTGGCCGTCGAGCGGATCGGGCTGACCGACACTTGGAAGTCCTTGATGGGATAAGCCGTGGTGCTGCTGAAGACCCGGCCGCTGCTGCCAGGCGGCGTGCGCACGCTGACCTCCGAGCTCGCGGCCGAGGAGTTCCCCGCCGCGTCTTTCGCCTTGACCGTAAACGAGTACGCGGTGTCGGCGGTGAGACCGGTGATCGTCGCGGAGGTGCCCGAGACCGTCGTCGCCACCGTTGCGCCGTTGCAGACGTCGTAGCCGGTCACACCCACGTTGTCGGTCGAGGCGTCCCAAGCCAGCGAGACGCTCGTCGCGGTGGTGGACGTTGAGCGCACGTTCGCGGGAGTGCTGGGGGCCTGGGTGTCCGTTCCACTGCCGCCGCCGGTGAACAGGGTCAGCGACCACTTCTGGAGCGCCTCGTTCACCGGCTGGAAGATCGACTGGTTGTCGGCACCGCCCGGCGCGCATGAGGACTGCCCGCCGGAGTGCAGGCCGACGGCCTTGTCCGCGGCGAGCCACGCGCCGCCGGAATCGCCGCCCAGCGAGCACGCGTTGGTCGTCGACAGCCCGTCGACGACCACGCTGCCGTAGTCGATGCTCTGGTCGACCGCGGTCACCGTGCCGCACTGCCAGTGCGAAGTGTTGCCGGAATGGCACACGGCCTGGCCGACAAGTGGCTCGGTCGAACCGGTGACGGTCACCGCGGCGCCGCCCCAGGTGTTGACCGACGCCGACAGCGTCCAGCCGGGCTGGTCCACCGCGACTACACCCATGTCGCCTTCCTGCGCGTCGACACTGTGCGAGCCGCCGACGTTCGACGTGCCGACCCGGTTCTGCTGCCCGCTCGCGCCGTACACCGGCTGGTCGGCGTCGTTGGTGCAGTGCCCGGCGGTGACGAAGTCCTTGCCGCCCTGGGCATCCGTGGCGTCGAAGCCCACCGAGCAGTTGGATTCGCTGCCCGGCCACCACGGATTTCCCGGCTGCACGGTGCCCGACTGCCGGGTTGGCAGGCCGGCGACGTCCTTCGTGCGGACGCCTTCACCGAGTGTCGACACCGCGTCCAGGAACCGTGCCGTCACGGCGGTGGCCGCGGCTCGGTCGACCGTGACGACGACGCTGTCGGTCACCGGGTCGACACCCCAGCCGCCGATGCCGGGTACGTGCGGCGCGGCCAGTTTGCCGACCGCAGCGGCCAAGCCGTCGAGCTGGGCCTTCCCCCGGGTGACGAGGTGGGGCTGGGCACCGGCCGCGAGTGCCGCGTTCGCGGCGGCCTGATCGGTGACGGCCACGGCGAGTTGCCCGCTCTGCGCGTCGAACCATTCGCCCGCGAGCGCGGCGCGCAGTGACTGCGGGAGCGCTGCCGAGATTCGTTGAGCCCCGTCCTGCTGTTGTAGTCGTTCGCGTGCTTGGTCCGTCGAGAGGTGCAGAGCGTGGGCGACCCCGTCGACGGCGGCCGGCGGGGGTAGCGGTTGCGAGGCGGAAGCGGCCGGCGCAAACATGGACAGCGGAATCAGGGTCGTGGCGAAAACAGTGGAGAGCACCTTGCCGCGAATACGCATACTCGATCTCCTCTAAGCGGGGAAATAGTTGGGAGCAGACCGAGATTAAAAGAAATTCGCGTCGTTAAGAACGTTTAACACTTAACAGCCCGGTTCGCCTCAGACGAGCCAGGCAGCCGCGTCCGGGGGCAGTTTTCCGTCCTCCAGTGGACTGCTGGAAAGCAGAACTTCCCCTGGCGGCAACGTAATCGGTGAAGCCGAGGTGTTCAGCGCGCACACCAGCCCGCCCGCTTTGCGCCGGAACGCGAAACATCCCGCCGGTGCGCCGTACCACTCGAGTTCGTCGCCGGAAAACGCCGGATGCTTCTGCCGCAGCTCCACCGCGCGCCGGTACAGCGAGAGCGTGGACGTCTCGTCTTCGAGTTGTTTTTCCACCGTCAGCGGGGCCCATTCGGCCGGCATCGGCAGCCAGGTGCGGGTGGTGCGGGAGAACCCGAAAGGCGGTTCATCCCCTTCCCACGGCAGCGGCACGCGCGAGACGTCACGCCCGTACTCCGGCCCGCTCGTCCTCGCGCGCGGGTCGGCCATGGCCTCCGCCGGCATATCGACGTTCGCGAGCCCGAGCTCTTCGCCGTTGTACAGGTACACCGCGCCCGGCAACGCCAGCTCGACGACAGCCATCGCCCGCGCCCGGCGGACGCCCTGTGCGCCGCCGCCGTACCGGCTGACCTGCCGCCAGACGTCGTGGTTGGCCAGCGTCCACGTCGCCGGCGCGCCGGTCGCCATCGGGACGGCGAGGGACCGGTCGATCGTGGTGCGCAGCGCGTCGGCGTCGAAATGGGTCAGCACCAGCCGGAAGTTGAATGCCAGGTGCAGCTCGTCGGGCCGCAGGTATCGGGCGAGCCGCAGTTCGTCGGCGACCCAGATCTCGCCGACCGCCATCGTCTGCGGGTACTCGTCGAGCACCTTCCTGATCAGCTGGTGGATCTCGTGCACGCCGTCGTTGTCGAACCTCGGGTCGCCGTAGTCGCCGCTGCTGAGCGCGCTCACCCGCGGATCCATGTCCGGCAGGCCCGGCGGCTTGGCCATCCCGTGCGCGACGTCGATCCGGAAGCCGTCGACGCCCCTGTCGAGCCAGAACCGCAGTGTCCGTTCGAAGTCGGCGCGCACCTCGGGGTTGACCCAGTTCAGGTCCGGCTGCTGCGGCGCGAACAGGTGCAGGTACCACTGCCCGTCCGGCACCCGCGTCCACGCCGGTCCGCCGAACGCGCTGACCCAGTTGTTCGGCGGCTCCTGACCACTTTCGCCCTTGCCGTCGCGGAAGAGGTACCGCTCGCGCTCGGCGCTGCCCGGCGCGGCCGCCATCGCCGAGCGGAACCATTCATGGGTGTTGCTGGTGTGGTTCGGCACCAGGTCGATGGTGATCTTGATGTCGCGGCTGTGCGCGTCGGCCACCAGCGCGTCGAAATCGCCGAGGCTGCCGTACGTCGGGTCCACCTCGCGCGGGTCGGCGATGTCGTAACCGTGGTCGGCCATCGGGGAGGGGTAGAACGGCGTCAGCCACAACGCGTCGACGCCGAGGAGTTCGAGGTAGCCCAGCCGGGTGCGCAGGCCTTCGAGATCACCGACGCCATCGCCGTTGAAGTCGGCGAAGGAGCGGACGTAGACCTGGTAGAAAACGGCGTCATGCCACCACAGGGTCCCCTGCGGCTCGTCACGCCTGCCTTCGGTGGTTCTTCGCATCACTCAAAACTGTTCATCATGCTGTTGGCGGCCATCTCGAGGTAGGCCCACAGCTGCTGGCGGTATGGCTCTTCGAAGCCCACCTCGTCCACGGCCTGGCCGATCGCGCGCAACCACGCGTCGCGCTCGTTCGGGCCGACCTTGAACGGGTTGTGCCGCATGCGCAGGCGTGGATGGCCCCGCTGGTCGGAGTAGGTGTGCGGGCCGCCCCAGTACTGCATCAGGAACAACCGGAAGCGCTCCTCGGCCGGCCCGAGGTCCTCCTCGGGGTAGAGCGGCCGGAGTATCTCGTCCGTGGCCACCAACGCGTAGAACTTGGCTACGAGCTTGCGAAAGGTCGGTTCGCCACCGACCGCGTCGTAGAAGGTCTCCGGCTCTGCCGGGACTGCCTGACTGCTCACGTCTGCCACCACTCCATTTTGCCTCTTCCCGGCTACTTCTCGACGGCCGGAGTGTTGATGAACCGGCCGAGCGGCGGATCGAAGCCCGCTTCTTCCAGCGCGGCGATGATCGAGGCGCGCAGTGCACGCTGCACGACCCATTGCTTGCCGGGGCGGACTTTGGCCGTCAGCCGCAGTTCGATGCCTTCCGGTGTCACGCTTTCCACGCCGAGCACCTCCGGCGGCCCCAGCACCAGCGCCGACAGCTCCGAGCTCTTGACCGCCGAAGAAATCGCGTCGGTGATCACGGCGGTGGCGCGGTCGACGTCGGCGGTGTAGCTCAGCGGCACGTCGATGACGGCGACCGCGAAGCCCTGGCTGGAGTTGCCGACTCGCAGGACTTCGCCGTTGCGCATGTACCAGACGGTGCCCTTGATGTCGCGCAGCGTGGTGATGCGCAGGCCGACCGCTTCGACCGTCCCGCTGGCACTGCCGAGGTCCACGACGTCGCCGACGCCGTATTGGTCCTCGACCATCATGAACATCCCGGACAGGAAGTCCCGGACCAGGTTCTGCGCGCCGAACCCGATCGCGACCCCGACCACGCCCGCCGACGCGATGATCGGGCCGAGGTTGATCCCGAGCTCGCCCAGGATCAGCACGAAAGCCAGGCCGTAGATCAGGAAGGTGCTCATCGACTTCAGCACCGAGCCGATGGTCGTGGCGCGCTGACGCCGTCGCTCGACGACCACCGGGCCCAGCGTGTCCGGCGCGCGTTCACGCAGCGGCCGCAGCAGGGTCGGGAGCTTGCCACCGCCGCGCGGGATGGTGGTGAGCCTGCCGATCAGTCGCCTGACGAGGCGCTGGACGAGCAGTGCGACGAGCAGGATCAGCAGGATCCGGACCGGTTTGGTGATCAGCCAGCTGCCCGAACCGGCCAGCCACGCGTTGTGGGTCCACTGGAAGATCTGCGCGCACCAGGAGCCGGCTTCGTTGATGCAGGTTGGCTGCTGAGCGGACAGGGGATTCACAGCTGGAAGCACTCCTTTTCGCCTGGTGTGCCCCTCAGGTCCGCCTGCGTTCGGCCACGATCTCGTGGACGTCGTGTGACACGTCACCTAACACACGTGCGCGGAGGGGCACATCTATGGTCGACTATGGCTTGTATTGGTGGAGGTGGTCGAGTGCCAGACCGACAACCCATCCCCCTCGGTGTGCCGGGCCAAGCCGTGGCCGGGCAAACACCGGAGGTCGTTCTGTGTGCCCACTCGGGTGGGCCCGGATCGCGGCCAGGGGGTGTATCCCGACCGCCCGGACAGCGTAGAGGGCGGGACCCGGCGCCCGGGGCCGCACCCACTGCTCTGGCCACGGGCCGACGGCGAGTTCTCCTGCTCAACGCCACATTCGAGCCGCTCACAGCGTTGCCGCTCCGTCGCGCTGTGGTGCTCGTCATGTGTGGCAAGGCCGAGGTGGTGCACGGCGATCCGGCCGGGCTCCTGCTGCACGCGGCGTCGGTCTCCCTGCCGGTGCCCTCGGTGATCCGGTTGAGCACCTATGTCCGCGTCCCCTACCGCGCGAAAGTCCCGTTGACCCGCGCCGGCCTGATGCATCGTGACCACTTCCGGTGCGCCTACTGCGGAGGCAGGGCCGAGACGATCGACCATGTCCAGCCGCGCAGTCGTGGCGGACCTCACACCTGGCAGAACTGCGTCGCCTGCTGCGCGAAGTGCAATCATCGCAAAGCCGACAAACTGCTCTCGGAGCTGGGTTGGCGGCTGCGCGTGGTGCCCCGTGCCCCGCACGGGCCGCACTGGAAGCTGCTGGCGCACTCGACCGAGGCGGATCCGCTGTGGCGTCCCTACCTGGGCGCGCCTGCCGCCTGAGCGTGGATATGCCGGCGCCCCGGCTGCCTGGGAAGGCGGCCGGGGCGAGCCGGAGGATCTTCTACGCGGTTGTGTGGCCGATCAACTGTGTGGCCGATCAACTGTGTGGCTGAGTGACGCTCTTCAGCTGGCGGTGACGCGGGTGCCGGCCGTGACGCGTGTGCCGCGCGTCACACGGGTGCCGCGGGTGACCCGCGTGCCGGCGGTGACCCTGGTACCGCGGGTGACCCGTGTGCCGCGTGTGACACGGGTGCCACAGGTCACTCGGGTGCCGGCGGTGACCCTGGTGCCACGGGTGACCCGTGTACCGCGAGTGACACGTGTGCCGGCCGTCACACGGGTGCCACGCTGAAGGAGGGCTCCGTCAGCAGCGAACAGTGACGGAAAGTTGTCCGCAATAGCCTGGGTGGGTGCCTGAACGCTCTGCATGATGAGTCCTCTCGAGACCGGTGCGTTACCTATTGGGGACCTAGGGCGAGGCGCAAGGCCCGTACAGGTGAAAAAGCTACGAGCATTTCACTCAGCTAACAACCCATGGGCGCTCGGTGCGGCCGCCCGCACGGTGAGTTGCAACCTTTCGCGCGGCGGCCTTCGGCTCAACGTTCCAGTCCGGACGCGGCAAGCGGCGGACGGCGCCTGTGGTGGGGTGAACGGTCACCGGTCCGCAGTGCCCGAAGGGGTGCCCAAAAGGCCGCCCGAAAGGGTGCCCGCGAAGGGCGGCGTGGCCGGGTAGGCCCGGCGGGCATCCGATACGCTGCCGACGTGAATGTTGTCGAGACGATCCTGGTCTACGCCGCGATCCCGGGGGCCATCTACGGCGCGGTCGGACTGATCACCAACCGGTCCAAGTTCTCGGGCAGGCCCCGGTACCGCTCGGGCCAGGCCTGGGATCACCCGCCCCTGTGGTGGAGTGCCAACCCCGACGGCGTCGGCGCCATCACGCGGCACGGCGCTGCGGGCGCCGCGATCCCCGCCCTCGGCGGCTCGACCGTAGGAGGAGGCGCTCGTGGCAACTGGTGAGAGCACTGTGACCGAGACTGCCACCGAGGTACACGGCCGGCATGAAGCTGCCGTCGTCGAGGCTCCCGAGGCCGAATACGGCGTCGCGATTACCGCCAGCGGACGGCGCTCGGCAGCCAAGATGTATGAGCCCGATGCGCCATCCGGCCCATTCAGCCCCAAGCAGCTCGCCCGGCTCGACGAGGCGTTGACGCTGGCGAGCCGTGAGGCCGGCCTCGACTTCAGCATCTACCTCGGTGCGCTCGGCGAGGACAGCCAGGCCGAGGCGGCCCGGCTGCACGCCTCGATCGGTGAAGCTGCCGCGCAGGCCGTGCTGGTCGCGGTGTCGCCGGGGGAGCGGCGCATCGAGATCGTCACCGGCACCTACGCCGCGGAGCGCCTGCCCGACCGCGGCGCCAAGCTTGCCGTCGCCAGCATGGTCGCGTCGTTCAAGGAAGGCGATCTCATCGGTGGCCTGGTGAACTCCCTGCGCATGCTTTCCGACCAGGCGGGCCCCGCGCCGAAAGCCTGAAGCTCGACAACGTCGGCTAGCAACGTCAGAGGGCCCCTTCCGCGCGGCGGAAGGGGCCCTCGGCGTTCTCTGCTAGGCCTGCTGGTCGAACTCGCGTGCGGCGAGGGCGCGGACGATGCCGGCCCGGCCTTCGGAAACCAGCCGCAGGAGCGCGGCGGGCTGTCCGGTGGCGAGCCACGCGTCGGCCGCCTCGACCGTGCCGGGTTCCACCGCCCAGGACGGGAAGAGCCCGATGACGGTCGGCTGGGCCCGTTCGCTCGACCGGCGCTGCCAGACCTCGTCGATCACGTCGAAGTACTTGCCGACGTAGTCGCCGAGCATGGCCTTCTGACCTGGATGGGCGAACCCGGAAATGAGCGAGTCGCTCACCGCGTTGGGCAGTGCGTCGTCGTAGACCGCGCGCTGCCAGGCGTCCGCCTTGGCCTCCAGGGTCGGCCGTAAGGCCCGCGCGCGTTCCGCGTGACGTCGTCCGGCCGAGGTGTTGTCCCGGGCCAGCTCGGCGTCGATCTCGTCCTCGCCGGCCTTGCCGTGGGCCACCAGCGAGTGCAAGAGCCGCCAGCGCAGGTCTGTGTCGACGGTGAGGCCGTCGAGCGGGGCGGAACCGTCCAGCCAGCCCGCGATGGTCGACGTCGTCGCGTCGTCGAGCACCGAACCGGCCAGCGAACTGACGAACGACAGCTGGTGGTCGGAACCCGGCTCCGCGGCCAGTACCAGCTCGAGCAGCCGCGCGCTGAACGCCGGCCAGCCCTGTTCACGGGCCCAGGTCTGGTCCGCGTAGGAGTTGATCGCGGTCTGCGCCTGCATCAGCAGCCGCTGGACGACACCGACTTCGCTCTCCGCGTGGATCCCGCGCAGCACGAGGGTGACGAAGTCGCGGGCCTTGAGCTCGGCCTCCCGCGTCATCTCCCACGCCGCCGACCAGCACAGCGTGCGCGGCAGCGGGTCGGTGATGTCGCCGATGCGGTCGATCAGCGTGATCAGCGAAGCCGGGTCGAGGCGCATCGTGCAGTAGGTTAGGTCGTCGTCGTTGACCAGCACGAGCTTGCCCGCCGCGACCCCGGCGAGCTCGGGCACCTCGGTGCGGTCGCCGTCGACGTCCAACTCGACTCGCTGGGTGCGGACGAGCTTCCCGGCGCCGTCGTCGTCGTAGATACCGATGGCGACGCGGTGCGTGCGCAGCTCACCAGCGCCTGGCTTGGCGCCGCTCTGGAGTACGGCGAAGGAGCTGAAGTTCCCTGCCGCATCGAGCTGGTAGCGCGGCGTGAGCGAGTTGAGGCCGGTCGTCTCCAGCCACTGCGCGCTCCACCACGACAGGTCCCGCCCGGACGCCTCTTCCAGCGCGGACAGCAGGTCCGACAGGGTCGCGTTGCCCCAGGCGTGCTTGCCGAAGTAGACCTTCAGTCCATCCAGGAAGTGCTGGAGACCGACGTAGGCGACCAGTTGCTTGAGGACGCTGGCGCCCTTGGCGTAGGTGATGCCGTCGAAGTTCACCTCGACCGCGTGCAGGTCCACGATGTCCGCGGCGATCGGGTGCGTCGAAGGCAGCTGATCCTGCCGGTACGCCCAGGATTTCTCGATGTTCGCGAAGCTGGTCCACGCGTTCTTGTATTCGGTCGCCTCCGCCTGCGCGAGCACACTGGCGAACGTCGCGAACGACTCGTTCAGCCACAGGTCGTCCCACCAGCGCATGGTGACCAGGTCGCCGAACCACATGTGCGCCATCTCGTGCAGCAGTGTCTCGGCGCGGCGCTCGTAGGAGTAGCGGGTGACGCGACTGCGGAAGACGTAGTCCTCGAGGAAGGTCACCGCGCCCGCGTTCTCCATGGCGCCTGCGTTGAACTCCGGGACGAACAGCTGGTCGTACTTGGAAAACGGATACGGCGTGGCGAAAGTACGGTGGTAGAAACCGAAACCCTGCTTGGTCTCGGCGAACAACCGGTCGGCGTCCATGTGTTCGGCGAGTGAGGCACGGCAGTAGACGCCCAGCGGGATGACCAGGTCCCCGGTGTCGGTCTGCTCGCGATACTCGTCGCGCCATTCAGCGAACGGCCCGGCGATCAGCGCGACCAGATAGGTCGAAAGCCGTTCGGACACCTTGAAAACGGTCTTGACCGCGCCCTCGGGGGTTTCTTCCGACGACTCGGCGAGGGTGTTGGAAATGAGCTTCCACTCGCGCGGCGCGGTGACGGTGAGCCGGTAGACCGACTTCAGGTCCGGCTGGTCGAAGCAGGCGAACATGCGCTTGGCGTCCGCGGTCTCGAACTGGCTGTAGAGGTACACGCCGTCGTCGACCGGGTCGACGAACCGGTGCAGCCCTTCACCGGTGTTCATGTAGCGGCAGTCGGCGTGGACGACGAGCTCGTTGGACTCGGCGATCTCCGGCAGTGCGACGCCGTTGTCCTCGACGTAGGTGCTGACGTCGAGTTCGGTCCCGTTCAGGTTCGCCGAGCGCACGGCTTCGGCGACGATGTCGACCCAGGACGACCGACCGGCGTGCTTGCTCGAGAAGCGGATCCTCGTGGTCGATTGGAATGTCTTCTCACCAGGACCACCGCGGCCGTCCGTCACGTCGAGTTCGATGTCGTAGGACTCGACGTCCAGCAGCTCGGCGCGCTGCTTGGCTTGGTCGCGGGTCAGGTTCGGGGCGGGCACGGGCACCTCTGGTTGTCTGGTTAGTGGCATCGGTTGTCGCCTACGGCGTACTCCTGGCATCCAATCATGGACGACACGCCGCCGACGATGGGAACAAGCGTCCCGCTCCCGGCGTTGCGGCGCTGTAGGGGCCAGTGGCTCACCTGAATCTGAGCTTCCGCTACGAGGAGATACCGATGACCGCCAGTTCAGAGACCGTGAAGGTCGACTTCTATTTCGACCCGATCTGTCCGTTCGCCTGGATCACCTCACGGTGGATCCTCGACGTCGAAAAGCAGCGCGATCTCGACCTGAACTTCCGCGTGATGAGCCTGTCACTGCTCAACAGCGGCCGGGACGAACTGCCCGAGCAGTACAAGGAGCTCCTGGCGCAGGGCTGGGGCCCGGTGCGCGTCGCCGTCGCGCTGGCGCAGCACAAGGGCCAGGACGCCGTCCGCCAGTACTACACGGAGTTCGGCACGCGTTTCCACAACGACGGCAACAAGGACCGTGACCAGGTCATCAAGGAAGCACTCGAAGCCGTTGGTGCGCCTGAGCTGTTCGAGGCCGCGAACTCGACCGAGTACGACGAGGCGCTCAGCAAGAGCCACCACGAGGGCATGGACCCGGTCGGCATGGACGTCGGCACGCCGACCATCCACATCGACGGCGTCGCCTTCTTCGGCCCCGTGCTCAGCTCGATCCCCCGTGGCGAGGACGCGCTGAAGGTGTTCGACGGCGCCCGCGCGCTCGCCAGCTACCCGGACTTCTTCGAGCTCAAGCGGACCCGCACCGGCGACCTGAACTTCAAGTAACGCCTCGTGAGCGTTCCGGCCGGGTTCTAACCGGCCGGAACGCTCACGAGTCAGTCGGCTTCGGCGACGAGGGATTCGAGCACCAGCTCCGGGTTCATCCGCTGCATCACGCGCATGACCATGTCACTGCCGAACAGGGCCAGCAGCTCGCCGTCGCCGCGGACGAGGACCTCGCTGTTGCGACCGCCGTCGACGATGGGCCGCTGCGCCGGATCGGCGAGGCGGCGCACGGTCGCGTAAGGGAGCACGTCGAGGATCGCCGGGGACTTGAACTCGACTTCGAGCCGGTGCGACGCGACCTCGAACTGCAGCGGGCCGACGGCGGCGAGTACGGGCGTGCCGTCGCCTCGCCGATCGGATCGCAGCAACTGCACGACACCTTCGGCGCCGAGCTGCTCGATGCCCTTGCGGAAGTGCTTGACGCGGCTGAGGTCCTTCGGCCTGGCGACCGCGAAGTGCGCCGGCGCGAAGCTGGGCAGCTTGGGGAAGCGCACCGGCGGCTTGCCGTCGTACAGCGTGTCCCCGACACGCAGCGCGGACGCGTTGATCAGGCCGACGACGTCACCGGGGTAGGCGACATCCACCGTGGAACGCTGCTGCCCGAACACCTGCTGCGCGTACTTCGTCGCGAACGGCTTGTTCGTGGTCGAGTTCATCACGACCATGCCGCGCTCGAACATCCCGGAGCAGACCCGCGCGAACGCGACCTGGTCGCGGTGGGCGGAGTCCATGCCGGTCTGCACCTTGAACACGAACGCGGAGAAGGGCGTGTCGAGCTCGCGCGGGTTCTTGTCCTCGTCGAGCCGCGGCTCCGGCTTGGGCGCCAGCTCGGCGAGCAGGTCCAGCAGATGCCGGACGCCGAAGTTGGTCACCGCCGCGCCGAAGAGGACCGGCGTGGCCGTGGCCGCGTAGAACTTGTCGACGTCGAACTCGCCGCCCGACTCCGCGAGAAGCTCGGACTCCTCGTACGCGCGGACCCAGTCGTCACCTTCTTCGGCTTCGGCGCGCTCGGGGGCGATGCGCTCCTCGGGGGCGGCCGTCGCGCCGCCGGCTGTGCGCTGGAAGCGGACGAAGTTGCCGTCGGCGCGGTCGAGGACGCCGCGGAAGTGCCCCGCGTGGCCGACGGGCCAGGTCAGCGGCATCGGCTGCAGGCCGATCCGTTCCTGCAGCTCGTCGCACAGCTCCAGGGCCTCGCGGCCAGGACGGTCCCACTTGTTGATGAAGGTGATCACCGGGATCCCGCGGTACCGGCAGACGTCGAACAGCTTCAGCGTCTGCGGTTCGAGGCCCTTGGCGGCGTCGATGAGCATCACCGCGGAGTCGACCGCGGTGAGCACGCGGTAGGTGTCCTCGGAGAAGTCCGCGTGGCCGGGGGTGTCGACCAGGTTGATCACGGAGTCGCCGTAGGAGAACTGCAGCGCGGCCGAGGTGATCGAGATCCCTCGGGCCTGCTCCATTTCCATCCAGTCGGACACCACGCCCGCGCGGTTGGCCTTGCCGTGCACGGCGCCGGCGCTCGTGATGGCCTTGGCGTGCAGCGCGAGGGCCTCGGTCAGGGTGGACTTGCCCGCGTCGGGATGGCTGATCACCGCGAAGGTACGACGACGGCCGGCTTCCCGTGTCACTTCGGTCGACGGGTCTGCGGAACTGGCCGCGGTCATGTTCGGGTCACACTCTGAATTTACCTTGTCGTGGCTTGGCGCTCGCCGACGCCACCTGTGCTCAACCGGCGGCCGGCACGCCGAGGGCCGCGCGGGTGACGTCTTCGGGATAGCGGGAGCGGGCCACCGCATCCTCCTCGGTCAGTTCCTTGGTGCGGACTCGGGCGTGCAGCTCGGCCAGCTCGGTGAGCTTCTCGCGCTGGTCCGTGACGAACGCCACGTCGACGGGTTCACCGTGGCCGGGAACGACCGTCTGCGCCCCCATGGCCTCGATCGCGGCGAGCACGCCCGGCCAGCTGCCGAGGTCGTTGTCGACGCCGAACGACTCGGCGCTGAACCCTGCCGGGGCGTTCTCGACGACGTCGCCGGCGAAGACGACACCAGCGTCGGGGACGTGCACGAGGACGTCGTGGTCGGTGTGCGCCTTCCCCACGTGGCGCAGCACGACCCGCCGGCCGCCGAGGTCGAGCACCGCTTCGTCGGCGAAGACCTTGCCGGGCAGTTCGATCGTGGTGCGGTCGAGGTCGTCGGCGATCGTTGTCTTGCCTTCGGCGCGGTAGGACGCAGCACGTTTCCCGCGGGCCTGCTCGCCGTAGGTCGTGAGTTCGGCGACGCAGGCCTCGTGGGCCCAGACGTCGCAGGGGAGGAACGGTGTCGTCCCGAAGCAGTGGTCGAAGTGCGCGTGGGTGTAGACGACGGTCCACGGCAGGCTCGTGAGCTCGCGTACCGCCGCGGCGAGCTCCGTGCCCTGCCCGACGTCGCCGCGCGTGTCGACGACCAGGCAGCCGGACGAGCCGACTACCAGCCCGATCGTCAGGTCGAGTTCGGGATAGCGCCGCGAGTAGACGCCTTCGGCGAGGTCGATCCAACGTCCGTCCGTCATCCGCGGAGCACTCCTTCGATCAGTCGTGGAGCGGCTGTGCTGATGTCGACATGGGACGCGAGTTCGACGTCACCGGCGTGACCTGCCGCGATCAGCTCGCGACCGGACGAACAGTCCGGCAACGTCGTCCGGATGTCCGTGGCGGCGTACGCCGACGCCGCCAGCTGGGCCTCCGCCGACACCGAGCGGCCGAGTGTGCGCAAAGCCGCCACGATCGCCCCCGCGCCGAGTTGGTCTTCGACGCACGGCCGGAGCGGTCCGAGTGCGTCCGTCGTCGTGCTGAACATGTTCACGCCCCAGCGCTCGCCGCCGGGAATCACCCCGATCGCGGCGCTTCCGGCCACGTCATGAGCCGCTTCGGCCACCGCGGAGGCGTTGCGCAGGCAGCCGGCGAAGACGTGCGCACCGGTTTCCGCGGCAGCCGAACAGAGGGTCGCTCCGTTCGGCGACGGCAGTCCGAACAGCATCGACGGCGGCATCGTCACCACCGATGACGGCCGCAGTGTCCAGTCCCTGGCCCCGGCCAGCACCGCTCCGGCGGCGCTCGCGGCCTCAGCGGCCTGCTCGTCGCGCCAGCGCAACGGCAGGACCTGGCTGCCGTTGCCGACGACCAGGTCGACCGTCGTACCGAACGACAGCACGTCGACCACGACCAGCACTGCGCAAACGCTTCCGAGTGTGGCGACCCCGTCCGATCCCCATTCGAGCCGGACGTCGTTGCCGGCTTGCCCCCAGATGTCCACCCCCACATCATGCCGGGACCCACCTCGGATGGCACACTCCTTTTCGTGCGTGTTTATCTGGGATCCGACCATGCCGGCTTCGAGCTCAAGAACCACCTGGTGGACCACCTCAAGGGGCAGGGCCACGACGTGACCGACGTCGGTCCGCGGGTTTACGACGCGGAGGACGACTACCCGGCCTACTGTGTCGAGGCCGCGCGCCGCGTCGTGGCCGACGAGGGCAGCCTCGGTGTCGTCATCGGCGGCTCCGGCAACGGCGAGCAGATCGCCGCCAACAAGGTGCCCGGCATCCGGGCGGCGCTCGCCTGGAAGCCCGAGATCGCCCAGCTGTCGCGTCAGCACAACCACGCGCAGGTCGTCGGCGTCGGTGCGCGGATGCACACGGTCGACGAGGCCGTCGCGATCGTCGAGGCGTTCCTCGCGACCGAGCCCTCGCCCGAGCCGCGCCACGCGCGCCGGATCGAGCAGCTCCTGGACTACGAGCGCACGGGCAACCCGCCGCCGCTGCCGGAGGCCTGATGCCCGAGGGGCACACGCTCCACCGCCTCGCCCGGCTGCACAAACGTCGTTACGGTGGCAAACCGGTCGCCGTCACGAGCCCGCAAGGGCGCTTCACCGCCGACGCGTCCGTTGTGGACGGTCACGTGCTCGTCGGCGCCGAGGCGTACGGCAAGCACCTGTTCCACCACTACGGTCCACAGGGGACGATCCACGTTCACCTCGGTCTGTACGGCACGTTCACCGAGACGAAGCTGCCGGACACCGAGCCCATCGGGCAGGTCCGGATGCGGCTGGTCGGCGGTACACATTGGACGGACCTGCGCGGGCCCAACCGGTGTGAGCTGATCGACCCCAGCCAGGTCGACGCGATCAAGGCGCGGCTGGGCCCGGACCCGCTGCGCAAGGACGCCCGGCCGGACCTGGCGTGGGAACGCATTTCCTGCTCCCGGACTTCCCTCGCCGCGTTGCTGATGGACCAGACCGTGCTCGCCGGTGTCGGCAACGTCTACCGGGCCGAAGTGCTGTTCCGACACGGCGTCGCGCCGATGATCCCGGGGACGTCGCTCGACCGGGCACTGTGGACAGACATCTGGGCCGACCTCGTCGGGCTGATGCGGGAGGGAGTCCGCATCGGCCGGATCGACACCGTCGCCCCCGAGCACCTGCCCGAGGCCACCGGCCGTGCCCCGCGTGTCGACCGGCACGGCGGCGAGGTCTACGTCTACCGGCGCACGGGCGAGCCGTGCCTGGTGTGCGGAACACCGGTGGCGCACGCCAACCTGGCCGGCCGGAACCTGTACTGGTGCCCCAGCTGCCAGCTCTCGTGAGTGTTCCCGCCGGGTCTAACCGGCGGGAACACTCACGAGTTCAGAAGTCGAAGCCTCCTCCGCCGTTGTCGAAGCCGCCACCGCCGAAGCCTCCGTCGAAGCCGCCGCCGTCGAAGCCCGCGTTGTCGAACCCGCCGCCGTCTCCGCCGTCGAACCCGCCTCCGTCACCGCCGCCCATGTCGCCGCCGTCGCCGCCCATGTCACCGGAGTCGATAGCGTCCTGCTGGCCGGCGTCGTAGCCCGATTCCCAGGCCGATGCGCTGGCGATTCCGCCCATGCCGGAGAACATCGCGCTGAACAGGAACATCGAACCGATGCCCCAGGCGCCGGCGACGAGCGCCGGCTTCCACCAGGGCTCGCTGTACCAGCCCTGCGGCACCGGTCGACCGGCGACGCGGCCACCCGGGTAGTAGTGCGGCGTTTCCTCGCCGGGCTCGGGCGAGGCTTCGTAGGTCTGGCCTTCGACGTCGACGCGACGATGCTCGGAAACCTTGCCTGCGCGCTCGCGCTCGGCGTCCTCAGGCAGCGCGGGCCCGGGGTCCAGGCCCATCGCGGTCCTGGCGGCCCGGACGTAGTACAGGCCCTCGACCGCGGTGTCCTTCACCAGCCTGGCCTGCTCGACAGTCTGCGCCTGCTCGAGCTGCGACCCGGCGGCGTTGTAGCGCTCCGACGCGTCGGCCATCGCCTGCTGGGACGCGGTATTCGTGCCGTCGATGTTCAGTACCTGGCCGCCGAGCCGCTCCACCAGGCGTCGGGCGTCGGCCTTGGCGTCGTCGAGCCTCTGCTGCTTGGCGTTCGCCTGCGACCTCACGAGATAGAGGCCGCCGGCGACGACAAGCGCGAGAAGCACGATGAGGAAGATCGTCGTGCCCATGGTCACTCCCGATTGTTCGATCCCTTGAACCGGACAACGCGGACAGCCCGTCTGGGGTTCCCCAAGTGACGAGCCGCACCTACCGCTGATCCCTGGCCAGGAAAACTAGAACACGTTATAGTACTGAGGTATGAAGTTCACCCTCTCGGTTGCGATGAACCCGCTCGATCAGCTCGCCGAGCTGGCGCGCACGGCCGAGGAGTACGGCTTCTCGTCGATCGCTCTGCCGGATTCCCTGTTCTACTCCGAAAGCGTGTCCGCCGACTACCCGTACACGCCGGACGGCAGCCGGTTCTGGACCGCGGAGACGCCGTGGGTGGACCCGTTGATCGCGGCGGCGGCGATGGGCGCGGTCACCAGCCGGCTCGAGTTCTACACGTCTGTGCTGAAGCTCGGTTCACGCAATCCGGTGCTGCTCGCGAGGCAGGTCGGTTCGGTCGCGGAGCTCACCGGCGGCCGGTTCGGGCTCGGGCTGGGCGTGGGATGGTCGCCGGAGGAGTTCGAGTGGTGCGGCGCGCCGTACGAGCAGCGCGGCAAGCGTGTCGACGAAGCGATCGACGTCCTGAGGCTGATCCTCGACGGCGGCATGGTCGAGTACCACGGCAAGTTCTTCGACTTCGACAAGCTGCAGATGAGCCCGACGCCGAAGAAGCGGGTCCCGTTCTACATCGGCGGTCACACCGACGTCGCCTTGCGCCGCGCGGCTCGGGTCGCCGACGGCTGGGCGTCCGCGATGATGAAGTTCGACGACCTGCGCGACACGATCGGGCGACTGCGGGCGCTCCTTGGCGAACGGGGCCGCGGTGATGACCCGTTCGAGTACCAGGCTGTCTGTATCGACAGGTTCGGTTTGGACGGCTACCGCGAGCAGGGGGACATCGGCGTCACCGACATCCTGACCATGCCGTGGGTCTTCGACGGCCTCGGTTTCGATGCCGCGATCGGGCCGAAGAGGGATTCGATCAAGAAGTTCGGCGACGAGATCATCTCCCGGTTCTAGGAAGGGCAGCGCTGTGGGTATCGAGGTTTGCTGGGACCAGTCCGCCGAACAGCCCGCGGCGCGCATCGCGGCGTGGCGCTCGATGGACGCGGTGACTCGCGGCGCGAAAGACGAGTGGCTGGCGCTGTTCGCCGTCGACGCTGTCGTGGAGGACCCGGTCGGGCCGTCGATGTTCGACACCGAAGGCAAGGGGCATCGCGGGGTCGAGGCGATCTCGGCGTTCTGGGACGCGACGATCGCGCACGTGCAGCGCTTCGACTTCGAGATCAGGGATTCGCATGCCTCGGGGGACGGCACCGAGGTGGCGAACGTCGGCACGATCACCACGTACCTGCCGGGGAACTACCGGGTGGACACCGTCGGCGTGTTCGTTTACCGCGTCGGCGAGGACGGTCTGATCCGGTCCATGCGCGCGTTCTGGGAGCCCGAACGGGCGATGGCGACAGCCCGCCAGATCGACGGCTGACCTGCTCTCGCGTCCCCTCGCCGGACCGGTGTGCTCTCGTTCGGCTACGCCAACGGCACCACCACCACCCGCCCGGTGGACGTCACGGTCATCGGACTGCCCGGCCAGCCTCGACTAGCTCAACGTGACCCCCACCTGACGCGAAATGCCCTGCTCACAGGCCTCGTGAGCAGGGCATTCCGCAGTGTGGAGCGGGTGACGGGAATCGAACCCGCGTAGCTAGTTTGGAAGACTAGGGCTCTACCATTGAGCTACACCCGCACGCTCCCGGAGTACCGGGTGCGAACCCAGCTTAGCGGCTACCGCTAGGCTGTTGACACACCACCCCGTCAGGGGCGGATCGGGATGTGGCGCAGCTTGGTAGCGCATCCGCTTTGGGAGCGGAGGGTCGCAGGTTCAAATCCTGTCATCCCGACCAGAAAAAAGGTCTCTGACCAGGGAATTCCGGGGCGCAACCACCTAGGTGGTTGCGCCCCGGGTCTCATTTAGGGGCTCAGTTGTACCTTTAGACGGCCACCGATGCCGGGTCGGGATCGTCGTCGTCGCCCCGTTTTTGCTGCCCTGGCAGCATGTCCGCGAGCAGCGCGACTAGGGCTTGCCGCTGGTCGTCGGTCAGGCCCATGGTCGGTGCCTTCGCGATGCCCGGCGCTGCCTTCCACAACAGCCCTTCCACCTGGTCGGCAATGCTCAGGATCACCTCGGTTGGCACGTGGACGTACCGCTTGGCAACCGACGCCTCACCCCAGCCCATGACCTCCATAATCGCGGGTAGAGGCACTTTCAGGACCAGTAGCATTGTCGCGGCGGTGTGCCGCGCATCATGCAATCTCGCATCCCTCACTTTCGCTTCGGATAGGAGGCTCTTCCACTCGTCATGGTCGGCACGTGGATCGATCGGCCGGCCGGTGGGCTGAGCAAATACCCAATCGCCTTCGTGCCACGCCGTACCAGCAAACTCCCGCTCGGTATCTTGAGCTTTTCTATGCTCGCGTAGTGCCTCCAATAGCGGCTTGGGTATGCCGATCGTTCGCTTACCGGCCCGGGATTTCACCTCGACTTCCCGTAGGCCGCCACCGTGCCGCTGAGGGCATTTGGAAGCGTGACGGGCGCAGTCCGGCGAACAAACTGGCGGACACGGTTGCTTATGCCTATTGCATGTTTTCTTGCACGGAATCAGCTTATGTAGTGCCTTGCCGCACTCCTGGGGATCGTCACAGCCGTGTTTCCACTTGTGGCGTTGGAGTTGGCGCGGCGTGTGGAGTACTCCCTTCTCTAAATCGAGTCGCGTCCACTTAAGTCCTAATGCTTCTCCCTTTCGTAGTCCAAGGGAGAGGGCCACCGCGAAGCGCACGCCGTTACGTCGATTCTTGGTCGCCGCGAGGATTCGTTGAGCTTCGTCTACCGTGAAAGGGATGATCTCGTCTTCGTCGACCCGTGGAGGTTTTGCCAGCTTGGCCGCATTGTTGGTAACGTGTCCTCGGTTGAGCGCGACAAAGAGTGCGGTCTTCATCGTTCGGTGAACCTGGTGTGCAGTGCCAGGCTTGTTTCCCTCCTTGAGAATTCGGACGTAGAGCTTCTCCAAGTGCTCAGGCTGCAGCTTGTCGATCCGATGCGCGCCGATCCCGGGAATCAGCCATCGGTAAACGGCCGTCCGGTATCCGGCAAGCGTCGTGTCCCGGACAGACGGGGCGGCGATGGTTTCGACCCAATGCGTCAGCCACTTCTCGACCGTCCAGGCGTGACCAGGCCGACGAATCTTGCCGCTGGCGCGCTGCTGCTCCAGCTTTTTAACCCCGTCTTTGGCGCTCGTCTCGGTCGTTCTCTTGACGTGGCGACGGTCCGGCTCGCCGTTGTCGAGCACGCCCATGGTGACGCGGCCGTGCCATTTTCCGTCGGCACCGAGGTAAACCGTGCTGTCGCCGTTCGGCGCGCGGGTGCCTTCTTCTCGTTTCTTGCGCGGCATGTGGTGGCATGTCCCTTCGGGTTAGGCGGCCAGCTGGACGGTGGTGAGTTGTTGGACGTAGGCGGCTAGGGCTTCGACAGGAACGCGACGAAGATTGCCGACGCGAACGCTGAGCACGTCTCCCGATTTGATGAGGGCGTACATAGTCGTGCGCCCGATGCTGAGTTGTTCGGCGGCGGCTTCGACGGTTAGTAGGGTTCGCGGCGCGGATCCGGCGGTGGCATCCATGGCGTGTGTGCTCCCTGGGGGTTTGTGGCTGAATTCGAAGGTCAATCGAACGTGCTCGGGCCGGGTTAGGGGTCGGTTCGAACAACGGTGCGGACAGGCAGGCGAGATTGCGTAGAGTGACCGCTGCCCCCTCCGTATCCGCCTGCTCTGGTCGAGAGCGGGCGGATACGGAGGGGGCAGCGGGAGGCGGGTTCGCAGTCGGGAGTGCGGGGGCCGGAAACAAACCCGCAAACCCGCAAACCCGCAAAGTGGCCTCTGACCTGGGTAGTCAACGTGCGGGTTTCTTACGCGGGGCGGGTCTCCAAACCCGCAAACCTCGCCAAACCTGCGGGTTTGCGGGTTTCTCTCCCGACTCCCGGAAGAGAAACCCGCAAAGATCAAAAACCTGTTTAAGCAGGTCAGAGAGTTACTAGAAGATCTTTTGCGGGTTTGCGGGTTTGCGGGTTTCTTCTGGTGGTTTCCTTGGGCTGTCGTCGTCGGTGTCCTCGTGGTGGACCCAGTAGGTCTTGCAGTTGAGGTGCGGGTCCATCGCGCTGCGTAACACCACGTCGCCGCGCCACCGGTCGATCTGCCCGGTCAGCCGCCGGCCGAGCGACTTGCTCGGGATGAGCTTCCCGGCGTTGGTGGTGGGGAAGCTGCCCGCCCACGGGTCGGTCACGCCGAACTCCACTTCGGCGCTGGCGCGGATCTGCTGAGCGCTCATCGGGTTGCCGCCGTGCAGGGCGTGCCACTTGAGCAGGAACTGCCGCCACTCCCCGGCGTCATCGTCAAGCGCGCGGCCGTCGTCGGCGTTGTCGAGGAACCCGTCCACTCCGTGGTGGGCGAGGAACCCTCCGAGGTACTGGGCCCAGCGGGTGAACTGCCGCATCTGCGGTACTCCTTTCGCCATCGGTGCGCCGTTTGCGGTCCAGTCCAGGACCAGGATCAGGACGTGCCGAAGCACGGTCGCGCGGTTCGCGGGGTCGAGAATCCAGCTGTCCAGGTTCGGGATCGTGAACCCCGTGCGGGCTTCGGGACGCGGGCAGTCCGGGTCGAGCCGCACCCACACCGCGCGGGAGGCCATGTCCCCGCCGGTGCGCAGGTTGTTCCCCGTCGCCAGCCACAACCGGTCGTTGGCGAAGGTCGCCGCGGAGTTGGTGCCGAGCCGACGGTCGGACCAGGTCCGTTCGGTGACCAGCCGGGCGAGCACCGCGGAGTTGACGACTTCGCCTTCGGCGAGGTTGTCGAACACCACCACCCCGACGCTGTCGGCCAGCACCGTCGTGATCGATTTCCGGAGCTCGTCTTCACTGTCGGTCCACGTGAGGACCCGCTGCCCGACCAGCAGGCCGACACACCCGGCGAGGATCGTCTTCCCCGAGCCGGGCATGGAGGCCTCGATCATCCCGAACGGGCTCAGCGACCGCGTGAACGGCCGTATCAGCGGAGTGACCAGCAGAGCCAGGTAGTTGGCCCGGTCGGCGGCACTTCGCCACGGGAAGTCCCGCAGGAACGTGCCCAGCAGAAACCCCCGAGCCTGCTCGACCTGCTCGGGTGTGGGCCGGTCCGGGATCTGCTCGAGGTGCCCGGTGTCGGCGAGGTAGAACCCCGTCGACTCGTCGTAGCCCGGGGTTTGCAGCAGTGTCCCGTCCGGTCGCAGGACCGGGGTGGAGATGATCCTGCGCAGCACCGGCAGACCAGGCCAGGTCCGCCGGGACAGCACCGCGGTGAGTTCCGGACCGGCCGGGGAGATCTCCTCGTCTTCAACTCCTCCGCCCCTCGTGGGCTTGGGGCGCAGGACCTCGGTGTGGTCGGCGAGCAGACCGGCCAGCAGTCCCGGTTTGAGTACGGAGATCGAGAGCGGGAGCACGACGTCGTCGTCCCCGGCGGTGGGGTCGGCCGCCCCGGAGACTTCCTCGACGACGACCGGTGCCCCGTCGGTGACGTAGGTGTTGGGGATGATCCCGTTGTCGAGCGCGGCGGTGAGGACCCGGATGGTGTCCGGGGACTCACCGACTCGCAGGACCGGGCGCCCGCTCGCGCCGGCCGGGTACGTCACCGGGCCGGGGTGGCCCGGTGCGGGTGTGGTGTCGGTGGCGGGCGGGGTCACCTCGGTCCCGGTGACGGCGCGGAGCGCGCGGGCGGTGTGTGGCATCGGTGTTCTCCTCCACAAGCGGTACAGCGGGGCTGGTCGGGTCGGGCGCTAGGCGTTCGGTCCCCTCCTGGTGTGGCGCGGTCACCGGCTCGGCTGTGCTACCCGCACCCGGTCGAGGTGGTGGACTTCGTGCCAGCCTTCGGCGGCCAGCGTCGGTGCGGCCAGGGTGATGGCGTGGTGCATCTCCCGGACCCGGTCGTCGTCGACCCGGCGGGCGTAGCCGCACACCCGGCACCGGACGGGGTCCCGGCCGCCGTTGCGCACCAGCACGGTGGCCAGCGGCGGCAGAGCGAGCACGGCGGTGGTGCGGGCACCGTGTCGGGCGGCCGTGCGCAGCATCCGTGCCCGTGCCCGCCAGAGGTACGCGGTGGTGTCCCACACCACGGTGCGGCCCGCGGCGAGCGCGGTGTTGGTGATGTCGAACCCGACCGTGGTGGCGGCGTCGTTGACGGCCTGGTTGGACGAACACCCGCACGGGGACAGGTCCGCGCGGATGTCGTCGAGGGAGACCAGCACGGCACCGGCCGGGGTGTAGAGCGGGCGGGCGGTGCTCTTCCCGGCCCCGGGCGGGCCGATGGTCGCGATCAGGTGCGGCGTCAAGGTTCTCCTTCGGTTGCGGGGTGATCGGTGCGGGTGGCGGTCGTCAGCTCAGCGAGTCGACGACGGCGCGGATGAGCAGTTCGGCGGCGGGCGGGGTGACGCCGTTGCCGAGCTGACGGACCTTGTTGCGTTTGCTGGTTCCGCAGATGACGTAGTCGCGCCGGAAACCCATTGCCTCACCGATTTCTGCGGTGGAGAGCATCCGGAACGTGCAGTCCTCCACTCGCGGTGCCGCACCGGATCCCGTGCTGGGTTCCGGGTGTCCGGTGAAGGGCGGGGTGCGCAGGACGCCGTTGTGGTCGTTGCGGACGAGCATGTGGTGGTTGCCGCCCGCGCACACCGCGGCGAGCGGCTCGCTCACCGGCCGGACAAGGCTGCCGCCGCCGCGAAGTTCCGCGATGAACGCCAGCCCTGCGGTGTCGACCGTGGTCATGGTCGGCATGACCTCGGTCGCCGGTCGTGCGCGGCCGGTGCCGTAGTAGGGCACGACCAACGCGGTTTCCGCCCGGGTCGACTGCGTCCGCATCGGCATCTCGGCCGTGCGGGCCCACTTGCCGTCGCGGGCTTCGAGCGGCACCAGGAGTCCTTCGGTCTCCCGGGTGGTCCGGGCCCTAAACGGTGCGGTGACCGGGGTGGTGTCGGTGTTCCAGGTCCCGCCAGCCGGGACCAGTTGCGGTACGGCGTAGCGGGCGAGCCCGGCGGTGATCCGGGCCATGGTGGCGGGTTCGAGCGGGTCGGTGCGGTCTCCGATCCGGCCGCCGGGATCGGACCAGTCGATGACTGCGGAGGCGGGTACCACGTAGGGCTCGACGTCGGCGTGGCAGCGCGGGGTGGGGCAGCGGTAGACGTACTGGGTGCGGTATTTGCCCCACCGCGCGAGCGGCCATCTCTTGGTGCGCGGCTTGAACACCTGCACTGCCTTGACTTCCTTGTCGCACGGCCCGCACCAGGCGGCCGGGCGGAGGTCGAGGTCCGGCACGCGGTTGCCCTTGCGCCAGAACACGACGTACATCCGGTCGCGGGACTGCGGTGCCCGCGGCGAGCCGATCGCGGCTGCGTGCATGCTGTTGAGCCACACGATGTGGCGGTCGTAGCCGAGCAGGTCCATCGCCATCAACCAGGCGGGGAACATTTCCCACTGCGCTGCCTCGACGACGTTCTCCACCACGATGGCCTCGTAGCGGTGGTGTTCGGCGAAGCGCGGGACGTCCCACATCGTGGCCCGCGATCGCACCGCCGACGAGTCGGGTTCGCCGTCGAACAGCGTTTGCTGGGCGAGGCGTTTGCGGGCCTTGGCGTTGGAGTGGTTGGTGCATTCCGGTGACGCCCACAGGATCGAGGTGCGCCGGTAACGGCGCGGTTCGACCTGGGAGATGTCAGCGCAGTCGTGGTCGGTGCCGGGGAAGTTCGTCTGGTGGGTCTCGATCGCCAGTTCCCAGTGGTTCGCCGCCATCGTCAGCTCCACCCCGGGTACCGCGCTGGCTCCGAGCCCGGAGCCCCCGGCTCCGCAGAACAGGTCGGTCACGGTGTAGGTCATCGGTCTCCTCGGCAATCGGTCGTGTAGGGCAGAAGCGGGGCGGTGCGGTGGACGTAGAGCGGGTGGCGCGGCGAGCCGTCGCGGGTCAGGCCCAGGCAGCGCAGCGAGGTCCGGCGTGTGCGCAGCGCCCGGGTCACCGCGTTGGCCCGGGATCGGGCGTGGGTATGGGCTCCCCACGCGGCGACGACCAGCCCGGCGGTGTCGTCGTCGGTGATGGCGCGGATGAAGCCGTCGTTGTCCGGCCCGATCGGGTCGGGGTGTGTGTCGAGCTCGCGCGGATCGGTGGCCCGCAGGGCGTAGAGGTTGAGCACCGCGATCGCGCCGTGCCCGTCGCGGCGGGCGAAGCGGACGCACCGGCGGATGGTGGGGTCGTCGGTGAACGCGTCGGCGGTCGACGGGTTGAGCATCACGAACACCAACGCCGGCCCCGAATCCCACCGCCGGGTGAGCAGGTAGCGGTGCGACCTGGTCGGGTTGAACACCGCGAGGGCCGCGGTGCCGAGCAGGTCGGTCCGGTCCTCGACGACCATCCGCTCGGTCGGCTCGAACCGCAGATCCCCGATCATCAGGACGCCCGTCCCCGGTGTGTCACCTTGTTCTCCGCACCGGCTTTGAGACCGGCGTCGACGACGCGGGCGAGGTCGCGGACGTCGTGCGGCCAGCCCTCCGGACCGACCAGGGTTTCCCCGGCGGCGATCAGGTCCGCACGTGCGGCGGCGTGGTCGATCAGCCGGCCGCCGACCTTGCGGCCGACGGTGTACGCGGCCGAGGACACGACCTCGTTGCAGGTACCTGCCGTGGCCCCACGGACCCGGTCGCACTCGCCCCGCAATGCCGCCGCTCCGTAGGCGGTGGTGTCAGCAGAGCGCAGCAGAACGGGCGCTGTGCTGGCCGCTACGGGCCGTTCGACCCACACTTGGACCAACCACCCGGGCAGCTCGGCCGGGTCGTAGTCGTCGAGGAACTCGTAGGTGCCTGCCTCGGTGACCGAGCCCGGTCCTACTACGTATCCGCCTCCCGCCCTGGTGTCGATGTGCGGCGCGATGTGGCCCTGGGTGTTGCGCAGCCGGGTGCCTGCCGGGGCGGTGTAGTACAGGTGCCGACCGCCGGACGGCGTGATGACGACGAACGTGTCCGGGACGGGCCCGCCGCGTTCGTCGGCGAGCGCGGCCAGCGCGGCGACCCCGTCGGGCCGGTCGTCGCCGTCCTTCGCGGCGTCGAGGTCGACCACGGCGAGCCCGGCGGGCCCGGTGGCGATCCCGATGTTCCACGGGATGCCCGACCAGCACCGGGTGATGCGGTCGGTGTCGGTGGTGGCGCGCTTCTCCCAGGTGCTGTGTCCGTCGGCGCACTGCCCGGTGCCGGGGCAGTTCTTGCCGTCGTGTCCGGCGGGCTGCTTGCTGCCGGGGCGGAGCGGGAAGATCGGCCAGCCCATCGCGGCGAGGTAGAGCGCCATGTGCAGCATCGGTGTGTCTGGGGTGTCCATGGGCGTCCTTCCACTGTGGAGGGTTAAGCGGGGGTGGTGTGGTGGCTGCCGGGCCGGTGGGAGCAGTGCTCGGCCACCGGCCCGGCAACGGTTCGAGGGGTTCAGTACTTGCTGATGCGGTGCGCTGAGGCCAGCGTCCTGGTGCACGCGATGACCTTGTCGGCACTCGCCACCGCCGACGGTGACACCTCACCGCGACTGCGAGACGCGGCGACCTTGTCGTTGAAATAGTTGATGTGGCGGGCGGTGTCGCAGAAGGCGTTGTACTTGTCAGCGGTCCACTGTTCTCGCTGCGCACTGCCTGCCCTGCTCAGCGCCAACCACAGCGACAAGTGGGGTTTAACCTTCTTTTCCAGGGCATCGAGCGCGGACTTGACGGCGTTGCGGTCCATCGACCGGGATCCTTTCGGTTGGGTGAGATGGCGGTGTGTCAGCAGTGGGCGAGTACGGCGGCGATCGCGTCGTGCTCGGCCTGGTCGACCGAGAGCGAGTAGGCGGCCTTGACCGCGACCCAGTGCGCGACGTAGTCGCACCGGTCGTGCTTGGGCAGCCAGCCTGCCGGGTCGGAGTCGCCTTTCTGCCGGTTGCTGGTCAAGGTGACCGCGACCAGCACGGACGGGTCGTTGGCGTAGTGCTGGCGTTGGGCCCGGGTCCAGTCGCGCGGCCCGACCCGCCGGCCGCCGTCGATGCGTCCGGAGCGGGCGACTTCGGCGAGCGGGACCATGTGGTCGATGTCGAGCACGCGGGCGTCGGTGGTGCTGACCCCGTCGTACGGGCTGGTCCACTTCCCGCCGGTGATCGCGCACCCCGCTCCGGTGGTGACGCCGGTGCCTTGGGTTTTCAGCGTCATCTCGCGGGAGTCGCACGGGCTGCCCGGAACGGTCGACCAGTGCGGCCAGTCGGCGCGGTTGTAGTGCGCCCCGGTGTCGGCCGGCGCGACCTGCAACCCCGCCAGCGCCGTCACCGCCGCCGGGATGCTGTAGGCCGTGCTGCCCGCCGCCGGGCCGGACGCGGTCGGCGCGGTGCCCGCGGCGGCCGGGTGGCATGCGGAGGTGAGCACCGCGACCGCCGCGAGCCCGGCCGCGGTGCGGAGTCGGGTACTGCTCATTCGTCCCCCGAGAGGTAGGCGTTGACTTCGGCGCGGTGCCGGGGACAGTCGGCGGTGTGCCCGGACTCCCGGTCGTCGGGGTGCGGGTCGTCGGGGCCGTGGTCGCGGACCCGGGCGGTGCAGTCGCGGCAGGTCCACCACAACCCGCTCGGTGGGGCGAAGCGGTCGAACGCGACCGACGCGCGGTCGCCGTCGTCACCAGGCAGGTCGAGCGCGTCGCCGATGTCGCACCACGTGTGGCCCTCGCCGCGGGCCTCGCGGATGTCACGCAGGATCCGCACCTCGACCTGGATGTTCAGGGCGAGCGCGGCGGTGAGGCTGTAGAGCGGCTTCGGCCGGCGCCGCGCCCACCGCGGGTTGTCCCCGGGCGGGGCGGTGATGTGGAACCCGTCGTCGGGGTGCGCGAGCGACACGATCTGTGCGATGGCGCGGTCAACGCCGGTGGTGGCGCGGAAGTCGCGGTCGCCGAAGATGTCCGGCGGCGTGGTCGGTGTGTCCATGGGTCTCCTGTCGGTGGTGCGCCGGTGGTGGCGCGGCCGGGTGGTTCAGTCGTCGCGGGTGGTGGAGGTGTGGGTGCACTTCGGGCAGCCGAACAGGCGGGTGGCGGGGGCGAACCAGCGTTCGGGCCATCCGCAGTTCGGGCAGTCCGCGTCGATACACAGGTGCAGGTCCTCGAAGCGGATCTTGTTGGCGGCCATGGGTTCTCCTGTCGAGGTCGGGTGATCGGTGTGGTGCGGAGTGGGGCTACTGCCGCCAGGCCGGGACGTTCTTCGCGGCGTCGCTGACGGCGCGGTTGAGCCGCCGGTAGGTGGCGGTCTCGCGGGTGATCCCGGCGGCGATCTCGTGTTCCTGGTTGTCGAGCAGGGCGCGGCGGGCGTTCTTGTAGCGGCGGATCGCGGCCGGGCTGCCGTAGTCGGCCGGGTGGGTCTTGGTGGTGGCCATCGGTGGTGTCCTCTCGGGTGGGCGGGTTACTTGTTGGCGCAGATCGAGCACATGACTTGGCCGGCGGGGATGCGTTTCCCGCACTGGCACATGGCGACGAACCGGGCGAGTGGTGCCCGACGGCGGTGGTGTGGTGCCGTCGGGTCTTCATGGCGACGACCAGCCGCGTCAGGTCCACATCAGTGGCGCTGCGTCCCATGGGATTCCCCTTCCGTTGATTACTGGGTGTGACTGATTTAGGGCAAGGGGTGCCGACGCGGCGACCCGGTCGGGTCGTCGACGGCGGCGGATCAGGTGCGGTTCGGCGAGTGCGCGAGTGAGTGCGCGACCGGAAACGGAGTGTTTATGTCATTCGGGCAGTGCGCGGGCCGCGCACTGGGTGTGATCTGCTCAAAGTGCGCGAGTGCACCGAGTGCGCGGCCAGCGCGTGATGCTGGCGAAACCCCGTTTTCGAGGGTTTTCGCGCGGCGCGCGGGCCGCGCACTCGGTCATGCGGTGAGTTAGTCCTCGTCGTCGTTGTCGAGGTGGTCCCGCTCGGCGATGTACTCACGGATAGTCACCGGATCGATGGGGTAGGCCCGGTTGGTCGAGGGCGGGCGGATGTCCTCGGCCGCGAGCAGTTCACGCAAGGTCTTGCCGTCGAGGTCGTCGTAGGGCTGGTAGTCGGGGGCGAGCGTGCGCAGCCGGGCCGGGACGTCAGCGGCCCGCACGGGGGTGTCACCGAGGACCTCGGCCAGGTCGTCGAACAGGTCCCGTTCCTCGGTCACGGTGCGGGTGGTCCCGGTCGTGACGTTCGCGTCCTCGCACAGGCCTACGGCCCGGTCCACGATCGGGGTGATTTCGTCGACGCCGGCGTGCTTGCGGATGTGGTGGGTGCGCAGCAGACCGGCGCGGGCGGCGAAACCGCTGGCCATGGCGGTGCCGATGTCCTCACCGGCGACCAGGCTGGTCGCGGTGATCCCGGCCTTGTGCGACCCGGTACCGAGGATCGCGTCATTGCCGACGTGGTCACCGATGGCGAAGCACACGGCGTGCGACACCGTCTTGGCCAGGTCACGCGGCAGGCTGTCCGCGCTGGGTGCGGGGGTGACGAACACCAGCGTGATGGCGCATTTGCGGGCCTTCATCATCACCTTGATCGCGAGCTGCTTGGCCTCCTCGCCGAACTTCTCGTGCCGGAACAGTTCCTGGCACTCGTCGAACACCACGACCTTCGGGCGCATCCGAGGGTCGGCCAGCGCCATCTTGCGGGTCAGCTTCGTCTCGTCTCCGCCCAGCTCAGAGAGGATTTTTCCCTTCAGGGTGACCTCGCTGCGCAGGGCTCGCAGCGCGTTCATCGCCGCGACGATGTGTTCGTCCTCGTCGCCCTTGACCAGCGTGCGCAGCCGGCGCTTCATCGGGTCGTAGTCGGCGTTGTAGGCCATGACGTAGACCTCGATGTCGACCAGCGGGTCGAGCATCGCCCCGCACAGCAGGTTGATGACCAGGGACGTCTTGCCCGAGCCCATGATCCCGGCGACGGCGTAGTTGCTGGCCATGAGCTTGCCGACGACCTGCCCGCCGCGCTGGTCCACCCCGATTGGTACGCCAGTGAAGTAGTCCGCGGTGCCCTCGGTCAGCAGCGGGTACGGGTCGACCGGTCCGGAGAGGATTCCCTGGTCAGCGACCCACAGGTCCAGTACGCCGGGCTGGCGTTTCGGCTCGGTGGGCCACACCTCGACGGGCAGGCGCACCAGGTTGTGCGCTAGGACGGCCTTCTTCTCGTTGATCATCTCCACGGTGACGCCCGGTGGCAGTTCGAGCTGGGTGCGCCACCCCTTACCGTCGCGGCCGGTGCCCTGGACCCACCGCGGCTGCCACCCTTCCTTGATCTTGCGGTTGAGCGGGGCGAGGTTGAGGTTGCGCAGCGCGTTCATGATCGCGCCCTCGTCCGGGACCAGGTCCCGGCCCTCGCCGGTGGCCGTGCCGGTGGAGACCCAGCCAGGTGCCTCTGCGTGGGTTCGACCGGTGTTCCACAGGTAGAGCAGCCCCGCGGCGGTCCCTGCGAGCAGCAGAAACGCACCGTAGGCGATGACGAACCACACCACGAACGCCACCGCGTCGACCACCGCGGTGATCGGGGCGAGGATGTCGCCGGCGTCCTTGCGGGCGATGGCCAGGAGAATGCCCAGGACCAGCAGCAGTCCCGCGAACGCGACAGTGCCGAGCGCGGCGGCCTTGACCAGCTCCAACGGGGACTTCACCCAGTCCATGACGCGGTCGTGACGCTTCTGCTTCTCCGCGACGTCGCGGGTCTCCCACTCCATGAGCCGCTCGTGGTTCCCGTCGACCTCGGCCAGGCGCATCATCCGCTCGTAGCGGTTGGCGCCGTGGGTGTCGCGCCACCGCTTGACGACGACGCCGGTGCCCTGGATCGGGTAGTAGGCGTTGCGGATCAACGCTTTGCCCGCGGTCTTGGTGCGGTCGTGGGTGACGACCTTCTTCGTGACCCGCCCGACGGTGACGAGGTCGCTCTTGTAGCCCGCGTAGCGGGCGAGCTGGCGGCCCCGCTGGGTCGCGAGCCTCGCGCGTTGGTACTCCTCCTCGGAGACGATCTCGCCTTCGATCGGTTCGGTCTGGCCGGTGGCGGGCAGGTAGTGGACTTGAGCCAGCTCGCGCCGGTCGTCGTGGTCGTCGGTGGTGTTCACCGTGGCGGTTCCTTCCGTGATCGACGCGCGCTTGCGTCCGGGTAGTCCAGCGGGGATCGAGGGGTGACGGGGTGGGTGCCGATCGAGGTCGGCACCCACCCCGCTGGCGGGGGTGGTTACTTGGGGCGGCGTTCGTTGCGCAGTTGCTGTGCACGCTTGGGCGAGCACCGCAGGGCCTTGCGGATCGAGTTGGCCGAGAGGTTGATCGCGGCGGGATCGGCCTCGATCAGCGCGTCCAGTTCGGCTCGCAGGTCGTCCATCGATCGCACGGTCGGGCTCGGGATCGAGTCCGGTCGGCGGTTCGATTTCCGCTGGTCGTCGTCGGGGTCGAGGGTCGCGATCGGCCCTCGATCGGCCCCACCCGGGCGGTCGTCGACCGGGCCGGTGGGCGGGTCGATCGAGGGTCGATCCTGCTCGGCCAGCCACGCGGCTACTTCGTCGCCGATCGCGTCGGACAGGTCCTCGATCGGATCGACCGGCAACCCCGCGACCGTCGCGGGGGCGAGCCGGCCGGTGCGGCCGATCGTGTACCGGCCCGGCGCGAACAGCAGAGCAACGTTGCCCTTGGCGTCGATGTCGGCGACCGCGGTACGCACAGCGGCCAGCCGGATCCGGTTGGTCTTGCTCGCGGCCTGCCGGGCGATCCGGGCTTCGGCCCGCTCGGCTGCCGAGCGGCGCGGTGAGGCGGTGAGCAGTTGGTGGGCGACAACCCCGGCGATCGAGGCCGCGCCCATCACCACCGCCGACGACCACCCGTCCGCGAGTCCGTGCACCACGTTGAGCGCGAACCCGGCACCGGCGAACACCCACAGACCGAGCTGCAGTGCCCACACGGGCCGCTCGGGGTGCCGGGTCCGCGACACCATGACGGCGATCGCGAAACTCCACATCCCGAGTTCGGAGAGCAGGGGCAGGACCCCGCCGGTCGCCGACCGGTACACCTGGAACCCGTAGATCCCCATGGACGGGATCGCCATCACGGCCGACGCGACCGCGAGTGGGTAGATCAGCAGGTCCACCGCGTGCTCTGTCGCCCATGCCCGGGTGGTCTTGGTCAGCGCGGCCAGCCGCGCCGACCGGGCGTCGCGCTTGGCCGTGTTGCGGGCGTCGCGCTCGGCCTTCTCGGTGCGGGCCTGCTCGGCCAGCGCGGCCCGCACGTGCAGGGCCTGCTCCGCTGTCGCGGCGGCCTCGCGGACCCGCCGGGCGCTGGCCGCGTCGGCGTCGGCGCGGGCTTGTTCGGCCGCCGCGACGCGGTCGGCGCGGCGGTCGTCTCGGTAGGTCATGCGCTCTCCCCGTGGTGATCGGCCGAACCGGAGCCCGGCGCGGCGGTGGTGGTGGCGGTCAGTTGTGCGGGCGGCTGCCCGGCGCCGGCCAGGGCCTTGGCCTGGCGGGCAAGGCGGAGGTCGTGGAAGCCCCACCACACCGCCACCGCCCCGCCGGCCAGGAGGAACCAGACGTCGACGGTGGCGGCGAGCACGACCGGGACGGTGACGCCGGTCAGCTCCCCGAAGTGGGCCACCGCCCACGTGACGGCGTGATCGGTACGGGTCTTGGTGTCGGTCATGACGGCTGGTCCTCTCCAGGCTCGGGGGGTTCGGGGTTGTCGCAGGGGATCCACCGCAGGTCCGACCAGGCACCCAGGGCGGTGCGCACGTTGGCCAGGAACCCGCACGCGGCGATGACCGCCGCGGCGACGGTGACGAAGGTCCAGCCCTGTCGAGGGAGCACCAGGGCCGCTCCGAGTCCGGTGACGACGGCGAGGCCTGCGAGGCCTGCCATGGAGATCAGGGCGTCCGTGATCTCCATGCGGGATTCCTGGTACCAGTCCTCGCATTCCTCGCAGCCGCACCGCGTACCCGGCGGGCGGGGGTAGGGGTGTGAGGCGGTGGTGTCGGTGGGGTCAGGTGTAGGCACCGTGGGTCTCCTGTGCGTGTGGGGTGAAGAACTGGTTAATCGGGCGGGTCGGGCGGGCGGTGGCCTGCCGGACGGCGAAGGCGTCGACGCGGCGCATGACGCCTTCCAAGATCCGGGCGAGGATCACCAGGGGCAGCCGGACGGCGTGCAGGGTCAGGAACAGCACCACCGCGCCGACAAACCGGAACAGCGCGGCGGTGCCGTGGCGTTCGAGGACCTCGAAAATCGACATCAGGACTGCGCCTCCCTCGGTTCGGTGTCGAGCGCGCCGATGAACGCCTGGCCCCACGCAAGGCGTTGCTCGTGCGGGGCCGACCAGGTGATGTCGGGGTCCTGCTCGAACGCCCGCGCAGCCCGGACAGCGAGAGCCTGCGATCGCAGCGAGAACGGGAACCCGGTAGCCCGTTCTCCGCGCAGGCACAGCACGATCCAGACGTCCAGCCGGATCCGAAGGCCGTTCCCGTCCGGCTCGATGAACGGCGAGACGAACAGGCCGTCACCGATGTCCATCAGTGGGCGGTCGACGGCCACCGTGGTGCCGTTGACGTTGTGCTCGCAGGTGACCGCCCTGACGGCACCGCGGGTGACGTAGTGGGACGGGAGCTTCAGGTAGTTGCTCATTCTCAGCACTCCTCTCCGGTCAGGTGACCGGGAATGTTGGTGGGGCCGTAGATGAAGCTGTGCAGCGCGCGGTGCAGCAGAGCGGCGTCCATTCCGGACAGTGCGGGTGCCGGGAAGCCGTGGCGGACCAGGACCCCGAAGACGTCGAGCACGAGGTCGGTGGTGAACAGGAGGCCGGACGCGGCGGCCAGCTCGCTGAGCGGGTAGTTGCGGGCGTCGGTCGCCATCACCACACCCCGAGTTCCGCGCGGACCGTGGCCAGCCACCGCCGCATGTTCGACGGCGGTGACACCATCCCGCCCTGCACGCGCCGGGCCGCTTCGCTGGCGGTGTAGTCCATCGCTGCCAGGTGCGCGGTGTCGGCGAGCACCAGGGCCACGGCGAGCTGTTCGCCGGTGGACCACGCGCCGTTGGGGTGGCCGTTGTTGTGCGCGAGTGCCCAGCGGCAGCGCCGGACAATGTCGTCGGTCGTGCTCATCGTTTTCCCCTTCGGGTCGTGGTGGTGGTCAGGTTCCGGGCGAAGAACAGCCGGGCCACGCCGTGCCCGGCGAACAACCCCGGGACCGCGAGGACCGCGGTGGTGACGACCGGGTTGCCGGTGCGCAGCCCGGCCCACTGCAGGGCGGTGATCCCGATCGCGGCGGTGACCGTCTCCAGCGCAATCCCCGAGAGCCGGGTCACTTCCCGGACGCGGCGGGTCACGGTGTGGGTGGTCTTGCGGCCCGCCCGCCACAGCGCGAGCACCCCGACCCCGGCGAGCACTGCGACGGCGAGCAGAACAGGTTGCGTCGTCACCGGCCCTCCGCCTTCTGGATTGCCAGGCACGCCCGGCAATTCGTGGAGGCGAACCAGAACGTCTTGTGCTTCCCGCGCGGGTAGGTGATGCCGCACAACGTCGTCGCGGTCCCGGAGAACCACGACCGCGACCTCTCCAGGTGCACGACCTCCCGGGCCATCACCGGCCCGCCCCGCGGTAGGCGGCGATGACCCGGGCCATCGCTCGCAGTCGAGCGCCGACGTTGAAGACCAGCGCGCCGACGACCATGTCCGCGATCGGCGAGTGCACGCCACCGAGCCCGGTGACCAGGAGAAGCAGCACCGCGATCGCCGCCGACGCGCCGGCGGCGACGCGCTGGCGCCGCTTCGCGGCCTGGTAGCTCAGGTCCCACTGGGCCGCGACGACCTGGCGGTGATGCCAGCGCCGCTGACCGAACACGGGTTCCTCGACGTAGCCGTCCGGGGCCCAGTAGGCCGAACCGGGGTTGTTCCAGGTGTTGCGGGGATCCATCAGGCCACAACCTTTCGCAGGTGGGCACCGTCCACCCGGGACGGTGCGCGAGGTATCGGGACGACCGGGGCGAGCACCCCGGCCGGGGCGGGCCGTGACCGGCGGTCGAGGTCCGCGTGGTCGTCGGCGGTGAAAGTCGGTGTGCCGGTGAGGAAGTCGTGCAGGTAGCTGTCCGGGTCCAACCGGCCGCCGCTGTACAGGCAGGCCTCACACGTGCGGTGGGCCTTGGGCAGTTCGGCGTAGCCGGTCTCACCGCAGGTGCGGCAGGTGCGTCGGGCGGCCATCGCCTTGTCCAGCGCGGCCCACCGGGCCGGGGTCATCGGCCGCACCGGGCGAGCCAGCGCGATCAGGTAGAGGTTCGCGAACACCTGCTTCGCGGCGCGGCGGCACCGGAAGTACAGGACCGCCACCGGGTCCTGCCCACCCGGCCGCAAACCACGCTTGCGCAGCTGGCGTTTGGTGGCGAGCAGGGTGTGCGGGCCGGTGCCCCAAGAGAGCAGGATCGTGCCCTCCCAGGTCCCCCGGGTGAACTCCCGGCAGTCCGACCACGGCACCGCGCGTAGGTCCCACGGGAACTGCCGCCCGCTCACCGCCGTGCCGCCGGTGGGCGGTTGATGACGTAGATCGCGGCCCGCCCGGCCCGGACCTGCTTGAAGCCCTGGTAGCGGCCGGATGCGTCGACGTCGGCCCGGAAACTCGTTCCCGTCGGCAAACCGTCGGGGCCGAGCATCGAAACCAGGACCTTGTCGCCGGGCCGGACGTGGGCGGACATGTCGACGTGGGTGCGGGTCACCGTGCCCCACCACCCAGCGCGGCGAATTCGGCATCCCAGTCGATCCGGTCGGACTCCGTACCCGCCGGGACCAGACACTCGATCTCGTCGAGGACCTTTTCCAGCGGTGCGCGGTCGAACACCAGCAGCACGACGCCTTCCGGCGAGGACAGCTCGACGGCGACGGTGTCGCCGCGCTCTCCCGGCGCGACCTCGACCGGCGAGACGTGGACGTCGCCCTCACCGGTCGGTGCGTTGAGGCCGTCGGCGAGCAAGTCGCGGGCCATCTGCCAGCGAACCCAGCCGGACCGTTGCGGTGTGGCGATGTCGAGGATCACCGCGTGCGGGTCGCCGGCGGTGTAGCGCAGGTTCACCCGGACCGGGCCGAGCGAGTTGCAGGTGTAGGCGCGGGCGATGAGGTGGGCGGTGACGCCGGCGGGTGTTCCGCCGGGCAGGGCGGTGCCTATCATGGTGGCTCCCATGTGGTCTCGTAAGGGATTCGTGTGGGTGGTGAGACCCGGCCCGGCGGGCTGTTCTTGGTGGTTCGGACCGCGGGGCCGGGGCATCACCACTTCCGCAAGCAGGCGTACTTGAGCCGGGCGGTGATCTGTCGTCGGTGGTCAGTGGCGGGCGAGGCGCAGCGCGAGCTTCAGGCCGTTGACCCCGTCGGCGTAGGCGCTGACGGTCAGCTCGATCCGGCGGATATCGGCGGCGGCCCCGGCGCGCCGGCCGGTCCGGATCGCCTTGTCGGCCTGCTCTTCGAGGACCTCCACCGCGGTGGCGTGCCCGTCGCCCTTGGGGGCGTCGCGCTCGACCCGGCGATGGATGACCTTGGCCTGGTAGACGCGGTGTTCGAGGTCGCACAACTGGCGTTCAGTGCTCATGCGGTGGTCCCTTCCGGTCAGAGCTTGCGGGTGATCCAGCGGACGAACGTGAGCTGCGCTTGCGGGGCGTCGGCGCCGAACTGGTGCTGCAGGTCGGCGGTGATCTTGGCGTCCGACCAGCCGTCCCAGTGGTGGTTGGCGATGTCGGTCACGACCAGGCCGATCAGGGCCTCGCGGTGGCCGAGCTTCTTCGAGGCCTGGGTGATGATGACGTCGACGTTGGTGATCTTGATCGTCATGGCGGTGTGGTCCTTGTCGTTGGCGGGCAAGGGATGAGCAGGCAGAGCGGGCCGGGGCGGGCGGTCAGAGCTGGCGGGTGACCCCGCGGACGAACGCCACATCGGTGTGCGGGCCGTCCTGGTGGGACCGGCGCTTGAGGTCGGCGGCGATCTTGGCGTCCGACCAGCCGTCGTTGTGCTTGTTGTAGATGTGCACGACGATGTCGGCGGCCCAGGCGTCGGGGCAGCGCAGCTTCTTCCTGGCGGCCTTGATGATCGCTTCGAGGTCGACGTCCTTCTTGGCACCCATGGCGGTGGAACCTTTCCGTTGCAGTGGTGGGGGATGTGCGGGCTGGTGGTCAGAACTTGCGGGTGATGGACCGGACGAACGCCGGTTGCGCGAGGGGCTCGTCGTCGCCGAAGTGGTCCTTCAGCTCCTCGGTGATCGAGCGGTCGGTCCAGTCGACCCCGCGACCTCGGGCGATGAGGTACAAGACGGCCTGGATGCGGTGGACGCGGCTGGTGTTCTTCCTCGTGCCGTCGCGGAGGAACCGGCGAAGTTCGGTTCGCCCAGCGCCGGTGAGGGCGGTGTCCCAGTTGATCGTGAAGGACCCGCGGATGCCGTCCCCGGCCCAGGACACGGTCTGTTTGCTGCCGTTGCGGTGGACTGTGACGCGAAGGTTGTCGCTCATGCTGTGTCGCTCACTTCCGTTGCGGTGGTGCGGGTGGTGGTGGGTGGTGAGACCCGCCCCGGCGGGCTGCGAGGTTGGTGGTTCGGACCGCCGGGCCGGGGCGGAGCTACCAGCGAGCGGCGATCTTCTTCGTGCACGCCACCCGGGAGCAGTGGCCCGCTCCGGAGCGGACCTTGCGGCCGCATCCGCCGCACTGGTTGGGCGGGCAACTCGACGCGGCCACGACCCGGCGGCCGACACCGCGGCTGGCCATCTCGGCGGTCCGGTCGAAACCCCGGGCAACGGCCTTGGTGGTCTTGACGGTCTTGGTGAAGAAACCCATGGCATGGAACCTTTCTGACGGAACGGGATGTGCTGGAACAGAGCGGGTACGGAGGGGGGCGGCTACTTCGGGAACAGGGGCAGGACGTGGTTGTCGAGGACCTCGGCGGGGGTGAACCACTTCGGCAGGTAGGCCCAGTCCATGACCTCGGCCGGGCTGGTGGGGGACATCGCAGATCTCCTTCGGTTGAGCGGAAAAGCGGGTTTGAACAGGGGGTTCAGGCGGCCAGTGCCAGGGCGTGGCGGGCCGTGATCTCCAGCAGTTCGGTGACGTAGTTGATGAACCAGCCGGTGGCGACGGGGTGCGGCTGACCGCCGAACAGCTCCCGCATCCAGGTGGTGATGCGGGCGGCCGACCAGCCCGCCCGGTGCTTGGCGGTGATGGCTTCCAGCGCCGGGTCGAGGAACTGCGGACGGATGACCTTGTCGGTTCGGGACTGCACGAATCCGGAGGCCGCGATGGACAGCGCGGTGATGCTCGACCGGCGGGCGGGAACAGACTGGAAGCGGCGAGTCCGGGGGGCGGCTGTTGCGGGCATGACGGGGTCCTTTCGGGCATGGCGGTGCCGTGGCGGCATTTCCGGGGGATTTCTGCGAGCGCGCTACCGGCCGTGTGAGCGGGGCCGGGCGGGGTGTTCGGTGGTGCTGGTCAGGCGGCGAAGCTACGAGCGGAGCGGCGACCAGCGGCCGGGGCGGGCCGAACGGGGGTGGTGTCGTCGGTGGCGAGGTGGGACAGGACCAGCTCGCGCTGACGGCACCAGGCCGCGCTACCGCGGGGAAGCAGGTTGAGGCGTCCCATTTCGGCGACCACGTTGTGCCTGGCCATCACGCGACCTCGGCTTCGGCGCCGGTGAGCGGGGTGACCCGGGTGGGCAGCGACCGCAGTGCGGCGCGACCGGCGCGGCGGTGGGTGCGACGCGGGGTCTGGCGGTCGGTCAGGTCGATCAGTCGGCGGGCCGACTCGGCGCGGCGCCCCGCCGCAAGCTCCCGGTCGATCTCCTCGACCAGCTGGTCGATCGAAGGCTCGTAGGTGTCGTAGAAGGTAGCGACGTACTCCTGCAGGTCGGAGACGTCGGCGTCGAAAACCGAGAACGAGCCTTCGGCCTGGCGGCGGGTGGTGATGTGTGCGGACCTCATCTGGTTTCCTCTCGTGACTACGAAACTGGGTCTGGTGTTGACTAATGCGAACTAGCCGGGCGTGGCGATCTCAGGGGACTCGATGGGTGGCCCGGGTAGCTCTGAGACTGCTGCGCACTTCTCGAGGTAGGCGTTCACCGCGTAGCCCGGGATCCGGAAAGCTCCCTTGCTGGTGCCGAATTTGAGTGCACCCAGGTCGCCGGTTTTGATCGCTCGATAGATCGTTGCCCGGTGGACATCGAGCAGGTCGGCAACCGTCTTCACCTTGAATATCTGCTGATCCTCAACTCTCATCGCTGGCTCCTACGTTGTCGATGCCGGCCCCGGCTTGTCCTCGAACACCGCCGGGGCCGCTTGCTGCGTGGCGGGGAAGTTCTGCGATCCCTGCGACAAGAGAGACGTTAGAGAATTCTGCTGACCTAGGCAATACAGCTGAGCTGTTATCACCCGTTCGGCCTAGCTGAGCCGACCGCGTAAGCTGTCTGACGTGGACAAACTTGATCCGGACGACTTGAGGCCGCCCTACCTGCAAGTCGCAGCTGCAATCCGCAACCAGATCCAGGACGGCACCTACGCGGTTGGCTCGAAACTCCCGCCGCATCAGGACGTTGCTGACCATTTCGGCGTGTCCGTGAACACCGTGAAACGTGCTTATGGGGTGCTCCAAGAGGATCGGATGATCGTCCCCCGGCAGGGGATGGGCACATTCGTTCGGCGCGAAGCCCCGGAGGTCGCCGGGCAGGACCCGACCGACGTTCTGCCTGCCGTGCTTGAGCAGCTTGCGGAGCTTCGACAACGGCTCGATGCGGTCGAGGGCGAGTTGCGGAATCGGGCCGCTCATGACTAGTTCCCGACCTGACGGAAGAAGGACACGACGCCCGTGATCGCGTCGCTCGCCGCACCGGCGATGGCCTTGACCCAGTGCGCGGCGTCGCCGGGGTACTTCACCACGACGACCAGCAGGGCGCCGATCACGAGGACCGCCACGAGCTTCGACAAGATGCCGCCGCCGGTCTTCAGTCCTGGAATCGTGTTCTTGGCCATTACTGCCTCCTGTGCTGGCGTTGCTGCCGTTGCTTATGACGCAAGCCAACCGCGCCAGGGTGGGGGTGCGGCAGCGTGCACAGGGGGGTGCACTTGTGCATTCGGGGGGTGCACGGAGGTGCTTTACTGGGACTGGGAGAGGTGATCAGGTGGAGTCGACGAAGGAGCCGAACCGGCGTCTAGCTGCGGTTATGGAGGCGGCGGGGGTCAGCAACAAGGGACTTGCATCCCGGGTTCGGAGCGCCGCCGTGGCAGCGGACCTTGCGATCTCGCCGGACCATGTGTCTGTCCGCCGCTGGCTTGACGGCGGCCGACCGCGTGACGAGACCATTCGATGCATCGCCGCAGCGTTGAGCACGAAGCTCGGCAGGGATGTGTCCTTCGCTGAAATCGGGTTCGACTCCGTGCAGGGCGCGGCACGCGCTGACATCACCGAGGACGGCACTCGCTACCCCGTGGAGCTCTCGCAGGCTGTTGATCTGCTCGATTCGCTGACCACCGCCGATCTTGCGGTAAGTCCAACGGTCACGGGTTCAGCCTGGACCCCGGAGACCGCGCCGGGCGTCATCACCGGATACCTGTTCTCCGCACCGCTAGGGCAGCCTTATGTCGCATCGGCTCCGGAAGCGCCAACCGCAGCGCGAATTCGGACGACGACCAACCACCTCACGGAACTCGACTTCCAGTTTGGAGGAGGGCACACCCGCTCCCTGCTGCTCTTCTACTGGAAGTCGGAGATCGTCCCGACGCTGCGAAATGGCCACTCTGGCGTAGCTCGCCGCGAGATCTTCAGTGCAGCATCCGGCGCGGCCAAGGTGCTTGGCTGGAGCGCGTACGACGCTGGCCGACATGGGGATGCACAGCGGTACTTCGTTCAAGCTCTACGTCTTGCTCGGGAGGCAGACGACCACGAGATGGGTGGTCAAATCCTGTCCAACCTGAGTCACCAGGCCAACTACCTGGGCAAATTCACCGAGGCGGCCCAGTATGCGCGCGCTGCGCAATCCGCCATCGCCGGATCGGCCGGCGGGACGGTCCGGGCGATGTTCCTGACGATGGAGGCGCGGGCGCTGGCAAGTCTGGGAGATACCAAAGGCTGTGTTGACGTGCTCCACCGTGCTGACCAGGAATTTGAGCGCCGCGACCCGGTCAACGATCCGGACTGGAGTAGCTACTTTGACGCACTGGAGCTGGCCGGAGAAGCTGCGCACTGCTTTCGAGACCTGGGACGGTCGCGCGAAACGCAGCAGTTTGCGGCGCAGGCAATCGAGCCACTCCTTACCCCGCCCAGGACCCGTGCGTTTATCGGAATGGTCAACGCGGCAGGGGCGCTGAATGGCGGGAACTTAGAAGAAGCAATCTCGTTAGCGAGCGAAGCGGTTAGTCTCGCTGGGTCTCTTCAATCCAGTCGCTATCTTCGGTATGTGTCAGACTTTCATCAATCTCTAGGTGGCTCCCATGCTGGGCACCCCCTGGTCCGGAGATTCACGGATCTCGTAAAGGGGTCTTACCCGGATATCAAGATCGGCTCATAAATCGCTCAGAAGGCGCGCCAGGATTGTGACCTATCGCCACGGATGGTTTTCATGCGGACCTGGTATTCCGTCGCGGCGTCGGCCGACTCGTTTACGTTCTGCATGAGCCAGGTGGTCATCTTTAGCTCGTGTACTGACCGGAGTGTTTCAAATCCCTCGTGCCATGACATGACGTCGTAACCGTAGGCTTCTGTAAACGTGTTGTACTCCCTTTCTGTCAGCCAACCTGCGGTTTGATAAGACGTCGCTGATACGGCCAAGTCCCATTCGGGTTGACCCCACGCGAACCGTTCAAAGTCGATTAGAACGGGCTGATTGGCGCAGATCATCAAGTTCCCGGTATGGGCGTCGCCGTGCGTTGGCGCAGGCTCTAGCGGAAACTTGAGGGCAGACAATTCCCCCCTCAGTTCTTCAAGTCGTGCAAGCAGGAAGTCTTTATCCTGCGACGGAACCGGCGCTACCTCTACTCGCGATTGCACTCGGCCGAGAATATTTTCGTTCGGCAGTTCGAAACTGTCGGGGCGGGGAAGCTTGTGTAGCGTCCGAAGAACAGTTCCTAGTGTTCCTGTGTCAGTGCGGTCACCCTCGCGCCCGTCGATGAACTGCCAGAACGTCACCGGGTGCCCGTCTGCTGCAATCGGCTGAGCTACCTCGTGCACTTCGGCGGCCGAGATCTTCTGATCTGCAAGCCAGCGAGCTACCTCAACCTCGTTTTTCGCGTCATCCCAGTAGCTCAGCGTGCGGGCGATTCGCACCACAATACGGTCACCGGGGAGCCGGAAAATGGCGTTCTCGCCAAGCCTGATCAGCGTGGCGCCGTCGCAGCTGATGCCTGCGGTACCGCAGGCGATCTGTAGGACACGTTCAGCGTCGGTGGCGCTGAACTGGCTTGCTGTGTTACCGCTCTTGCGAGGCATAGCATCCACCCTACGGAGTCATGGTGTACGGACGGGTTTCAGGACGAGCTGAGAGAGAGGCTGTACCAGGTGGGGGGCTCTGATGGCCCGCTGAGAGCGTCTCTCCCGGACGATCGGGCGTGGGGGTGGCGACGGGGGACCGGGGGAGCGCCCCTCCTGGTCCAGCCGGTTTCAGTCTCAGTCGAGGGTCTCAGTGAGGGGCTCATTTAGGTCCCGTTCAGCCCCGTTCAGAGTCGCTGCCCTTGTCGCACACGTGGCGTTGACCTGTGTAAACGTGCGGACCTGGACCCCCTTGCACAGCTTCTCCGGGTCTTTGGGAGCGGAGGGTCGCAGGTTCAAATCCTGTCATCCCGACCATATAGTCTTCGTTCACACCGCCCCTGGCGAGAGAAATCTCACCAGGGGTGTTTGCGTATGCACGTTCTGTGACGGTGATGCGTTCGCCGAAGGTCGCCAAGAGGACGTCAGACGGGCGGGCACGGTCGGCGGGTAGATCGGTGCCAGGCGCATCCGCGACACCAGAGGCGTTCTGGGGCACCGGATCGGTGGCTGTTGGCGATGCGGCGAGCCGGATTGCCTCCCCCATCTCAAACAGCGCGGCGAAGGGCTCGGTGAGGTCAACCCGCTCGACGCTGCCGTCCCGACCGATGTAGAGCTTTTCGAAGAAGCCTTGGTTGATCTGTCGGCGGATGGTGTTTGGTGCACTGAGGTAAGCCACCTCGCAGTTACGGGCGGCGGCCAGCGCCCGTTCAAGGGTGGCTTCGACGTCGGTCATGGTGACCTGGGCCGCTCTAATCTCGCCGACGGCCTCGGCGAGGGCGCGGGTCAACCGCTTCATCTCGGAGGCCAGGAGGTCTTGAGGGATGGCTCCGGCGTAGTGGGCGCTAAGCAACTTCGCACGCTCGTCCTCCACACGCTGCTTACTTCGGCGGGCGTGCTCCAGGCCGCGGGTGGCCTCGGCCTGCTGGCTGGTTAGCTCTTGCCGGACGGCGGCCTTGGATCTGCCGGGCGTGCTCAGGGCGAACACGAAAGGTGCTATAGAAGCTGGCGATGCCTTCCTCGATCTTCTCGGCACGAACGGCGGACCGCTGGCAGTTGTTGGTCTTGGTCTTTTGCTTGACGCAGAAGAAGTAAGGGTAGATGCCACCGTTGCCCTTGCTCTCCGAGTAGATTTTGCGCCTACCGCAGGCTGAACAGAAAATGGTTGAACGCAGGTAGTGGTTGTGCGTGCGGTCTTTTTCGCCCGTGAAGATCGCCGAACGAGTGTGCCTGTGGTTCGGCACCTGGCGCACCGACACCGTGCGGGTCATTCTTGTCACAGACACCGGACGCACCACCAAAACCAGTACAGCAGACGGGTACGACATCGCGCTGATCACCACCGACCTCACCGCCACAGCCGAGGAGATCATCGCCCGCTACGCGGCACGCTGGGCCATCGAGGTCACGTTCTTCGATGTCAAGAACATCCTCGGTGTCGGGGAAGCACACAACCGCACCACGAGAGCCGTGGAGCGGACCGTCCCGTTCGGACTGTTCTGTCACAGCATCCTGATCGTCTGGTACGTGCTGCACGGCCACGATCAGGACGACGTGGCCAAACGCCGCGCCTTAACGCCTTGGTTCAAGACCAAGACCTAACCATCCACCCTGGACATGCTCATCAAGCTCCGATGCCAGATCATCGCCACCCGATTTATGCCAACATCACCCCGACCAGCAACAACCCAGGAAATTATGGAAGTCCAGCAAGCCTGGGCACAAGCAGCCGCATAACCGCGAAAGTCGAGTTATTTTACCTAGCTAAGCTAAATAGCACTGTGTGCGCATGGAGGCGTTTCCGTGAAGGAAGATCAGTTCAGAAGTCTTGAGCCGAATGTTTCGGAAAACGACGACCTACGTGAGCCCCAGCGGCTTGCCTATGCTGCAATCAAGGCGCATGACTTCTCGGCTGGTGACGCTCGTGAAATTGGCATCGTCCTTCCGGTTGGCTGCGGTAAGTCGGGGCTGCTCGCCTTGGCCCCTTTTGCTGTCGGATCGAAGCGAACGCTCCTTGTTGCGCCCAACCTCAACATTGCCGACCATTGCTCAAGCTGCATCCCGTGACTCTAGTCCCGCCGGCCTTGACTTGGCGGCTACCAGCAAGCCATGGGGCCAACCCGAGGGTTGAACTCGGCCTCCGGCTCGTCCTCGTCCCGCAGGTCGTGCGCGAACACCACGCGGTCGCCGCAGTGGTTCGACTGGTTGTCGAGCTGGCCGAGCAGGTCACGGACAATGCGGTGCGAGCGGTTGCGCTATGGCAGCGACCGTCATAGTGCAACCGCTGCTCCGTGTCTAGTTCGGTTCACCCGGCGATCTGCACCCGGGGGTAGACCGGGACAACTCGACACTTGATCGGGCACCCTTGCCTCTCCCTAAGCACCGGGAAGCGCCGGATGCTCACCAAACGGCTCGCGCGCGACCGGTCTATTCATAATGTCGTCGATCACAAACCTTACATCTTCAAGGTGGATCTGGCTTTGGTGTTCGAGGTACCGATTGACGAGGAGCATTTTGTATTCTCGCACAATTGCCGCCTGTGCTTCTGCCCGCCGCACAGCAACTACCCACTGCGCAAAGTAAGCGCCAAGACTGGTGAGTAATGACAGGCCAACGATAATGGCTGTCGCACTCGAGGTGAGGCCCGTATTGCTCGCCGACAAGACCAACGCGGCAATACCAAAGAGCAGCAATACGCCCGGGAACCCTAGGAACGTGTTCATCTCTTTCGCGCTCGCACTGAAGATGCGAAGCACGTCCAGTTGCATCGCAGGCGACTTCCCCTTTGACTCGGCCGAATTCCTTGCGCCTGGGTCGATCACAGCGCTCGCATCTGGCTTGATCACGTCTTTCGCGCTCCGTCCGAGCATTTCTGCCACCCTCCTGGACTCGTTCCGTCGGTAATCTTTAGCACCTAAGTCGGGACAAGGAATAGACTTGTTGCAAGCAGTATGAATCGTGGCCGCATCGTCGCTTCTAGGAGGCAGATCTCTAGTGCGTGAGATCTGCCTGTTGGCGGTCGTCGCGTCTGTCCTGATCCTCGTCCAGCGCGCAGTCGCGCACTTCAAGTGAGAGTCGGGTAGGTCGTGGGCTTCGGTATCCGGGTCGGAGCGATGAGGCCGACGACGAGCGCACCGACCGACAGCGCGATCAAAGCCGTGATCTGGAAGCCGCCGCTGGAGAGATGTACTTGCCACGGCGAACCTGGCATGGCGGTGAACCACGCTGCCGGGCGATGGTCGGCGCGATGATCTCGGTTCGGCCCAGGGCGTTCAAGCCGGCGACGTCAGGGGCATTAACTGTCTCGTGGGCCTTGGTCTTCCGCAGGAACAACAGCCATGCGATCACGGGAGTAGCCAGCAGCCAACTGCCGTACCACGCAAAGCGGAACGGCAAGTACGCGCCGGGGTTGGCGGGAGTCGCCAGGCTTATGGCCAGGGCAAGACCAGCTGTGTACGCCGCCAGAATCTCAGTGGGGATGGCGCTGACCAGCGCCTTACCCCACGTGACCTCCTCGTCGCCGAGCTTGACGGTCGTCTCGGCCGGGTTGGTAGCGTCACGAGCTACCGCGAGGGTTGTGCACGTGGACAAGCTCATGGCTGGTCATCTCGCTTCGTCGCGCTGAGCGTCACCGCCCGCACCATCACACTCGCGGCCACCGACCTGATCGTTACGCTTCGTGACAACCGTGCTGCGACCGTTACCGGCCGACAGCTCCCCTGATGTGTAGAGGATCAACGTTGTGCGACTGATCGCGGTGGCAACTGGTAAGAGCAGTGAAGCCGAGCTGGCAGAATGCGGGAGCACAGGTCACGGTGCCAGATCTCATGCATGTCGTGGATCTAGTACTCCAGCCGGACTTCGTGATGTCGCTGGTGGGCTGCCCGCAGGCAGGTGCGGCCACCAGTTGATCATGGTCGGTTGTGTGGACTAACCCTGATCGGCTGGTGGCCGCAGGCCCCAGCGTA